>JANODY010000102.1:0-83000 GCA_031412945.1 Cyanobacteria bacterium SOY_65_metabat_81
GCCTGTTTAAATCTACTGATGAGCTTAAGGAGCTTCTAAATAAGTTATTAAATGAAGGTGAGCTAATAATTAAGTGGAATCGCAAAATAAAAAATAAAGGCAATAATTATAATATTGCAACTTAAATGCCGATTAGCTTACCCTCCACGTTACCGATGCTTTCTTCGATATCTACGGACTGCTGATAGAGTGCGATCGCTTGGTTTACCTGTCCCTGTTGGGCATAGTGAAAAGGTGAGTTCTAGGTTATCATAATCAAGATTTACTAAAAATTAACGGATTCCATTATTCTGTGATATCACAAAGGCAAAGTGCAACAGAGATTCGATTACAACTGAGAGCATTAATTGCTCAAGCAAATACTGTTAAACCGTCTCTGGCAGTAAGATTGAGTAATTTACTGAGATGGATAAAAAATAAGACCGACAAAGAGATAAATCAAAAAATATCTGTTGTTGATTTTCTTTCAGAAATAATTTTAGATGCTAACTCTTGGCTAGTATTACAGACTTTGACACCAGAGGAAAAGAAACAATTATACATAGATATAAAAATGTCTCCTGCTGAGCAGTATTGGTTTGACGTGTTATTTCCCCTATGGTTTGATGAGCCAGATCCAAAATTAGATATTTGGAAAAAGGAGCTGATGGCAGGCAACTTTAGCGGAGATGATATGCAGATAATCAGGGCAATTTCCTTGGAAATCAAAAAACTTGGATGTAGTTGTTTGTGGAAGTATCCACTTGACTTGTCGATGGCGACTGATTTGTTAGTGATGGGATTAACTAATACTGCTTTGTTGGTTCAGATTACAACTCTTGCTCAAAAATATTTACCTAAAAAGAAAAATGCTTGGGAAGATACACTAAAACACTGGAAAATCAAACGAGGCTTATTGATTAGTTACAATCCAATGCCCACAAATAATGTAGCTCAAAGAATATCAGGGACAATCCTTCGACATATGGACAGTTTGCCACCTGATTGCTATAGTTCAGATAAGGCGTAGCGCGGACAAAGCCATGACTACTATCAATAACATTTTTACACCCAATACTAGTAACGATCCTATTCAGAAAGCAAAGGATGCTCTTTTGGCTGTCCGTCAATATCAGCAAGATTGGCAAGATTATGGTGTAGATAGAGTTAACCTCTATTTTGATGATGTTGAAGGTAAATGGCTTAAAGAGTTTTGTGAAGAGCCTTTAATATTTGAAGACGTAAGTCCGCTCATAGACATTAATACTATCTTTAAAAGTTTAGAGATAATAGGATTGCCAAGTTCTTTTGTTGAAAAATTCATTTTTCCTAATTGGTGGAAAAGCGCATTAGAGAATGATAATAGTTCTATACATAACTTACATAATCTGATAATTTCGATCTCCGATACATTACAGTTAAACATTGATTTTGCTTCAGAAGAATCTTTGTTTCTATTTAAAGAAATCCCTAATTTAAGTTATAAACTTCAAAGAAGTATAAATGATACTATTATTTTTGTAAGAATTTCTATAAGTATAGCTAAACGTATTTCTCGGCTAACTTTAAAAAATTATATTCCTGTATCTAATAACCCTCAATTAATTCGTGACTGGATTCTTAAAAGAAGACCATGTATAGATTTAGATGGATTAATTTATTTTTGTTGGGAACATGGTATTCCAGTAGTTCATCCTAGTATTTATGTTCAAAAGAAAATTAAAGGAATGTCCAGCTTTGGAGGAATGGTAGCAATGTATCAAAATAATCCCATAATCGTCATCGGTTCAGTCACTCAAAAAAGTGAGACTTTGCTATCGTTTTGTTTAGCTCATGAACTAGGTCGCATTGCTTGTGGACATTTACAAAATGGAATTTTAGTAGATGAATTGTTTAGCGACGAATTAAGTGATGCAGAACGAACAGAAGCAGATGCTTTTGCAACAAGCTTACTATTTGGTAACGTGACTTTACTCTGGCGGGAAAAACTAAATTCAAAGAAATTATATTTAGAGGCAATACGTTTAAGTCCAATATACAAAGTTAGTAGCAGTTTTGTTGCTTTGAACTATGCTTGGCAGACTAAAGATTGGCGAGGAGCTATGACTGTACTTAGGAAATTAGAGCCAGAAGCTAATGCGCCAGAAAAGATTAACGCTTTTCTTAATCAATACCTTCAACCAAACAATATTGATGCGGATAGTCGAGACTTTCTTCGCCGTATGAATGTTTTAGCTTCGTAGCTAATTGTATTGAGTTAAATACTTCCCCACGAGTCGCATCCAAGATCCGCCCCTCTTCCCCCTCAAAATTCAAGCGCGGCTCTACCGGATCGGTCGCCATAAACATTACCCGCAAAGGGCGATCGGCAGGCTCATTTGCCACCACTTCTCCCTTAGTCCAGCGCACGGTTACAACTTTAGGATAAGTGCGATCGATCAAAAATCCCTCGCGATCGTGCAGCACCTCCCAAGGCAAATGCGGTAACTTCGCAAGATTAGCGATCGCCAATACCAACAACTCCTCGTTACAATCCGCCAAAGCACGACTCAACCACCGCCCATCCCCATCCAACCAGCCAAACAATTTCTTCCCGATCGCCACAGGATCGGGCATAGACACATAAATGTCTCGTTCTGCTAAAGCGATCGCATCCTCAATATCACTAATCCGCAAGATCTGCTTTTCATAGCCCTGACTATGCAGATTTTGATACCGCAACTCAACCTTAGTCTCACTGCTAGGATGCAACTCGATATAAAGAACTTGCACAAACTACTCCCAAAATTTGACCGTAAGCAAAATATCAACGTCTTGGCTAAACTGCCATCGGTCGGGAAACGAAACTTGCGGATAATCTTCGCGCACTTCAATTAGAGCATCTTGCCAAGCGCAATCGAAAGCCTCCACAAAAAAACGTTTCAAACTCGGCGACTGTTGCAAAGCAATTTTCAAATGGCGGCGCTGTTCTCGAATCGTAATTTCCCAACCGCGATAGTCATATTCACTCTGGATATACAACCGCTTCAGTAAATGTGCCAACAACACTCCTAAACGGCTTTCAATCTCCGCCCGATCGCGACCCGCCACAATCTCCAACTCCTCAATTAAATGAACCAAATCCAAGCCCTGAAAATCCTGTACCCGCAACTTAGCGATCGCCTCTTCAAGCCATAGATACTGATCGCGATCGTAAAGAGACAACTTAGTAATTACTTGAGTCATAAAATCAACTCTCTAAAACTCTACGAATTTGTTCGATTGTCGCATTTTCTAGCAAGAGGCGATCGCCATTACGACCGACAATCAACACCTTGGCAATCTTTTTGCCCGACTTCCCAGCCCTATATTCCTGATACCACTTACGAATTTGTTCGGCAACCGCCAAAGCCCCAGACACAATACCCACAATTGAAGCGATCGTGGCAATCACACCTTCACGCTGAACCTCTTCATCCACAGCATAGGAGCCTTCAATTCCTTCTAAAGCCAGCAAATCCTCAGTGGCTTCAATAGCTCCTTCACCTTCGATCGCAAACTTAATTTCTGCCATGATTTTACGAACCAATTTTTAATGTTATGAACAACCAAAATTGTAATCGTTAGCTAGAGGCGATCGCCGCTAATTTTTTCAAGATTTGCAATGTCAGCCCCAAACCATCATCCTGATCCAAAATAAACTCCTTGGACTTGGCATATTTGGGCTGATCCTGCTGGACTAATTTCAAAAATACAAAACTACTACCATTCGTCACCAAACTAAACAAAGGCTTGTCCCTGTTTAGCCCTCCAAAATCTTAGAGACTTGTTTGATTACCGCATCTTCCAATATCACAATTTCTAAATCAGGGAGATTTTTGGCGAGGGTGGCGATCGCCACCCCATATACAGGATGTACCCAATCGGCGGCAATCTCAGCGAGGGGTAATAACACAAAAGCCCGATCGCCCATACTGGGATGTGGCAGCACTAATTCTGGCGTATTAATTAGGCGATCGCCATAAAGCAGCAAATCAAGATCTAAAGTTCTTGCACCCCAACGTTCGCGGCGTTCGCGCCCAAACATTTGCTCAGTATCAAAAAGCACTTGCAAAAGCTGAAACGGATTAAGACTAGTTTTTAAAATCGCACAGCCATTTATATAATCAGGCTGCGATGCCGAATTTGGAAGCGTGATCGCTTTAGTGCGATACCAACGCGAAACGCAAACTACATCAATTTCGCAATGGGTAGCGAGTTGCGCGATCGCCGCTCGGACAATTTTTTGGGAATCACCCACTTTACTGCTCAAGTTACTACCAAGGGCGATCGCGCAAAGCTCTGTCATGCAATTTTCAATTCGATAAATATAACTTTCGCCATTCTTGTTTTAGTAAAGACGCGGCACAGCCGCGTCTTTAGTGGCTCTTTATACGGCAACAGTCTCACTGGTGCGATATAGCTTTGCGCCAACATTACGCAACTTTTCTTCAATGCGATCGTAACCGCGATCGAGGTGATGCAAGCCCATAACTGTGGTTTCACCCTCGGCGGCAAGGGCGGCGATCACTAGGGCGGCTGAAGCGCGTAAATCTGTCGCCATCACAGGCGCACCCGACAACTGTGGCACGCCTGTCACCACCGCGACATTGTTTTTGAGACGGATATTTGCACCCATGCGATTCAATTCGGCAACGTGCTGTAAACGATTTTCAAACACAGTTTCAGTGACAACGCCATTACCTTCACAGATGGTCAACAAAGCCATAAACTGCGCCTGCATATCAGTTGGGAAGCCGGGGTAAGGCAAAGTTTCAATATCAACAGCCCGATAGCGATCGCCACCAATCACCGTAATCGTATCTGGGGAATCGATCCGAACCTTGACCCCAATATCTTGTAACTTAGAAATCGCCGCCGTAAGGTGCGCGGGAATCACAGGCGACATCGATAAAGTCGATCGCGTAATCGCCGCCGCCACCATAAAAGTCGCCGCTTCAATGCGATCGGGAATAGCCGTAAAATCAGCAAAATGGAGCTTTTCCACACCATCAATAACGATCGTATTTGTGCCAGCACCTCTAATCTTTGCACCCATAGCAATACAAAGATCGGCAAGATCGATGACTTCAGGCTCCTGAGCCGCATTCTCAATAATAGTTTGACCTTCAGCAAGCGTCGCCGCCATCATCAAAGTCTCAGTCGCACCAACACTAGGGCAATCCAAATAAATCTTTGCACCTTGTAAACGTCCATTACGACTCCTCGCGTGAGCTTGGACGATGCCATGCTCGATCTGCACATCAGCCCCCAACGCCTGCAAACCACGAACGTGTAATTCCACTGGACGCGCCCCGATCGCACAGCCACCGGGGAGAGGCATTCTCGCCGATCCCAGCCTTGCCAATAATGAACCAAGAGCGAAGAAACTAGCTCTCATCTTGCTGACCAATTCGTAAGGAGCCGAGTTTGTAGTCAAGTTGCTAGTATCAAGATCGAGAACATCGCCATTGCGAGAAATTTTTACGCCGAGAGTTTCCAGAATGTCGCTCATACGCTGCACATCAGCGAGGTTAGGGACATTGCGAATACGGCAGCCTTCAGACGATAAAAGTGTCCCAGCCATCAGCGCCAGAATCGAATTTTTTGCGCCGCTAATCGGCACATGACCAGATAAAGGTGCTTTGCCAATGATGCGGAGGACAGGAGCATTTGCTTCAAGTTGTCGTATCTGAGAAGATTCGAGCGTAGTTAATTCGATTGGCTCAACAATATTCGTCATTGATTGCTGCATAGACTGTAGATTTGTGGTTGTAATTTCGTTAGTTAAATTAGTTATAGAAGCGATCGCCTTATCCTCCTCACATCAAACTTGGCTCAACACAAACTCGGCTAAAAGTTCATTGAAGTATATCCGATAAACTATTAACTTTTGTTGGCTAAGTGTATTTACTCATTAATTTTTGATTTAGCCATCTAGTTAGGCTGATCGACTGACAGCTGATCGACTGACAAAAGTGTTTGAAATCCTTGTCAGGCAACATGCCTGACCTACGAATATAAAATCCTTGTAGCGCGGGCATCCTGCCCGCTTTTTGGGGAGATTTGTCAGTCAATCAGCTAGTTAGGAGACGCTTCGCGTCTCCTAAGAGACTACACGTTAAGCCGCAGTAAGCGGTCGATAAGTCCTGTAATTGATATCAGGGAATATATTGTCCATATATTCCACCTTCTCTAGCCAACCAGCATCAATCTGCCCCGACTCAATATCTTCAAACAGCTTCTCCAATCGCATCAAATGCGATCGTGTCCGTCTCATGGCATAGGGAACCATCGTGCCAGTTCGCATAATAAACGCCCAATCAGACGACTGGGCTAAAAGTAACTCCCGCGCCGCTTGATTTAGCGCTCGCCACTCCAATTCATCAGCAGGTTCACGATACGACAAATGAATCATCCGTTCAGCCCCTTTATGCAAATGCTGATAAACCCAAGCATTTGTCTCATTTAGCCAATATTCATGAAAGCCCTTGTAACCCCAACTTGACTGAGCAGGACGTGATACCTGTTGAGTGGGGTTGTCACGCAGATAGTCCGCCAGATGAGTCATCTCATAAGTGTTTTGATCATAATGTGACTTACGAATCAAGAAATCAATAAACCAAGGACCCTCATACCACCAGTGACCAAACAACTCCGCATCATAGGGAGACACCACCAGAGGTGGGCGACCCATCATGTCATGGAGATACTTAACTTGAGTCTCCCGATTTTGCATAAAATTAGTCGCATTTTCAGCAGCCTTCTCTTTAGCCCAATAAGGATCGTAAAGCTGCTTAGCATCTAAGCCATAATCACGCCCTGTAATGCGGTGATATTTGATGCCAGTATTCTTGCGCTGACCATTAGGCATGATAAACGGCTTAATATACTCATAATCCGCCTCCCATCCCAAATCCTTATAAAATTCACGATAGGCAGGATCGCCCGGATAGCCAACTTTTGACGACCACACTTGCTGAGATGACTCATGATCACGCGCAAAGGCTGCCACACCCGTCTCTGTGAACACAGGGGCATAAGTCCCAAAGCGAGGGCGGGGCTGACCATACAAAAGTCCATGCCCATCAGTTAAGAAATAACGTAGCCCCACATCGGCAAGCATTCGCTCTAAGCCGTCATAATAGGCGCATTCTGGCAACCAAATGCCATTGGGAGCGCGTCCAAACTCTTGGGTATAATGCTCAACCGCGACTTCTAGTTGCGCCCACACTGCTTCTGGGTACATTTTCATCAATGGCAGATAACCATGAGTTGCCCCACAGGTAATAATCTCCAAATTATTGGTATCTTGAAATTGCTTAAATGCAGTTACCAGATCGCCACTATATCTTTCCCAAAGTTCGCGAGTTTCCGCAAATTCTTTGACATAGTATTCAGCAAGATACTTGAGATGACCATTATGTTCATTCCGAATTACCTCAAGCTCAACTAGTTGTTGCAACTGGGCAAGGTGCTTGTCATAACGTTCTTGCAAAAGTGGATCGCGCAACATCGACACCAAAGGCGGTGTCATGCTCATAGTTATTTTAAAATTAATTCCATCTCGTCTGAGTCCCTCATAGACTTTGATCAGGGGAATATAAGTCTCGGTGATTGCCTCATATAGCCATTCTTCCTCAAGCACATAGTCGCTTTCGGGGTGGCGCACATAAGGCAGATGAGCGTGTAAGACCAGCGCGAGATATCCAATGCTCATAGATCTTTTTTTCCTAATCTTTTTATAAAAATTCTTTTAAATTAGCCAATAGCGCTTGAAATTTAAGATTAGCAGCGCTAAGAGCTGCGCGTCTTACAAACAAAAAAGTATACGAAATCTTTTTTATAACGCATTTTGAGAGTAATTTTAAGCTATTGATGTACACAGTGTGATTGTGTATACCCATTTATCGAAGAATGTAGAGATATGCGCCGCGCCGCTCTTATTATTTGATTTCCACCTTTTAACTTTGGGGCAGTTTATAAATTATTTACTGCAAATTGTTAAAGAAAAGTTACATAAATACAAGGCATGATTTACCCTCTCAGACACAGTAAATGAGAGTAAAACAGATTAATTAGAAGATTAGTTCTATCTAAAGCGATAATCTTGTCCCTTGCTATCCAAATAAATAAGGGTTAGCTCAATGTTCGCTAATCAAGCAAAATGACCTTGTAGCAACAAAAATACGATCAAGTAAAAACTGGGGTTTTAAGTAAAAACTATCTTTTGGCATACATCTTTCCAAATTAGATTTCTATAGATTTTGTGGAATTATTTTACCGAATCGGTTGTTGACAAAACAAACATATATGTGCATCCAGAGAGATAACAGCTTTTAATGCATAAGAGTGTCTTTTTGGCTGTTCACTATGAACTTGTTTTAAGGAAAAGATCAATGTACCTTAAGATTTGTAATTGCTCCTAACCGACATTGGTAAACTGATGTTTTTGCGTAAGTTTATTCAAGCAGTTCGTCATGTTCTCACACTTGATTTAACTTGATTTAATAGGAGCGCAGCTAGTTTTAGAGGAGGCAGTTTTTTGAAAAAGATATCTTCCAAGGACGAGAATCTGACAACCAATGTTTCCCTGACATTTGGTCAAAAGGTATCCTCATCGAAGGTACGTCGATCGCTTGCAGTATTAGGTTTTGCCCTATCCGCTGCAACTGTGGGGGTGCTGGTTAACCATCAATCAGCTAATAACAATCTAAAAGCCACGCCCGTTGCTACATCGTCTCGAACTCTGACGGATGTGATGGCTCAAAATCAAGATCGCAAGTATGAAATGGCTCGAACCGCGATCGCTTCAGGGGTATGGGACAATGCCCAAGGCGTAATTGTCCATGAAGTTCGCGAAGATGAAACTTTATGGAAACTAACTCAAGTTTATCAAGTCGATGCCGCCGCGATCGCCGCATCTAACAGTATCAGTGCCAATACCGACTTACAAACTGGCATGAAATTGATGATTCCGCCTGTGAATGGATTAGTTCACAAGGTTAAGTCGGGTGACACCCTTGAAGCTATTTCTAGCTATTACAATGTTCCTAAAGCCGAAATTATTAAGTTTACTTCCCTAGCCTCTGGCGACTTTTTGGCGATCGATCAACCTCTGGTAATTCCAGGAAGCGTAGCCACGCTTATGCAAGTTAAGGAAGGACATGTCAAAAGACAGCTTCTTGCAGAGAAAGAGCGCTTAGTACAGCGTTTGCAAGAGTTGGATGGCAAAAAAACATTACCTACAGCTACTTTGGCTAGCACAAAGCCCAAACCCAATGTCGCCGAAAATGCGATCGATAAGCAGCCTAAATACGTTTCTTATCGTGTTCAAAATGGCGACACAATTGAGACAATAGCCCGCCGCAACGGTATTACTCAAAAGTCGATTATTGAAGCAAATAAGCTAGAAAATCCTCAGTGGTTAGAACTCAATCAAGAATTGAGACTGCCTCAAGAGCGTAATTTACCCGTCTTCCAGACGATCGCGGCTTCTAATAATGAAAAGCCATCTAAGCAAGTGCCATCACCCGTTAGTGATGGTCAATCAGTGCGAGTTACCGCAGCGACTCCGATGATATTGCCAAAAAATTCGGTGACTAAAGTTGCCTTGGCTAATCGGGTATCACCTTGGGAGGGATTGATGCAGTTAGCTGGAACTGAAGCATCTGCAAATCTGCCAAGTTCACCTGCTCTAGAGCAATCAACGAGTTTGCAAGCAAAGGCAACCGCGATTCAACCAAATTTACCGATCGCGGCTGAACCAGCTATTAAGGTCGCCGTTGCACTTTTCCCCTTTGCCCCTGATCAACTGTTGGGTAATTTCGGTGGATTAAATACTGGGTTAAATGCAAGTAAAAATTCGCCTGTATCTTCAAGTGTACTTAATTTGCCTGCGCGATCGATTGCAACGCCGTTGATTCCTGCGCCGATCGCCGCCGAGCAGTATAGTCTTACTCGCCCAACCCCGCTCGAATCAAGTTCTTCTCAACCCGTAGCTGAGCCGAAGTTAATGCTCCCAGCTAAAATAGCGGCGGCTTTGTCGATTCCTCAAATTCCTGCGGCTCTTATCACCGAATCAAAAGTTAGCCCTGCTCAAGCTCTAAATCAGCCCATAGCTGAGCCAGCATTACCTGTTGCCGCAGTCTTCGCGCCTAGTATTCCGGCAAATAAGGCGATCGAACAAAGCAGCAATACTAACTCGCAACCTGCATCTGTAGTCGCCCAACCTGCGGCTGAACCAAATGTTCAAATCCCCGCAAAATTGGCGATAAATCTTGCACCTAGAGTTCCTGCTTTAGAGTCTGTAGAGCAGCAAACATCAACAAACGGGAAACCTAATCAAGTTGCGCTATTGCCTGAGCCTGAATCGAGAATTACTTCTTTAGAAGTTAAGCGCCTAGAGTCTGAAGTCGATCAGCTAAATGTGAAAGTTCGAGATGCCGAAATCAGAGAAGCGGCGCGTAAGGCTGAAGAAGCTCGCAAGCTAGAAGCGACTAAAATCGCTGCGGCTAATTTAAGTTCTTCTTTAAATCCCGATCGCAATTTTGATGCTAGTCGTAAGGCGATCGCCAATCCGAGCGATCGTTCTGGAATCGCCCCGCAGTTGCCACAACTAATGGCTAGCGCCTACTTACCAGATGTTCAAGATTATGGACTCTCAACTGGGTTTATTTGGCCTGCGGATGGCGTGTTTACCTCTGGCTACGGTTGGCGTTGGGGCAGGCTGCATGGAGGTATTGACATTGCGGCTCCTATTGGCACTCCGATTTTGGCTGCTGCTTCAGGCGTAGTTGACTATGCGACTTGGAATGATGGCGGTTATGGCAACATGATCGATATCCGTCATGCTGATGGCACAATTACTAGATATGCCCACATGAATGAACTCTATGTCAAAGAAGGTCAAACTGTGAGCCAAGGTCAAACCATTGGCGCAATGGGTAGTACTGGATTTAGTACTGGTCCTCACCTTCACTTTGAAATCCGTCCAAATGGCGGCGGGGCGATCGATCCGATGGCTTTCTTGGCTAGTGCTGGCAAATAGCCTTATAACTCCAAACAACAAAAGCTTCGCATGGCGAGGCTTTTGTTGTTTGAACCTTTAGATGCTAGAGTTGTCATAGAAAAACTCTTTATAAATAAACGGGAAACGTTGATGGCAACGGATTTAGAGAGCCTAAAAGCTCAATTGCAATCTCTGGCAGAACTGGCAACAAGATCAGTCAATGATGTGCAAACGCCTGAAGAATTAGAGTGTCTCAGAGTTGAGTATTTAGGGAAGAAGGGGACTCTTTCGCAGATTCTTGGGTTAATGGGTAAACTATCTATTGAAGAACGCCCTCAAGTTGGGGCGATCGCCAATCAAATTAAGCAAGCCCTTCAAACTCAACTAGAAGATCGCAAAGTTGCAATTCAACAATCAGTAATTCTCCATCGATTGGAATTAGAAACCCTTGATGTGACCATGCCAGGTATATTGCGATCGCACCAAGGTCGAATGCACCCCATTCAAAGCACAATTGACCATATGCTAGATATTTTGGTGGGCATGGGTTTCACTGTCGCTCAAGGCCCTGAGATTGAGACTGATTACTATAACTTTGAAGCCCTCAATACTCCCGCCGACCATCCTGCGCGTGACATGGCAGATACCTTATATTTGAGTGACGGAAAGCTATTGCGATCGCAAACTTCCTCGGTTCAAATTCGTTACATGGAAGAAAACGAACCACCATTAAGAATTGCTTGTCCTGGGCGGGTTTATCGCAAAGATGACATTGATGCCACCCACTCACCAATTTTTCATCAAATTGAACTTCTTGCCGTGGAAGAAGGGCTGACGTTTGGCGATCTCAAAGGCACAGTCAAAACCTTTATTGAAGAATTATTAGGTGAATGTCCAATTCGCTTTCGCCCTAGTTATTTCCCATTTACTGAGCCATCGGCTGAAGTCGATGTGATGTGGAATGGACGATGGCTAGAACTCGGTGGCTGTGGCATGGTTGATCCCAATGTATTCAAGGCGGTCGGCTATGATCCTGAACTAGTTACAGGATTTGCTTGGGGGTTTGGCGTAGATCGAGTTGCCATGGTTTTACATAAAATTGATGATATTCGCCGTCTATTTACGAGTGATTTAAGATTTCTAAAACAGTTTTAAATTCACCAATATAAAACCAGAATTGGTGGGGCGGCGAAGCCGTCCCGCAGTCCTGTCAGAAAGAAACTAAAGCGAAATTGTAAATTACAAATTATGACCGATCAAAATATCGCCGCCCAAAAAGAACTTGTGATCGAGGCAGGTCGAACCGAAAGCCAGTATTGGAAAGATTTATGGCGATATCGAGAGCTATTTTATTTTCTGGCTTGGCGCGATATTTTGGTTCGTTATAAGCAAACCGCGATCGGTATTATTTGGGCTTTAATTAGACCATTTCTAACCATGGTGGTATTTACTGTGGTTTTTGGTAATTTGGCGAACCTAAAAGCCCAATCAACCGTACCTTACCCAATTCTTGTATTTGCGGGGATGTTGCCTTGGCAGTTTTTCTCTAATGCTTTAAGTGAGTGCAGTAATAGCCTAATTGGCAACGCTAATTTGATCTCTAAAGTTTACTTTCCCCGCTTGATTGTGCCAACAAGTGCCATCATCGTCAGCTTTGTCGATTTCATGATCTCTGGCATAATTTTGCTCGGACTCATGGCATGGTACAACTTCGTACCCGACTGGCGTATTTTAACATTGCCTTTGTTTATCTTAATATCTTGTGCAGCCTCTATGGGAGCCGGTTTATGGCTAGCCGCCTTGACGGTTCAGTACCGAGATTTTCGTTTTATCGTGCCATTTGTCGTTCAGTTTGGTTTATACATATCGCCAGTTGGTTTCAGTAGCAACATTGTGCCTGAGCAATGGAGATTGCTTTATTCGATCAACCCAATGGTAGGTGTGATAGACGGTTTTAGATGGGCTATTTTAGGAGGCGAATCAACGCTTTACTTACCAGGTTTTGGCTTGTCTCTTGCCTTTGTATTCCTGTTGCTTTGGAGTGGTATTTGGTACTTCCGCAAAATGGAACGTACTTTTGCGGACGTAATCTAAAAATTACTTAATATTATTGAATTTGCCGATCGCGTTTGACATTAATACCAATTTGCGCGATTATAGTTAAGCTAATAAATTAGCAAGTAATTTTAGGGGCTATAGCGCAGTTGGTAGCGCACCTCAATGGCATTGAGGGGGTCAGCGGTTCGAATCCGCTTAGCTCCATACTAGAATGGGTAAAGCAATTTCTGCTTTACCCATTTTTTTGCAAGATACATGTATCAATTATTTTCTAGTTTCTTGGTGGCGATCGCCTTTTATCTCACGGCATCACCACCAATTAAAGCTCAGACCCCACCGATACGAGCTTCTCAACCCAAAGCAACTGAATCAGCTAGGAAGGCTCAAATACTGGAACAACAGCAAAAAGCAGATCCTAGTAGATTTAATCTTCAAAAATATCCTGTAACTGAAACCAATGCTACCCATTGGCAGGATTCACTGTGGGCGATCGGAGTTTTAGCTCCTGAAAAAGACTATGTAGTGCGGGCTTTAGAAAATATTTTGGGAATGACCACAGCCCCCAACTTGTCTGATCCACAAAAGGGCATTATTGATACAGCCATGCAAGTCGGTATGCAGCTTTATACGCTTAAATCTAATGTTTATGGCAAACTCAGACCATATTTTTTACGGACAATTAGCTATAGCAATGACTCGCAATGGGTGGCATTGTCGCTGTCGGCTTTATCAAAGGTGGCAAATCAAGAGAAGAACTCTCCTGAAATCTCAAAATTAGTTCTTAAAGTTCAGCAACGCTTTCCAAAATGGGCGCAAGATGTCCAACTGCGAACTACGCTCAATGATATTCAGGTGGGTGAGAACATATCCCCAATCCCCAATCTTGCCGACTTATTGAAATGGCAAGTCGCACCACAGCAGAGCCATTTATATGTTTTGTGTCGCCCCAATCGTGACGTTTTATGTTTGGCATTGCTCAAAGATCGCAATGGTAAATTTATTAAACAGAATCAGCAATTTTGGTCAGCATCGTTATTACTTCAGTCGTTGCGTAATCTCGATTGGGCTTTTACTAATGGTCGGACTCCGCAGGGTATTTATCGAATGGAAGGAATTTCGTTACAGCCTGATGATGAAGTGTTTCACGCCTATGGACAATTTTCACTGGTGAATTTGTTTGTGCCTTTTGAGGATGGAGTTAACGCTTTTTTACCAAATCAGAAGGGGAAATTTACAGGTAATCTAGCAGCTTATCAAGCCCTTTTGCCTCCATCGTGGCGATCGTATCTGCCGATTCAACAAACTTATTGGGCGGGTAGCGTGGGGCGATCGCTATTTAGGATTCATGGCAGTGGTGCGGCGATCGACTTTTTTCAGAATAAGTCTACAGTTGTCAGTGCCAAAAACTTTGATTGGAATGCTACGCTCGGATGCCTATCTGCGATCGAAATTTATGATAAAAAAGGCACTTTACTAAAAGCGGATATGCCAAGAATTCTTAATGCTCTAAATACGGCGGGTAAAGGTAAGGTTGATGGCTATCTGATTGTTGTTGATGTGCCAAGTTTATCTAATGATCCTGTGACGATCGCCGAAATCACTAAACTGCTAAGTAGCTAGGCGCAATTAAATATAAAACCAGAACCGAAACATGAGGCGCGCGCGCCTCATGTTTTAGGACTTTACGCTAATTAAACCAACTTGGCATTAATAAAATCGGCGGATCAAAATTTCCTGATTGCATATTATTTCCCGCTAACTTTGAGGTTAGCTTATCGGCGATCGCCCCAGAAATTTGCCCACTACCCATAACATCAAAAAATGGCAAAGCAATATTTATATTTGCTTGATTGAGTAATTGATCTAATAAGCGCTCAAAAGAAGTATTAGATTTGCGAATCGGTAATTCTTTGTCTTCGGACAAATTGAACTTTTTCCTTGACAAACCGCGCAAATCGGCGATCGCCTGATCGAGAGTTCCTAAAGCATCAACTAACTTATTGTCTTTAGCTTGCCGCCCTGTATAAATTCGCCCGTCTGCCAGTTTCCGAACAACTTCTAGATCCAAATTACGCCCCTTAGATACATCACCAACAAATTCTTGGTAGGTACTTTGTAAGAGTTCTTGCAAAAGCTGACGCTCTGGCTCTGCTAGCTCACGAAATGGGGAAAAAATATCCTTGTAAGGACCAGTCTTAATTATTTGGGATTTAATTCCAATCCGATCTAGTAATTCTTTGGCATTAAATCCATTCAAAATCACGCCGATACTGCCCGTTAATGTGCCAGCATTCGCATAAATCTTAGTTGCTGGACTTGCCGCATAATAGCCGCCACTGGTAGCTTGATCGAGCATACTCACCACAACGGGCTTTTTGGCGCTTAAGTCTTTGACCGCTTCATATAATTCTTTACTTGCGCCAACAGTTCCACCGGGGCTATTGATCGATAGCAAAACTCCTTTGACAGTATCATCTTCAATTAGTTCACGGAGACGATCGCGCACTCCCATCGCTCCTGAGCCTGAAGCCCGCGCTCCCGTAATCGCCCCATCTAGGGAAACTAATTCGAGGCGATCGCGATCAAGTACTTTCTTGAAGTTTAACGACTCGTCTATTTGGCGACGCTGGATGCCAAATGTGGCGGAGATGAAGCAAACGGCGACTAAGACGAGAGCAATGATCCGATTGAGTTGCATAAGAAGTTTTTTGGGCGGCTGCTTTAGTTTAGTACAAAATGTGACGACTCCCAGCCCTAGCTCGCGGACGAGTATAGGGCGACAGTTAAAAAGTAAATACGGTTCTCAATGAGCCAACCGTAATTGTGCCATTACTACTATTGTTATTGGGATTGAAGATGAACTGTACATCGGGAGTGATGCTGATGTTATTAGAGATGGGGAAGCGATAGAATAGCTCAACATTTGTCTGCGTGGCATTACCGACATTGCTTTCGACAAAGGGCTGCCCGATGGCGATCGCTGCCATTGATCCTTCTTTAAACAAATCTGGGAAAGCAAAACCTGCTGACCAAGTTTGTGGACTGAGGGAGTCGTTAGTTGAACTCGTATAATTGGGAATTGCTAAGGCGATCGCATTACCACGGTTACTGATACTGCCAAATCCATAGCGCCCAAATACAGCCATTTTTTTATTGAAAGCCCATTCTAGATTCACTCCGCCCGTGTTGTAATTGAGATTATTCACCGAGGCGCGGGTGTACTGCAATTTGATGGCAAAGGGAGATTCTGCTTCAGCATTTTTGGGCGCAAATTCTAATTCGAGTGTGCCTTGATAGGGATCGCCAAATAATCCTTGATTGACAGAGCCATTGATAGCAACTGTATCGGCGATCGGGCTATTGGAATTAGCGGCAACATATCCCGCTCTGAAGGTAAAAGCACCGCCGCTAATATTCCATGCGATCGCCCCACCCGCACCATCATTGACAGGCAAAATTAGCGGATTGTTGATAAACATCCCAATGCCGAAATCTACAGATTCGTCGTTGGCAAAACTATTCGCATCTAAATGATCATTAAGAGACATCGCCGCTCCAATAGAAGCTCGAATATCTTTGCCAATTGGGAAGTCGTAACGCAAGCGGTTAAGCTGGGCTGTCGATCCTGCCTCGCTATAATCAAATTTGGAACTATTAGCAAATCCTGTAAAGCCAGAAAAAATATCGTTGCCGCCATCTAAAGAATTGCTCAGATTGGTTCCACCATTTCCAACTTCCAAACGGGTCAATAAAAGATCTTCACCCGTAAAACTGGTATTAAAATCTAGGCGCACACGACTAATTACGGTAGTATTTGCTCTGCCAGCATTGCCTGTGAGAGCGCCTGAAGGACTCAATAACTCGCCAGTTCCAGAACCGCTAGCCGAGACAGAGATGAGCGCCTGACCTTCCAGCTTTGTAGTAGTCGAGAACTGCTGAACTTCCAATTTAGCCGTTTTGGCCTCAAGTGCATCTACTCGACCGCGCAGGGTAGATAACTCCGCCACAAATTCTTCTTGAAGCTTCTGCAAGGTGGCGAGGTCTTGTTTGCTGACTTTATCAGCTAAGCCTGCGGCGATAATCTCATTTATTTTGTCCATGCAAGCATTCAAGCCAGCCGCAAATTCATAGCGACTAGTGGATTGTTTGCCGCGAAAAGTGCGATCGCGATAGCCTGCAATACAGCCATAGCGCTCGACTAAAGATTGCAGAGCCGTAAAAGCCCAGTCGGTCGGACGTACATCGCTGAGTTGCGAAACCGATGTCACATTCTGTCCGATAACATCTTGAGTTGGTGGGAGCGAACTTTTTGAATTTGAAACTGATTGAGCGATCGCATCAGTAGTATTGACGCAAGTATTGGCGAAGATTCCTAAAACAGAAACAGCGATCGCCTTCGCAAAATAGATTTGCATCTGATTGCATCTTTTAGGTGCGATATCAGGTGCAATATTTTTAGAATTAGTTGCCAACAATTTGATAGTCCTCATTAACACTCCTCAACTGAAATAAATGAATTAATCTTGAAAATAAACTAGAGCGATCGCCACAGCGATCGCTTCAGTGTGCATTAAGCAACATCGGGAATTTTTAAGGCAGTTTTTGCCTTAAGCAACGCATCGCGATAGCGATAACTAGCGCGCACAATCGCAGCGCGATCGGTCACAGAAACCTGACTGTAAGGCGTGGCAGCGACTTCTCCCGAACGGAAAAATGGTGCAACTGTTTTCAGGCAATCTTGATAAGCAGTTTCTACTTCAGTCGCAATATCTTTATTTAGAGCTATTTTGTAAGGAGTGAATTGGCTGTGAATACCGATCCAGTTGTGCTTGAAGATTAGCAAGCTCTGATCTGACCAAGTTTCCTCTTCGCTAGAAATCTTTTTAGATGGAACTTCATTTGCCAAACTGAGCATTCCCTTAAAATTTAGCGCCGCATTAAAATTTTGGGGATCGTTGAGTTTGCCAATCAAAGACTTGACACTAGCAACCAATTCTTCTCCGTAAGGGATGGCTGCATTCAAGTCACCATCACGATAAATCAAAGCTTCGATGCGGTGAAAACCTTTATATTCGGGAGAGGTTTCGCCACCTGCGATCGCATAGGGACGCGAATCTATGTCCGTATCTTCTTTCTCAAAACTAGCTGCATACACTTCAATCTCTTCATAGGGTGGACGAGAGTTCGTATAAGCAGTTTTGGCGCGTTCTAAATCGCCACTTCTCAGAGCTGACACCAGAGTCTGCACTAAAGGAAGCTGCTCACTAGCGCGTTGACGAAAATAAGCCACGCCATTGTTTACTTGAGAATTGTATGCACTAGTTTGCGCGGCTAAGGAGCCAGTCCAAACGAAGACTAAGGCGATCGCGGCGATGACGAAGTAATGGATTTTTTTCATTTTTTTGTCTGACATTCAAGCTTTATACTATTCATAATTATTCTTAATATTGAAATAAAAAGTGTGCCTCAATAATTAGGATTATCAATATAGATCTGCGTTCTAGTTGGCTATTTTAAACAACAAATCCTTAACTAGCTCTAAATAAGATCTAGCAAAGCAAAGTAAAATAAAATCATGTAAGCTATAAACAGAAAGAATTTATGGCTAAATGCAACAAAAATCTTGCACTCCCTAAAACGCAACCCTGACCAAGAATCATCTAAAATTCATGAGTACACTAATGATATTAAATCCTAATTAGGATGAAACAAAGAATAACAGATAGCGTAGTTTAAATGCAAGTTATTCTCATTAATTTTTGGGCTAATTTATTTGGCTTGCAATATAAATGGTGCATATTTGCCGCCCAGTCCTTCGTTTCTTTCGCGATCGCCGCAATCAATTTCGGATCAATCGCGGCTTCTGCAAAAATTGTCGGAACTTTACCAGATTTGATCACGCCAACCAGATTTAGTCTGTAGATCGAGCTTTGTCGCTTTATTAATCTCTTTTTCGCGATCATGTCCCTCCTCAGCAAGCAAAGGACTCGGTACGGCAACCTCATTTACCGCAATCTTAGGAGCGCTATTGGAACTCGCTTTAATTGATTTGACCGAATTTGGTTCGAGTTCGTAAACCGCCATAGAGAATTAACTGCGCTGAGTCGATACGATCATTCAGTTGTTATGGTAAGAATCAAAAATTTAAAGATGCTAAATGATATGATTTGTGGGAATTAGCGAAAAAAATAAATAACTCACTGAGTCCCCTATGGCTTCTAACTCCAACATTACATTTACGATCGCCTTTAACGATCCCGATCTTGACTCAGAAAAACTTGACGAACAAGCGCAAAACCTTATTTCTGAGTTGAAGCAAGTCGATGAAGTCGATGAGGTAAATCGCGTTATTGACCCAAATCCGCCCAAGGGTAATAAATCAGATGGCGGCTTTTTGGTAGGGTTGCTGATGGCTGAGGCGACTGTGGCTAATGCGAAAAAGCTTTTGGGTTTTCTAGGCGATCGCCTTGGTGGTAAGGCGATCGAGTTTACGGTTGAGGGCAATGGTAAAAAGTTGTCGGTGAAGGCAAATAGCCGTGAAGAACTAGAATTTGCGATTAAGGCGGCTCAAGACTTTTTGACTCCAATAACTTGAGCAGACAAGGGGCTTAAGCCGCTTGTTCGTGGCAGGGCTAGAAATGTAATTTAAGGAAAAAGTCATGGCTAAGGTTGCATTGTTGATTGGGGTTAGTGAGTACGCGGTGGGGTTAAACCCTTTACCTGCGGCAGTGAAGGATGTTGTGGCTTTGGAGCGCATCCTCAAGGACTCAGAGATGGGTGACTTTGATGAGGTGAAAATTTTGACTAACCCTGAACCTCAAGCCATGCAATATGAGGTTGAGACTTTATTTTCAGGTCGTAGCAAGGATGATTTTGTGCTGCTGTTCTTTTCGGGGCATGGGATTAAGGATGATAGTAATAATTTATATTTTGCGACTCGAATTACCAGAAAATCAGCAAAGGGCGATCTGATTCGGTCTACGGCGGTTCCTGCAAGGTTTGTGCATGAGGTGATGAATAACAGCCGTGCGAAGCGACAAGCGATTATTTTGGACTGTTGTTTTAGTGGTGCTTTCGATCCATCTTTGCAGTCTAAGGATGATGGATCGGTTGATTTGCAGGGACAGTTAGGGGCTGAAGGTCGGGTGGTGTTGACTTCTTCTAGTTCTACGCAATATTCCTTTGAACAGCAGGGTTCGGATCTATCGCTTTATACTCGTTATTTGATAGAGGGGATCGAGACGGGGGCGGGCGATCGCGATGAAGATGGCAAAATTTCTATGCTGGAGTTGCATGAGTACGCAACAAGTAAAGTTCGGGAGACTGCGCCTAGCATGACTCCAAAATTAATTATACTCAAAGAATTCACGGGTTTGGATATGGTATTAGCGAAAGCAAAGGTTACAGATCCTAAGTTGAGATATCGTAGACTGGTTGCAAAATATAGTAGTCGCGGTAGTATTTCATCGACTGGACGGATGATTTTAGACACACAACAAAATCAATTAAACTTGCCTTTGGAAGTTGCAAAGGAAATAGAAATCGAGGTTTTACGTCCATTTCAGGAGCGATTAAAAAATTTACAGCGATATCGAGATGAATTTTCAAAAGCTATTAAAAATCAATACCCATTAAGTGTCGATTCACAGTCTGAGTTGCAAGATTTATTAAAAATTTGGGGATTACGTCGTGAGGATGTAGCTGAGATAGAAAATGAAGTTCTTGGTAAAAGCGAACAAAATTCAAAAGTTAGGCAAGATAACGATCAAGTTCTGCAATCAGAAGAACAAAAAGGACAGATTGATAGCTTAAAAGAATTAGAAGATAAATTAGTAGGAGAATTACTATCAAAAAACAGCAAAGAAAGAAGTGTGAAGAAGAAAGTTCTATTTTATTTATTGATAATTTTGACAATTGTTACTATTTTGTTAGCTAACTATTTATACAACAGCTCTCGGCAATTTTTGTATCCTCGTTTGCCTAATGTTGTTCAGGCTACTATATCTCCTTATCCTTCAAATAAACCTTTCTTAATTCAATTAAGCAGTGACGAAACATTAAGTGAATCAGAAAATGAAGTAAATCGGATTCAGCGATTGGCATTGAGCAACAGACTAACGGTTGAACGATTTAAGATTAATGGATGGTTTGTAACTACAGTAGGTTATTTCTCTGCTGTTCAAGAAGCTACAACTTTTCGCAATATCATCCTTTCTGAGATTGAGTATTTTAGAACTACAGGTATCAGTATAGAGAATATAAAAGAGATATGCCCAAATCCAATAAAAAAAGATAAATATTGGGAATGCGTTAAGAAGTAAGATGGCAAAATGAACTTAATCTTTACAGACTAAAAACGGTGGTTTTTATGACTATTCGAGAAACAACCATTGCCAAATTACAGCAACTTTCAGAACCACTTCTGCAAGAAATAACCGACTTCATTGATTTTGTCATCCACAAACATCAAACTCAAATTGCAGACATTCAAACCAATACAGCACTGATAATTAAAGATGAATTACCTCTGCCTAATGCCAACAAACATACAGATAGTCAAAGCATCACAGAAACATGGACCCAATGGTTTGAAGCCGTAGAGCAAATAGAAACAGTTCCGTCTGAACCAGAGAGTGACTACCAACAACTCCTAATCCACAAATATCGCAAACAGGGGCTAGAGCTATGATCATCTGTGATGCGGGAGTATTGCTGTGCTTAGTCGATCGCACTCAACCTCAACATAAAGCCTACAAAAACGCAGTCATGCGTTTAGAAAAACCCTTCATCACAACATGGTCATGACTCACCGAGGCCATGTATCTCGCCCTCCATCGTGGCGGTTGGCAGATGCAAAAGCAGTTGGCACAACTTCTTTTAAATAAAATGCTGACAGTCCATGAAATTCAAGAAATTGACTACAGCCGACTGTTTGCGTTAATGGAACAATATTGCGATCGCCCAATGGACTTAGCAGATGCAACTCTAGTATTAACCGCAGAAAAAACAGGTTATCGACAAATTCTCACCATTGACTCAGATTTTTTGTTTTATCGGATTAGCGATCGGGATAGCTTTGCGATTATCCAAGTTTAAGGATTTTGCGATCTTCGCGCTATAACAACAAACCCAAATAAAAGCCCTGCGATATAATCACACTGTAGTTTAGGTACATAACTATGCAAGCAAACACAATTCAATTCGATGTCAAATCTGAACAGAGAATACTAGAAAAAATCCGCAAGCTTCCATTCGATAAAATTGCCGAATTAGAAAACTTTATCGACCTTCTCTATCAAAGCCCAAACCCTTCTCAAGCCCTAGTAATCACCTCCACTAAAATCTCAGAAGCCAGTTTTGCCAAAATATGGGATAACCCCGAAGATGCCGCCTATGACAACCTATAGCTTTGGTGATGTGCTTTCAGTCCCATTCCCATTTTAAATGTTAGCTGCGATGATCCTCATGTAGGGGCAGAGCATACCAACAGAAATCCATGAATTTTTAGACTATCTTCATTTGAGAATACTCTGCCCTAAACTCGCAACGCAGGGACAAATTATCAGTTATAGCGGAGAGGGTTGAGCATTTGCGGATCGAGTTTTGGTAGAGAGTTGAGAAATAGTGGCGCAAATGCTCAACCCCTAAAGATCGCAATCAATCTCATTCTTTACAAAGGTTTAGAGCTTGGATAGGTCAAGATCTAGAAAATCTCTAGGACTAATGATGAGGTTTTGATATTTTGGTTGAGAGGTTAGGGTTAGCAAGTCTTTGTCTCCAGTGATTAAAAATTGGGCATTGGAGTCTTGCGCTAATTCTAAAAATTTATTGTCATCGGCATCTCGACAATCGTTAATTTTTGTGGTTGTCTGTATAAATTGACTAAAATTTCTGATGCTTGTTAAAAATTCTTCTCTTCTCTGATTAGAAATATATTTATCAAATTTAGTCTTGTAAATACGCTCAGATATTTCCTGATAAGTGTCGTTAGTCTGTGTCAAGATGAAATGCTGTCTTGCTTTGGCAAAGGATTGATAGGCAATTCCATTAGGGCTAAGAACTGCACTAATTAGAGCATTAGTGTCAATGACAATAAATTTAGGATTCATCGGCTAGTAGCTCTTCTAAGATTTCTTCAGTTAATCCTTTAGCTTGAGCTTCTTTGCCAATTCGATTAAAGACGGTCAGGATATCTTCTTCCATAGTTTCAATAGTCATATTTATGAGAGTGTCTTGATTAACTCCCATGCGTTGAATTGCTTCGACTATTTCGCTAATTTTGATTTGCTTGATTGTTTGTATCATGACACTAGATCCCATTTAACAAGGTTTGATGTGGTTTCGACAATATCGCCAATGATTTTGATTGTATCTTTTGCGGAACCAATTAGTACGAAGATGTCGCCAAAAACAACCCTATTTTTCCCAACCCGAAGCCGATAAAAACCTTCCCATTCTCCCTTCATCTTCTTGATATCTAAATCATTAAACAGAATAATCCCCTGCTCTTCAACCGTAACAACAAGCTGTCTCAATGCATCTTAGATTTTAGCAGCATCTTCAGCGCTAGCTTTTTGCAAAAAACTTAACTGCTTGCTTGCGAAACTTGACCGCCATATTTCACCCAACTTGTCATATCAACCACTTCATCATCGTCATAGTCAGATGGAGAGCCAAAATCAGCATCCATTTCTGCTTGCTCGTCATCACTCACATAGGGCATAAGCACTTGACAAAGCAAAAGACGCTCCTCTCGTAAAACTTCTCTAACACTTTCTTTGATTAAAACTTTCAACGCTTGAGTTTCCATTCACTTTACCAATTAACTAATAATATAAAGCCTCGAAAAACTTTCCTTGCTTGATTATACAGCGATCGCTCAACGGACTCAGCAGATGCAAGCCTAATCATCATCCCCTAACCAAAACTCATCTGGTAAAGGCTCGTTAAAATCATCACTCATCCAGATTTGTCCCTCATGCAACCCAGCCACACCCTGAAACCCTAACTGTTGAGATGGTTGCACAAATTTAACTTATTTATTTGAGCCAGCCTAGTCCTAGGCTGGTTAATAGTAATGCGCCGAATATTAGTCGATAGCCGACAAATACCCATGTTGTGTGGGTTTGAAAAAATTTGAGCAGCCATGCGATCGCTAAATAAGAAAAAATTATGGATGAGAATAACCCGATCGCTAACTGAGCGATCTCAACATCTCCAAAGCCTTTTTTGAAAATACTAAGTAATTCGACTAAACCTGCGATCGTGATGGCAGGAATGCCTAACAAAAATGAAAATCGCGTGGCGGCAACCCGATCTAAACCGAGAAATAAACCTGCGGTCAAGGTTGACCCCGATCGCGATACTCCGGGGATCAGCGCCATTGTCTGTGCTAAGCCCATCAATATGCCATCAATCACTCGCACTCTCTGAAAATGACGCTTCTCCTGCTCTTCCCGTTTACCCAAGATTTCTGCAAGCGCCAATAAACTCGACATCACAATTGAGGCGATCGCGATCGCGAATAAACTCCGTAGAGGCGAATTGTCGTAAGAATCTTTAGCGAAGATTTTGATTAGCAATCCCCCAAATAAAATGGGAATTGTCCCTAGGGCGATCGCTACAGCCAGTTTAAACTCTTGTGATTTGTACTGTTTTTTCTGTACAGCCTCAATCGTGCCAAGCGTAATGTTACTCAGATCTTTCCAGAAATAGCTCACCACCGCGACAATACTGCCGAGTTGAATTACCGCATCAAATGATAAGCCAGTATTATGCTGTCCAAAAATCTCATGGGCAACCTTAAGATGCGCCGAACTACTGATCGGCAAAAATTCAGTTAATCCTTGCACAATACCCAAAACGAAAGCTTGCCAGTATTCCATAAAAAATCAAATTTAGACACAAGACATATATCACGAACTGGTGAGACAAAACCCCAAAAGTAGAGAAAAAACCTTTGGACTTTTCTCTACTTTTGGAGTTTTAACTTTCAGATTTGCTGTCATAATAAAACCTAAAAGTAATTTCTATTTAATCGGTATAAATATATGGATTTAAGAGTATTCATCGTACTAGGCCCCGTCGTCTTGGTCGTTCTATGGGCAGCCTTTAACCTCGGCAAGGCTATGCTCAAGGGTGAAGCTTCTCTATTCGGAAAACAAGGTAATAATCCTTTTCAATAATTTCAGCATAAAGTCATAACAAAATAAAGGGGACGCATCGCGCCCCCTTTATTTTGTGGATTGTTACACATGTACAATCACGGGCGTAGATAGCGATAAAATAATTAACAAATCAACAAAATTAATCTTGTAAGGTAGCTAATATATGGCGATCGGAGAATATAAGCCTGGTTTAGAAGGAGTTCCGGCCACCCAGTCCAACATAAGTTATGTTGATGGTCAATCAGGTTTGCTCGAATATCGGGGTATCCGTATTGAGGAGCTTTGCAAACATAGTAATTTCCTTGAAACCAGTTACTTACTAATCTTCGGCGAGTTACCAAAAGCTTCTGAGCTAAAAGAATTTGAAAACAATGTTACCCATAGACGCAGAATCAAATATCGCATTCGCGACATGATCAAATCATTTCCTGATAATGCTCATCCGATGGATGCACTCCAAACCAGTGTTGCCGCTTTAGGGATGTTTTATCCTTTAGGTAATTTTCATGATGTAGACTATATCTATCAAGCTACGTTAAGGCTGCTGGCGAAAGTGCCAACTATGGTGGCTGCATTTCATCAGATGCGCCAAGGCAATGATCCTGTGATGCCGCGTGATGATTTGGACTATGCTTCCAATTTTCTCTATATGCTGAGTGAGCAGGTTCCTGATCCTCTGGCTGCCTATATTTTTGATGTATGTTTGACCCTTCATGCAGAACATACGGTCAATGCGTCCACCTTTGCCGCTTTGGTCACTGCTTCTACGCTTACCGATCCTTACGCCGTGATTACTTCGGCGATCGGGACTTTGGCTGGTCCCTTACATGGTGGCGCAAATGAGGAAGTGATGATCATGCTCGAACAAATTGGCTCGGTAGAAAATGTGACCGCTTATCTGGAGCGTAAAATTGAGCGCAAAGAGAAGATCATGGGCTTTGGGCATCGCATTTATAAGGTCAAAGATCCACGGGCGATCGTTTTACAAGGATTGGTTCACAAATTATTTGATAAGTTTGGTCATGATCCTTACTATGACATTGCTCTAGAACTAGAAAAGCAAGCCTATGAAAAGTTAGCCAGTAAAGGTATTCATCCTAACGTGGATTTTTATTCAGGATTGGTTTACAAAAAGCTGGGCATTCCTAGTAATCTGTTTACGACTATTTTCGCGATCGCCCGTGTACCTGGTTGGCTAGCCCATTGGAAGGAGCAGCTTTCGGATAATCGTCTTTTCCGTCCGACACAGGTGTATACAGGATTGCATGATGTGACATATAAGCCTATTCACGATCGCTAGCGATCGCTACGAATGCTGACGCTTTGGGTCAGCATTCGTTTTTGGTTGATTTAACCACGATTTAATTACGTTCCCAGCGAAATTTGCGATCGCTTTCTGGGATAGCAAGATCGTTAATGCTAGCAAAGCGGCGCATCATCAATCCATTTTCAGCAAATTCCCAATTTTCGTTACCGTAGGCGCGATACCAGTTGCCAGATTCGTCATGATATTCATACTCAAAGCGCACCGCGATCCGATTATCCATAAAGCACCAGAGTTCTTTTCTCAAGCGATAGTCTAGTTCTCTCACCCATTTGCGCTTGAGAAATTCTCTGATCTCATCGCGTCCATTCACAAACTCATGGCGATTGCGCCATTCAGAATCTTGGGTATAGGCAAGAGCTACGCGATCGGGATCTCGAGTATTCCAAGCATTTTCGGCAGCTTGTACTTTGGCTTTGGCTGTTTCTAGAGTAAACGGTGGGAGGGGTGGTTTAGTTTCCATGATTTTTTGTGAACTTGGATAAAATCAGATTTAACTAATTCATCTCTTTGGCATAGTTCTGAATTTCGCCAATATTAAACACAGAGGCAAACTCTAATCCTTGCTTTTCATAAAGCTCAGCCCCACCCTGTTGGCGATCGACAAGAGTAAATATATGCGTCACCACATAACCTGCTTCGCGTAACTTTTCCACCGCAAATAATGCTGATTGCCCCGTTGTGACTACATCTTCAAGTACTACCACATTTGTATTCGGCGCAAGCTCGGCTCCCTCAATCCATGCGGCTGTGCCATGCCCTTTGGGTTGCTTGCGAATGATTAAGGCGGGAATCGGTTGATTTTGGTAGGCTGAAACCACACTGACCGCACTAACAATCGGGTCAGCACCTAGGGTCAATCCTGCGACAGCGCCAGTGCCTGCGGGTAGCATTGACAATAAAATTTGTCCAGTCCATAATCCGCCAAAGGGATGCAAGGTCACTAATTTACCATTGATGTAATAAGTGCTTTTTTGTCCAGAAGATAAAGTGAAATCTCCGCTCTTGTAAGCTAGGCGGCAAAATAGGGCTAATAATTTTTCGCGATTTACATGTTCCATAATTTTGACTTTGCCGATGCGTTTATGTATTTAAGTTTACAGGAGAGTAGAGAATAGCACTTTGCGCTATTCTCTACTTCTTAGGTTTCAAAACGAAATTGTTCAATACACAACTAGATCTGCTACATTAGTCAGCGTTCAACTGTGAGGATGTGTATTTATATGAGTACTAGGTTCTCGTGGCTCGCTTCATCACTAGTTGCAGCATCGACGCTGCTTGCTAGCGGTGTTGCCTTTGCCGATCCCCTGCTCACCGATCAAGATCAATTTCCTAGAAACTTTCCTGCTACCTATCCTCAGGTACAGAACAAAGTTTTGGACATGACTTCTGATCCAAACTTGCCCAATCCCTACATTGAAACCACATTTAGGGATCAATGGATTGAACGTCAAGCAACCGCTTTTCGAGCAATTAATCGGGAAATGATGGACTTGCAAACTCTCGGTGATGCGACTATTCGCACCCGTGATTTGCCAAGTTCTTACTGCTCCTCTTTGCTTAGTGAAGGCTTTAATGCTTGTTCGGCTCCTGAAGAACCTGCGCCTGCGGTTTCTATACCTAGAGTAGAAACTCCACCCGCAGTATCATCTCCACCAGTTCCCGCCTTGTGGTAATCGGTTAAATTACCCTAATCAAGTTTTTTGTGTTGAGTTTGGTTGATTGAAAAGGCGACGCTTTGCGCCGCCTTTCTCTGTTTGTTATTGGGCTAGTATTGGGCTAGCCAGCAACTAGCAATCCTGCGCTAGATTGTTTGGGCAAGACATCGACAACATCAATTTTGGCGCAATAGGCAATGTCTTCAGCGCCATTTAGGTTTAAGAGACGTTTGCCATGACTGGCTTGATAAAATAGCTCTTCAACTTCATTTTTCCATGCTTTGTAAAGCGTGGCGGCGGCGATCGCTTCATCGTTACCAAAATCTGCTTCATTTTCAAGGTTGTAGGCGATCGCCCCTGCACAGGTCGTATCTTCGAGGGAGTAACTGCCTTCCCAGCCCGAACCAACTATCCACACTGTCTCAGGTTTAGTTTCTCGCAAATATTTTAATACTGAGCCGAGATTGATCATCGCGCAGGCTAAAACACTTTTGGCGTTTTGAATTTTTTGGAGCGATCGCGTGCCGTTGGTGGTACTCATGAAAATCCGTTTGCCCTTTACGACTGCGGGCGTAAAGTCAAAAGGCGAATTCCCCAGATCGCAACCCTCGACAGTTTTACCGCCGCGCTCTCCGACTCTGATCCGTAACTCTGGTGGATGTGCTTCACTGACACGCATTAATTCGTCTAAGTCGGAAAATACTTGCACTCCTTCGGCTCCAGCCGCAAGTGCAGTGGCGATCGTGGTGGTTGCTCGCAAAATATCAACAGCGATCGCGCAATCAGGGATACCCTCAGCAGGAACTAACTCAGGTGTGTGATAGACAAATATTTTCATTTACAAATCTGATGATTAAGTCTTCTTATATAAATTAAACTCTATGATTGCCTGTTTTGCAAATTTTGCCAAGCAATTCGCTGACCGAGATCGAACTCTCCACAGGCGTAGAAGTTTGGATATGCCCTATCAATTTCTAATCTATTTGGCTGGTTTTACGAATCTGATGCGCGTACCGTACTCATCTAAAAACCGCTATACAAACTTTCTCTGAACTGAATCTCACCGTAGATCAAACTTTTAAAACAGCGCTTCCCAATTAAAAATCACTTCAGGAAAAGCATTAATCGCTAAAGTGTCACCCTGTTCATAGCGCTGCATTTTCTTATAGCCCGATGGTGAAGGTTGCGAATATCCTTCAATAATTTGTTGATTCACATCAAAGAGCCACATTGCAGGAATGCCATTAGCTGCATAGAATGGACTTTTTACAGCACGGTCATAGGCGATCGTGCTGTCGGCAACTTCGATAATCAACAAAATATCATCTGGTGTTGGCAAGGCACTAGCATAAAAATCATCGCGCCATTTGAGGACGGCAAGATCTGGTTGAGGCTGAGAATAATCGCTAACGAGGATCGGATTTTGTGTCCAAATAATTGTCCGATCGCCTAATTTTCTTTCAAAGTTTTTAGTCAATCGCGCTACACAAACTGCGTGCTTGATGCCAATCGGGGACATTTCTCTAATTTCTCCGTTGATTAATTCGTAGCGATCGCCTTCAGTAAAAACACCTGCTTCGTGCATAAGGTGATATTGAGGCACTGTAAATTTATGGATATTGCTGGTAAAACTTGGTGTAACTAATTGGGCTGTCATCGTATTTCACCTTAATTTTGGGACAAATCACAATATGTAACTCGCGCATTTCAATTATGGCAAAAAAGGCGATCGCCTGCGCCAGAGAAGCCTCCATCAAAAACTGCATCATCAACAAAGCCTAAATCTGCTTGGCTGTCAATGACTCCTTAAATTTATCACGAAGCCTTTGCATCGAATCTACTAGACGGATAATTGCGACTGGGATGTCGTAAAGAAATGTAATACTCCTAGCAATTTCTGTGTTAGAAATAAACTCCAGCAAAGAAAAAGTTATTTAAAGACCAACTGGCGATCAAAGAACTGTTGCTGAAAGGCTAGCTCATTTGCCGCTTGGATAAAGTATTTTGTTTTTGTAGATAACTGAGACGGAATGGAACTAATGCGGATTATTTGCTCTTGTTTGTTATTAATAGATTGATTAATAGATTGCACCGCAAAACCATATTGTTGAAGCTCGTCAAACCCAATCTGCAATACCTCTTGATCATCAATTCCTAACTTCACAACTAATTGCGATCGCTTGATATCTTTACCTGTCCGACTTAAATATTTAGCAATTCCAACTAAGTTTTGCCATGCGATCGCCCCATTTATTTGTTCAGGATGGGGATAGACCAGCGCGAGGGATTGGGTAGAATGATGGGCGCAATCGATGATGTTGTTCAACTCTTGCCAACTTTGAGGGCAGCGATCGCAAATAGTTGTGGATAGATTTTGGTCAAGATCAAAAGGATTACGCCCACGCCAATCAATGATTTGGAGATTCTCAAAATGGGCTCTTTTAATAGATGTTGGCGCAAGGGGTGGGCGATCGGCGCTAAGAATGCCACTCTTGATATGAAAATCAATCAGCCGCGCATCATAACGGCGGCGAAAAGCATTATCCACCAGTTCAATCACCACATCGCAAACCGTATCAGGCAACTCATAGCGATAATGTCCCCACCAATCGCCATAGATCTGATTGCCATCGCGATCGCTCAAGGTATATTCTGTTTTGATATATTCAACTTTCTGTCCTTTCTGAGTCCGAATATTGGCATTCGATATGTCTGAAAAAAGACAATCTTTTACTAATAATCGCGGATAGGGATTGCCCATCCCAAAGGGATCTAACTGCCTGAATTGGTTAAATAACTCTTTGGTTAGATCAGAAATTTTTACTTCCAAATCAACAGCGATCGCCTTGGTTTGCAATTGTCCATATTGACTCCAAAACTTCTGACCGATCGCCTCAATGAGTACCGATAAATTCTCAAAGTTAAAACTTAAACCACCCGCGAGGGGATGTCCACCAAAGCTCAATAATAGATGTTCTTGTCCTTTGAGCAGTTCATACAGATTGATACCCTCAAGCGATCGCGCACTGCCTTTAGCAATGCCATCTTCAACGTTACAGAGAATCGTCGGGCGACCATATTCTGCCACAACTTGACCAGCCACTAAGCCCAACACACCCACCGACCACTGCGGATCGACAAGCACAATAATTCCTGTAGTTGACAGATCGATTTGGTCGATTTTTGCCTTGACCTGTTTAAATACCTTTGCTTGTAGAGCCTTACGCTGAACGTTAGCTAATTCTGTCTGTTCAATTAAAGCCTTACAAATCTTCTCATCGCGAGTTGTCAGCAGTTCCACACATTTTCGCACGTCGCCCCAAATTCGGCTCACTGCATTAATGCGCGGCGCAATTCCAAAACTAATATCAATTGGGCGATCGCCAACTCGTTTACATTGCTCCAATAGCAAGCGCACACCGAGGCGTTTTTTCTGACGCAATACCTCAATTCCCTTTTGAGCAAGATAGCGACAGTCACCCATAAGCTGCACCAAATCGGCAACCAAACCGATCGCCACCAAATCCAATAAATCTTCTATAGGCTGTTGTGGAACTTCGGGCAGAACTTGATGGAAAGTTTCGTATAGAGCTTCCATTAATTTATAAGCAACTGCCACGCCGGACAAGTGGAATAATGGATGCTCATCGGATAAGTAGCGCGGATTAATAATCGCTACAACTGGCGGACGCGCATCGGGCAACGTGTGATGATCGGTGATGATCACATCAATTCCTAATTCATTGGCATAGTTTATGGCTTCTAAACTATTGCTACCCGTATCACAGGTGATGATTAATTTTAGTGATTGGTTTGGTGATTGATCTGGTGATTGATTTAAAGATATGCATTGCGATCGCAACTCATCTAAACCTCTAATCGAGATTCCATGAGACTCTTTCAGGCGATCGGGAATATAAAAAAACAAGCGATCGCCTTGAGCAAAAAACTGTCCCAATCCTTCCCATAACACCGATGTCGCCGTAATTCCATCCGCATCAAAATCTCCCCAAATAGCGATCGTTTCTCCCTGTTGCCATGCTTGTTGAATACGGGCGATCGCCTGTGACATTTCTGGGAAAGCAAAAGCACTGGTGGGTTGATAGGCTTCTATGGATAAAAATGCGGCTACTTGTTCAGGTTCAACTAGACCTCTTTGGCAAAGTAGCTGCGCTGCAAACTTGCCCACCTTGTCACTTAACCAAGTCGGTGGCTCAACTGTTTCTACAATTTGCCAATTTGTTAATGACATAATTATGGCTTAATCGCCTCAATTCTTGCGGATAGTCCTTGCTGTGCTAGTCGTGACACTTGCACCTCGGCAATACGGCGATCGCTATAAGCTCCAATCTGGACAACTAGATCGCCATTGAGTCGAGATGCAAATGAATTTGGTACAATTTGACGCACTTGCGCCACCGCATTGGGAGAATCTACAGGCACAACCACCCGATAACGTGGCGGAATTTGGGGAGTCATACTGATATTTTCACGCGGCGCAATTTGGATCGGCTGATTGACAGGCTCACCACTAGGCGGAAACGCCCTGACAGGGGGTAAATCACGGCTGATTTCAAGTTTATTTGGCGCAGGAGCATCTAGACTTTTGGAAGTGATTCTCACAACTATTGAACTCACAGGCTCGTACCAAAAAGGGCTATTTGCTTGATTTGGAGAATTAGCCCTAGCTAGTGATGGAAGCGAATTAAAATTTGGTGCAGCAGTCTTTTGATTGAGTTGTTGATTGGATGGCGATCGCACATTGAGCAATTGCAAATTACCCTTCACTCTCTTGACATCCAATTGATTACCGATCGCCACAACTCGCTCACGGCTGACATTTTGGATATCAAATGTGCCATTTCCTTGAAAAATATTATTGCCATCGTCATTGATTTTGCCCAAGTCTGGTCGCGCTTCGTCAGAAATAGTTAATCCATAATCACGATTATTAATAACGGCATTACCGCGCAAAATTGGTTTGGCACTGGCTTGGATTAAGATGCCATTTTGATTTTGAGTGAAGGTATTTTCGGTGACTTGCGGAGCAGATTCTTGACGAATACTCATCCCATAAGTGGTTTGTTGGAATAGATTTTGGCGAATATCAGGACTTGCCCCCCCCTCGATCGCTATGCCACTTGCGCCATTCCGAAAAAATTGATTGGCGGAGACGATCGCCGTTGAGCGTCCTGTAATTAATGCGCCATCTTGCTGATTATCGAGAAATGTATTATTGGCGATCGCGGGGCTAGCATTCTCAATCCATAGTCCGTAACCTCTAGGATTAGTCACGGTCACACCCCGCAATTCAGCGCGATCGGCAATGGCGATCGCCACATTTTGAGTAAATTTTGAACTGGTTAATAGCGTTCCTCCGCCCAAAATAGCGACTTCTTTCCCTTTTGTGGCTTCATTTCCGCGTAGAGTCACATTGGGGCGCAACCGAATTGGAAACTGCTCCCCTGTGGTACTGCTATAACTTCCATTTGCTAACTGAATTATGGTCATCTGCTCAGATTTAGTGCGACTAATCGCATAGCCGATCGTCTTAAACGGCGCAATGTTGCTACCTTGTTCGGGGCGATCGCGACCTATTTGCGGATTTACATAATAGATATTTTGAGAAGTATTTTGAGCTAAGACGGGGGTAGCGATCGCCAAGTTTGACATCATCACAAATAGCAAATAGCCATAACCTTGAGATGTTTTGCAAATACTCATTTTCATGTAAAAATTCATATATTAATCGGTAAATCAATTTATAATATTAAGTTTAGATTAAGTTTACAGCCCAATTCTTAAGAATCATAGAGCAATTTACATGGCTTTACCACCACAAACCGATCAGGGCTAGATTAACTTCGATATAACTTGCCGCATCCATCGTATCAACTGTCTCACTCGGTTGAGTTGGTTGATGACTAGCCAGAAGTTCTCTTAAAGCTTCAAGTTCAATGTTATTAGCGGCGATCGCTTTTTTTAACTTATCCTTAATTGGTTTGAGAATCAGTCGAATCTGCATCGCCCGAATTGAGTCAGGAGCGCGATCTTCGACTAAGACATGGCTTTGCAATAAATTAATCGATTTGAGATTTTGTTGCGCGGCGATCGCCGAAATTTCTTTGCTGACCTCCTCCACAAATTTACGGCTGACATATTTCAGCACCACAGGCTCCAGCAAAAACATTACCTCTTCCTGTTCGGTAATCTTCTCAATTAGCGATCGCCAGCGCAATGATTCCAACGCATCAATTAGTTCTGAACCAGAAGCTTGCAAATTCATTTCCGATCGCAAGGTTGAGAGCGAAACAGGACGATGCTTGATTGCGAGCCAATACAACACATCTTTTTCTAGCTTAGAGAGCCGCTCAAACTGTTGATAGAGCAATGTGCGTAAGACATCCCCAAGGGCAAGGGCGGTCTGTTTGAGAAATTCGGAAACATTGCCATTAAATAATTCTTGAATCGTGCCAGCGACAATTCGTAAAGCCGAAGGATTGCCTCGATATTGCTGCACTAAAGCTTCTAATCCATTTTCAGAACCTGTAAAACCTCGCGCCCTTAACAATTCAAAAGCACCTTGACGCTGCAATCCATTCACTTTGTAATAGCGAATCGGTTGATCTTCTCCCTGATGCATAGAGATTTCTTTAGGTTGTTCGCGCCCAATCAAAATTACTGAACTTTGATGTCGCTCAGAACCGATTCGCTGCAATAACTCGGAATGCATATCACAGCCTTGGCGATAAGCTCCCACCAATTCACCATCTTGGAGCGTCGCCTCAAAATCATCTAGCACCACTAAACAACGCTTTTGGCGCAAAACTTCTAACAAATCAGCAATACTACAACCTGCTTGGGTGGATTGAGAATCATTAAAAAATTGCAAAAGGTCAGCAATCAATTGAGAAGTTGGTTGTGCGCCCCGCAGCGATCGCCAAATAAAATAATCAAACTGCGATCGAATATTTTCCACTAACTTTACTGCCAGCGCCGTTTTGCCAATGCCGCCCATCCCGCAAATTGCCAATAGATGACAGCGATCGCCGACGATCCACCGTTCTAACTTAGCTAGATCGTCAGCCCTGCCATAAAAAGTCTGGATATTCGGAGCTTCGCCCCAATCAGCAAAACTTTGTTTAGGATTATTTGCCCCAATATTTGCGCCAATATTTACATAGTTTAAACTTTGGCGCTGAGTCTTATAGCCCTTCGCCTCCAGCCATTCAGGAACTTTTTCCCAACGTAAAGTATTCATCGGTTGATCGGCAATCGCCTCCAGCGATCGATACAACCCCTTATTTAACTCAACCCGTAAAGCCCCCGAAGTCCAAGCCAACTTAAACGCAAGTTGCCCCGGCCGATAGCGACAGAGCAACCCCCGCAAACAAGCCTTTTCAACAGGCTTGATTTCTTTGCCACTAACAATCTGTAAATCAGCGTAGAGCCGATTTAAGTCCCAGTTAGAGGCGGCTTCTGGAAACAGCCCTTCAATGTGATCATTGTCAGATTGCATGACAGGATGTGGCGGCGAGCGATCGCATAGCTGTGATTATTTATTATTTAATTATTTTGACAAGTCTGACTCGATCGTAACAAAAAATCGGCGATCGCCAAACAATATAAACCTCTATAGCAATCCTAAATGAGTTAAAACAGGCTTCGACTTGGCTCAGCCACCGTGGACTGATGGCTGAGCGGAGTCGAAGCCACGAATCATTTAGTATTGCTATAAAACCTGAATCCACCCGCTTAGGCTAAAATCTATTACTAAACCATAAGTACCGTTTAACCATGTTAAGCAAGCTACAACAACTAGGAATCGATGCAGATGCTCGCTATGCTAGCGATGAAGAACTGCAATTTGTGGATACCTACATCACCTCTTTTGAATCCCGAACTGATGCTTATCAACGAATCAAAGCTGTAGAAAAAGAAATTGTAGAGGCTGTGTTAGCCAGACTGCAATCATCTCATCCTAACTTGCTTTTCCCGAAAGGTGAAGATATGAAAAACAAATGGAAACAAGATACATTCCGGGTCTTGCGCTATTCGGCAATGACAGTATTGTTGGACGATCCCAAACTTTTACAGCAACAATTTTTATATTGGTTTCAGACAATCATGCAAGCTTTTGGCGCACAAGAAGCTTGTAATATGACTTACCTCGTCATGCAAGAAGTTTCTAAAGAGCTTCTTCCCCAAGATGTCGCTAATTTGTTATGCCCCATTTTAGAAATGAATCGTAATTTTTTGGGGACTAAAATCAATAAAACCTAAGCCAATTTGCGTTTAAAATAAATTTATAACAAAAAATTGAAATCGAAATGTGAGGAGTTAGAGCTAACCTAGCTCGATTGTTATGGGGAAAATCAATTCTAGATCTAGGCGACTCCGATCCCTATTGCTGACCTTCCTCGGATTCGCGATCGCGCTAACAGTCAATTTTCCTTTTTGGGCAATAGCTCAAACTCCTAACATTAATATTGCTAACAAGACAGCTAATAACCAAGTTGAGCAATCAAATAATCAATTAACTGATCCCCCAACAATTAGACCGACCAATAACAACGAGTTACGCGGTATCTGGTTAACCAATGTCGATAGTGATGTTTTGTTCTCCAAATCACGCCTTGAGCAAGCCATTAAAAGGTTAAAACGCTTAAAATTTAACACCATCTATCCGACCGTTTGGAATGGCGGATATACACTCTATCCTAGCCAAGTCGCCCAAAAATCTTTTGGAGTATCAATTGATCCTGATGATGGAATACGCGATCGCGATATGCTCGCTGAAACGATCGCGTTAGGTCACGAACAAAAACTGGCGGTCATCCCGTGGTTTGAGTATGGCTTAATGACCGAAGCAGGATCGCCGTTGATGCGTCAACATCCTGACTGGATAACCAATCGCCGCGATGGTTCTCAAGTATTTATTCACGGGGAAAAAGATCAACATCGGTTGGTTTGGCTCAACCCAGCCCGACCTGAAGTCCAGAAGCTACTGACTGATTTAATCGTAGAAGTTGTTACTAAATATGACATTGATGGCATTCAATTAGATGATCATTTCGGAATGCCCACCGAACTTGGCTATGACGACTATACGATCGCCCTTTACAAAAAGGAGCATTTTGGCAGACTCCCTCCAGAAAACTTTAATGATCCTGAATGGATGAGATGGCGTTCGAGACCATTGACAAAATTGATGCAAAAGATATCCAAGTCAGTTAAGGCGATTAAGCCAAACTGTTTAATATCGCTATCTCCTAATCCTAGAGAATTTTCCTACAAAAAGTATTTACAAGATTGGTATAGCTGGGTGTATTCAGGATTTGTGGATGAGTTGATTGTTCAGGTATATCGAGATGATATTGATAATTTTAAAAGAGAGTTAGAGCGTCCAGAATGGCAGGAAATTCGCCAGAGAATCCCTGTAGCGGTAGGAATTTTGACAGGCTTAAGGATTCAAAATGTCGATATGCGACAAATCAAAGGACAGGTCAAAATGGTTCGAGAACTGAGCTTTGACGGATTCTCATTCTTCTTTTATGAAACGTTAGGTAATCGCGATGCTTCTTTTGAATCTCTTCTGTTCACACCCGCAATTCGCCCCGATTTAAAAACGATCGCTTCTACAGGCAACTTCTCTCCGAGGTAAAACTAGCCCTAAAAGCCAAATAAATACATCCATAATGGAATTGTAAATAAGATCAAGATAGAACCAAGAGCCACAGTCGTAATCGCTAAATCGCGATCGAGTCCATATCGCTCTGCATATAGAGTTGTCACAAATGCAGGCGGCATCCCCATTAACAAAACTAGCAGCAATCGCGGTGGTCCAGTCACCCCAAAAAACATCAATCCAGTCCCAACTACTAGCGGCGTTAATAACATTTTAATGGATAGACAAGTTAAGCCCTGCTGTAAATTTTTAAGCGAAGTCAGGCGGCTAAGCTGTAAACCAATCAAAATCAAAAATGAGTTGACCACGAGCCAAGCTCCATTTTGAAAAAATTGATCAACTTGTGGCGATAAATTAAGGGTTTTGATGTAAGCCCCAATTATAAAAGCCCATAATGATGGATTTTGAATGACGGTGACAACTGGTCCAACCCAGCCCTTGATCCGCTCAGCCGTACCATAATAAGCCGCCAGAGCCACTCCAAAAATTTGGACTCCAAGGGAAATACTCAGATCATAAAATAGCCCCCACGCAAAATATTCGGGTCCCACAAGGGTCAAAATCACGGGAAAGCCTAAAAAACCCGTATTCCCAATCATCATCGCCAGCAAAAAGCTACCTTGTGTTGGCTTGCTCCAGTTGCTTTGAATTGGCGCATTTTGGATTGGCTGATGGGGTTTAGCATGGCGATCTTCGGTAATGACTAAGCCTCTGGAAATGTTTTTAAGGCGCTCATCTGAAAGTCCCAAATCAATCCAAATCCATGCTAATCCCGCTCCAACCAGTAGCGCCGCCCATGCTGAGATCGGGGCGATCGCCATGTAGCCAGATAGACTCGTTTTTCGCATGAACGCGACTATGCTAAATGGCGCGCCCACAAAAAATAAAAACTTACCAAGATAACCCGTAACGCTCTTTGGCAAAAACCTGCCCAAAATAAACCCTGCCATCACCCATCCGATGAGTCGGGTATATAGATTAATCAACGGGTTATCTAGGCTAAATTCCATAGGAACACAAAAAACATGACATGGTTCAGATTGTAAGCCGTGAAAGCCCAAACAACAATACTACTATTATTGCTATTTGTAGAGTTGAGAAACTAGGATAATCATATATGTTATTATTTTCTTGCAGTACATTCGCTGACAAGCGCGATCGCAGTTTTCAGACTGCTGAATTACAGGCAAGCGGTGGCTTAAGCTCCTTGTTCAGAAGATTGACAATCGCTATAAACGATTGCTTAAATACATACAAATGTGGGTTTATTGATGAATTCTATTGAAAAGCAAATGGTAGCAATCCTGATTGAAATGAGGGAAAAATATCATGTAACGGGAGTTAAAGCTGAGTTTGAAGCAGAAGGAACTCGGATCGATGAAGCCATGCGACTCAAAGAAATTTCCATGTATGCGGGGATAAGCTTTAACTTGAAGATTGGTGGATGTGAAGCAATTAGGGATCTATTTGATACGATCAAATTAGGGACAAAGCGCATAATTGCGCCGATGGTGGAGTCCCCTTATGCATTGCAAAAGTTTTTGATTGCAGCTAAAAATCATCTTGTAGATCAGAATGTGGAGTTACTCATTAACGTAGAAACGAGCATGGCTTGCGATAATTTTGAGAAGATGCTAGACCTTCCAGAAATTACTGAACTAGATGGAATTGTGATCGGACGAGTCGATCTCGCAGGATCATTAGGACTCGATCGCGCATTTATTGATATTGATCCAACTATCAAAGCTTTATGCCTACAAGTGGCAGCTAAGGCAAAGCAACACGGGTTAAAAGTGGTGGTGGGCGGCGCAATTACGTCAAATTCTCTACCATTTTTGCAATCTTTTCCAGTTGGTCATCTAGATAGATTTGAGACACGCAAAGTCATATTTAGTTGTCCTATGGCTTTAGACAATCCGATCGCCGCTTTTAATAAAGCCATTGAATTTGAGGTGCTATGGCTAAAAAACAAGAAAAACTACTATGGCAAGATTTATACAGAAGATGATGTGAGAATTGCCATGATGGAAAAAAGGTTAGCTCTTTAGTATGCTTTTACTATGTTTTTAGATAGCAGTAGTCATGAATTATATTTTGCTCTTTTAAAAGAAAAATCTTGCTTGGTGATTGATTTAGATGGCGTGGTTTATAAAGGTAAACAGGCGATCGCGGGTGCAAGTGAGGCAATCAAGAAATTTCGAGAAATCAATAAAAAAATTGCATTTTTAACTAACAATTCAGCTAGTTCAACGGATGCAATTTTATATAAACTTCATGGCTTGGAGATTGCTTGCGATCGCCATGAAATCTTAACTGCGGCGCAAGCCTCGGCTAGCTTTATCGCAAAACATAATATCGATCGCGGTCATGGCGTATTGGCGATCGGCACCGATGCGCTGAGAGCCGAGGTTATTGAGCATGGCTTAAAACTTGCAGATGCCGATCATTGTGGAACTGTGTTAGTCGGACTCGATCCAAAATTTGATTACGCGGCGATTAACATGGCGATCGGCGCGATCGCCCGTGGTGCTAGTCTGGTGGCTTGCAATCGAGATGCCAATTTTCCTGTGGAGAATGGACAACTTATGGCTGGTTGTGGAGCTATGGTTGGAGCGATCGAGTCTGCCACAGGACATCGCGCCGACTTTGAGATTGGCAAGCCTAACACACTGATGCTAGATCTACTCGCTGAGAGAATGCACATCGCGATCGCCGACTGTCTAATCATTGGTGACATGTTGGCTTCTGATATAATGATGGCAAATAGGGCGGGGCTACCAAGTATTTGGATAACTGATACAGATCTAAATCAAGATTTAAATCAAGATCTTCCACAACCAACTTTGAGAATGAGCAGTCTAGATGAGATGTCTAAAGTCATGGAAACAACAAATTATAGCAATTGGCTTTTAAACTCGCCACAAAGAAAAATATAAAACCCAATGCGGGGCTTCGCCCTGCGACCCTTTTTCATGCAGCTTTTTATGGCGGGTTGATCGATAATAAAAATATATAAAACCCAATGCAGGACTTCGCCCTGCGACCCTTTTTTATGCAGCTTTTGAGGTCACGCCAAATGTTCGATAGGGGGCTGCCCAGCCATACTTTGCTAGTGGCTGTGCATAACATAAGTATATAATTTAAATCGTTGTCGTAGTTTTGAAATGTATCCCCAAAGGTCGAGTAAAAATGTATAGGCGCGTAGCTCATTGGCTAATCATATTTCTCATCACCTTTGGATTAGTTACATGCACCTCCGCATCAAGCAATACTAATATTTCCACAACCAACAGTACTTCCGCCGATGCTGAAGAATTTAGGATCTGGTGGCCGCAGGGCTTTCTCACTGAAGAAAACACACTGGTGGCGCAATTAATAGATGGGTGGCAAAAAGAGAGTGGATTGAAAGCTTCGTTAAGTCTAGTGCCTGCAAATCTTTTGGACTCAGAAGTTACTAAAGCCGTAGAAATGGGCAACCCTCCAGATTTTCTTTACAGTACGACCGCAGACACGAATCTTTTTCCGAAATTAGCATGGAAAAATGAACTTGCAGATCTATCGGATGTCATTAATCCAATTAAAGGTGCTTATATACCTGTGGCGCTGCAAACTGTTAATTATCAAAATGGAATTACCAAACAACGTAGTTATTACGCGGCTCCGATCGGACAACAAACAGTACATGTTTTTTACTGGCGTAATCTTTTAGAAGAGGCTGGGTTTAAAGATAGTGATATCCCTAAAGATTGGGATAAATATTGGCAGTTTTGGCAAAATGTGCAACAAAATCTGCGTAACAAAAAAAATGTAACCGACCTATATGCGATCGGTTTACCGATGTCTGATTTGGGAACAGATACTTTTTTGGGTTTTGAAGAGTTTCTTGAAGCTTACGATGTCCAAGTTGTAGACAATAGTGGCAAATTAGTCCTTGATAACCCTGCCAATCGAGAAAAAATTGTCAAGGCTTTAAAAAAATACACCGATTTTTATATGGATGGATATGTGCCACCCAAGGCAACTGAATGGACAGATTCGGGGAATAATATCAGCTTTTTAGAGAGTCAGTCAGTGATGACGGTTAATAGTACGCTGTCGATCCCTCTAACTCAAAAATTGCCTAAGAATAAATACAATGAACCCTCTCGTGATTTGTATTTTAATAAAATCGTCACCGCAGATTTACCTAATCGACCTGATGGCTCTGACCTAAAATCTGTTTTAGGAATTAAGCAAGTCGTAATATTTGAAAAATCAAAGCATAAAGATGCTGCCAAAAGCTTTATGAGGTATTTACTTAAGCCTGAAATTTTAGGTCGGTTTATTAGAGATGGAAGTAAAGGTAGGATGATTCCAGTGATGCCACAGCTTTTGGAAAATCCATTTTGGAAGGAAGCTGATCCACACTTTAATGCGGTGATTAATCAACTTTTAAAGCAGCCATCGCGTCCATCTTACGAGGCAATTAATCCAGCCTATAGTGTGGTTTTAGATAAAAATATTTGGTCTAAAGCGATCTTAAGTATTGTCAAGGAAAAGATTTCAGTAGATCAAGCGGCAACTAAGGCGATCGCCCAAATTGTGGATATATTTGCCAACTGGAAATAAGAGTAGTTAATAAAAATATTAGAGGTCAAGCATGAATTTTTGGAGAAAAAGCTTATTACTTCAACTGGTTACTTACTTCTCAATACTGTCAACCGTAACGGTAAGTATTGTGGCTTTTTCCGCTTATGTGCGATCGCGTGACGCTTTGCAAAATTCGGTAATTGATCGCTTAAAAGTAGCCACCTCTCTCAAAGAGTATCAACTTAATGAATGGGTTACTAATCAACGTAAGGATGTGATATTCCTCACCCAGATACCACGTTTGAGAGAAGAATTAACGACATTGCTAACAAGCGCTCCGAATAAGCCAGAATATGACGTGGCTTATGCGCGACTCAACAAATTTTTGATAGAAGTAGCAACAGTAAAGCCCAACTTGTCTAACTTGATCGCCACTACAAATGGAGGTTTTGTCGTTTACTCTAGTGATGGCAATAGTCTTGTAGGCAAATTCCGACCTTTAGGCGATCCCACTACATTTTTTACCAGACAAAGTGCCAACACAGTTGTGCCAAATTTCTATCTATCAAGAGCGACAGGCAAAGCTCAGATTACTTTTGCCACACCTGTATTTGATCTAGAAGAGACTCGTATGGGAGCCATATCGATCAATCTAGCGCTCCAAGATATTGACAACTTAATTCGTGAACGGACAGGTTTGGGGAAAACCAGTTCAACTTATTTAGTTGGTTTAGCTGGCAAAAAAAGTGTATTTATTTCTAGAGAAGAGAGTAAGACTAAAGCCGATGATAAAACCAATAGCAATGAAATGGTAGAAGTAAAAAGTGATGGGATTGGCTTAGCGATCGCCAAACAAGATGGCTATGGACTCTATACCAACTATGCTGGCGTACCTGTAGTTGGGGTGTTTCGTTGGTCAACTAGTCAAAACTTAGCAATCTTGGCTGAAATCAATCAAGATGAAGCTTTTGAGCCAGCCAATCGATTGGCTAGGGATATTTTGTTGATTGGACTTAGTTCGGCTGCGCTGTTGCTGGTTGCTGTTTACTTGTTGGCGCGGCGGATTACGCAACCGATTCTGGTGATCGCCGATGCAGCCAACCAAGTATCTAGTGGAAATCTCAATGCTCAAGCTCCAATATTAACTAAAGATGAAATTGGGATTTTGGCGATCGCCTTTAATCAAATGACGTTGCAACTCAAAACATCGGGTGAGCAGTTATCAGAATATAGCCGCACTCTAGAACAAAAAGTCGCCCAGCGCACCAGTGAAATCAAAGCGATTATCGATAACATGGTTGATGGATTGGTGGTGGTTGATGGTGAAGATCGGATTATGCAGTTTAATCCAGCCCTTGCAGGCATGATTGGGCTTAGTAGTAAGGCGATCGCAGGTGCTAGTGTCTATAGAGAGATTTTTAAAGATCAAGAAATTGCGAAACTAGTTAAAAGTACTAGAGAGAACCCTAAGCAAGTTTTTAGCGAAGAGTTTAACCTTCCCGATCGCCGTATCGGTAAAGCCGTGGCAACTTCAATCTATAGAGAAGTTGAAGAATCGGAACTAATCACAGAATTAAGCACGATTTATTTAGGTACAGTTATTTTAATTAGGGATATTACGGCTGAGAAAGAAGTAGATCGTATGAAGACTGATTTTATCTCGACCGTATCTCACGAACTGAGAACGCCGCTTACGTCGGTGTTAGGTTTTGCCAAATTAATCCAGAAGAAACTAGAAGAATCAATCTTTCCGCTTATCCAAACTGACGACAAGAAAGTTAATCGTAGTGTGCGTCAAGTTACCGAAAATCTTGAAATTATCGTGTCTGAAGGGACGCGACTCACCAAACTAATTAATGAGGTATTAGATGTTGCCAAAATAGAAGCGGGTAAAATGCAATGGAGTATGGATATATTAGCCATTACGGAAGTGATTGATCGGGCTTTTTCAGCAACTTCGGCATTATTTGAACAAAAAAGTTTAATCCCAATTAGAGAAATTGAGTCAGATCTGCCAAATATATATGGCGACAAGGATCGATTGATTCAGGTTGTGATTAATTTAATCTCTAATGCGGTTAAGTTTACCGAAAGCGGTCACATCACTTGCCGAGTGAATCTCGATCAGCAATCAATTGTAGTTAGTATCATCGACCAAGGTGTGGGTATTTCTGAATCTGATCAGCCCAAAGTATTTGAGAAGTTTAAACAAGTTGGCGATACGCTCACTGACAAACCTCAAGGCACAGGGCTAGGCTTACCGATCTCAAGGGAAATAGTCGAGCATCATGGCGGCAAAATTTGGGTGGAGAGCGAAATCGGCAAGGGCAGTACATTCTCATTTAGGCTGCCGATCGCCCCAATCTTAGATCATGAACAACAAATTAAACAACAAGTTCCATCAATTAATTTGGATATTCTCATTGAACAACTCAAAAAAAGAGTGAACGGCGATCGGCAATTCGATCAACCCTTAGATAATTCGCCTGAAACGCCTAAAAATATCCTCGTTATTGATGATGATGCCAGTATTCGGAGCTTGTTAAGACAGGAGTTAGAGGCTAAAGGATATTTAGTTCGCGAAGCTGAAAATGGACAAGAGGCGATCGCCAAAGTTCGTGAAGATCGTCCTGATTTGATTACGCTTGATATCATCATGCAGGGAATCAATGGCTATGACGTGGCGGCGATTCTCAAATCTGATCCTGCGACTCTCGATATCCCGATCATCATTGTGTCTGTTTTAGACGACAAAGAAAAAGGCTTGCACTTAGGGATCGATAGTTATGTGACTAAGCCACTTGATATGGTCGTATTAATGCGAGAAGTCGAGATATTGCTATCTAGCAAAACTACTAAAGGCAAAAAGATACTGGTGGTTGATGAAAACTTTGTTTCTATTAATTTACTGATGGAAATGTTACAAAATCAAGGCTTCTTGCCTTCGACAATTTCGCCCCAAGATGACTTAAGGGCGATCGCGATCGCTTCTCAGCCTGATGTCATTATTGCTAGTTCTAGACTCGCCGAGCAGATTCAATCCCTACGTTCTGAGAAAAGTATGGAACATATTCGCTTTTTGTTAGTTGGCGATCGCTAATAATTTACAGCGCTATGCGCTCCCAAAAACAGAAGGGGGACGGCGCTTTGCGCCGCCCCCCTCTTTTTGTCAAAGAAACCAGCCGTAGCTATGCAAACCTTTGCCAAGAAGATTTACGCCCAGATAGCAAGTCCAAACCACAACTAGCCCCACGCTAGCCAAAATCGCAGGTTTACGCCCTTGCCAGCCCTTAGTAATACGCGTGTGCAAATAAGCCGCAAACACTAGCCACGTAATTAAAGACCATGTTTCCTTCGGGTCCCAACTCCAATAAGAACCCCATGCTTCGTTTGCCCAGACCCCACCAGCGATAATTCCAATCGTCAGGAGGGGGAAACCTAGCCCGATCGCCCGATAACTTAAATTATCTAAAGTTTCACCAAGGGTGAGACGGCGCAAAGACAAAGGTTTTAAAGTTTTTATTTGAGTCTCGGCGACTAATGTAGCGGTGCTTGTTGATTGCAAATTAGCTTTTAAATTAGGTAAACTCAAAACGTTACCCATACCCTCAACCGCAAAGGCGGCAAAAGTCTCAGAGCTTGAATTATTTGGATTAGTATCAGCAAGACTTCGCATATTAGTGCCAAAAGAACTACCTTGCAACACCACGTCTTGACCACGCGTGACGATCAAAAAGGCGATCGCCAAAATACTACCCGTCATCAAAGCCGCATAACTAAGCAACATGACGCTAACATGCATCATCAACCAGTTAGACTTGAGCGCAGGAACTAGTGGCTCAGAGATTTGCATCCCTGATGGCAGGGCGATCGCCGCAAAAGCCGTAATACCCATCGCAAAGGGCGAGGTGAATGCGCCAATGAGTCGCTTAGCGTTGTCATTGGCACTTTTGCGTCCAATGCGATCGACGATCAGATGCATAGTGGTGATGCCCCATGCCAAGAAAAACAGCGATTCGTAAAGATTGCTCAGTGGGAAGTAGCCTGCATCAATCCAACGCGCTCCCAGTAACGCGGCAATACAGAGGTTGGCGATCGCCATGCCAGCATTACCAAGCGATCGCAGATACGGCAAGTTAGGAAATGCGACATGTACCCAAAAAACGAGCATAGTCGTAAAAAGGATGGCAAACGATGAGTTGTCAAGTAAGTTCTGAAGCGCGACGAGTTGCATTCAGGCGATTCTCCAGCAATTTTTTAGAAGGTTTTATGATTTGATTTTTAAAAGCGCATTTTAACGCTTCTCCATTGTACGCGATGTTGATAAGCCTTACTATCTGCTACTTCAAGCCCATAAAATTTAGAGTCGAGGGTCGTGTTTATTTAACTGGGTGTAGGAATCAAAATTTATTAAGTTGTGCATTTGGGATTCTAATGAAATAGCCTGATCTGGGTCTAACAACTAAATGTATAGGTTATTTATTTTTCATTTCTTAACTTTACTCAGACAGGTTTCTAGCTAATTCTTCAAAACTTGATATCCCATATATATCACGCACATCAATCCACTCAAATCCATTATTAGGCGTATAACAACATATCCCCGTTTTGAAGTTATTGTCAGATTGCAACCCATTTTTTATAACTATTGTCCAGTCCATAGATAAATTTTGCGTTCTAATAATTTCATGAAAATCGTTTGATAAACCTGAAACTGTATTTTCTTTGATTACAAGCAACAATATTCCCATCCTAATATTTTTGGCTACCTGTAAATAGCCCACAAGCTGAGAATATTCAGCTAATCCAAGTTGTTTTAAATATTTAACCTCAAACAGTAAATAAGTAATTTTGTCGCTATCTTTTGCCTTAATTCCAAATAGTATATCTAATTTAAGTTTGGGTATATAGACTGATGAAAATGATTTTTGATTAAACTTAGTTTCAATCTCGTCTATCATTTGAGGCAATAACTTATTGTAAGAAAAATGAATCTCATTATCACTTGGGAGATATGAAATAAGATAATTAGTAAATTTTTGACATATTTCTGGATAAAACTCTATTTCGTTCACTAGTTAATTACCTCAACATTTAATCCATCAACATTAATTTTTTTATCTATTAATTCCAGATTAAGAGGACTAGACAATGCAGATACTATAAAAGCTCTATCATTTTCATTATTTATAACTGCGATCGGATACAAGGTTGCGTTTTTCACCTTCAAAAGTGTTGCAAGTTTATCCAAATTACCAGAGAGGATGAGATTTTTATTTCCAATATGTCTTTTACCATTTAAATCTTCTGAAAAAAGATATGCAATGCCTTGCTCTAATTCAAGATACTCTTTGTTGTGATCAAATTCTAATAAATCATTTATAGATATCTGAGAAGTTTCTATTTGTAATGATGAATAGTACTCAGTATAAATTATTTCATATTGATTTATAATATCTGTTATATTCCCTTTCGCAAGACGAGGCAAGACACAAACAAGATCTTTATAATTTTCAACTACTTTATTAATTTCTTCGATAGGAGCGTAGGGACAGCCTAATAAAGCACAAAAATGAAAATAATGAAAAAATAATTTGTTGCGAACTGGATCGGGTAAATTATCTGAGTTAATGTCAGAATGAATAGTCACAGGGCTTGGTCTATGAATTTTCCTTTCTCTACATGGAGGCTGTGAGCTTTTTATTTGTGTAGATTCGAGTTCACGAATATCAAATGCTTTTGCTTGTAGCGCAAATGAATGTTTTGCAATGAATGATTTTACTAAAAATCGTATTTTAAATCCTTTTTTCCAATTTCTATAATTTGGATCAGATGCAGAATGTTGGCACGGATGGTTAAATAAAATTTGATCAGTAATTGAACCTTGCGATGTCAACCAGCTACAAAGTTGTATAACAAATTGAAAATTTTTTGTGCTGCCTGGTATTTCTATAGAAACTATAGGTGCGCCATCGGTAAAACGTCTATGCGAAGCCGTTAAACTTGCTCTTGCGTCAAATATCCCCGATAAAAAAGTTTCAATGGATACTCCTTTTAGCGATTTTTGTGCTATCTCCAAGTTTACATTATTAAGCAAAAATCCACTTGTTGGTAGTCCAATTGTTGCCAAATCATTTAATAAACTAGCAATATCAGGATTAGCAATGGGTTTTATTAGCCATAAACCATTCCCAATTTCATAAGTCACTGAAAAATCATACTCTCTATTAAATTTTTGACAGATTTTGGTTAAAATATCGACTTGTATTTTATTGGCATGATTAAGCTCCATCCCCCATTTCTTAAAAGGTAAACTGATAACAAACGTATTCCCCGAAATTGTTCCACCACCGACCATTAATCCTAAAATATATGCTTTTTCGTGATTAATCATGTCTGTTAATCGTTTGATAAAAATTTTTCTATAGCTTTTGCTAATACCCAACCTAATACTGGCGGTACTGCGTTTCCAATTACCTTATAAGCATCGGAAATTGACTTGTAAGGGAAATCAAAATCATCAGGAAAGGATTGAATTCTTGCTATTTCCCTAATTGTAAATCTGCGATTTAGAAATGGATGCGTAATACCACAATTTTCGGGTTGGGCTGAAGCAGTGATTGTTCCGTTAATTTCTCCTAATGCAAATCGCCTATAAAAATTTGGTGCATGGTACTTTACAGGATCATCCCATATTTTTTGAAATCTTGGTGTCATATCATCGTATGACATATCTTTCCATGACTTGCCCTGAGAGATAGTATGGGATATTTGTTTGAGAGGAATTTTATTTTTAAATTTTTTTAAAGATTCCTCACCATCCTGACAAATACCAATACTTTCGATCATTTTTTGCCCAGATGGTGAATATTTCCAATAATCATCTTTTTGTTTAGCACTGTTCGGTATATCACACAAAATTGAGCCTAGATATAATTCGTATGGAGATGTTTTCGCATTAGGAATATTATTTTCATGGACAACTTGATCTAAAAGTTGATAATCAAAATATCCGATATCTTTGCGGAAACCTAGTATTATTAATCTATAGCGATTGGATGGCACACCATAGTCACTTGCTTTTAATAGTTTAAAGTTTGTTGAATATCCAAGCTTTTCCATTCGCTTAACTATTTCATCTGGCACAGTAGTTCCGTCTGGCATTTTAGACGACATTATGCCACGCACATTTTCAAACATAAAACCAATGGGGGTTTTTCCTGCCTTGATTGCAGATGTAAAAATATCTATTGAATTGGCAAATAGATTACCTCTATCATCATTTATTCCCCTTCTTAAGCCTGCATTCGAGAATGGTTGACAAGGGAAACCCGCAGTTAGAAAATCAAAATCTGGTATTTCATATTTACTAACTTGTGCGACATCTTTTGTTAAGATATTATGATTAAAATATTTTTTATTTGCTTGGTAAACTAGTGAAGCATTTATATCAAAATCATTTGAAAAAACTACTTCAAACTTAGTTTTATTATACCTATTATTTCTAAACCTAAAGCCGCCAATAAATCCTAAATCTAATCCACCACAACCACTAAATAGAGAAAGTAACTTAATTTCTTCTAGTTGATCTGTTATCGTTATTTCTCTAAAATCACACGGCGATAATAACGATGTTTGATGTTCTTTAAGACGCGTATTTATAATTGTTTTTGCTTTGTAAGTTATCATTGGTATGGTTAGATGTTTAATCTAGAGCTTACTATAATTTATTTGTATCATAAAATTCCACTTTCTTAACCGTTCCGACATGATGCTAAGAAATAAAAATATATAATTTTGTTTATGACCTTAAATTATCGATCGCTTCCCGCTCAATTGCCTAACCCCAAAGCCGAAGGTGCGATCGTCGCACTCCACGGATGGGGTTCAAATTGTGAAGATTTGATTTCACTTGCGCCAATTGTTGGCATCCGTAATTATCAATGGATTTGTCCTGAAGCCCCATTCGATCATCCCGCGCCCAACGGCAAGATGTGGTATGACTTACAGAGTCTTGATGCTGAAGGTTTAGCCAAAAGTTGCGAACTGCTCAGCCAGTTCCTTGAAAATCTTCCCGCGATGACGGGGATTCCCTTAGAGAAGACATTTCTCCTAGGTTTCTCGCAAGGAGCAGCCATGACATTAGATGCTGGCTTGGTATTCCCATTAGCAGGATTGATTGCTTTGAGTGGATATCTCCACATCAGTGAAGCGCAGTTGCAAGGAATTTCTGGTAAGCCATTGCCACCGATTTTGATCGCTCATGGCACACAAGATACGGTTGTGCCTATTGGTGTGGCTCGAAATACGCGAGAACTGTTTGAGCGATTGGGCGTAACCGTGGAATATGAGGAATATGAAATGTCCCATGAGATTTGTCCTGAAACCTGCGATCGCATTCAGAAGTTTATCTTCGAGCATCAATCAGCTTGACGACTTAACATTACACTAAGTAGCTAGGCGCAATTATGGAAGCTTAGTCAGGCTATCGATTTTTGCTTCTTTAGCTTCCTTGTTTTGATTCCAAAGCAACATTCCTAATACGCCATCGAGCAAACCGCCGCCGCGATCGCCACCATTGACAGCGACATCTGGCACAACGCGCACATTGCGATCGCCAATGGTTTGCATTAGTTGCAGCGCCACATAGGAGTTGCCGCCGAGGGCATCAACCCCAGCCCGATAGGCATCGGCTTTGGCTTCACCTGTGACTCTGATGGCTTCAGCTTCACCACTTGCTTCTTTGACCTTGGCATTGGCTTGGAGTTCGGCAATTCTTACGCCTTGCTCCGCCGTGACCACATCTCTTTGGATATCCGCCAGAGAGGTTTCGCGCACTAGTTCTTGCCGTTGGGTTTGAGAAATACGCTGGACTTCGTAGGTTTTGCGCTGCTCTTCGGCAATCTTGCGATCGGTGAGGGTTTGCATCAAGGTTTCGGGCGGCTCGATTTCGCCAAGTAAGGTGTCAACGGCTTGGACATCATAGGCTTGCATGGCAGTACGGATAAAATCTGCGGCTTCGGCTTGGCGATCGCTCCGCGCAATCAAGAAATCTAAAACTGTGTAAGCCTGTGCCGAATTGCGGAAGTAATTGCCCACAGTTGGACGCAGCACATGATCGACCAGATTTTGCATCGAGCCAACTCGTGAGATGACTCTAGGTGCATCAAGCGCTCCCACATGGATGATTTGGGCTATTTCTAAATTAAAGGCAAATCCATCAATCGATCGCACGTTTAACGCCCTAAGTTTGGCATCGTAGCCATGCTCTTCGGTGCGATCGCTAAAGTTCAATACAATATTAGTTGTGGGAACTAATTCCACTTTCATGATGTGGGTATTTAATGGATGTTTACCGGGGTAAAGCGGTTCAATCCATACGCCTTTGTCGCCCACGTTCACCAAATGCCCATGAGTAAACAGAGCGCCACTGACATCATCTTGTGAGCCGCCGACAAAGGAAATCACCACACCGACATAGCCGATGGGAATCTCGGTCATTTTGACTTGTTCTACTTGAGCAAACCAAGGATTAAGATTCCATGAACCTGATAGGATTACCTGCTCTTGCAAGCCCCGCCGACCGCCGCCGTTGATAAATAATTGAGCATTTTGAAAATTATCATGTTCAGGAATAATCGCTCCTGCGATCGCCCCTGCTTCAATGGGAGTTCCATCTAAAGCGGTGACGATACCCACTTTTTCGGTGGCGACTGAATAGAGTTTTAATTCGGCGGGAGACATGCCATTGTCCGCCGCATTGGCGGAACTGATGATCGTAAACAGAGCCGTATTAACTCGATAAGTTCCTGCGGTCAAGATGCCTAGCTGTCTTCCTTTTTCGCCACCTGCTAATAGAAACTCTCTAGAGTTTTGGAAGTTGTCGCAGGGTACGGTTTTACCAAGAATGCGATCGGGAGGAATTGACTTACCATCGTTGGCAATAATTAGCCCAATTTCACCTTGAGGGATCACGATTACAGACTCTTTGCGAATGCCATATTGCCAAGGATAAAAGCCAAAGTGCCAACCGGGAGCGAGGGTATCCGCTTGATAACCCGCTTCGCCATTGAGGGCGACTAGCTGTCCAGTGGGTAAATCGCCGCGCAATGAGAATTTTTTGACGACAATCCCCACTTCGCGTTCACCAACGACAATCAGCCCTAAAATCCAACCCATTTGCGGCAAAAAGATAAATACGAATACCACGCCACCGATCGCCCATACCCAAGTCGGAAAGTTTAAGCTGCCAATTTGCATCGCTTGCAGGGATGGCGATCGCGTTGGATTGATTGATTGATTAATAGATTGATTTATTTCGGTCTGTTCAACTTTTTGAGTAATCTGCTGAGCTTGCATAGGTAAAGCGACTGCGCCGCCAAACATGGCGATCGCCGCTCCTGAAACAAGCGATCGCCGCCAGATTTTTCTAGTAAAGCTTTGACAAATATCTTGAATACTGACTAATTTCTTCACAGATTAAATCCTATTCTCAGAACTATTGCTAATTTAGCGCGTTTAGTCAAAAGTTCTCAAAATTCAGCAAGAAAATTTACAAAATCTGTTGAACTTGTAAAAATAAATCTTGTATTTCCTTAAATAAATTTTCAGTGTTATCTGGGGCTTGATTGCGCCCAATCTGTTCTAACTTATTGGCGATCGCCGCAATTGACACCATACCCAAATTACTAGAAGAACCTTTGATAAAATGGGCAACTCGTTCAATCTCACCATAATTAGTTTCAGCGATCGCGGTGTCGAGTTGGATTAGGCATTGGGAAATAGACTCAATAAAAGTTTGCAAAAGTTCGCTCTTAAATTCGTCATCTCCTTCTGCGATATCGTTGATGTAACTCCAGTCGATTAATGGTAAAGATTCTGACATATTGGTGATTTTCTCTGAAGGGATTGAATTATCGACAACAATAATCGATTGCTTTTTTAGTGAGATCTTTGATTCCCATTCAGCAAGTTTTTGAGCGAGATCTCCTTTGCGGATTGGTTTGCTTAGGTAATCATCCATCCCGCAAGCAAGGCAGCGATCGCGATCTTCTTTCATCGCATTAGCCGTCATCGCCACGATCGCAATATTTTTTTTGTCTGAATCTAATTGGCGAATCGCCATAGTTGCCCCATAACCATCTAGTTCTGGCATCTGGCAATCCATCAAAATTAGATCATAATTAATGCGATCGAGTAAATCTAGCGCTTCTATCCCGTTACCCGCAACATCGGCGGTGTAACCAATACTGCGTAACTGATGTAAGGCAACTTTTTGATTGATGGGGCTATCTTCGGCAATTAAGATTTTTAGACTAGAAATCTTGTTAGGATCGATCGCCGTCAAACTTGCTCTACTGATATTTGGGCTAGCTTTGTAGGACTGAGACGAATCACTAGCAACTACTTCCATCAATGCATCAAGCAGTCGAGACTGTTTGACGGGCTTAACTAGATAAAGGTCAAAGCCAATCTCTTTAATTCGACTTATGCCACCTTTTTGGTTGAGCGATGTCAGCATGATTAGCTTGGTAGCACTCAAACTTTGATCTGATTTGATCTGTGCGCCCAACATTTCGCCATCAACATCGGGCATTTGCATATCCAAAATGGCTAATTGGTAGCGATCGCCGTTGGTAACTGCTTGTTTTAAAACCGCGATCGCCTGAGCGGCATGTTGCACTGCATCAACACGCATCTGCCACGCCGTAAGCTGATAGGTCAAAATTTTGCAATTAGTTTCACTATCATCAACTACCAACACGCGCATTCCTTCAAGATTTATTTCTCGCCGTGGTGATAGATTAGCGATCGCCTCTTCAGACTTCTTAACAAAGGGAACTGTAAACCAAAATTGAGTTCCCTTACCTTCTTCACTATCAATCCCAATTTTTCCACCCATCAAATCGACTAACTGCTTGCAAATTGCCAAACCTAAGCCTGTGCCACCATATTTGCGGGTAGTCGAAGCATCAACTTGCGTAAAAGGCTGAAATAGTTTCTTTTGGGCTGATGCAGAAATTCCAATGCCTGTATCAATTACGCGAAATTCAATATTTGCGGTTGTTTCTGTCTCGTCCTTGAGAGATACATTAATAATGACTTCGCCTTTTTGGGTGAACTTAATCGCATTACTGACTAAATTTGTAAGTATTTGACGCAGCCGAGCAATATCACCACACAAACATAAAGGCACATTTTGGTAAATCAGCGAAGCTAGCTCCAGTCCTTTTTTCTGGGCAAGCATGGCTAAGAGATCGGTAACTTCTTCAACTGCATTGGTGAGATTAAAATTTAGATTCTCTAGTTCCATTTCTTGAGCTTCAAGTTTAGAAAAGTCAAGGATTTCATTAATCAATGTCAACAGATTTTCACCGCTAATCCGCACCGTTTCCACAAAATCTCGCTGCATTTCTGAAAGCTCGGTATCGGCAAGCAGTCCCGTCATCCCTAACACCGCGTTCATCGGAGTACGGATTTCATGACTCATTGTCGCCAGAAAAGCGCTCTTCATTTTCGTAGCAGTTTCGGCTTCATGTCGAGCTTCTTGTAGCTCGACATTCTGTTGTACTAGTTGGGCGCGTTGCTCAGTTTCATGCTGTAACAGCTTTGCTTGATTGATGGCAATACTAACTTGATTACCAATTTCCGATACAAGTTCAATTTCAAAATTTCGCCAGACACGCGGAGCGCTGCATTGATGGACGATCAATAGTCCCCATAGGTTATCGCTCTGAAGGATCGGCACAACTAGATTAGCTTTCACTTGAAACCCAGCCATCAGTTCTTTATAACAGTCGGGCATATCGGAGTTAGGAATATCATCGATCGCTACTTTTTTACCTTGGCGATAGTTCTCCCATAGTCCTTGACGGAAACAGACATCTTTTATTTCTGTATCAATTACGGACATCCAAGGCGGCTCGACTGATTCCACAACTACCGTACCTTCCCAATCACCATCAAATCGATAAGCGATAACGCGATCGGTTTTGAGAAATTTTCTTATTTCTGCGACGGTTGTATTTAAGATTTCAGAAAGATCTAACGACTGCCTAATTCTGAGCGCAATCTGAGCAAACAAGATAGAACGCCAGTTTTGGAAACGCAATGTTTCTTCTACTTGTTTGCGATCGCTAATATCTATCCCCGTCAAGATAATATATTCAACAATATTATCTGAACTAAGTAAAGTTGTTGTTTTCCACTCGATTAATCGGCGATCGCCATTTTGGGTTAGCCAATAATTTTCACAAGAAGCAAATGAATTGTGATGACTAGAATCAGTAAAAATATTCTGGAAAGCCAGAGCATCTTCAGGAGATAAAAAGATCTCTCTAAAAACAAGCCCCCTTACTTCTTCAAGTCGATAACCCGTTACCCGTTCACATTGACGATTAAATCGAATGATCTTACCTTCAGCATTCATTACCACGATCAATGCACTCACCGTATCTAAGACGGCAACTGTAAAATCTCTTTCCTGCTCAAGATTACTCTCTAGATTACGGCGTTTGATCGTTTCTTGATAGATAGAATAAAATAGAGAGCCTAAGATTCCAAGGATCGAGATTAGAGTAATTAGAGAAGCATTGATCGCATTTTCAGTTGATATCTTCTTCCTTTGTAACCAATTTTCCAAGTTGTCTTTTTCCAAACTGACAAACTTGTAAAGTTGATGATCAGCTAGATTAATTGCGTCTTGATTTCGCTGATCTTGTATTTGTTTTTGGACGGCCTGTTTGTCATCTTTCTGATTCAGCAACAATATTTTGCGGGAATCACTCAATTCTTTACGAATATATTCAGCTAGGCTGGTCAGGGTTGCTTGGTAGCGATCGCCATTTGGGCGATCGTTATACATTAGAGGGGTGCTAACCATCGGGCTTGCAGACAAATTTTGAATTGACTGCAACTCCTGCTCTAATTGTGAAGCCACCACCTCGTATCTTTCTAAGTCTTCATTATTACCTGACAGAATATAATTCATCTGCTCGATTTCTAGATCTCGCAAATGATTTAGAGGGCGATTGATTTTTTCTAATATTTCCTGTTGTTGTAAAAATGCTGTATTTGTTTTTTGTAATTCTCTCAGATTAGTATAAGAAATAATCCCCGTTGTCACCACCATTAAGGCGGCTAATCCTGTCCCTAAGGCGATCCTTTTTAAGAATTTTCCTTTGAAAAATCTAACCGATTTAACCGAGCTAGATATAGATAAACGTTTGACTTCTAATAAACTTCGCCGAGTTTGAATCAAATATGTGGTCTGATGGGCGAGGGTATGAAGAACGGCGATTTGTTCTTTACTTAATTCTCTTGGAACAGAATCAATCACACATAGAGTTCCCAATGCATGTCCTTCGGCCGTTTTGAGGGGAACGCCTGCATAAAAACGCACATTTGGAGGATCTGTAACGAGAGGATTATCGGCAAATCGCTCGTCATTCAAGGCATCTCGAATGATAAAAATTCCGTCTTGAAGAATAGCATGGGCGCAAAAAGCGAATTTTCTAGGTGTTTCCGTGGCGGTTAATCCAACTTTTGATTTAAACCACTGCCGATCGCTATCAATCAAACTAACTAAGGCGATCGGGGTCTGACAAATATAAGCAGCTAACCGTGTGATATCGTCAAAGCCTTGTTCTGGCTCGGTATCTAAAATTTTGCACTGAAGGAGGGCTGCGACTCTTTCTCGTTCGTTAGTAGGCTCTTGGGCAGGAATCATTTAAATTTTATTTTTATTGCATCATTAAATCAAAACTTCACAAAGAGGCGATGCGGCTCAGATCCAATATAGCAATTATTGATGAAGTGTTTTTAAAGAAGTGTTGCGATCGCCCTCTAAATCTTTATGGCTTAGCATTAGTTAGCAGTACAATGACGATCGCTATCCCTATATATTGTAAGTATAAATACTCTCTTGATTTCACTTGAATCTGTTACCAAGATCTATCATCAGCCCTTATTATCTCTAGTGTTTGAGGCGCAATCTGTCCATCGTCAGCATCATCAAACTGATGCAGTGCAGATGTGTACACTTTCAAATATCAAGTCAGGTCGCTGCCCCGAAGACTGTAAATATTGTCCGCAAAGCGCTCGTTATCCCACGGAAGTGGAAAATTATCCCCTATTAGCCCTTGACGATGTAATTAGCCAAGCCCAAGAAGCAAAACATCATGGGGCAACGCGTTTTTGCATGGGTGCAGCATGGCGCAATGCTCCTGATGGCGAAGAATTTGAGCGCGTGTTGCAGATGGTGGAAGCCGTGGCTGGGCTGGGAATGGAAGCCTGCGTAACCATGGGAATGCTCCGCCTCGACCAAGCTCAGCGCCTGAAGCAAGCAGGATTAACGGCTTATAACCATAATCTTGATACTTCTGAAAGTTTTTACCCTGAAATCATCACAACTCGCACTTATGGCGATCGCCTTAAGACGATTCAGCATGTGGCGAAAGCAGGGATACAAGTCTGCTGTGGCGGCATTGTCGGTATGGGTGAGACTGATGGCGATCGCATTGATCTTTTGCATACTTTAGCCAATCTCGCTCCGCAGCCCGAATCAGTTCCCATTAATGCGCTCTCACCTGTCGAGGGAACTCCATTTGGCGATCTAGAAGCAGTCAATCCATTGGTGTTAGTGCGAATGGTGGCAACCGCCCGTATCTTGATGCCCAAAGCAGTTGTGAGATTATCCGCAGGTCGCGATCGGCTAAGTGTTTCCGATCAAGCTCTATGTTTTCTGGCGGGTGCAAACTCCATATTTTCGAGTGAGAAGTTATTAACTACTGCCAATCCTAATTGGCAAGATGACGCGGAGATGTTCCAAAAGCTAGGTATTAAACCGAAAGAACTAAGTAACGTCGGTTAGAACTTAAAGCTCCAAAATAAAAAGACAGCGCGATCGCGCTGTCTTTTTATTTTTTTGTATCGCGCAAAGCGCGATGCAAGAAATTAAACTAACTTAAAACGGAGATTGGCTTAAGGTTATTCACCCGAACGATAATATCGTTGTAGTCAAAGTCGCCACCACCTGCTAGATCTTCAAATCCAAAGGTGTTGTTACCAAGCAAGCGCACATGATCAACACCATCGCTATTTGCACCTAGATAGGAGAAATAGACCGTTGGATCATTATTAGCGTTTCCATCCAAAAGCGCCCCAATTCCACTATTGATAACAATGAATGGAGCAAAGATTGAGCCAGCCTCAAAAGAGCCTGAAAAGCTTTGAGTGGATTGGTTGCCCACGCTTAGATCAATTCCTGCCACCCTAGCAAAGCCAACGGCTGCTTGAATGTATCCCGATTCTCCAACCTCTACGAACGTGTTATCTGCCTTTTTGATCCTGCCTCGCTCATTCTCGACCTTATAAAATCCAACGAAGTTATTAAAGGCAGCTTCACGATTGACGACAAAATCGGCAGTAACTCTAGAGAACAAAGTTTTATTGTAGTCTGTCAAATCAATGACTTCACCTTCTCGGCTATCTTGTAATCCTGTACCAATAAACAAGATGTCATCAGTAGCTTGAATATTGATGACAAGATTGTTGAAGTTGATATTACCGCTCAACTCATTATAGTTAAGGATAGAAGCGGTAGAGAAAGTAACTTTGTTGAATGACCTGTTTTTGACCACGGAGTCAGTTGTAGCGTCTCTATCATTGATCGCATAAAAACGCAATTTAGTTTCGTTCTTCTCGAATCCCAACAAACGATTAAATCCATCATCACCGAAACCGCTAGGACTGTTGCCGATGGTCGAGAAAATCACCCTAGCTCTACCTAAAGCTTTTTCTGCATAGTCCGCATCAGTAGGCTTTGAAAGTCCAATATTCCCAGCGTCATCATCAACCTCGAATATACCCAACTCACTCACTTGACTAGCGCCTTTGACTTTAATCGAAAGGGTTGGAGCTGGTTTATTGACATCGCTGGATATACTGAAGACATCGGCTGTACCGACTTTCTTGAATATCGGAACCGGAACACTATTAGCAATTTCCAAGATTCCTAGTCTTTCTGTTGGAGTCAGCCCTGTGATATTAAAATCATTGTCGTTGATCAGCGCCAATGTGTTGGGTCCGACAAGGGCTAGTCCTTCTAACTTCTCAACGCCTGTATAGCCAGACTTAGCGGCGTTCACAATCAGATTTTTGCTAACAGGCTTGATGTTAGCGGCGAGAAGTTCTGATTCTGTAAGCTGTTCAATCGTGGTCTTACCTGCTGGGAAGGTGACAGCAAGATTATTGATATTAGTCGCGTTGGCTAAATCAATTTGATAAATCAGCTTGTTGGACTCAGTGGTTGATAAATCATCGCGTTCTACCACTGCAAATTTCTTGTTACCCAAAGATACTGCATCACCGATTTTGTCGGTTCTAGCATTACCAGATGCCGTGACGTTGTCTAGAAGATAGAGATATTCACCTGTGACGGCTTTAGTTACAATGTCAAATTCTAAAATCCTGAGATTGCGGGAGGCTCTAGAAGTTGTATCGCCAGTGCTATCTGGATTGTCAATCGGGCTTTGAATGAAAGCATAAAGTTTATTGCCTTCCAAAGCAACAGCTTCAAAGCCTCTATTGCTGCGGCGTTGGGCATAGACGGCTGGCAAAACTTCTGTGCCAAAAGTCCCTGCGGCAAAATTAGTGTCAGTACCACCAGTAAACGTAGCAGGAGCAGTCGCCGTACCAATAGGAATGAAGCGATCGAGTAATTTACCATTGACATCAAATTGATAGATGGCGGGGCGGTACTCATCGACGATCCAGTAGTTACCTGTGGTGTCAATGACAATCCCTTCTGAATCGATACCGAATGGATCGTTAATTAAGGCATTCCCGTCAAGATTAACCCCAATTTCGTCTGTGTAAGCTATACCGCTAGCTCCTGCTTGGAGGTTAGGTAAACCTGTGAGTGCGGTTGTGCCATCGGCTCTAAACAAGCCTGTCTGCTTGGTGATAGCAAGATTGCCTGTGGCTTGATTAAGCTCAAAATTGATGACCTTTGGTTGGAAGGTTGGCAATAAGAAAGGACGATTTTGACCTGTAGGCTCGCCATTCGGTCCGCGATCGGTGATGGTCACAAATTGCAAGTTACCATTGGCAGCAATGCCTTGGAAATATAGTCCAGAAAATCCACCCAAGAAAATTTCTTGACCTTTAGAAGTGGTTCCCAAAGAAGGAAGATTGGTGAAGTCGTAGTTAGTCAGCTTATTTACAGTCGGATTAGATTCGACTAAATTTTTCAGCTTGACTGTGAAATCTACTTCAGTAGATAAATTTGTTTGATCACTGACTCTGATCTTGAGAGTGAATGAGGATTTTTTCTCGAAGTCTAAGCCACTTGCGTCAAGGACTCTAATCTCACCAGTTGCACTGTCGATCGCAAAAGGAATTTTGCCACTGCCATTGTCATTGCCAGAAACAATTGTGAATGTCAGCTGATCTCCAGCATTTACATCGTTTGCAATTACCTTGCCGACAAATGTATTTTTGAATAAATTTTCATCAATACCGAATGTAAATGTATTTGTATTTACGGTAGGTGCTTGAGGGGTGTTGGGAACAATTAGATCTGCGTCTAAGATGACATTATTAGCATTCAAAGAAGCGATCGCGGTATTTCTGAGGATCGCTAGCTCCTCTCCACTAGAGCGAATGGTGGAGTCTGCTCCAGTCTGAGTGATCACTAGATCGCTGAATTTCGTCACTCCTGTAAGTGAATCGACCACAATCTTGTCTTCAAGAGGAGAAAAATTATTGATGATGCTAGGGTCGTTTGGCAAGTCAACAATCGCAATAAAGAAGCGATCCGCTCCAGATCCGCCAGTTACCGTAGCGCCACCTTTTTCAGTGTAAATGTCATCATTGCCAGCACCACCATCCACAATGTCTGTCGGCGCGGCAAAAATGCGATCGTTGCCATCACCACCATTCAATGTGTTGTTGCCATTGCCATCAGAACTTAGAGTGTCATCGCCTGCGTCACCAAAGAGTTGATCGCCAGTAAACGCAAATAACTCATCGTTTCCGTCACCACCTCTAAGAATGTTATTTCCAGCTCCAGACAAGGCATCAAGAGAATCATTTCCCTCTAAGCCAAGTAGAGTATCGTTACTAGCACCTGCTGTGATGAACAATGAATCATCGTTAGCAGTACCGTTAATTGTTGCCATTAAATTTTCCTCTCATTTTAGAATGTTCAATCAGTAACTGAACTTAATGTTTCAAGCCCTATATTTCTAGTCACACTCTCTAACCAGAATCGACTAGGTGATTGGAAAATAGAGATCTTTATATGAAACATCAGCCAATAATCCATAACTCTATTTCTTTATACTGAGTTTCGACTATAAGCGTAGATTAAATGCTTAAGATTGTATGAGCATTGTGCTATCAGCCTTAAGCTCTAAATACTCAAAAAGACAAACCCATCAGAACCGTCTCAACGATAGGCTCTAAATAGGTTTGTCGCGAGTATAAGCCTCACTCATATAGCAATCCGAAATGAGTTGTGAGCGGCTTCGCTAAGCCAGCGTATATCGTTGGCTGAGCGAAGTCGAAGCCCTATTTTTCTCATAAATGGTTTAGGACTGCTATAGCATAGCTTTCAAGTCTTGAAAGCTATGCTAATTGTTAAATTAAACAGGCTGAGAGTTTGCAAAGGCAAAGCTTGTAACAGTCAATGTGGTTGTATCAATTCCAGTCAAAGTGGCAAGAGTTACGCCATTGAATGCGATGGTGCTGCCAGTACGGGTCAATTGACCAAAGCTTGCGCCAGATGCAATTAGACCGATTACGTCAGTACCAGCTTGGAAATCAAGAATGGTGTTAGAAGTAGCAGGAGCATTTCCACCGAAGATCCAGAATTGGTCAGCACCAGCGCCACCAGACAACAAGTTGCCGCCGCCTGTACCAGCGAAGAAGCGATCGCTACCGTCGCCACCTAGTAAGCGACCATTGGAGCTTTCGCGGAGGAAGAAGTCATCGTTGCCAGATCCGCCAGAAGCGCGATAGCCAGTTGCAGAGCCAGCTTCAAAGATGTCGTTATCAGATCCACCAAATGCGCGATCGTTGTTTGAGATGAAGATCTCATCATTGCCACTACCTGTGTCAATGCGATTACCACTAGCCAAAGCAAGTCCATTGTTTTCAACAATGTCATTACCAGCGCCAGTAAAGACGATATCGTTGATACCATCAAAACCTACGGTTTGTCCTGCCGCTAAAGAATCTCCAACAGCAGACCCAGAAACTAGAGATGTGCTTTGAACGAGCTTAGCGGTAGGAGCGATCAAGAATGATAGCTGACCACCACGAACGAGGTTGTCAGCGGCTTCGACAGTCCCATTGCCGTTAGTATCGACACTTCCAGAAGCAGTGATGATAGTTCCATTTTGAAGTCCACCAGCTTGAACGTCAAAGATGAAAATTTCGCCAGCTTTGGCTCCGAACAAGTTAGAAACATCCAAGATACCAGAAGTTTCCCAGTTGCCTAGATCGCCAGCAGCAAGGTCGGTCTGTGTGGCAGGAAGAGCAGAGCGATTGATTTGACCGATGCGTGTCAATGTTGAAGAAGGATTGGCATTCGCAGGATCGATGCTGAAGATCGAACTTTCTTGAGGAACAGTCGCACTTCCAGCAAATACTGCTGCTGAAACAGCACGGTCTTCTTGAACGTAGATCTTGCCATCTTTAGCCCAGTCGAGGTTGTCAGGACTACGCAAGCCTAGACCAGTTGCACTAGCTACATTGCTGTCAACCAAGATATCAATCTTAGCTGTGAAGTTATTGGTGGTAAAGTTTACAAAATCAATATCGATTCTGTAAGTAGTACCAGCTACATCAGGCGAGTTGGATGTTCCTGTAGATGCCAAAACAGCTTGAGTGCCATCTTTAGGATTGGTAGCGATATCTTCAGGACGAGAGAATTTGAAAGCGTTTACTGTGGGTGCAAATGCCAATGCATTTTGCGTAGCTTGAGTTGCAAAGCCTTGGAAGTCATAACCAGTTGTGTTTGCAAGTGCAGGATTGTAGTAAGCGATTTCGACAAAATTTCCGTTTAAGGAGGTGTTGTTACCCTTGAATGTACTTGGATCGAGTTCGATCGCATCAGTAGGATTAGCAGGATCGTCAGCAACCCAAACAAAAAGCTTACCGTCAGCTAAACCATTGCGCTCAAGGAAGGAAGTACCTTTCTTGTTACCGACATAAAGATATAAAGGTGCGTTGTTAGAGTCATCTCCGATCAAGAAAGCAACTTTATCAGCGCGACCTGTGTTCATCTCGGTGACGTTTTCCCAAGCTGCACGTCCAAACCAAGGCACTGCATACAATGTGTTGGTTACTGGGTCTAATGCATACTGAGTACCATTGGTAGTCTCTTCACCTGTGAAGAAGATGCGATCAACTAGACCACTACCGTTACCAAACTGATTTGCTTCAAATAAAGCCGCAGAGCATAAACGAGAGAGTCCGCTTGCTACATCTAGTCCACCAACATTTGTAGCGGAATAGACAGCAGAGGATGTAACTTCATTGCCAGCGCGGTTGATAATCTTGTTATAAGCAAGTCCAGAATCAACGATTTGAAATGTACGCTTGTCAACATCAAAGTAGCTTACTCTTCCGCCAGTGAGTTGAGCGCCACTTGCAAGATTGTATCTGTAACCTACAGTTGGAGCCAATTCGTGATTGACGTATAAGCGAACAGTGGTGTCATTCAACGAGAAAGCACCGATACCATCAAGAATACCAGGAGGAACATAAGTTCCAATTTTGTCGCCAACGGTAAAGATTGGGTCTACGGTATAACCAGCCAATCCTGTTAATTGAGAAGGTTGTGTGGTGTCGAAAGTGGTTGTCATAAAAAGATGTGTTGCTAGCTAGCTTGCTTATAGAAACGTTGGATATCAACTAGATTGCAGTGTGCCATAGGTTTTTGATAAATCTAAGTATGCCAAAACACATTGATCTATCTAATTCGGTAAAATTAATTATTTGATTTAAACATCGCTAAAACTTATTCATTTCTTAACCAAAGAACTACTAATTCTTAAACCAAAAACCAGTCTTAAAGCGTAAGTCTAGAGCCAGTTTTCCAATCTAAAAGATCGCACAAAAAAGAAGCAGCGCATTGCGCTGCTTCTTTTTTGTGAAAATAGTCTTAAAGTTATGACAACTTCTCAACAAATTTGCGAATGCGATCGCAACCTTCGCGAATCGTTTCTAAATTAGTTGCGTAAGAAAGTCGAATGCAATTATCTAGCCCAAAAGCAATGCCAGGAATGAGCGCAACCTTTTCAGCTTCTAACAACTTGTCACAAAATTCAAGAGAAGTAATTCCAAAAGACTTGATGCTGGGAAATAGATAGAATGCGCCATCGGGTTTGGGACAAGTAAATCCTGAAATGGAAGTTAGCAAGTCGTACATCACATCGCGGCGATCGGCAAAAGCTTTTCGCATCGTTTCCACACAATCTTGAGACTCGTTGAGCGCGGTGACTGCGCCGTATTGAGCAAAGGTGCAAACATTTGAGGTGCTATGTCCTTGAATCATCGTGGCAGCTTTGATGATTTCGGGTGCGCCTGCTAGATAGCCAATGCGCCAACCCGTCATCGAGTAAGCTTTGGCAAAACCGCTACTAATCAAAGTGCGATCGTACATCGATTGACTTACCGATGCGATACTGAAATGAGTTGCGCCATCGTAGAGGATTTTTTCGTAAATCTCATCAGAAACGATATAAACGTGCGGATGTCGCTCTAAAACCTCGGCTAGAGCCTTAATCTCCGTAGGCGAGTACACCATGCCTGTAGGGTTAGAAGGAGAATTGAGAACAAATAGTTTAGTTTTGGGAGTGATCGCCGCGTCTAATTGTTCGGGAGTAATTTTGTAGCCACTTTCTTCAGTGGTGACGACAAATACGGGTGTTGCCTCAGCAAGCTTTGCCATTTCGGGATAGCTCACCCAAAACGGTATAGGAATAATTACTTCATCCCCCGCGTCAAGAATTGCCATCATCAGGTTGTAAAGCGAATGCTTACCGCCGTTGGTGACAATGATCTGTTCAGGTTTGTAAGTTAGTTGATTGTCGCGCAAGAGTTTGGCGGCGATCGCTTGTTTGAGTTCGGGGATGCCTGATGCGGCTGTGTAGCGAGTTTTGCCTTGGTCGAGGGCAAGTTTTGCCGCCGCCTTAATGTGATCGGGTGTATCAAAGTCAGGTTCGCCAGCACTAAAGCTACAAACATCAATTCCATTTGCCTTCATCGCCTTAGCTTTTGCGTCGATCGCGAGAGTTAAGGAAGGCTGAATATTACGAAGTCGTTTTGCCAGTTGCATTTTTTCTGGAGGAGCGGAAGCAGCTTTACGGGGTTAGATTGGCATTGTATCAAAGCATACTTGCTTGAATTTGATAGATTCATAACAATTTGCGATTTAAATCCCAGTATCCCAGCACCTATTTGTAGGGGCAATTCATGAATTGCCCCTACAAATAGGTGCTGGAATATTCATGAATTGTGCCTATAAATAGGCGCGAATCATGGCTTGTGTGCCTTGCTCTGCACCTTGTCCGCCATCAAGTTGACTTACTTTTTGAAAATTTTGCGTAGCTAAGGCGATCGCGGGGATATCCAAATCTTGACTAATTTCTTGAACGAGTCGCAAATCTTTGAGCATGTGTTTAATCGCAAATCCCGCTTGATAATCTCCCATCGCTACTTTCATGCCCAAATTAGTCAACGCCCAAGATCCAGCCGCGCCGCTACCACATACATCAACCACCAATTGCGGATCGACACCCATTTTGTCAGCAATTTGCATGGTTTCACAGAGAGCCAGCATATAGACTGAGACTAGAGTTTGATTGCAGAGCTTGACCGCTTGACCGCTACCGATCGCCCCACAGTGTGTAATATGGCGACCCATCGCCTCAAATAAGGGTAAACACTCTTGCAAATCTTCCGCCGCGCCGCCGATCATAAAAGTCAAAGTGCCATTGCGAGCGCCCACATCACCACCCGACACTGGCGCATCCATAAAGCGCAACCCCTTACTAGTTAGTGCATTACCAATTGCTTTAGCCGCATCGCTACCGATCGTACTGCTATCGATAAATAAAGTATGGGGTTTAGTAAAGTTTGCGGCTCCATTTTCGCCAATTAAGACTTCTGTAACGTCAGGAACATCACCTAGACAAGAAAATACAAAATCAGCGTCGTGGACTGCATCTTCTAAAGAATCGGCGATCGTGCCGCCAGCCTCGGTAAATATGGCGATCGTGGGGCGATCTTTGGTGCGATTCCATCCGATTACAGGATATCCACGTTTGACTAAGTTAGCCGCCATGGAGCTACCCATTACACCCAAACCAAGAAAAGCAATCTTTTGAGTCATATTTTTTTCTTAATACAGCCTATTGAAGTTAAGTATAGAAACAGATTTGTAGGGGTTAAGCATTTGCGCCAATATTTTTATATTCCCCACCACAATCTCGAAGCGCAAATGCTCAACCCTTTACGCTTTTATCGATAAATTGTTCCTGCGTTGCGAGTTTAGGGCAGAGCATTCCCAAATTAAAAGCCTCTAAAAACTTATAGATTGTGACGGGAATGCTCGGCCCCTACAGGAGGATCATCTGAAGCACAAATAACACTAATGTTTTCTAAAAGTGCCGCGAAGCGGCACTTTTAAACTTGTCTCTGGTTTTTATATCAGCGCCAAGCGCTGTAATGTATAGTACAAATCATTAGCTTCACTAAAGTTCAAAATGCTGAATTTAAACCAAATTATGTCACTGGTTCGCCCGATCGCGTGGGGAGCGGCGGATATTCTAATGAAGTACTATCAACAGCCTCAAGATCTGGAAATCACGTTTAAAGGCGGCGAAGACGGTAATGTCACCTCGGCTGATTTGGCGGCTAATGATTTTATTTTGAGCGAGTTAAAAGAGATATTCGGCACAGACGAATTTGCGTATCTGAGTGAAGAAACTGAAGATGATGGCGATCGCCTCAATCACGAATGGGTGTGGATCATCGATCCGATGGATGGCACGAGCGACTTTATTCGGCGGACTAACGAGTTTGCCGTGCATATTGGTCTAGCTTATCGCCAGCGTCCTGTGCTTGGGCTAGTCGCAACTCCTGCTAATGAGAAATTATTTCAAGGCGTTTTGGGGCATGGGGCTTATATCGAAACTAGAGATGGCGTTCAGCAGAAGATCCAAGTCTCGAACAAAAACAAGCTTGATCAAATGGTGGTAGTCGCTAGTCGCAGCCATCGCAATCCCCAATTAGAGAGCATCCTCCAAATATTACCCAAAGCTGCCGAAATCGCCGTCGGCAGTATCGGCGGTAAATTTGCGGCGATCGCCTCAGGACATGCTGATGTTTATATTTCCGTGTCTGGCAAATCTGCGCCCAAAGACTGGGACTATTGCGCCCCCGAAATCATCTTGACTGAGGCGGGTGGACAACTGACCCATGCTGACTTATCTTTGCTGTCTTACAACAATCTTGAACTCCGTCAGTGGGGAACGATTGTGGCGAGCAATGGACATTGCCATGACCAAATTTGTCAAATTAGCCAACAGGCGATCGCGCCAGTTAATTAAAGCGCTCAAACTCAAATCAAAAAAAATCAAAAGCCTCGCGGAGCGAGGCTTTTAATTTTTTGTTTAAGAAAGGGTTCGCACCGCGAACCCTTTCTTAAAATTAAAGTTATGGAAATGGTAAATTTGTGGGCTTAGGGCTGGGCGGTGGTGACTGACGCACAGCATTACTATCGCCAGAGCGTGGCGCATTCTGCACAGCACGAGTTTGCCAATCACCAAAAAATCGATTCATCGCCGTAAAACCTAAAATCGTTGCACCGCTCATGATCGCCAACAACACAACAACGGTTGTCCATGTCTCTACTAACTCTGAGATCCCAAAACGGGTGCGATATGGATCGATTTTGCACTGGTTATCGCGATCGCGAGCAGTGACAGGACGGCGAAATCGTAAGCGGTGATCATCCAGCTTTTCTAATAAGATCCAACCTGACTGAGATTCTTCACTACAGACTTTGTTTAAAACTTTGCGACTGCGAAAACCGCCACTATTGGTTCGCAAAATTTTAAACTCCCAACCCTTAGGCTGATCGCTAGACGTATTAGACTCATAGCGATTGAGGTTTTCTTCTTCCACTTCTTCTCGTCGTTTGTTACCTTGTTTTGATCTCAATATTCTGTCGATAATCACCGACTGAATCCCAACATCAAGAATTATAGTACTGATTATGATGGCGTTGACGGTCAGCATATGTGCGTGACTGATACTCTAGTTAAAATTTATGGTTTGCGATCGCCATTGGCTAGACTACAGTCTGCAAGAGTATACATGTTCATGCTAACTATACCAAAAGCTACCCTTATTTCTTCAATTTTTGGTGAAATGCTAGGAGTCAGGTAGTGTTTCAAACTTGTTGAAAAGCAGATAAAAATCGTAACATAGAAAAAATAGCTGGTTTGGCTTTGCCGTTTTTATCAGGCTCTCTTATTCAACAAGTTTGAGACACTACCCTATATTTTTAGTTGTGACGGGTTTGAAACCAAATTGCTGTAATAATCTTCCTAAAATAAGCGACTATGGCTATATCTTGAAACTTGACTGACAAGCATTTAAAATTTGCCAAAGAATTTGCCAAAGAACTTGACACAAAACTTGATTTTATGAAACCAATTTTGGTAGTTTTCGCGTCGATCTTATTGGCTAGTGCGTATTGGACTGATGTGGCGATCGCGCAACTGCGTCAAAAGCCACCCCAAAAAGTCCAGGTCCAGAACCAGATTGTGATCCCACCGAATGAGACTGCTGATCAGCTTCTAGAACGGGGTAATGCTTATGTGCGGCTAGGCAACCTAGAAGGTGCAGTCGTGATTTTTAAGGCGACTATTAAAAAAAATCCTGAACTGACCGCCGCTTATTACAATCTTGGGCTAGTCTATGCTCAAACTAACAAGCTCAAAGAAGCTATTTATTATTTTCAACGGGCAACACGGCTTGACCCAAAATTTGCGATCGCTTTCAGCAATCTAGGGGCGGCTCAGTTACAATCTGGCAGTCCTAGTCAAGCCATCCCTAACTTGCAGAGAGCAATTCGTCTTGATCCAAATCTGGCAGTCGCTTATTACAATATGGGACTGGCGCTCAAGGAAAAAAAAGATGTCAGTGGGGCGATCGCCAATCTCAATCAAGCGCTAAAACTCAATCCCCAATCGCCTGAGACGATTTATAACTTAGGGCTATTATTCCAAACTCAGGGTGATATATCCAAGGCGATCGCCTATTATGCTAAGGCTCTACAACTAAATTCTGAGTATGCAGAGGCATATTACAATTTGGGCGCGGCGCTATTCATCCAAGGAAAAACTGAAGAGGCGATTGCCCAACTTCGTAAAGCTCTAAAATTTCGTCCAGAATATGCTGAGGCTTTTTATACGATTGGAGTAGTCCAAGCCAAGTTAGGGCAGAAGCAAGAGGCTATTCAATCTTTTATTCAGGCGCAAGCCTATTTTAATCAGCAGCAAAATACTCAATGGGCCCAACAAAGCGATCGCCAGATTCAACGACTAAGATAATAGACTGAAAGAAATGCATTCCAACGATAAGTCGATAATCTGCTGACTTGATAACGGGACAGGTAATAGTTGAATCTGATCGCCATATGGCTGTATCTTTTTGGCGATCGCTTCAGTAATAGTGCCTTCGGTCAAGAAATACGGCAATATATTGATTTTGCAAATACCTTGAGCTAATAAATTCTCGATTTGAGTTTCGAGTTTCGGCTCAACTCCCCAATAGGCGGCGATCGCATCACTATGTTTAGCCAAATTCTCAACGACTTGATTTGCCCCTGCGCGGCGACTACCATGGGCGATTAAAATTCGACCTTGCCGCTCAAAAACATCACTTTCAGGAGGGTGGTCATTTGAACATTTTTGAAATTGCTGCCTTAGCAAATTAGGAATTTGAGGATTTGTGCCTAAGCGGGTAGTTACGCTAAATATTAATTTATTATGAAATTCGTTCTGAAATTTACCCTGCGCGATCGCCACTTCTGCGGGAATATCTTCACTAACATGAACACCTTCCAACAAAAACAAAGGCAGTATCACGATTTCCGAGCCACCGCCTTGGATTACCTCATGGGCAAATTGTTCTAATTGCTGGGCGAGGGTGAGGGGCTGACCTTCTAGACAGCCGCCACTAATATGGCGATCGCTAACTTGATTGCGAGACTGACCGCCAAGGGATCGCGCCACAGTAATTAAATTTTGTAATGCTAACCAAGAACGGCGATCGCTACTACCATGAGTCACAAAAAAAAGCGCGGCAGCGTTCATAAAAGACCTCTCGATACAGGAGAAACTCCGCACTTTGGAGCGGGGATTACGAATTTAAAAATCAAAAGGAGCGCGAAGCGCTCCTTTTGATTTTTAAATTATATATTTTTTTCGCTAAGTTCGCGGCTCATATAGTCAAAAGGTGCGGCGAGCCAGTCAGCATTTTCACCAACTAAATTCATCACCGCTTGTTTCATGATTTGGATACCTTGCACGGTGGGTCCGATGGGTACGCCCAAAGAGTTATAAGTCTCACGCAAGCCTTGTAACACTCTTTCGTCGAGGACATCATTATTGCCAGCAACTAGGGCATAGGAGGCATAGCGCAAGTAGTAGTCCATGTCACGCAAGCACGCGGCAAAACGGCGAGTGGTGTAGGCGTTGCCACCTGGACGGATTAGATCGGGGACTTCTTCAAATAATTGTGTACCCGATTTACGGACAATCGAGGCGGCGTTAGCGGTGATTGCCGAAGAAGCGGCTAGTCGGGCGTTGCCTGTGGCAAAATACGATTTGAGGGTGTCCATCGCATCGCGATCGAAATATTTCCCATTTGAGTCATAAGCACCGATCAAGCTGGTGATTGCATCCCGCATATTATTTTTTCCTTTAAATTATTAGGCTTAGTATTAATAAATGTATCTGTAAACGTATTTGTAAAGTTTGAAACTATATATAACTTAAATCATGACAGAAGAACCCAAACAAAACCAATTAGATGCTGATCTTGATCCAGATGACACGGACTTTGTACCGCGCCGCCGTTTTTTGACTCTGGCGGGTGCAGGGTTGCTGACTATTGGCTTTGGCAGTCTTGCCGAAGGCTTGGTGGGTGGGCTATCTGAGCCGTTAAATCAACAGGTCGAGTCATTGATTTTCCGATCGCAACAACCAGTGCCAGAGTTTCCGATTAGTGCGATCGAGCCTGACAAGTTAATTGTCAATACTTTTAAATTTACACCCGCGATCGATCCTGTGACTTATCGCCTCACTATCGATGGCGAGGTTAATCGTCCACTAAGCCTTAGCATGACTGATTTACAAAAGTTACCGTTTACAGATATGGTGATTCGCCATGTGTGTGTCGAAGGTTGGGCGGCGATCGTGCAGTGGGGCGGAGTGCGTCTGCGAGATTTGATGGCGATCGCTCAGCCATCTGCACAAGCTAAATATGTCTATTTCTATTCGGCGGATGGCTATTATGAAAGCTGGGATCTTGATTCGGTGATGCATCCGCAGACTTTGATGGCTTATCAAAAAAATGGCCAGCCTTTAGAAATCGACTACGGCGCTCCTCTACGTCTTGCCTCGCCCATTAAGCTGGGTTACAAACTCAGTAAATGGGTGACCAGAATTGAGCTTACGAGTGTGTTAGGTCAAAAACGTGGTTATTGGGAAGATCTTGGATATGAGTGGTACGCGGGGCTGTAGCAAAATCTCTGAGGCTTTGTGTGGTTTTTATATAAGCGCAAGGCGCTGTTTGACATCCTAAACATCAGGTTTCAACACTACTGAAGCCTTTAACATGCCTTGATCTGGATCTGGTTGCAATTGAAATCCTGCTTTCCGACAAATACTTTGCATTTTATAATTGCCAGTCAAAATATAGCCAACGATCGCATCCAGTTTTTCTGCTTTACCAACTTCTAGTAGTCGGCTTAGTAGCTCAGTTCCCAATCCTTGATGTTGATAGCGATCGCCAACAATGATGGCAAATTCAGCTTCGTTGGTTCCGTGCAATTTACTGAGCCTGACTACGCCCAAAATTTCATGTTGAGAAGTTTGGGGGTCTTTATGATCGGCGACTAAAATCATTTCGCGATCGTAATCAATAAAGCAAATGCGGGTTAGTCGCTCATGGGCAATGCGATGCTTTAGCTTTGTGATGTGGGCATAACGTAAATAGACGCTCTCCTCGGACAGATTTTGATGGAACTGCACCATGAGTGGCTCATCTTCAGGGCGAATTGGGCGAATGGTCAGGCGATCGCCTTGCCGAGATTCCCATGACTGCACATACTTAGTTGGATAGGGACGAATGGCAGGTGTCGGTCTAGAGGCAGCATCGGCGGTTGTGTGTAGCAGCACTCGCGCATCCAAAGCGATCGCCCCATCAGGCGAAACCAGCAAAGGATTAATGTCGATTTCGCGAATCTGTGGCTGTTCGACAATCAATTGACTAAAGCTAACTAATAACTGTTCAAGTTTGGCTAAATCGATCGCCTTGCGACCTCTAACGCCTTGCAGAGCTTTATAGATCCGAGTCTGTTCCATCATCCGTCGAGCAAGGGTAGTATTTAACGGAGGTAGGGCAAGCGCTCGATCTTCAAAAACTTCCACTAATTGACCACCCATTCCAAACAGCATCACTGCTCCAAATTGGGGATCAAGACTGCTACCCAAAATTAGTTCATAGCCTTCCATCTTCACCATCGGTTGCACAGTTACGCCCAAAAACGCGGCGGGATTAATGGCTCGAACTTTTGAGGCGATCGCTTTAAAAGCACTACTGACGGCGGCGGCATCACCTAAATTGAGGCGAACACCACCAACATCAGTTTTATGGGTGATGATTTCAGAGTGCAATTTTAAAACGACAGGATAGCCAAAGCGATCGGCGATTTCTACGGCTTCAAGATCGCTAGTGGCAATTTCGGTGGCGATCGTGGGCAATCCATAGGCGGCGAGTAATTTCTTCGATTCGTACTCAGTCAACAGACTGCGATCGCTGTTAGTTGCCTGCTCTAAAATCTGGGCGGCAAGCTGGCGATCGGGAGTGTGAAGATCAGAATCTATGGGCAAGGAAGGCGTTTCGTAAATACCGCGCAGATTATAAGCATACCGACACATGTAATTAAACAATCTAACCGCAGTGTCGGGATAAGGGAAGGTGGGAATATTCGCTTGATTAAGAATTTGAGTTCCTGCGGCAACTTCGGCTCTGCCCATCCAACTCGATAAAATTGGCTTGCCTAATTGACTATAAGCTTTGAGCTTTTCGGCAGTTTGGGTAGGATTGGTCATCGCTTGGGGAGTCAAGATCACCAATAAACCATCACTATTGGGATCAGCCGCAACTATCTCTAAGGTTTGGGCATAGCGATCGCTACTGGCATCACCCAAAATGTCAATCGGATTATGATGACTCCATTGCGCGGGTAAAAACTGATTGAGTTGCTCGATTGTCTCTGGCGCTAGCTCGGACAATGTGCCACCGCCACTAATTAGTGCATCTGTGGCGATCGCCCCCGGACCGCCAGCATTAGTCACAATCGATAGTCGATTTCCTTTTGGACGTGGTTGTTTAGCAAGTATTTCCGCCATGTCAAACAGATCAGAAATCGTATGCACGCGCAACACGCCACAACGACGGAAAGCCGCATTTAGGACTTCATCACGGCCCGTCATGGCCCCCGTATGCGAAGCAGCTGCTTTTGCCGCCGCTTCGGTATGTCCAACTTTGAGAACAATAATTGGTTTGTCTATCGCCACTTCGCGAGCCGCAGATAGAAATGCATGAGCATTGCCAATCGATTCCATGTATAAAACAATGCTTTGAGTGTGCGGATCGTCTCCGAGGTATTCTATCAAATCCCCCCATCCCACATCTAACATCGACCCGATCGAAACGAAGGCACTAAACCCAACATTTTCGCTTAAGCTCCAGTCTAAAATTGAAGTGCAGAGCGCTCCACTTTGACTAACAAAGGCTACATTTCCCGCACGGGCGATCGTTCCTGCAAAGGTGGCATTTAGCCCCGCGAGTGGATTCATCACCCCAAGGCAATTTGGTCCGACAATTCTCATCCCTCCCTTGCGTGCTTCGGCTAAGATTTCTTGTTCTAACGCCGCTCCCACATCTCCAATCTCTTTAAAACCTGCGGAGACAATAATGGCTCCTTTCACGCCGATCGCGACACATTCTCGAATCACCTGTGGAACTGTCGCCGCAGGTGTGGCAATTACGACTAAATCGACAACTTCAGGAACATTGGCAATATTAGGATAAGACTTAATTCCCAATACACTATGTCGCTGAGGGTTGACAGGAAAAACAGGACCACCAAATGGACTGCGAATCAAGTTCCATAACAATGTTCGTCCTACACTTCCCTCTCTTTCACTTGCGCCAATCACCGCCACCGATCGCGGACGGAAAATGCAGTCCAAAGGATGGCGCTGCCCTTTCCAAATGTCATGGGCAGGATCGCATCCAAGTTTTTGATATGTCAAGATTTTTTCCATAACATGCTCCTGAAGTTGTAACGATTTGAATATAGCAATTACCAATCAAATCCACCACAGAAAAGATCGCAAGGCGTAGCCCCGCCAAATATCTTATATTTTTATTTGTATCAGTTTTGGGCGTAAATTGCTGTAATGTCCACACCGCTTAGATTCTAGTCAACTGTCAGTCAACTTTAACGCATGCACAAATTGTTTGCAAAAGCACAGACAGCTTAACATTTGCGGATCAAGTTTTTGTGACGGTTTTTAAAAAATCATAGGATTTTAGTTAGAGCGCAAAGCTATATACGCTAATATTTTGATGTGAAATATTTGATGTGAAATATCAGAGAGTCTAAGTATGCAGTTAAAAAGTGTCGTCCAGCCCTTTGGTGAAGTCAATGTTTATCCACGCAATAATGGAGAAATTGACATCGTTGCAACTATTCTGATGGTCCCTGACATTGAAGGCGCAAGGGTTGGCTTAGCCTTAGATGGCTCAGCCTCAATGAAAAAAATGTATGGGATTAGTGGTGTCGTCAGTAGTTTTTTTGCCAGTGCCGCCGTCACCCACAACGTTGTTGAGCCAGTAACGCGGGTCATGGTCAAGTATCTTGCCAACTTTGCATCCACGGGCAAGGTTGATTTGATTAATTGGGCTTGCGGCGCAGCAGGTGAACTCATCGAAGACTTGGGTAGCGTTAGTGGTGAAGAGATCGAGCAAATTGCCATCAAAGGACCTAAAATCCCTTGGGGAACAGGGACTAAACTATTACCACCTCTCAAATATTTCATTAACAAATATAAAGATGCACCCGCGATCGGGGTAAAGCAACCTGCGGCGATCTGTTTGATTATCACCGATGGGATCATCGAAGATCTTGAGGACGTAAAAGAATACTGTTTTAAATACGCATTAGAGATTGCTGACAACATCAAACCATTCATTAAACTCCTGCTCATCGGTGTGGGCAAAGAGATTGATGAAAAGCAACTCGAAGAGCTAGATAATATGTTTGAAGGCAGTTTTATTAAGGATTCAGCAGGTCGCGATGTTGACCTTTGGGATTATCAAGTTGCTGATGATATTCAGGTTTTAGAGCAGATTTTTAAAGAATTTGTATCTGCGGAAACAATTGTGACCCATTACGGTCGTATTCTCAATCAAAATGGGATAGTTTGTGAAGAATATAACTCAGGTGTCCCTGCTTTGATGCGCTTTAAGTTGCCTGCGGATTCGATCGCATTTACCTTGGAGTTTTCTGGCGGCAATGTGACTCAAGATATTAAAGAAGCTCTGTCTAAAGATGTGGAAGTTCCACTGCTCAGCCAATCTGAAGAATGGAAAGATGTTGTAGACTTTGTGTAAAGTAGACTTTAGGAATTGCTTTCTGCGGTGAAAAATCTTAAGAGATCCCCCTTAAAAAGGGGAAAAAATTAATCCCCGTCTTTTAAGAAACTCACCTTACGCAGAAAATTCTAAGACCCTCACCCCTAGCCCCTCTCCAAAAAAAGGAGAGGGGGACAAGAAAAATTCAAAAGCGACTCTTGCTCCCCTTCTCCCGCTCTGGGAGAAGGGGATGAGGGTAGATCTTCGCTCTGTGTAACATGAGTTAAGGAATATAGAGTGCAAAGCTTTACCAATTAGGTATTAAATAAAGTAAGAGATATAAAATGCTATGCGCCATGAGAAAGATTCTCAAAGTAATAAAGTAGAACATGAAGTAAGTGAATTAAAAAGCTTTCAGATGCCTGCAAATCTGGTTGTCAAAGAATTTGGTGAGGTAAATGTTCGGCAAGATATATCCAAGTCAAGCGATAGAATTGCGGAATGTTATGTTGAGTTTACGATCGCGATGGAGCCGCAGGGTCGATTTGCTGAGGGTTGGCGAACTGGGCTGGCTCTAGATGCTAGCGCCTCAATGAAGCGGGCTTATGGCCGAAAAGTAGAGGCAAGAGTTGACCCTGAACTGTTAACCGACTATATCAAGCAGGGGCGGTTACGATCTTATATGGAGGATGGCGAGCCGACTCGCAAGATTCAACGCGAGGCGTTTACAGAGATTCAAGATCGGGGTTATGAGGTTAATTATACTGAAAATATTTTGCAGCCTTTGGTGCAAGATTTTGCAGCTTATTTAGCAGAAAGTTTGGATGGAACGGGAAAGACTTCGTTGATTTATTGGGGCTGTGGCAAAGGTGCTGAGATTCAGGTGTTGGGCGAGTTTGATGCCGCTAGTTGTCAGAAGTTAGCGATCGCAGGACCTAAGACTTTTCAATTAGGCAAAACGACGAAGCTATCACCCGCGATCGCCTATTTTATGCATAAATATAGCCAAGCACAGCGTGGTATTTATATCTTTTTAACCGATGGTCGAATTGATGATCTAGAGCAGGTCAAGAACTATACAAAGGAACTAGCCTTGGAGATTGCAGTTGGGAAAAGGAATTATTTAAAATTAATTTTAATTGGGATTGGTAACGATGTCGATCGCTATCAGATGCAGGAGCTAGACGATTTTGATACGGGCTTAGATATTGATCTTTGGGATTACAAAATTGCTAGTGAAATGACTAGTCTCTCGCAAATTTTTGCAGAAGTGGTCAATGAGAATCAGATTATTGCCGAGAATGGCTCTATTTATGATGACGCAGGAAATTGTGTCAAAGCTTATCCTAAAGGATTACCCGCTAAAGTTGATTTTGTGATGCGTCATGATTCGTCATGGTTTGAGCTAGAGGTTGGCACTCAACGCATTCGCCAGTCTGTTGTTTTGGCTGACTCTTTAGGATCTTCTGTGGCGATCGCGCCTTTAGCCAAGAAAAAACTATTTGATTTTGAGATCAAGGCTCAGGCAAGCAGAAGTAATTCGGCATTAGGCGATCAAGGTGTTGATCAAGAGATTGAACAAGAACATATTCCAGTCCAAAATACTTGGTGGAGATTATTAACGACTTTATTGATTGGTTCGGCTTTTATTGGTTTGGCGATCGCTTTGGGAATTTTAATCAAGCGATCGGATGATAACAAACCCCAAAATAAGCCTATATCAAGCCAGACATCAAGCGCAGTGTCAAATACGATCTCAAATCAGACCAAAACATTAGAAATTGAGCCAAAATCAGCTTCTATTGACAAATCTAATTCTATTTTGTCAACTAGTCCCTCTAAAACTAGCTCTAATATTGTTCAAAAAGCGGTTAGTAATCCCACTAATAAAAATAATTCGGATAATAACTCTAGTAATCTTTCTGCAAATCAGAAAGAAGCTAGTAATAATTCTGGAAAACCAACTCTTAATAGTTCTAGCCAAGTCACCAGTTCTAGCAACTCAAATAGTTCTATAAATCCTCAAAATTCTGCAAGCCCTAAGAATTCTGTGAGTCAGACTAAAAACGGCGATCGCAACATTAGCCCCTCGATCTTGCCGATCGCCAGTCCTGATGTTGAGGCGGTTATCTTCTTTCCCTCAGAAGAATCTCAACTCACTCTTAGCGAAGAAGCCAAAATCGATAATTTCTGGTCAAAAGTTCAAAAACGCAAAGGAATCATTCAAGTTAGCGGTCATGCCGACCAAACAGGCGACTATGCCTATAATCTCGATCTTTCACAATCAAGGGCCAATGAAGTAGTAAGACTGCTACGCGATCGCGGATTAGACAATAATTACAAAATTACCTTTGAAGCTTTATCTTGGCTGCAACCCTTGCGTAAAAATATTACAGCCGCCGATCAAGCTTTTAACCGCCGCGTTGTCATTCAGTTTAAAGAACAACGCTAATTTTTAATTGATATTCAGCTTCGCAACGAAAATTACAGGTTTGTTTAGGTTTGTTTAATAGATATCCTAAAAATGTTTGTATAGTCGTTTACAATAGTAAACGTTAGAATTTTTACCTTTCTGAGGTATGCTCTAACCTTAAAAATTATGTAACCCTGAGGACATAAGCGAATGCTACATCGCAAAATATATCAACTTTGTGAAGCCAAGAGCGATGTTTGGATTTTCCTGAGGGATCAGGGACGTTGGCTAGAAAGAGCCAGAATACTAGATATTGAAGGTGACGTGGTAACAATTCGTTACGAAACTGACGATGAAGACGAAGTTTGCTCTTGGGAGGAAATGGTCAGATTAGAGAGTATTGGCGCAGTTACCCAAAAATTATCATCAGTTACCCGAACGGGCATGTACTCTAGCGATCTGTTGGTGTCTGATGACTGTCCTGAAGCTGAGCAAATCCGCCCACGCCTCGATCCTGACAAATAAAATCCATAAAACAAAAGAGAGTGGACGCTTTGCGTCCACTCTCTCTTTTGTTTAAGACGAATATAAAACGAGACTAAATCGATGCAACCTGCTGACCTGACAACACTTGTGGCTCTGTCCCATGAACTAAATAAAGTTTGTGTGCCTGCAAGGTTAGAGCAGGTGCATCAAAGCGATCGCCACACATTACATCTACAATTACGAACTTTAGATAAAAAATTATGGCTATTGCTATGTTGGCATCCTCAAGCAGCGCGGTTACATCTATGTGCGCCGCCGCCCAAAAATCCTGACACCTTCACATTTAGTCAGCAAATCCTTCATCAAGTGGCAGGATTTGCCCTTGTTTCGGTGAATCTAACTAGCCAATGGGAGCGAGTGATTGATCTGCAATTTGCCAAGCGCCCTGATGATGAGGTGCAGTGGCATCTGTACTTAGAGGCGATGGGCAAATATAGCAATGCGATCTTGGTCAATGCTAATGGCGAAATTGTCACCGCCGCGCACCAAGTCAGTAGTAAGCAGTCACGGGTTCGCCCCATCCAAACGGGCGATCGCTATGAATTGCCGCCAGCCCTCCTCGAAGCAATTCCTAATCTGAGTGAATCTTTTGACTCATGGCGCGATCGCCTGATTCTGATTCCTAAAGAAATTAAGCGTAATTTACTAAGCAATTATCGCGGTGTGAGTTCGTCATTGGTGCGATCGCTATTGGGCGATCTAGATGGCGACAAAAATGCTATTGATTTAACCCTAACTGAATGGGAAACCCTATATCAATCTTGGCAAACTTGGCTGACCTGTATCGACAAAAAGCAGTTCTTTCCCCATTTAGAAGGCAAAGGATATGCCCTCATCCCTCCCCAGAATCTTGTTTCAGAGAAAAAAGGGGATAAGCCCCTATCAGTTAATGATTTTTGCGATCGCTACTATTCGCAACAAACAGGACAGATCGCCTTTCAGCAATTGCATCAACAAATTAGCCAATCGATTCACAATCAGTTAGCCAAACTAACCATTAAAGAGCATGAATTTCTCGATCGCCTAAAGTTATCGACATTGGCTGATGACTTTAAAAGCAAAGCTGATTTATTAATGGCGCATTTACAGCAATGGAAAATTGGCATGAAAGCGATCGCCCTCACCGATTTTCACTCAGGCGCGTCGATCAGTATTCCTCTCGATCCAACCTTGAACGCCGCCCAAAATGCTCAATCTTTTTATAGAAAACATCAAAAACAAAAACGAGCCGCCCTCGCGATCGCCCCACTTTTAGCCTCTGTCCAACAAGAAATCGCCTATCTCGAACAAGTCTCAACCGCCGTGAGCCTATTAGAACAGAGCGAACTCTCTGACTTACAAGAAATTCGCGCTGAACTCGCACAACAAGGCTATCTCAAAGTCACCGCCGAATATGCCCCACGCACTAAAAACATTAGTAAAAACAACAAGAATAATAATTCTAAAAATAAAGGCAAGCAAGATGAAATTCCCAATTGCCACCGATTTGTGTCTCCCAACGGCTTTGAGATTTGGGTAGGTCGGAATAATTATCAAAATGATTTGATTTCCTTCCGTATCGCAGGGGAATACGATCTCTGGCTTCATGCTCAAGAAATATCGGGTAGTCATGTGCTGCTGCGCCTACCTGCGGGGGCGATCGCTGATGATCAAGATCTGCAAATTGCCGCCAACTATGCCGCCTATTACAGCCGTGCCAGACAGAGCGATCAAGTCCCTGTCGTCTGCACCACCCCCAAACATGTCTTCAAACCCAAAGGCGCAAAACCGGGGATGGTTGTCTATACCCATGAAAAAGTAATTTGGGGACAACCCAAAGTTTTAAGGGTATAGCTATAGCTATAATGCTTTCTGTAAACTTTTTTACAATTGCTTAACACTCTTAGCGAAAGATATATAGAAATCATGGAACGTACTTTTTTGGCAGTCAAGCCCGATGGCGTACAACGTCAGCTAGTCGGAGAGATTATTAGTCGATATGAAGCCAAGGGCTTTAAGTTGATCGGACTCAAATTATTGACTCCAACTCGCGAACTCGCCGAAAAGCATTATGCAGTGCATAAAGAAAGACCTTTTTTCGCGGGACTAGTTGATTTTATTACTTCAGGTCCTCTGGTGGCGATGGTGTGGGAAGGCGATGGTGTTGTCGCCTCAGCGCGGAAGATCATTGGCGCGACCAATCCTCTCACTGCTGAACTAGGTACAATTCGCGGCGACTATGGCGCAAGCATCGGTCGCAACATTATCCATGGCTCTGATGCGATCGAAACCGCCCAAACTGAGATTGCGCTTTGGTTTCAACCAGAAGAATTAGTTGAGTGGACGCTTAGCCTCACTTCTTGGATTTACGAATAACTTAGGTTCTTTACAATAACAAAAAACAGGAGAACACGTTGTGTTCTCCTGTTTTTTGTTGTCTAGAGTAGGGCGATCGCTACCTGTTTAACCATGTTTTAGGGGGGTAAACCCAACTCTACCGAAAGACGTGTTGACAATTCTTAATAATCCAACATAGTATTGAGGGGTGAGCTTAAGTTCACATTTATACCAAACATCATAAAAACAGAAAATGACAACAGCCGTACAAAGACGCGAAAGCGCATCAATCTGGGATCAGTTTTGCAACTGGATCACCAGCACCAACAACCGTTTATATGTAGGCTGGTTCGGCGTAATCATGATCCCATGCTTACTAGCCGCCACCATCTGCTTCGTAATCGCTTTCGTCGCAGCACCTCCAGTTGACATTGATGGCATTCGCGAACCAGTCGCTGGTTCATTGCTATTCGGCAACAACATGATCTCCGCCGCAGTCGTTCCATCCTCGAACGCAATTGGCTTGCACTTTTACCCCATTTGGGAAGCAGACAGCCTCGACGAATGGCTATACAACGGTGGACCTTACCAATTGGTAGTATCCCACTTCCTACTTGGCATTTTCTGCTACATGGGTCGTGAATGGGAACTTTCCTACCGCCTCGGTATGCGTCCTTGGATCGCAGTTGCCTACTCTGCACCAGTAGCCGCCGCAACCGCAGTATTCTTGATCTACCCAATCGGACAAGGATCATTCTCTGACGGTATGCCTTTGGGTATCTCTGGTACATTCAACTTCATGATCGTATTCCAAGCAGAACACAACATCTTGATGCATCCTTTCCACATGTTGGGAGTAGCAGGTGTGTTCGGTGGTTCATTGTTCAGTGCCATGCACGGTTCATTGGTAACATCTAGCTTGATTCGTGAAACAACCGAAAACGAAAGCCAAAACGCTGGTTACAAATTCGGACAAGAAGAAGAAACCTACAACATCGTTGCAGCCCACGGCTACTTCGGTCGCTTGATTTTCCAATACGCTTCCTTCAACAACAGCCGTTCCTTGCACTTCTTCTTGGCACTATGGCCAGTAGTTGGCATCTGGTTCACAGCATTGGGCGTAAGCACAATGGCATTCAACTTGAACGGTTTCAACTTCAACCAATCAATCTCTGACAGCCAAGGTCGTGTCGTACCATCTTGGGCAGACGTAATCAACCGCGCTAACTTGGGTATGGAAGTAATGCACGAGCGCAACGCTCACAACTTCCCTCTCGACTTGGCTGCTGTTGATGTAGC
>JANODY010000103.1:0-48733 GCA_031412945.1 Cyanobacteria bacterium SOY_65_metabat_81
CCTAAATCATTTATGAGAAAAATAGGGCTTCGACACTTCGACAAGCTCAGTGCATCGCTTCGCTCAGCCAGCGTATATCGTTGGCTGAGCGCGATGTCCTGAGCTTGTCGAAGGGAAGTCGAAGCCTCTCACAACTCATTTCGGATTGCTATATAGCGATCGCTCAATGTTTGACATCACATTTCTCACGCCCTTTTTTACTTTGTCAGAAAATGCTAGAAAAAAAGACCTGACTTTTTCTGTTCCCAGAACTTGCTTGTTAATGTCCTTAATGATGTCATGAAATACCAGAATTTTTATCGTTTAAAACAAGTTTGAACATAATTAAAAAAAGAAAATAATCCTTGAGAACCTTACTAATAAATGTTTTTGAGGTTTACATCTGTACATGCATTCGTCTAATTACCTTGCATAACAAGTTTAAATAAATTGTGCTAACTTTAAACCCACTAAGTAGCTAGGTGCAATTAAATATAAAACCAGAACCGAAATCTGTGGCGTACGCTTAGCCTGCGTCATAAGTTTTAGGATTTTATATTTAATTAAGCCCACTTACTTATAAACCTTGACTAAGATTAACTTTTGGAATAAGCCTAGGCTGATTTCAATCGCGATATATAAATAATTAGTGGATTGTGAGGAAAAAAGATGACTATTGAAGACGCACTCAATATCGTGGATTCTGTTTTAGAAAATAAGAGCCTTAGCACAGTTCAAGAGGCAATTTTTCGTCAAACTTGGGAAGGTAAGACCTATTCAGAAATTGCAGAAAAGGCTGGCTATGATGCGGCTTATATTCGTGATGTTGGTTACAAATTGTGGCAGTTGTTATCAGAATCTTTTGGCGATCGCGTAACCAAAAATAATTTGCAAGTCATCTTGCGCCGCCACAGCCAACGATCGCCACAAGTTGGTAAGTCCAATCCCAATTCATCTACGATGAATTTACCCGTTGCCACGGAGTCATTTAGTCAAGAGATTAGTAATGGTGCTTCCAAGCTGTTGCAATTACTATCACGGGTTTTGACCGAACCAATTGGCGATCGCTATCTCCAACAAATTCATGACTCAAATACTGATTCTTCTTTAAAACTAACGATCACTGTCAATCTGAGCATGGCAGATTGATAAAGCTTGTTTTTCTATTTAGGTCTCAAGGTTGAGATCCCCCCAGCCCCCCTTAAAAAGGCTACCGTGTACACACAAGTCTAACTATCTACGTTTCGATTTGCCTAAGCCCCCTAAATCCCCCAATTCTGGGGGACTTTGAAAGAATTTTATTTTCTTGTTCCCCCAGAATTGGGGGCTAGGGGGCGATTAATTGTTGACTTGACTAGATTTTTTATGATTTGTGTGTACACGGTAGCTTAAAAAGGGGGGAGAATTAATTAAATTTTCTTCTTCCCCCTTTTTAAGGGGGATTGAGGGGGATCTTTAGCAACTGACGTTAAGATACTGCTTTGCTGGCAATGTCTTTGCGATAATACATCCCGTCATAGGCAATAAACTCAATAGCACTATAAACATTAGCGATCGCTTGCCGAATATCATCACCGAGAGCCGTGACCCCAATCACCCGCCCACCATTGGTCACAAGGGCATTATTTTTGAGTCTAGTGCCAGACTGAAACACTAAAGCCCCAACATCTTCAGCTTTACCAATACCAGTGACAAATTGTCCTATTTCTACCTTGTCGGGATAGCCTCCCGCCGCCATGACCACGCATACCGATGACTGTTTTTTCCACTTGAGCGGTGGGAAATTGGCAAGTCGCCCTTCGATACAGGCTAGTAATAAATCATCGAGATTAGTGTCCAGTAAGGGCAAGACTGCTTGAGTCTCAGGATCACCCAACCGACAGTTAAACTCTACGACCTTGGGTTCACCTTCGGGGGTGATCATTAGCCCCGCGTAGAGACAGCCGCGATAGTCGATACCTCTAGCTCTGAGGGCGGCGATCGCAGGTTCTAAAATTTGAGTCTGCACTTTTGCCATTAACTCAGGCGTGGCGATCGGGGCGGGGGCATAAGCTCCCATTCCGCCAGTATTTGGTCCCGTGTCGCCATCACCGAGCCGCTTATGATCTTGGGCGGGGCTTAAAGGACGGATAGTTTTGCCATCGGTGATAGCCAAAACCGATACTTCTTGCCCTGTCATAAATTCTTCGATCACCACAGTTTCACCCGCCGCGCCAAACTGTCCCGCAAATATGCGATCGAGTGCTTCTAAGGCTTCTTCGATCGCCATCGCTACAGTTACGCCTTTACCACTGGCTAGCCCGTCCGCCTTGATCACGATGGGTACGCCCTGCTGATGGACATAGGCTTGAGCCGCTTCGAGGGTGTCAAAGGTGGCGCTCGCTGCGGTGGAGATCTGCGCTTCTTGCATAAGCTGCTTAGCCCAAGTTTTGCTAGCTTCGATTTGCGCTCCTTCTTTGGTCGGACCAAAAATTGGTGATTCAGCCGCTTGAAAATAATCGACAATACCAAGTGCTAATGGCAGTTCGGGACCAACGATGGTGAAGCCAACTCCTTGAACTTGGGCAAACCTTAACATCCCCTCAAAATCATCGACACTCAAGGAAACATTTTGGCAATTTGGCATTGTCGCCGTACCGCCATTTCCGGGTATGCAAAAGACGCGATCGATATTTGGAGATTGCAGCAGTTTCCAAGCTAGGGCGTGTTCTCTACCGCCACTGCCAACTACGAGGACTTTCAAATTACACCTTTCAAAAAAATTAAACTCAAAAAATTAAAAAAATTAAAATTAATTTATTAGAAACTTAATTATACCTATAGGAATAGATTATGTTGAAATTTCGTTGCCAAAGCTAACTTTTTTTGTAAATTCAAAAGCCCCCGCGATCGATCCCCACACTAGTTCGTGGGTATCTACGTTATAGCCGCGATCGAGACTGCTGTAGGTGGTTTCGGTAACTTCAAACTCAATACTAAGATAAGTGTCAACGCCTTTGCGATGGATACAACAGTTATTGCCAGCCTCGACAGTGCCTTTAAAAGTATGTGCATCGGCGCGATCGACCCACTGGGTGCAGCCATCTAGTCTATCCATGGCTTCGGCAGTGATTGGATGCAGCCGATCGCGATCGCGACTAGCTCCAAAAAAAGTTTCTGGATTTTTAAGGCGATAGTTAATCATTTCGATGCGATCGTTTTGATAGATCAACTGCAAGATCGCAGTGCGATAGGGATGATTTAGCTCATAGTCATAGGCTTGTTCTAGAAATAGCCATACGCCGTCGGTGGTGACTGGATTGGGTAAGGCGCGAATGCCCACCCGAATATGGGCGAAAAACGGCGGATTGGCGATCGCTTGGGCCCAATTACTATGATCGCCTGCTAGCCATTGAGCAAGGGTATATACATCGGCTTGATTAGTCATGTCGTAATTATTTGTAGTTGTTAAATTTTGATGATTGTGAGGAGCGCACCCGAAGGGTGCGCTCCTCACCGCTTTTTTTGATTTTTTAGATATTTTTAGCGATGATTTACTAAAAAAGATGGTAAATCTACTTTCGATCGCGGCGATCGCCCTGAGTTAGCATTTGGTAAGGCATTTGAACTAGCATTTGGTATAGCATTTTGCCTCACCTCAAGCGATCGCTCTGAATCAATTAAATATGCAACATCAGAGATCAGTTCACTTGATTGATCGGGAGATACTTGCGTTAAGTGTTTAACTGGTTTTTCATCGAGCAAGCGATCTAACGCCCCACTTAGTTGGAGAGCATGATGCTGATGGCGTACTGATTGCTCTTTCCAATGTTGGATCGCCGCTTCATATTCGGCAGCTTTGGAGGCTTGTCGCAAAATTTGTTCTTGTAGCTCTTCGATTTGCTGCTGTGAATCTTGAACTCTGGTTAAATCACTCACATATTCATTTTCTAGCCCACGCAAAGATTGATGCAGTTTGGCTTGATTAGAAAGATGTTGAATTAGATCTTCTTCTATTTGATCGCGATGGGGCTTGACTTTTAATAACTCCACCTCAGCTATTTCGAGGGCATGAGTCGATTCTTTGAGCAGTTGTTGATTGTTGGCTAGCTCTTGGGTTAGGTTCTGTTGCGAAATATCTAAGGCTCTATTCTTGGCTTGCAACTGATTAATTAAATCAGACTTTTCGTTAGATTCAGTTTGAGCCTGCTCTAATTGAATTGTCAATTCTGTAACTTGGCGATCGCGATCGCTATTGATACTGATAACTTCTTGTTCTAGTTGATCGACATATTCGCACTCAAACTGATGTTGCGATCGCAGATCTTCTAACTCTTGCTTAAGGCGATCGGCGATTAGTTCAGAGTTGTCATTTCCAATGGGCTGATCGCGATCGGCAAGCCAATCACTTGCGAAATCACCTAAAAAATTATCAGGGTTACTTAAATCATCAAAATCATCTAGCAAAGTACTTGCCATTTCGGCGATCTCTTTTTCTGCCAGAATCTCGCCGCCCAAAAGCGCATCAAGATCATCGTTATCATTAACGGGTACAGCCTTAATCAAAACTTCTCGTAGTGCTGTTTCGCGGTTTAACTCATTCACAGATAACCTCACCCACAATACCGAAGGTATTTTTACATGACATTTTTACATGAAAGAGATTAGCAGACTTTGTATAGTTTGCAATTATTTTCTTTATCCGTTGCAAAGCCCAAAATCGTTTCGGCGGGTTTGAACGAAAATTGCTGTATTTAGATGGGCATAATTAAATAAATGTTAAGATGCTGCTCATTGAAGATCGTATCAGGATGAAACAATTAATGCGTTGGTCAATCGTACTCATGCTCAGTGCCACATTAGCTGGAGCTAGCGCTCCCCTAATTACGGCTTCTTCTGAGTCCGATCTTGCTTTAAATGCAAGCTTAGCGAATAACCTAGACAGCAAGTCTTTTGATCCTCTTATTTATACGAATGTTGATCTAAGACTCGCCAAATTAGAAACTCAAGCTAAACAGCAAGACTCCACTCTCGATCGCCTTCGCGCTCGTTTTGTGGTTGCCGATATCTATCTCAATAGCCGCAAGCCCAAAGAAGCGATCGCCGCTCTTGATAAATTGGAAGTTTCATATCCAATCTTGGCTGATTACGTTCTACTCAAACGCGCACAGGCGCAAACTCAATTGCGCGATCTACAAGCGGCAAAGGGAAGTTGGCAAAATGTTTTAGCCAACTTCCCTGATAGCCCTGTGGCAGCGGAAGCCATGTTTGCCTTAGGACAAAACCAACAACTTTTACAAAAATTCCCTGCCCATCCCCGATCGCAAGAGGTGGCGCTTCGTTTATTAGCTCAAGATCCTAATCGAGTGGATCTAATGGCACTGATGGCGACTTATTTTGGTGATTACAAAGAGATTACGCCAATTTTGGATCGCCTAGTCGCCAGTTCACCAAGCCTGACTGCTGAACAATGGTGGGCGATCGCCGATGCATATCATGACAAATTTGAATTCGGCAAGGCTGCCAAGGCTTATTCTCGCGCAACTTCCAATCCAATTACGGCTTACAAATACGCTCGCAGCTTGCATCGTGGTAGACAAACCGAAGAGGCGATCGCCGCCTATAACCGCGTTGTTCAGCAATTTCCCCAGAGTCCGCAAGCTCCTCGCGCTTTGATTCGGATTACGCAGATTGATACTCCTGAAGCGGCGATCGCGGCTACCGATCGCATTGTGGCAAACTATCCCAACACCGCAGGCGAAGCTCTGGCGATCAAAGCAGAGATTTTGCAAAATAAACTTGATAGTCCCAAAGCCGCAAGTGGGGCGAGAAACCTATTGTTAGAGCGCTATGGCAGTAACCCTGCTGCTGGTCAATTGCGTTGGCGCATCGCCCAAGGACAATCGCGTGGTGGTCAGCTAAATAATGCGATCGCCACGGTTGACGCACTTATCGCCAATAGCCCTGACAGTGACACGGCTGCCGAAGCAAGTTTTTGGGCTGGCAAATGGGCTAATCAAATCGGCGACAAAGCCAAAGCCAAGAAGTTTTTTGAATTTGTGATCCGTCAACATCCAGATTCTTACTATGCATGGCGATCGGCGACTTCTCTCGGTTGGCAAGTTGGCACTTTCACGACGGCGCGTTACACCACTCCCGCGATCGCCTTACCTAGCGCACGCACAACTTTACCTGCTGGCTCACCAAAACTACAGGAGCTATATGTGTTGGGTTTAGATCGCGATGCGCGATCGCAATGGCAAGCTGAAATGCGAGGTAAACGCCATCTCGAACCCCATGAAATCTTTACAGATGGCGTGTTGCGGGTGGCGGTTAAAGACAATCTTATCGGTATTAAAACAATTGAAAGCTTAGATTTAATTGATGTTTCTGATGCTCAAAAAGTTGAAATCGCCAAACTCAAACAGCATCCTGCTTACATGCAATCGCTCTATCCATTTCATTATTGGGATTTAGTCTCAAGCTGGTCACGCGATCGTAAGCTTTCCCCTGCGTTAGTAATTGGGCTGATGCGCCAAGAGTCACGCTTTGAAGCTCAAATCCGTTCTCGATCTGGAGCGATCGGACTGATGCAAATCATGCCTGATACAGGCTCATGGATCGCCAGTAAAAAAGGCGTAAATAGCTATAATCTGGATAATCCTGCGGATAACATCAGTTTTGGAACTTGGTATCTCGACTATACCCATAGTCGCTATGGTGACAACTCCATGCTTGCCGTTGCGAGTTACAATGCAGGTCCGGGGGCAGTGGGACGATGGGTAGAAGGACGGCAAATTGGTGATCCTGATGAGTTTGTAAATAGCATTCCTTACGAAGAAACTAGAGATTATGTGTCTAAGGTTTTGGGTAACTATTGGAACTATTTGCGTTTATATTCTCCATCTGTTCAACAACAAATTTTGGCTTTGCAAAAAAACAGCAACGTCAATGCTTCATCTAAATTCTAAAGAGATTTAAAAAGAGAGAGTCGGCGCTTTTTTAAAATCCTTGTAGCGCAGGCATCCTGCCTGCTTTTTGGGGAGATTTGTCAATCAGGTCGGCGCAAAGCGCCGACCCTCTTTCTCTTTTATAACCTTGATCTCAATTCTCAAGCCTTTCTTAACTCCATTAATTTGGTCTTAACCAAGAGCGGATAAGATTTATAGACCCCCAGCTAAAAATTTTAGAGAATCTATAATATGTCATTTGTCATTTCCGCGATCGCCTCACTTGTCTCAATCACTGTATTTTTTAGTAGCAAAAAATTAGTCGATAACCGCGCTATCCAATTATCAATCAAAGCGATCGCGGGTTTAATCGGATTATTAGCAGCGCTTAATGCGATTTCGCGGATAGTTGTAGTTATTCCTGCGGGGAATGTTGGAGTGGAGGATTTTCAAGGTAGGGTCAGCGATCGCACTTTAGCAGCAGGTGTACATCCGATTAATCCTTTCGCGGATATTATCCAGTTCTCAACTAGAATTCGTGATCTCAAAGAAGAGATTGCCGCTACTTCCAAAGAAGGCTTAGCCCTAGGAATTGATATCAGCATCCAATATCGGATTGATCCTGCTAAAGCCGCAAGTATTTATCAAAATATTGGTCTTGAGGAACGCGAAATTTTGACATCGAGATTTCGGTCAATTTCGCGAGAAATTATCTCTGGATATCCAGCCGAAGCTGTATATGCCACTAAACGCGAAGAGATTAGCTTGAAGCTTGCCGATAAATTGCGATCGCAGCTAGCGCCCCTTGGTTTTATTGTTGATGAAGCGCTTCTTCGCAATGTGAAAGTTCCTGAAACTCTGCAAGCGGCTATCCAACAGCGATTAAAAGCCGAACAGGAAAATTTGCAAATGAAATTTGTACTAGAAAAAGAGACTCAGGAAGCGGAACGTAAGCGTATTGAGGCAAAAGGTCGTGCTGATGCTCAAAAAATCTTCGCGGAAGGGTTAACTCCTGCTGTATTGCAATTGAGAGCGATCGAGGCAAGTGAGAAGTTAGCTCAATCCCCAAATTCCAAAATCATTGTGTTGGGCAATGGACAAAATACGCCATTGATTTTACCTGTTGATCGTGAAGGCGCTAAAGCCGTTGCACCAGCTCAACCATAGGATCTGTATAGCCAGTCACCTGATTGACTGACAAATCTCCCCAAAAAGCGGGCAGGATGCCCGCGCTACTACAAAGATTTTAAATTTGTAGGTCAGGCATCTTGACTGACAAAGATTTCAAACACTTTTGTCAGTCAAGCAGTCCAGTCATTCAAAGCCTAAAAAGTAAAAGTCGGCGCTTTGCGCCGCCACTCGCTTCTTGGGTTTTGATTTTTCCTAGAAAGATTAATGAGCAAATACATCCGCATATCCTAGCAAATCCAAATATACCAGCGTAGGAATATGTGAGAAACAAGCTTTAGCCAAATCATAGCGATTTTCACGAATTAGCATGTTAATTAACTTGCGATAGACCGCTAAAAGATAGCGCACATCGTTAGCCGCATACTTTAACTGTTCTTCTGAAAGAATATGAACATTACCCCAATCTGAAGACTGTGATGTTTTGTCTAGTTCAATTTGTTCAAGTTCCTTCACGACTTCCTTTAAGCCATGCTTATCGGTATATGTCCTCGCGAGTTTACTGGCGATTTTGGTGCAGAAGATCGGATGAGTGGCGATGCTAAGATGAGCTTCGAGCATGGCTACATCAAACCGCGCAAAGTGAAAAACTTTAGTTACATCGGGCGCTTCAAATAAAAACTTGATGTTTGGAGATTCTTTAATTCCTTGTGCGATTCTAACTATGCTCACCGTCTCTTGATCATTGCTGATTTGAATTAAACATAGGCGATCGCGGCGAGGAATCAACCCCATAGTTTCAGTATCAACGGCGATCGCCTCACAGCCGAGATATTCTTGCAGGGTTTCAAAATCGATATCATTATCAAAAATCTTAAAAGCTGGCATTTTAACTCTTGGTTTTATTATCTATGTGTGATTTTTTGGTTGTCTATGGCATTTGGGCTAGACTTTAGCTAACTTTCGCCAACTTTTGTTTGACTTTGGAGATCACGCCACTGGCGATCGCCCCAGCCATCACAATTCCTAGCACAGGTTGAATCAATGGCTCCCAAAGTTGTCTCCACAGGTCAAGCCCAAGATTAATTTTCAGGGTTTCACCGCCGAGCGCCACTAATAGCCACGCAAAAAAGAAAAATACTAAGAACAAATTGAACATTAAAAACTTGTTCGTCCAGCGTCCGATTGTTTCCATAAAGTAGTTCACAAGTAAAAAAGCAAGTAAAAAAGTTTACAAAAAGTTATACAAAAGACCCATCTGCTAATACACTTGAAAGCAGCTATAAAACAATCGGGGTAACGTTACCGCCACCCCGATCGCTTATATAGTTTTTGTTTATAAGTTTTTTGACTAAATTAAAATCTAATTAAAATCTACTTAAAACCGACTGCTGCTTGCCACACAAAAGCGAGTAACAAGAAAAATACGGGAATAACGGGAAGAACATTGACCAGTGGATCGAAGATTCTATACGCTTCGGGTAACGTTGCAAGGACTAGACAAAATTGCATTAAAAACAGACCTCCTTTAAGAGCTAAGATGAATATTACCACTTCACAGAACACATTCTTTTTTAGAGTTTTTGAATGCTGTAGAATTTTATAATTAATTTTTATTATACTTTTACTGCTTTTTTATTAAAAGTTTTATCAATAGGTCTATCTATGGCGATCGCAAATTTCAAAAGTCTTGATTTTAATTTTAATAACTTTTTGAAAAGCTTGCATGTTAAAGGCTTGTCGCTCTTGCCATCTATGGCGATTTTCACGGCGCTATCGGCTTTCGTGCTGGTCTGCACTTTTGGCTTTAGCGCCGATGCTTGGGCAAGTGTTCAGGTAAAACTTACTAATATTACCTACGCACCATGTCAAGGTGATGCGGGTAAAAATATGGTGCTAGGCGGCGGCGTAATGTCCGCTAAATGCTATACGGTCAGAGGCGATGCTAATAATACTTCTGGCAAATTAGTTTATAATGCTGATGTTTTTGGACGCATTTATGATGCTAATGGTAATGATGCCATGCCTGAACGCGCAAGATTAGGCTCACTTGAGCAGATCCCGACAGGTAAAAGCGAGTTTGAACTGATGATCGCCATCCCTGCGGAACAGCCCGAACCGTTAGAGCTTAAACAATTTAAGGCTTCAGGATTTGCAGGCAAGGTCAGGCGGTAATAGCGATGACAACTGTAAATAATAGAGGAAATCGCTCTTTCTGGCGCTTTATCTTTAACGATACGACAGGTTTTGTGGTGAAGAGACTAGGGCAATCTGTGATTGTGGTTTTGGGCGTGTCAATTTTAAGCTTTTTTGCAATTACTAAATCCCCCGGAAATTGTTTTTCGGAGCTAAAAAATAATCCAAGTACGCCCAAAACAACGATCGCCCAGTTAGAAAAGCAACTAAATTATGATAAACCCGAAGCCGTGCAGTATTTATTGTGGCTACGGAATACTTTAAATGGCGATCTCGGCGTGCGTTGTCAGGGGCTAGCGCCTGTTACACCGCTAATCGTTGAACGGGCGGGTAATACGCTGTTGATGTCGATCGCTTCATTGGTGATGACATGGCTAGTGGCAATTCCTCTGGGCATTTATAGTGCGGTTAAGCAAAATACTTGGAGCGATCGCCTGATCCAAGTGGTTAGTTACGCGACTCAAGGATTTCCTAGTTTTGTATTGGCGATTTTGCTATTGATGGTTGCTCAAAACACGGGCTGGTTTCCTGTGGGCGGCATGACTAGCATCGATTTTGCTGACCTGTCACCCTTGGGCAAGTTCTTAGATATTGGTCATCATATGATCTTGCCAACTTTGACTTTGACTCTAGTTAGCTTTGCGGGGCTGCAAAGAATCATGCGCGGGAGTCTGCTCGATGTGTTGCGTCAAGACTATATCAAAACTGCTCGTGCTAAGGGTTTACCTGAAAGTAAGGTGATTTATGTCCATGCGCTGCGAAATGCGATTAATCCTCTGGTTACATTGCTAGGATTTGAGTTTGGCGGATTGCTTGGCGGTGCTTTTATTACAGAATTCTTTTTTAGTTGGCCGGGGTTAGGGAAGTTACTGCTGGAGGCAACTAAAGAAAAGGACACTAATTTGGTCATGGCGGGGCTAATGCTAGGAACTTTGATGTTAGTTGTTGGTAATCTGATTGGTGATTTATTACTCAAGGCGATCGATCCACGCATCAAACTTGATGACATGGATTAGTTATAGCGGTTTTCAACTGACTGTCGTACAAAAATAGTAACTGCCGTAGAATTTCTTACGCAAAAGGTTGACAAAGCCATTGAGAAAATTAACGAAGAGACAATATATGCTTTAACATAATCGCAAAACCGTGTAGTTTACTCAGTCGCCCTGATGGTGCAGATGGGACGCTTGCTGGCGATCGCCACATAATCTTAAGATAATCAAAGAATAAGTCCCAAGTCGGACGATCAATTGTTTTAAATTCATAGGGAGCATTTCTTGCTAGTAGCGACCTTGTATAATTCATTTTGAGACTTAAAAATGTAATTAATTGAACTATGGCAACTTGGTTCTGATAGAACTTGAATCTTTGTGTATCGAGCTTGTTAGGGTTATTAAGAAACGCATTGTTATCGTGTAACCGATAAGCCACAAATGGAATTGCGATCAAAAACTTTCTAGCTCCTAAAATAGATGAACCAAAAACCACACAATTATCTGTCCACATATTGTAATTGCCGATGCATTTACAAGGAAGGATATCTTTTAGATATCGGCGATGAATAGAGTTTCCAGATGATGGGCTTCCCACAAACCTCTGTAACTCAATGGCGAGAATTATTGAATATCCACAGTCTCGAATGCGGTTTTTATATGCAGCAATTTGAGACTGGTCAGGGGCTTGATAATTTTCTTTGACATTATTAAAAATGCCCATTTGACAATAAGTAAAACCACAAGCAGGATTGTCGTTATATGTATTCACCACAACTTCTAAATACTGCGGATGATAAAAGTCATCGGCATCAAGAAAGAAAATAATATCGCCTGTGGATCTTAGGAAGCCAGTTGTTGCTGCGGCTAATTGCCCTTGATTTTTGTCATGAATAATAATTGTCACATTAGAATTTTGATCATACAATTCCTGCAAAAGTTCTCCAGAGCCATCTGTCGAAGCATCATCAACAACGATAATTTCATCAAATGGAACAGTTTGAGATAAGGCACTTTCGATCGCTTCGCAAACAAATTGTTTGTAGTTGAAGTTGTTAATTAAACAGGTTGTCTTCATGGTCTTATTTCAACTAAGTAAATAAATTAAAGCTTAGTCTCAATGCCCACTGTTGTCAAAAAACGTTTGGCGATCGCCACGGGTGAATAATGTTCTAGCGCCCATGCGCGACCTGCTGCGGATATTTCGGGCAGTCGATCTAGATTTTGGTTAATCAGTTCGATCGAGCGATCGATATTATCAAGATCGATGCCGATGTAATGCTGCCAATTTTCGGGCTTGACAGGCAGCATAAATCCATATTTTTCAAAATCTAAATGAATTGGTACACAGCCAGCCGCGATCGCTTCCCAAAAGCGCCAACTGTCCCATTGGACTATCCGTTGTGTTTTCCATCCCAACTTACTAATGGCTTTGCGACAAGTTCTACCTAAAACTGTCCAAGGATGTCGGGGGAACGGCGAAATGAAATAACCACCAAAACTACTACAGGTCGTAGTTGATAGTAAAAGCTCATAATACCCAGGGTTGTGTCGGCCGTTAGTCTGCGCCCATTGCAATGCATGATAAGCTCCGCGATCGCGGGCATCGGTAATAACTTTTGATTCTAACGGAATAATCAGGTTAATTTTGGGTAAAAAATGTGTCTGAATATAATTTCGTAAAGAATGATCTCCATAGTTGAATCCGCGAGAATTTACTAATAAATTATGATTACGTTCCCGATAGGGCGGCACGTTTTCTAATTCTTTGATAATTCTTTCAGACAAGCCAAAAGGGAATGGATGCGTGTTAGGAAATAACGGAGTGGATTTAGTCACATGAGATTTAAAGCAATGATCAAAGCGATCAAGCCCTGTCTCCAGAAAATTTGTGCGGGGGGTATCATCGGATAAGTTAATCAAAATCGTTTGATGGGGGCGATCTTTACGCAATAAGTGCTGAATATCGCATAGAGCTTTAGCAAATTGAGATTCTCTCTCCCACCAAAATTCGTTGATGATGACCAGATCACAGTCATCGGGTGTCACATCAGGATCGTAACGGAACAGATATGGCGCATCAGGGGCGGGTTGCCAAAAGTTTACATTTGCATAAAATTCAATACCTAAAGCCTTGAGTCCCTCGCCCAAACAGACAGTTCCATGTTGATAATAATGATAACCTGAGGCGTAGTCTCCATATCTTGTCAGAGTTGGTGGGAAGCAGTAGAAATAAACTTTTAACTTACTGTTCATAAAATTATTGTTTATGGACTTTTAATGGTTTAAGTGGTTAGGCTTAATTAAATATAAAACCAGAACTGAAACCTGTGGCGCACGCTGCGCGTGCGCCACAGGTTTTATATTTGATTTTTAATAATTACTGGCTGTCTTGCGATGATGAACTGCGGTTAAACCGTTAGATTGCAACAGCTTGCCATTCTCCACGATCGCATAGATAATCCAGTGATCGCCACATTCCATCCGTTGGGCAACTCGACATTCCAAATATGCCAAACCATCGGTTAATACTAGTCCACCTTCTGTCATCTCTGTCTGAATATCCGTAAATCGATCTTCAGCAGGCGCAAACTTTTTCATAAAGTGCTTCCGTAGTTGCTTGCCTTGCTCAAGGATATTTAGGACAAAGCGATCGCCTTCGTATAGATAAGACTCGATCGCCCGATCTTTTGCCACAGCGATCGTTAAACCTGGGGGATTAAAAGTTGCTTGCGATATCCAAGAAGCGAGCATGGCTGTCGAGACTTCTCCGCGCTGCACAGTCAAGACGCTGAGAGATCCGACAATACGTCCGACCGCCTGCTCAACCGTACTGCCGGGATTTAAAGTGGTGCGAACTTTTTTGGCTCGCTTGAGGGCTTGAGCAAAATCTGTGCCTGTTTCTTCGCAAAATTGTAAGGTTGCGTCGGTGGGGGTGAATTTGATGCGAATGGGGTCAAAGGCTAGGGTATATCCTGCGTCTTTGAGTTTGCCCGAAATAATATCCACGGCTTCGCCACTCCAGCCATAGGAGCCAAATACACCCGCTTGATAGCTTTTGGTCGCTGTGGATAAAATAATGCCCAGAGCAGTTTGGACTTGGGTTGGTAAATGTCCACCCAGAGTTGGCGAACCAATTAAGAAGCCCGATGATTTTTCGATCGCGGCTTTGATTTCTTCAGGTTCAGCGCTTTCGCAATTAATTAACTCAACCGCCACACCCGCCTTGGTGATGCCCCGCGCCAGAGCATTGGCGATCGTGGTGGTATTTCCATAAGCCGAAGCAAAAATCATGGCGACCGAAATATTTTGCTGCTTCTGAGCTTCGCTCCATTGGCGATAGAGGCTGACTAGCTCATGCAATCCATAGCGCAACATTGGTCCGTGAGCAGGGGCATAAAAAACCGCAGAAATTTCTGTCAACTTGTCTAGGGCTGCTTCAACCTGACGGACTTGGTTTGCCATAGTGCTATCAAAGTAATGGCGGCGATCGCTTAACAGTTGGCTCCAGCCTTCGTCAAATACCTGATCGCCACAGATATGCGCTCCAAAAAATTTATCGGTATATAAAATCTGAGTTTGGGAGTCGTAAGTACAAAGCTGGTCAGGATGACGTGGAGTAGAAGTGGGAATAAATTTGAGAATATGCCCTTTGCCAAGATCAAGAGTCTCTTCGCCGCGTACAATTTGAATTTTGAGTGAGTCTCCCAAATTTTGACGTAAGGCGATCGCCCCCGCATTGGTGCAGATAAAGGTAAGGCGATCGTTAATTTTGAGTAAAGCCTTTAATGTTTCGATGCGGTTTTGGTTGACATGACCGAGGATCACATAACTGATATCACGAATATTGAGGCGATCGCGCAGTGCATTTAAATAAATCTCGGCAAAAGTCTCACCAGGCGGATCGATCAGCGCTTGTAAAGTCCCTTGAATTAAAAAAGAGTTGGCGGTAGTCCCTTTTTCGAGGGCGTATTCAATCTCAAAGCGTAGACGATTCCAACTGCGCGATCGCAAGGCAAGGGTCTTGTCGGCAATATAAATTGCTTGTACGTCGCGGGGCTTAGTGTTGGTCACGATCGCTATCTCCAAACTGTTGCAAAAGTGTTTGTCTCAATCATAGCGATCAAATCAGTCAAAACACACTTGCTAAACGTCTTAAAATGGATCATCAAGATTGTAAGTGAACTTAATTAAATATAAAACCTGTGGCGCACGCGCAGCGTGCGCCACAGGTTTCGATTCTGGTTTTATCTTTAATTAAGCCAAGCTACTTATCATCCTTTGAATATTTGACTAAACCAAAATGACACAATCAATTGTTCCTAAATCATTGTATGAATCCGACTTCTTACTATGGACTCAAGACACGATCGCCAAGCTAAAGGCTAAAGACTTTGACCATGTGGATTTAGAAAACTTGTTAGAGGAGATCGAGGCTTTGGGGAATTCGTACCGTGACGAGCTAGAAAGTCGTTTGGAAATTTTGATAGAACATTGCCTAAAACGGCTTTGTGTAGATATGCCTCAAGAGTTTAACGGATGGGAACGCACTATCAGAGAGCAACGTAGACGATTAAAGCGTAGATTAGAAAAGACTCCTAGCTTAAAAACTGTATGGGATGAGTTCGTATTAGAAGCTTTTGAGTTTGCTCTTGAAACAGTTAAAGATGATTATCCACAGTATCAATTCCCTGATACATGGCAGATGGGGCGCGATATTGACACGATGTTAAATGCCAATTTTTGGGAGTAGCGATCGGATCAAAGAATTAGTAGTGCGTGGCTTCGCCGCGCACTACTAACTTTTTTCTGGGAAGGGAGTAATTTAATTTAAAGCAGCTAATTTCTTTGTCCATGTTTCTAAATAAGGCATGGCGGCGGCAAGAGTCAAGTCATATTTGAGCGGAGTAATCGTAATGTAATTATCTCTAATCCCTTGAATATCTGTATCTGCTTCCGCTTCTTCTTCGATGACGACACCTGACAGCCAATAGTAAATTTTGCCACGGGGATCGATGCGCTTCTCAAATAGATCTTTATAGCGGCGAATCCCTAGACGAGTGACCACTGCCCCACAAATGTCTGCTTCTGGAATAGCAGGAATATTCACATTAAGTAACATCGCTTCTTCAAGTGGATTATTGGCGATCGCCTTGACCATTTTTTTAGCAAAATTGGCGGCGGCGCTAAAGTCTAGATGGGTGAAACTAGTTAGGCTAAAAGCAATACTTGGCACACCTTCTAACACGCCTTCCATAGCGGCTGACACCGTACCAGAATATAAAACATCAGTACCTAAATTTGCACCGCGATTAATTCCTGAAAGCACCAGATCGGGGCGATCGTCTAATAATGCATCAAGAGCTAATTTCACCGTATCCGAAGGTGTACCCGAACAAGCCCAAGCTTGGATATTTGCTGGATAAACCCCAGAAATCTGGTCAACTCGTAAAGGCTCTTGCAAGGTCAGCGCGTGTCCTGTTGCCGATCGCTCGCGATCGGGACAGACAACCGTAATTTGATGCTCAGTATCGCTCAAGGCTTCAGCTAGCGCTCTGACCCCAGGCGCATAGATTCCATCGTCATTGCTAATTAAAATATTCATATTTGTTTTGTGTTTGCTAATAATAAAGGGGGTGCTTTGCACCCCCTTATATTAGGTTTTTATTTAGATTTTAGTCGATGGTAATCATCCAAGAGCCGATATAGACGGGGACGGGTACATCAGCGCGTAAGACTCGGCCGTCAAGCTGATAAAACCCGCTATAGTCAGGGTTTCTCACGTTTGATAACACAACTCGAAGTGGTGTTTTTGAGGGGATCGCTTCTTTGGGAATTATGGTAAGGCGGCGAGTTTCTTTGTCCCAAGTTGAAGATGCAATTTCCAACTCTTTACCCCCAAAAGCATCAGATGTCACGCGGAGTTTTATATCGGATGTGTCAAAGCTGCCATTGAAATGTTCAGGATAAGTGATGATGACTTCCGAAACTTTAAATGCTTGCGGCTTAATTTCTAAATAATAGCGATCAGTTCGACCACTAGTACAACTATCAAGCACATAGTCAAGGGCATTATCTTTGATGCCGCCGAATATAATGAATCCCGCGTTACATCCAGCATGAGCCGCAGAAGGTGAAAACACAGCCGCAGCTACAGCCAAACAAGAAGCAATTGCCAGTTTTTTGATCATTTGGATCTTCATTATCTTACAAGACATTAATATTATGCTACGCGCAAACTATTATGCTACGCACACACTACTCTGACGAAATTTGCCAGCAAATGTATCCCATCGGTAGATGATTTTTCGGGATGAAATTGCACTGCCATGAGATTATCTTTGGCGATCGCCACAGTGACGGTCTGACGGCCATGAGTAGTCGTGGCGGCGGTCATGGCGCTATCTAAGGGCGCGGTGTAATAAGAATGCACAAAATACATCCAAGGACTAGCACCTAAACCTTGCCACAGTGGGCAATTGGCCTGGGTAAGTTCTAACTGATTCCAGCCCATGTGAGGAATGGTCAAATTTGGCTCTGGGCTAAATCGTTTGACACAACCTTGAATGATCCCTAAGCCTGATTCCTGCCCCTCTTCGCTACGCTCAAACAAGATTTGCATTCCTAAGCAAATTCCTAAAAATGGTTTGCCAGAGGCGATCGCCTGTTTAATTGGCTGTTCTAATTGATTAGCGCGTAATTTTTGCATAGCGGGATCAAACGAGCCGACACCGGGTAACACAATTCCATTGGCTGAGGCTAACACTTGCGGATCATTGGTAACAATCGGGGTCGCACCTGCAAGCTCTAAGCCTTTGCAAACCGAGTGCAAGTTTCCCATCTCGTAGTCGATCACTGCCACAACTGGCTTCATATTCATCCTATTTGATAATCTTGCTCGCAAAGTCAGCGCTGACTTTGCCTTTGGGTAAAAGCGATTATAATTGTTTGGGTCCCAAAAAATGCATTATTGAGGTTTAAATGGTTACTAAACTAGGAATTAATCATATTTTTCTGGTTGCAACCATTGGGGCGATCGCGCCGATAGTTGTGATTAATCCTGCGGCGATCGCTCAGCAAAAGATCACCATCATCCCGCAACAGCTAGTTGAGCCGAGCCTTTGGTGGAAATCTGACAGACTGGGTGCAGGTTGGGTCGAGAATATAGCTATTAATGCTGAAACGAAACAGGCGATCGTCACTGTCAATATCAATAGATGGGCGACCTCTGATTATTTAACCCGCTTTAGTTTTTTATTTAAATTAGGTACTGAAGCTCAAAAGCAAAATTTTAATGTCTTACTGCACAATCGCCGCGATCAAAAGATTGCCGAATACATTGTGCAAGAGGAGCGCTGGCGCATTGAGCCAGTCGCCTTGGGTACAGGCTTTTTTCGAGTAGTTATACCCTCAATTTATGAACGACAATTTTAGCTTAAATACCTTGGCTTAATAAAACTCAGAACCCAGAGAAGCTGATTCGCCCGCTTTGCGGGCGAATCAGCTTCTTTAGGTTCTATGAATTTTTGCCTAGGTTAATACCAAACAAAGAATTAAGGCGATCGCGTACCCAGTTCAGGGCGACAAGTTGGGATTTTTTTAACTCTTCTTCATTGAGCAATCCAAGACTAATCGAAACCTGTTGACGTTCCGATAGCTTCAACGCGATTTGTTCACCTAGTTCTTTATGTTCACTCAAAAGTTTTTGTAATTGTTGACGCTCGACTACAAATAGAACTGTATTCGCCATCAGAGTCCGAACCGTGGCGGTGCGCGGAATACCCATTAAAAGTGAGATTTCCCCGAAAAATTCTCCCTTCCCTAATGTAGCGATCGTTTGATTAGCTTTTTCCGAAAAAACTTCTACAGCCCCCGATAAAATAATATAAAATTCATCGCTTGGATCGTTCTCAAGGCAAATTACTTGATCGACATCAAAAAGTTTGCGATACCCTCTAGCAATTAAAGCAAATAATTCTACTTCGGTACATCTTTCAAAATAAGAAATCTGTCGTAATAATTCGCGTAAATTTTTACTGTTGATATCATTATCAATATTCAAAGCATCGACATTCAAAGAAGAAGAGTTTGTTTGATTAGAAACTGGTTTGTTAGGTTGATTTTGATGATTTTCTGGAGAGGGTGGATGTAAAATCTGGCGAATTGATTCAGGATTATTAAATATTAATTCTCTAGTTGGGAAAGGTAATTGAATGCTTTTTTCTCTAATTTCGTAGGCAATCCGAAAGTTAAGAGAGCTACGAATCGGTTCATTAGCATCAGGCTCATCAATCCAAACCAATAATTCAAAATCAAGTGCATCTTTGCCAAATCCTCGAAACCAGACTTCTGGCGGCGGAGTTGACAATACACGCGGTTCATGGCGTGCTGCTGTTAATAAAGCCTCAGTCAAGCTCAATAGATCGGTGTTATAAGCCACGCTGACAGGAATATGAATTCGGCAAGTATGTCCTTCATAACTCCAATTGACCGTATTATTTTCGATGAAACGTTGATTGGGAACAATTACATACAAGTCATCATCGGTGCGGAGGATGGTGGAGCGAATGGAAATTTTCTCAATTGTGCCTTTGAGTTGACCAATTTCGATATAGTCGCCAACCTTGAGAGTTTGCTCAAATAGCAATACTAATCCACTAATAAAATTGCTGGCTAAATTTTGTAAGCCAAAGCCGATGCCAATCCCGACAACACCTGCAATTACGGTTAGAGAACTAAGATTAATTCCTGCTGTTTGTAAAATGATGACTAGGCTGAGGGTAACTAAAAAATATCTAATAAAAACTGTGATAGCTTCTTGCAAACCCCGATTAATTCGCAGTTTTATAAGTAGCGATCGCCTAATCAGTTCACTAACAATTTTCGACACAAAAAATGCTAAGAAAATTAGTCCGATCACAGAGACAATCATGGCGATCGAGAACTTAGTGCCTCCGATATCTAAAATTTGTGTCGTGAAGATTTCGTACAGTTTTGTTAGTAAAACATCCATTTTTGTGCTGATTATTCAATACTCAAAAGATTTTGGTTAGGAATGAAAATTAAATAATATAGAAATGTAGGGAAAATTCATGAATTGCCTCTACGATAAAATGGGGCTTTTAAGTCGTTTTTGTGTAAGTCCTAATGTGCCTATAGCAGTCCTAAATCATTTATGAGAAAAATAGGGCTTCGACTTCGCTCAGCCAGCATATTTCGCTCAGCCAGCGTATTTCGCTCAGCCAGCGTATTTCGTTGGCTGAGCGCGATGTCCTGAGCTTGTCGAAGGGAAGTCGAAGCCTCTCACAACTCATTTAAGATTTTATTAAATTTTTACTCCTTAGAAACACTTTTAAAGGTTTTATCGGCTCGGATTTGAGTGCAAAGTGGTTTATTTGCACCACTGCTTTTCGCAAGGTATACCATCTCCATTACCATCTAGTTTGGTGTTGGGGCAGTACTTTAGGAAGCGTTTTGCTTCTTCACAAGAAGTCATTTGAGAGCAATAAGTGCGACCGTCACAGGTGAACTGCGCTGAGTTGAGGATTGAGCGCGATCGCATCGTGGGGTTTGGAACTGGGACAAATGTAGTATTTGTTGGAGCCGCAGGAGCAGTTTGTGCGGTTTTATTAAGCCTATAAACTACTGTAGCAGTTGCGTTTGGAATTTCTGATTTTTTGAGTTTAGCGTTGATTTTGCCTAAACCGCCTTCAGTGCCAATCCAAACTTGCCGATCGCGAAGTAGCAAATTTGTGACAGCCCTGTTAGGTAAATTATAGACAGAAGCCGTAATCGCACCATTGTTAGTATTGGCAAGTACCAACCCATCACTCATACCGATCCATAATTCGCCTTTTTGATCACTAGCAAGAGCGATAATGTTTCGCCCTGTGACTGAGTTTATACGGGCGATCGCCTTGTTAGTTGTGGGATTAACTTCGATGACATTGCGCGGAGTTCCAGCCCAAATCTTGCCTGAAGCATCGATGGCGATCGCTTGCACAATTTGTCCAGACACAAACGGAATACGGGCGATGACTTGGGCGGTACTGGGATTAATTTTAATCAAACCATCTAATGTTCCGACCCAAATGTTGCCAGCATTGTCGATCTGCATGACATTAGCGGCTGTACCTGAGATATTTGGCAGTCTGGCATAGGTTTCCGCATTATATGGACTGATGCGGGTGATTCCTTGATCTGTTCCCACCCAAATAAAGCCCGCTCGATCCATAGCCAGACTCAAAATTCGACTTGAGGACAGTTGGATGGCGATGTTTTCAATTTTGCCTGAGTCTGGCTGAATCTGATATAAGCCTGATGTTGTGCCTACCCAAAAATAGCCGCGACTATCTTCTAACAAGGCGGTGATGGTGGAGTTGGGCAAAGATATAGAGGCGATCGCGGTTCCTGTGCGTTGATCTAGTTGGATTAGCCCTTGCCAAGTCCCCACCCATAGCCGCCCCCGACTATCAACCAAGGTGGCACTAATCCGACCATCTAAACTTGTGGTTGGCTGGCGGGCGATGCGAAGATGTTCGGGTTGGTTATTATTTTGACTATTAATCTGACTATTTACTGGGCGATCGATATTAGCTGCTGTCGCATCGCTGATAGCGCTAGAACTAACTATGTATAAGCTGACAAATAAAGCTTTGGCGATCGCCTTTGAAGTCTTGAATACATTAGATTTTGAGTCGTTAGATATTTTATTTGGTGCAGACATGTTTATTACCTTTATTAGCCTTATTTCCACACTTTTTAGCGTCAGATGCTAACACAATTATTTGCGATCGCCACATCAATTTTACAGATGATTTTGCGGGTAAAATCTGTGCATAATTGAGTATGCTTGGTGAAATTTATAATTTTATGCTCAAAAAGTTGGCGATCGCGATCGGGGTAATTTCTTGTTTTAGTCTTAGCAGCGCCGCTTATGGCAATCCCCAAAATTCGCGTTATGAGAAAAATTTAGAGATTGATCGTCAAGTAATCGAAAGTAGTCCAGTATTACGACGTTGGCTGGAAAATCCACCCGATCTTTTGACTGATATTCACAATGAGCCTAGCTTTAATTCAAAATTAAGGATTGGAGTCACCTCGCGAAATAATTCCCTAGGGATTGAAGCTGGAGTTGAGGATCTATTTGTAAAAGTTTCACCTTTGACGGTGAGTAGTAGCTATCGCCATGAGTTTAGTGGTCGAGAAAGTGAGTTTCAGAGCCATCTTCGTTACTATGTATTGCCTCTAGGTTCTTATTGGAATTTTTCGCCAATTGTGGGCTATCGACAATTTAATCAATTAGATCGCCCCCAAATTTCAGGTTTAGATCTAGGGCTACAAGGGATTTTGGTGTTGTCGCCGCGTAGTTCTGATTTGAGGTTGAGCCATATTTTTACATCTCCCACTGGCGATCTAGAGATGAGTACCACCGCGCTCTCAACTAGCTATGCCATCACCAATAATTTGCGATTAGGCACAAAAATCGAATGGCGGCGATCGCCTCTAATGTATGACAGTCGCCTTGGCTTTTTATTAGAACTAGCGCTTTAGAAACTATTTCTTTTGGTGGGGTCCACCAAGATTGGGTTTATTTAATTTGCGACCGTTAGCGTCTTGAGAAAAAAAATTAAAAAAACTTGACAAATGCTCCCCATATTGTTGTAAGATAGAGTTCTTGAAAAAAGGGCGAGTGGCGGAATTGGTAGACGCATCAGACTCAAAATCTGACGACAGCAATGTCATGAGAGTTCGATTCTCTCTTTGCCCATATTAGATATAGATTACTTGCTTGTCTTTCTCAAAGTGTTCCCCTGATTGTTTAGGGGCGATCGCCACAATCTTTTGATAATAGAGACAAAAACGATTAGTTTCTAAAGCTTGGCTATTTGTGAAAAACACCTGTCGTTCACCACGCTGCTTGCTCAAATTTGCGGCGGTTGATTAAACTGGTGAGAGCATCGGTGGTAATGACAGCATCACCGATCGATTTTAATGTCACTTGCGCCAACTCTTTTTCGGCAAAAAGCAGATTTTTAAGGCGGTGATGTTCTTCTATCTCTTTGATGAGGCGTAAGTTCTGCTCTTTGAGGCTTATTTATAATCGTTTGATCGTTAAATGAGTTTCCACCCGCGCCAATAATTCTTCGATTTGAAACGGTTTGGCAATATAATCCACGCCTCCCGCACCTAGTCCTTGCACTTTATTAAAAGTCTCTATGGCAAGAATTTACTTCTTACGATCCATTATCAGGAAATAATGTAAAGCCCCGCGCTTTAGCAGCAAAACGTTGCATAAGCAAAACATGACTGCTTATCAAATTTAATTGGCAAGAGTTCTATCATTTAAGATTGATGTAAATCGCCATCGCATTATTTGAAGAATCCATATGTTAAATGCCACCTTGTTCAACAAACTCGATCGCTTACGTCAGATTTTTAATGAATCATCCGAAGTCCTTGTGGCTTACTCAGGCGGCATTGATAGCACCCTTGTGGCTAAAGTCGCCTTTGATGTTTTAGGCGATCGCGCTTTAGCGATCACGGCAAACTCCCCGTCATTACTACCCGCCGATCTTGCTGCCGCGCAGGTTCAAGCTGAGTTTATGGGACTTAAGCATCAAATCGTCCAAACCGATGAGATGAATAATCCTAACTACACGTCAAATCCGATTAATCGTTGTTATTTTTGCAAAAGTGAACTCCACGATACGCTCAAACCCCTCGCCCAAAGCATGGGCTATGGCTATGTCGTTGATGGTTTAAATGCTGACGATCTCCAAGATTATCGCCCAGGCATCCAAGCCGCCCAAGAACGCGGCGTGCGATCGCCTCTCGCGGAGGTGGGGATTAGTAAAATAGAAGTACGCATGTTATCCCAATATTTAGGAATGCCTTGGTGGGACAAGCCTTCACAGCCCTGCCTCAGTTCGCGATTTCCCTATGGCGAAGAGATTACGGTCGATAAGTTACGGCGGGTGGGAAATGCCGAACAATATCTACGCGATCGCGGTTGGATTGGTGATATCAGAGTGCGATCGATGGGAGACACTGCCAAAATCGAAGTGCCAAGCGATCGCCTTAGTGAGTTTATGGCGGTGATGGCGATCGCAGATATCACCAAAGTCTTTCGTGAACATGGATTTACAGCAATCACCTTGGACTTAGAAGGATTTCGGAGTGGCAAACTAAATGACGCGATCGCCTAAAAAACAAAGTAAATAACAAACTAAAAAACAAAGTAAATAACTAAAGGGGCGGGACAAAGCCCACCAGCCCCCCTTAATTATTTACGGGAAAGAGGATAGTTGGCGATCGTCAGAAAATTTAGATTTTTAAAAGAATTTTGGATTGATTGATTAGAAATTCTTATACTTTGGACTTAAATGTTTTGTGTAACTTCTTGGTTGAGTCTACATAGTTACGAATTTTTTAGCTGTAAAAATTGAGATTTAGTTTGTTAAGGACATATTTTTGAAATTATTTACGAATAGCCCCCATAAATTCGACTTTAGTATCTATCAAAAGACTGACTTATCGCCATTTTTGATGCTTTATTTCTGGGATCACTGCTTCGTAAGGTTTACGCATGACTCAAACCAAGTTCAAATTGTAAACAAAACTGAATTTTTTTAGCGTAAAGAGGCACGATGCATATAAAAGTTATTTGAGCGCAAAAGTACCTATGTCTAAAGGCATACTTTTATAGGCTTATTTTTGTGATTATTAACATCAAGTTCCATTTTTATAAAGAATTCTAATGAGAAAGAAGCAAAATTTTGATTTTTAATTAGAAATAAAGCTTGAAAGTCATATGTAGAGAGGCTTAGACGGCTAAACTATTGCCATTTCAAATAACCATGTTAATCTGATTGACATGAACCGAACTAACCATGTTTTGTTCCTAATTTACTAAATCGTTGGCTGGCTCTTGTTGACAATACTTGTTTGCATTGAAGTCTCAAGCCTGCTCAATCAAGCCTTTTTAGTCAGTTTGTCATTTATCTTCATTTTCTACTTTACTTATGCTTAATTGGAACTGGAGCTATACTCTCTCTACCTCAGTAGTAGCTTTCGCTGTTATTTCGAGTCTTGCTAGTCATAGCGTACAAGCCCAAACTGGAACTCAATCTGAAGTTAAATCTTCCAATTTATCCACATCCCTTAAAGTCGGTGAAACGCGATCGGAGTCTTTAATTAGAAATCAAGACGATGCGATCGCCCGTATCCATACCCACAAATTGAATGGTAAGGATGCTGCCACTGTATATGTCCGAGGCATTCCAGTAGTTACTTATGTCGAGGCGGAATCATCGACCAAATCAGTTTCAAATAGTGTCCAGACCACCAACTCAAGCACCGCCAAGATCAAGAGTGACGCAAAGGGTGAAGTTAAGAAAAGTTCTGAATCAATTAAATTACCAACCAGTCTCAAATCTAACTCTGAGAATGCCGCCAAAGCCGCAAATGATAGCTCTGAAAGCTTGCTAACTTCTCCGAACCCCATCGAAAGGGCTACTGCCGCCGCCGCCATGATTAATCAACTCAATCGTGATGGATTAGATGCTAATGCGATTATTCCTGCTTGGAAAAACGGCAACTATGTCATCAAATTAGGCGATCGAGCTACTTTAAAATTTGATCAGCAAGCCATTTTTCCAGAGCCTCAACAAAATCTATCTCAAGATGTTTTAGAATCAGCAAACTTGCTACGGCGCTTGCTGGGTGGCGCTACCCCCCTGTCTGAAGTTGCCAATGCGCCCAAACCTCAAGTTGCTGCCAAGTCTCCCTTCAGCCCTGCGGTCACTAATCGCATCATTGAAATAACCACAGGCATGGCTTCTTGGTATGGACCTGGTTTTGACGGGAATTATAGTGCTAGCGGTGAAGTATTTAATGCCAATGACTTGACGGCTGCTCATCCTAGCTTGCCTTTCGGGACTGTTGTGCGTGTTGTCAATACGGATAATGGGCAGTCAGTGGTAGTCCGCATCAACGATCGCGGTCCTTATGCCCATAATCGGGTGATTGATATTTCAACGGCGGCGGCGAATGTGATTGGCTTAATTTCATCGGGAGTTGCTCCCGTAAGATTAGAGATTTTGTCTAGGTAGTTTTTTTTTCGTAGCACCGATTGGCTAGCCGATGCGTCAGTTGATTCTATTAATTCCATAATTATATCTGTTTTAAAATCTAAAATTAAATCTTGGAGAGCCTCACCGATCGCTTGTTGAGAAGATGGTATTTGGGTGATTAATTCTATTAGCAGATCCTGATCACAATAGTAAGCCGCCGCATACATTTGCTGTAACCATTGAGTTGGCATGATTGCTAAATCCTGTTTAGACAGTTCTATCGGCGATCGCTCTTGAGATAGCATCGGCGGGATGTCATCCAATTGATTTTTGTCTGGCGATAGCATCTCCATTAATATCTGCGATAACTGCGCGATCGTGTAAGGCTTCAATAAAAAAGTTTTTACATCAGCATCTAAGGCTAGTTTTTTATTCTCAAATAGTCCGCTCGTCGCAATGATTTTCACTAAAGGATTAAGACTTTTTAAAGTGCTAATGGCAGTCGCACCATCGAGGTTTGGCATCATCATATCCATTAGCACCACGCTGATTTCTTGTTGATATTTGGCATAAAGGGCGATCGCGCCAATTCCATCGCTAGCGAGCATGGCTCTGTAGTTATAGTTCTCTAAAGAGATTTTGGTTACTTCCCGAATCGATTCATCATCATCAACAATTAAAATTAATTCGCCCTTACCGATAGGAATTGATTTTTCTAGCGGTATGACACTCGCCTCGCCTCTTATCGCAGGTAAAAAAATCTTAAATTCCGATCCCTTGCCCAACTCGCTATAAACCCTCACAAAGCCGCCATGATTTTTGATGATTCCGATCACAGTTGACAATCCTAGTCCCGTTCCTTTACCAACTTCTTTGGTCGTAAAAAACGGATCAAAAATCTTATTTAATAACTCTGGTGCAATTCCAATACCCTGATCAGCTAGCGTCACCACCACATAAGAACCTGCTTTTGCTTCCAAATTCATCAGCGCATCATGTTCATCTAATTCAAGATTTTCCGCAGAAATTGTTAAGGTTCCACCGTCTGGCATCGCATCTCTAGCATTAATCATCAAATTCATAAATACTTGGTGCATTTGGGTCGCATCAGCCAAGATTGTCCATAGTTTTTCAGTCGAGATATTTACCGAAGTTACGATTGATTTAGGAAAGGTTTGTTTGGTAATACCAATTAATTCTAAAAGAATATAGCCTAGTTGTAATATTAAATATTCACCTTCTGTCACCCTGCTAAACAAAAGAATTTGCTTGACCAAATCCGCCCCACGTCTAGCACTACTACTAAGAATCGTCAACAGTCTTTTTGTCTTCTCATCATGGTCAGGAAATTTGAGCGCAAGCAGTTGGGTAACGCCCAAAATCGGCGTAAGAATATTATTGAAATCATGGGATATTCCACTTGCTAAAGTCCCCAAACTTTCTAATCGTTGGGCATGGTAAAACTGCTGTTCTAGTTTTTTCTTTTCGGTAATATCTGTAATAATTTCAATACCCATCCAAGCATTTTGTTCTGGATTCCATTCGGCGGCATAGTTTGATAACAGCCAGCGAATCTGGCGATCGCTATGCAAAAAACGATATTCGATAATACCCGATCGCCCTGCCTGAATATTTTCGACAAGTGAAGTGAGCATTTTTTGGCGATCGTCAAGCAATATATTGGCGATTACTAAATCTGAATCTGCTTGTACTGCTTCTAAGCTATAGCCAAAAATTTGTTGAGTTCCGCCTGTCCAAGAATCAATTTTGAAAGTACCATCAGTCAAAACTCGAAAATTCTTAATAACAACGATCGCACTGTTAAGAATTTGACTAAGTTTAGCGGCTTCTTTAATTTTAAATTCCGTAACATCAGTAATAATAATACTATTAACTAAAAGCTCATCGATCTTAAATTGTTTAAGCGATAAATGAATCGGCACTTCTTTATTTCCTATTGCCGAGATTAGAGATAATTCTCTAATTAACATTTCTTGTTCTTGAACTTCTTGTAACAGCAATAAAAATCCTGATCTATCTTTAGGAGAAATAAAGCTTTCTAATTGAGAGCCAATTAGATTTTTTAAAGGGCAATTTAATAGTTCTGAGAGACGTTTATTGCAATACAAAATCAATCCATCAGCAGAAACAGTCGCCGCCCCTTCTCCCATTTGTTCTATCAAGCATTGATAAACATAATCAGCACCCTGAAGCGTAAAAACTCGCGCCCCTTGCGGTGTCGAAACAACAACAGCATCAACTTCACCCGAACGAATAGCCTGTAAAGTTTCCTCTGTTTCATCTAGCCGTTCTTGCATTTGCGCTAATTGCTGACGCAGGGTTAGGACTTCTTGACGCAATTTTTTGAGAGAAGTCTGCGAGTCATTCATCTATTTTTACTCCGATTATAAGAATCCCTCACCCCCCAGCCCACTCTCCCAAAGGAAGCTCTGTCTACGTTTGAGGTTTTAGATCCCCCCCAGCCCCCCTTAAAAAGGGGGGAGAATTTTCTTCTTCCCCCTTTTTAAGGGGGAGTGAGGGGGATCATTAACAACTAACGATATAGCTGATGACTTGTGTGTACAGGGTAGAGAGGGGCTAGGGGTGAGGGTTCCACTTAATTATATTTTAGGAAAAATATCGAGTCCAATTAAGACTTTTTCGATATTCGATAAATTACCAATCATTTTTTGTAAAGGTGCTGGTAACTCTTTAATTAACGTGGGAACAGCCACAATATTCGCCGCGATCGCCGCATCAACCTGTTGATAAATATCAATAACTTCTAACTCATAACGTCCTTGAAGATGTTCTTCACAGATTTTTTTAATATTTTTTATCGCTATTCCTGATTGAATTGTTGCCCCAGCAATATAAAGACGTAGAACATAGGACTGTTCCTGCGATTTATCTAGAGCCAGTTCAAAAAGTTCAGTATTTGTTAGATTTATGTTTTCTGGGTCAACCATTATTAGTACCAAAATATATCAAGATCAAATTAGTTTTCATCGGTAAGAGAAATGATTTGCAACCCAACTAAAACTTTTTCAGTATTCGATAGATCGCCAATAATCTTTTTAATTGGTTCAGGCAATTTTCTAATTAGAGTCGGTATGGCAACAATGCTATCCTCGATCGCAATCTGTGGTTGCTTACTCAAGTCAATAACTTCAATGCTATATTTACCCTGAATATGTTCCTCACAGATATTTTTTAAATTAGCAAAAGCAATCAAAGACTTAGGAGTTTGTCCCGCCACATATAAGCGCAAATGCCAAATCTCTGATGCTTTTGGGTTAGTGATATTTGATGGATTATCTGTCATATTTTTTCGGTTATATAGGTTCTAGTTAAGCTATCTGAACAAGGGGCTTAAGCCCCTTGCCTATAATAAAGAATTAAAGATGACGCAACTTGCCCATAGCGGTTTGATTTTTGAGTGTCATTTTTTGATCATCACCTTCCTCTTCAAGCAATAACTCAAATTCTTGCTCACGATTGGCTAGTTGCATTTGTAAAGCATCGATCTGAGCTTTTATGAGCAGGTTTTCACGATTAAAATCCCGTTTTTTTAGCTCAAAAATTTGCTGTCTTTTTCTCATCATTGATTGTTCGTCTAGTGATTGATTGATCCGCTCTGTTCCTGTTAAGACCTTGCCATCTCCCAAATAAACTTCTATCAAATTTACGCCTTGGCTGGTGAATAAGAATTCTCGCACTTGATTAGAGTGCATCATCCCACGAGATTTGAGGACATAGAGAATCCGATTGCGCTCACCATTGACTTTAGTTGTTTGCAATTCAATCCAAGTATCCATCAGAGACGAAATCCCAATCTCTGTTTGTTCGTGGTCGCGGTCAGTGTCTCCGAGCGTTAAGTCGGTCAAAAAAACTGTGATTTGTTTACCCTTTAAATAGTCAATTAAACGCATAAAGAAACTTTTGGTCTGGATTAAACTCCCACTCATAATCAGGCTACTCATCGGATCGATAATAATCGACTTAGGTTGGAATTCTTTGATCCAGCGATGGATTTTAAACAAGCGCATTTCTAAGTTGTAATTAGATGGGCGCACTGCATCAAATTGTAATAATCCCTGCTCCACATAAGTGGCTAAGTTTAGTCCGATTGAGTTTAAATTACGCAAAATCTGTTGAGGGGATTCTTCTGTGGCGAGATATAAACACCGTTCACCCCTCAAACAAGTTGACTGGGCAAAATAACCCGCAAGAGTAGTTTTTCCTGTCCCTGACCGACCTGTAACCAAAATACTGCTACCTCGATAGTAACCCTCGCCGCCAAACATTTCATCGAGTTTAGGGATGCCCGTAGAAATGCGTTCGCTAGAAACTTCATGATCTAATGTTAAGGAAGTAATCGGTAAAACTGAAATGCCATTTTCTTCAATTAGAAAAGGATACTCATTATTACTATGGCGAGAGCCGCGATATTTGACAACTTGGATTGTTCTGGTGGCGATTTCTTCAACGGTTTTTTGATCTAATTTGATCACACAATCTGACACATATTCTTCTAAACCTTGACGGGTTAAGCTATGTTCGCCGCGTTCTCCTGTGATTACGGCGGTTACGCCTTGCTCTTTTAACCAATGAAATAAGCGGCGCAATTCAGATCTGACAATGTTGATATTACTGAAGCCCGCAAACAAGACTTCAACAGTGTCTAAAAGTATGCGTTTAGCGCCAACTTTTTTAATCGCATATCCTAAACGCAGAAATAGGGCTTCAAGATCATAGGCTCCTGTTTCTTCAATTTCACTAGATTCAATATGAATATGATCGATAAATATTTTACCTTCAGCAATCAATTTAGTTAAATCCCACCCTAAAGAGGCGACATTTTTAGTGATTTCGGCGGCTGTTTCTTCAAAAGTAATTAAAACTCCTGCTTCTCCATATTGCATTGCGCCATGCACCAAAAATTCGACACCAAATAAGGTTTTGCCGCAACCTGCAACTCCACAAATTAAGGTTGGTCGTCCTTGCGGTAAACCGCCATCAGTAATTTCATCAAGTCCTTGAATACCTGTTGGGCATTTGACTAATTGTTGATCTTGATTATTATTCATTAGAGAGCCTTAAATTTATTGTTGACATTGTATTTTGATGGAAGTTTCTAAGACCCTCACCCCTAGCCCCTCTCCCAAAAAGGGAGAGGGGAACAAGAAATTAGTCTTACTCCCCCTCTCCCTTAATGGGAGAGGGGGCTGGGGGGTGAGGGTTCCACATAACAAATCGGAATAGGGTAAGCGATCGCATAACCTTGAGCATAATCGACTCCAATTTCTTGTAATTTTTTTAAAATCATTTCATCCTCGACAAACTCAGCGATAGTTTTAAAATTCATGGCATGAGCAATCTGATTAAATGCTTGCACGATCGCCTGAGAAACTAAATCATCGCTAATATTCTTTACAAAAGCACCATCGATTTTTAGATAATCAACGGGTAAATTGATTAGATAGGCAAAGGAACTCAATCCACTGCCAAAATCATCTAAGGCAAAGCGACAACCAAGCTTTTTCAGGGCGCTAATAAAATGCCGAGCTTGATCAAAATTAGTAATCACGGCAGTTTCCGTAATTTCAAAACAAATGTTTTTAGGTGGGACGGGGTAAAGAGAAAACTGTTCGATTAAAAAGCTGAGAAATCGATTGTTACAAATACTCGCGCCAGAAAGATTGATGGCATAAAAAGTTTCAACTTGTTGATTCTCTAGATTATGATAATTTGAGAAAAAAGAGGTGATTACCCAGCGATCGATCTCCGTGATCAAGCCATAACGTTCGGCGGCAGGGATAAACCGATTTGGGCAGAATATTTCTCCCTTTTCGCTCAACATTCTTAATAAAATTTCATAGTGTTCCCCTGATTGTTTAGGGGCGATCGCCACAATCTTTTGATAGTAGAGCCGAAAACGATTGGCTTCCAAAGCCTCACTGATTGCGAAAATTACCTGTCGTTCACCGCGTTGTTTAATTAGTTCGGCATCATTGAGCGTATAAACATGGACACAGTTGCGCCCTTTGGCTTTGGCAGCATAACAAGCTGCATCCGCTTCGCCCATCACCTGTATCAAATTTTGGCTAGTTTGATCGATCGCCACAACGCCAATGCTGACCCCGATCGCAAAGGTTTTATTATTCCAAACAAACCGAAACTTATACACTAAGTCTCTGATGCTTTCGGCAATAATAGCGGCTTGAGCGATCGGGCATTGAGTAAGCAGCAGCCCAAATTCATCGCCTCCCAAACGGGCTAATGTGTCATTAGCCCGAATTGCTGTTTGCAAAAGTGCGGTGACTTGACGGAGAAGCTCATCACCTGCGATATGCCCTGCGGTATCGTTAATCACTTTGAATTGATCTAAATCTAAATAACAAATAGCGTGCTGCTGATGGCTATTTTGGACAGAGGCGATCGCCTCAACTAGTACCTGCTCAAATTTGCGGCGGTTGATTAAACTGGTTAGAGCATCGTGGCTCGCTTCCCAAGAGAGTTGTTTAGCAAGATAGCGGGATGCGGTGACATCATGAAAGACAATCACTGCACCAATAACTAGTCCTTGGCGATCGCGAATTGGTGCGGCTGAGTCTTCGATCGCATACTCTTTGCCATCGCGAGTAATCAGAATAGTATGGTTCGCTAAGCCCATAACATTCCCTTCCAATAGAGCTTGAGTAATTGGATTCGCTGATGGCTTTCTGCTTACTTCATTAATAATTACGAAAACCTCAGATAGAGGTTTTCCTTTAGCTTCTTCCACCGTCCAGCCTGTAAGATGCTCGGCAACAGGATTGAAATATTTAATATTAGCTTCAGCATCGGTTGTAATCACAGCATCACCAATCGATTGCAATGTCACTTGCGCCAACTCTTTTTCGGCAAAGAAAAGATTTTTAAGGCGTTGATGTTCTTCTATCTCTTTAATTAGGCGTAAGTTCTGTTCTTTGAGACTTATTTGTAATCGTCGGATTGTTAAATGAGTTTCCACCCGCGCCAATAATTCTTCGATTTGAAACGGTTTGGCAATATAATCCACACCTCCCGCCTCTAGCCCTTGCACTTTATTAAAAGTCTCACTCAGCGCACTCAAAAAAATCACAGGAATATCTGCGGTAAAATCATCAGATTTTAATTGTCGGCAAACTTCATAACCATCCAGATCTGGCAATTTAATGTCTAGTAAAATCAAATCTGTCGCTGGCGATCGGGCGGCTCTAAGCGCCATCGCCCCCGTCGTCGCACTACGCACCTTATAACCCTGTTCGCTCAATGCATCTCTAAGCAGACGCAGGTTATCTGGCAAATCGTCAACGATTAAAATATTGCCGCGATCGCTGGTAATTGGATTGCCAATCATAAGAAATTTTTTAGCTCCCTATGGCAAGAATTTACTTCTTAATGACATTATCAGGGAGTAACACAAAGCCCCGCCCTTTAGCATCAAAACTTAGCACAATCAAATCTAAAACCTGTGGCGCACGCTGCGCGTGCGCCACAGGTTTTAGGTTTGATTTTTAGTAATTACTAGCCGTCTTGCGATGATGAACTGCGGTTAAACCGTTAGATTGCAACAGCTTGCCATTTTCCACGATCGCATAGATGATCCAGTGATCGCCACATTCCATTCGCTGAGCAACTCGACATTCTAAATATGCCAATCCATCGGTCAACACCAGTCCACCTTCGGTTATCTCGGTCTGAATATCCGTAAATCGATCTTCCCCAGGGGCAAACTTTTTCATAAAGTGTTTGCGGAGTTGCTTGCCTTGCTCAAGGATATTTAGGACAAAGCGATCGCCTTCGTATAAATAAGACTCGATCGCCCGATCTTTTGCCACAGCGATGGTTAAACCTAGGGGATTAAAAGTTGCTTGCGATATCCACGAAGCGAGCATCGCCGTGGAGACTTCCCCACGCTGCACGGTCAAGACACTGAGAGAGCCGACAATGCGTCCGACCGCCTGCTCAACCGTACTGCCGGAATTTAAAGTGGTGCGAACTTTTTTGGCTCTCTTCAGGACTTGAGCAAAATCTGTGCCTGTTTCTTCGCAAAACTGTAAGGTTGCGTCGGTTGGGGTGAATTTGATGCGAATAGGGTCAAAGGCTAGGAAACTACCTTAGTTGTCGCTATCGATCGCACTAACACCCGTCATGGGGCGGTATGTATAGCTGGCGATCGCTGGAGTCGTGGGTGAAGTGTGAGGTCTTGATATTTTCATGATGTCGTCTTTGATGGCTTCAAGATCGACATAGCGATCGGCGACATTAATGAGATGATCGCTGGTCATCGATCGCAGGCTAACCACTTCAACGCGCACACCGCGATAGCTGGCGGCATCAACTGCATAGGCAAGATCGCCATCGCCGCTAACGAGTACGGCTGTGTCGTAAGAGCCGATTAGCGCCATCATGTCTACCGCAATTTCGACATCAAGATTAGCTTTTTTAGAGCCATCGGGCAACTGGACAAGCTCTTTAGAAATAACCCGATAACCATTGCGACGCATCCATAATAAAAAGCCCTGTTGCTTTTCGTTGGTGCGATCGACTCCTGTGTAAAAGAAAGCGCGTAATAAACGTGAGCCGTCAGTAAGGCACAAGAGTAACTTGGTATAGTCGATTTCGAGACCTAGTTGTAGTGCGGCGTAAAAGAGATTAGAGCCATCGATAAAGATGGCGACTCTCCCTCGATTTTCTAAAATTTGGTCTGGTTTAAAGCCAGAATCTTGCTCAAAAGGTAACATAAATTTGCCTATAAAACGTTTATTATCGAGTGTGGCTGGATGAAGCTTTGGTATTAGCATTGATATTCGAAACCGTCCTAGTTTTTACTTAATTTGTTGACCTAGCTCAGATCAAAAAAAACAAACTATTATTTATTTCTTAATCTGAGTTAGAGGCGGACATTAAAAGTAATCTCGAATAAAAAATTTGCTTTACGCCCAGATCACTCAAGATACAAATTTAAAATATAAATTTAAAGTTAAGTTTTAAATGAATTTAAAGAGAGTCAAGAGGTATTAAACAAGTTTTTTGTGATAGATTTATAATAATAGGCTAATAATAAATAAGGTATCTTTATAACTTATTCCTAATTATACACTATAAGTAAATATACTTAGAGGAGTAGATTGATCTCCAAAAATTAAGGTTGAAAAGCTAAAAAATTAAAATCCGCCAATTCAAGGATGAATTACAACTTAACGGCAGTTCAATTATGTTCGATGCGTTGAAAGATGGGAGTTGGTGTTGATAGAGTCTGACCTGCTTGTAGCATTCCCCAATTTATATGACTCCAATCGGGGGGGCAAGTTTCATCAAAATGTAAACCCAGTTGTTGATAGGCGGCAATGCTCATGAGCGGGGTAATCGGTGAAAGTAGATAAACCGCAATGCGTACAGATTCGAGTAAGGCATATAAAGTTTCATTAACTTCTTTTTGATTGCCCGACTTAAACTGTTTCCAAGGCGTGGTTTCGTCGATTAATTTGTTGCAATTCCAAATTAGTTCCAAGATTTTTTCACAAGCACCCCGAAAATTGAGGTTTTGATAATCAAGAGCCACGCGATCGCCCAAATTTGTAGCTTGATCAATGACGGGGCGGATCAATGTTGAGACTTGGCTGGGATCGCTGGGATCACAGTAGGGGATAGTTTGTTGACAGTATTTAGTTGCCATGCCAAGGCTACGATTGAGTAGATTGCCAAGGCTATTAGCAAGATCGGCATTGACGATCGCCACAAATCTTTCTTCATTAAAGTCGCCATCGCGCCCAAATTCGATTTCTTTTAGGAAGTAATAGCGAATGGGATCAGCACCGTAGCGATCGACTAGTTCGTAGGGATCAATGGTATTGCCAAGAGTTTTCCCCATTTTTATACCGTCTTTTGTTAGTAAGCCATGACCAAATACGCGTTTTGGCAAAGCTAATTTTGCTGACATGAGCATGGCTGGCCAGTAAATGGCATGAAATCTTAAGATGTCTTTACCAATAATATGAAGATTGAAGGGATACCAATTTTTGATGGCATTTTCGAGGGTGGGTTCATCATCTGGATCTAGTAGGGCGGTGATGTAGCCAAGCAGAGCGTCAAACCACACATAAATGGTGTGGGTAGGATCGTGGGGGATGGAAAAGCCCCAATCGAGATTGACGCGGGAGATCGAAAAGTCTTGTAAGCCTTGTTTCATGAAGCCCAGAACTTCATTGCGGCGGCTTTCTGGTTGAATGAAGTGAGGATTGGCTTCGTGAAATTGATCGAGGGCTTCTTGATATTTAGAAAGGCGAAAGAAATAATTTGGTTCATCGCGCCATTCACAAACGACGTTGGTATGGGTGGGGCAGTGATGGCTTTCGGGCAGTTCGCGCTCTTCTTTAAATTCTTCGCAAGCAACGCAGTACCAGCCCTTTTGTTGATTTAAGTAAATATCGCCTGCGTCATAAACCCGTTGAAAAAATTCATTGACGATCGCCTGATGTTTGGGTGCGGTGGTGCGGGTGAACCGATCAAAACGAATATTAAATTTTTCCCAAAGTGTATAAAATTCGGCAACGGTGCGATCGCAATGTTCTTGAGGTGACAAATTATTTTTTTCGGCAGTGCGCTGAATCTTTTGTCCATGTTCGTCAGTGCCTGTCACAAACATGACGGGATGTCCTTTCATTCGGTAAAATCTGGCTAAGGCATCGGCGGCAATGGTGGGATAAGCACTACCAATATGGGGGCGATCGTTGACGTAAAAAAGTGGGGTGGTTAAGGCGATCGGTTCTAAAGACTTTGATTCTGGGGACATGGGAAAATCAACTTAAATTATGGATTATGGATTTAAAAGTTTAATGAAATTTAAATTACGCTACATTCGAGAGAACGGGAATAGCTTGCAGAGAAATAATCGGAATAATTTCAGTGATTGATGGCGTATAAGCTGAAAGATAAATGTACTGAGAAACGGGTTCGCTCTGCAAAATTTCGATAACAATCTCACGCAACTCATCCGATAACTTTGTTAGCCCCGTAAGTGGAAAATGATGCATTCCCACATCCGTAGTTTGAGCAATAATTGAATAGTCAAAAAATGCAAGACTAATCGCAGTGCGATCGCTTTTATGTAACCGCAACAGAATATGCTCAGTTAATTCCACCCCTGTCGCCAAGACATTTGGCTCAAAGGAGATTGTGAGCGTATCACTGATTTCGTCATATTTGATATTTGGCTTTTTCATGACTTTAGAACACCGATTTTAAATATGCTGTAACAATATAATTGTTAGAAATTAATTGACCATTTGCACCTAAGCTAAATCGAAAAAGAACGATCGCCACAATGTGTGTATTGTATTCAGGCAAATCCAGAAATTCTTGGCTATAGCGATACTTTTGCGAATTTAAAGGATCTTGCTTGCGACGACTTGAACGGATGACTTCTTGAAGACTATCCTCATAATCCATCATTTCAGGATGATTTTCAGGATCGATGATATGTTGCCATCTTTCCTCCGTCAAATAAATATCGTTACCATAGCGATCGCCTAGTGTCCAACGCTTATCAAAGATCATATTTTACTTTTGTAAGACTTCTACTATTTTGCTAAAAAAATGGCAGTAAGTATAACTTTTTCCAAAAGCGCAAAAATATAGCGTCATTAATTATGTGAATTACATTAAATACCACAGGCAATATTGAGGAACTACATTTTCTTGCAAAGAACATATATCTAACGATTGCTTTTATTTTGTAATTTTCTCATCTCTCTATTTACTTCAACTGCAACTTCAATTGCCTGATTAAATAATTTGCTCCATTCAACTGCTTCATTCCCAATTCTTAGGGATTCTACCGTACTCAAATTGTTATCAAACATAGATGGATTTAAAGCAATAAAATCTTTATTCTCTCTTAATATTCTTTCAGTTTGTAAAGCACGAACTAAATCCTGTCTGACTAATTTTAGAGCTTTCACAACTTTTTTTCTATCTTTAGGAGATGATAAAACTGTACCCACAGAAATCAGTTCATCATTGATCCCTATACCTCTAATTACTTTATTATACTTTTGTACATCAGAGTGTAGGTGTCTAATCCCCTCTAATTCCATATAGCTTTGATACTCATTTTGATATTCTTTCACCTTTATACTTTTCAGTATTTCAAGTATATATCTAATTAAAAAAAATTCTAGTATTAAATTTATAACAAAGAGTAAAAAAGCACTTAAAAGATTTGATTTCCCCCATTCTTGTATAGTATAAGTTGAAGTCAAAAATAAACTTATCGAATTTACTGCAAAACAAAAATTTAGTAAAGGATTCTTAGATGAATCAATAAAACTCCAAAATTCGGAAAAATTGAACTCATATACTTGCTTCTTAGGTTGTTCTAAATTGCCAATCTATAAGCCAGTTAATTCTTCAAATTCACTTTCAGTCATAGTTAATTCATTAATATCTTTCATCACAACTTTTAGATTTCAAAAATAGCTATCAGACAAAATCTTCCTACTCACCCCTATTGTAGAATGTTCATGAAAGGCTGTCTACCCTTGTATGTGATGTATTCGATCATCTCCTGACTATATGAACTAAGATATTTATCTTAATATTTGATTTTGATGAAAAATTTAGCAATATATCAAACTTGGATGGATCAGGCGATCGCCTTGGCGCAACAAGCGGGAGCGGCGGGAGAAATTCCTGTGGGGGCGGTAATTGTGAATAATGCGGGTGAAGAAATTGCTACGGGTGTAAATCGCAAAGAACGCGATCGCGATCCCACGGCTCATGCCGAAATTGTGGCAATAAGAGCGGCGGCGCGGATATTGCGAGATTGGCATTTGGCAGGATGCACACTATATGTCACGCTAGAGCCTTGCCCCATGTGCGCGGGGGCGATTTTGCAAGCTAGAATTAGCACTTTAGTTTATGGCGCTGACGATCCCAAAGCGGGAGCAATTCGCACAGTGGCGAATTTGCCTGATAGCCCTGTTTCTTTTCATAAGCTGGAGGCGATCGCGGGTATTCGCGATCGAGAATGTCAGGAGTTATTGCAAGCTTGGTTTAAAAGTCTTAGAGTAAAATAGCGATCGCTATTTTGCACAAGCTATTTTGCATAAGCTATTTTGCATAAGTAAACCAAACAGAATTTGGTCTTGATCACTTTTGAGACATAGGGAGCATCTCGATTAGGCCCTGAGTAATTGTACTTAAGGCTGACAGGGCTTAAAATCTTTTGTAAATTAGTTTTAATTTAGGAGTATAAATTATGGGTGAGTCAAAACGTCGCAAAGAAGTCATGGGCGAAAAGTATGGAAATCCTGAACCTGTGGCTTCTTGGATTCCTTTTTTGACCAAGGGCAAGGCTGCCAAATTTGTCGAAGTTTCGACGCAAGCGGCATGGTATGGCATCGGTGGCATGGTGGTTATTTGGATCACGATTCGGTTTGTCGGACCGGCTTTTGGTTGGTGGCATCTGGCTGACTAAATCTATGACTTGTCATTTGTTAATTCCTGCGGCGGGTAGCGGCAAACGCATGGGAGCCGATCGCAATAAATTGTTGATAAGTTTGCTAGGCAAGCCAATTTTGCAATGGACTCTGGAATCGGCGATCGCCTCCGAAGCGATCGCTTGGATCGGCGTAATCGGTCAACCCCATGACTATCCTGAGTTTCAAAAAATTTTTAGGGGCTTAAACAACACCAAACCAATTCGACTGATCCAAGGTGGGGCAACTCGCCAAGCTTCAGTATTTAATGGCTTAAAAGCTCTCCCCACAGAGGGCGATCGGGTGCTAATCCATGACGGGGCGCGGTGTTTGGCAACCCCACAGTTATTTGATCGCTGCGATCAAGCCTTACGGATAATGAGTGGATTTATCGCGGCTGTGCCAGTCAAGGACACGATTAAAGTTGTGAATGGCTTAACAATTGTTGATACGCCCAATCGCGATCGCCTTTGGGCAGCTCAAACACCTCAAGGGTTTCAAGCAGATCTACTCAAAAAGGCTCATCTTCAGGCCGTTGAGTTGGGTTGGGAAGTTACTGATGATGCGGCGTTATTTGAAAAGATGGAACTGCCTGTGCAAATTGTCATGGGTGAAGAAACTAATCTCAAAGTGACTACTCCAGAGGATTTAGCGATCGCCGAATTTATCTTAAAGCAGCGCAGCATATAGCTTACAGTCGTGTTTTTAAAACAAAACCTTTTGCAATAGCTTGCGTAGTTGTAAAGCTTCTTTGTAATTTGGCTTTTCCTTTAAGATGGTTTCGACAACAGAAGACGATTCTTGATAGCGCTTTGTACTATATAAGGTGGCAGCCAGAGCATACTGGGTATCAACCCGTGCAACGCCTCCCCACAATGTATTTACGGTCAAAGAGAGTTTATAAGCAGCGATCGCCTCTGTGTATTTTTTCTGACTATCCAGAATTAAGCCGCGATTGTGCCATACTTCCGCAAACCCACCCGATAGATTGATCGCCTTCTGATAGGCTTGCAGAGCCTCAGAATTGAGTTTTGCGAGCCTCATTGCATTGCCTTTTTTGTACCAACTAGGATAGTCGTCAGGCTCGATAGTCGTAACCCGATCGTAGGCTTTGATTGCTTCTGGATAACGCTTTAAGAGTATCAAAGCATCGGCTTTTGAATCCCACGCATTCGCATAATTGGGATTAGAAGAGATAATTTGATCAAAAAACGTTAAGGCTTTTTTACCATCGCCTTGATCGAGGGCGCGGATTCCTTCAATATAGTTTTCGTAAGTACTTTCATTGATGTTGTTCTGGAAGAACTTGAGACTAGGATTACTGCGCCGAATGCTCTTGCCACGCTCAAAAGCCTTAATAGCATCTTGATATCGCCCTAGCCTTGCTTTGGCTTCAGATTCGCCATAATAAATCGTAAAATCTTGGATGCTAAATAATTCTTTGAATTTGAGTTTGTATGGCGAGTTCGGTGAAAGCAAAATCGATCGCCGATAAGAGCGTTGCGCTTCATCATAACGTTCTAATCTGAATAGAGATAGTCCTCGATAAAACCATCCAAAACTATAGTCAGATCTAATCTGCAAAGATTTATCTAAAGAGACGATCGCCTCCGAATATCGTTGAAGATCGACTAGGGCTGTGCCGCGATTAAACCACCAGATGTAGTAGTCCTCAGCTTTGACAAGAGGCTTAACGCGATCGACATACCTTCCGCCCGGTTTAATTTGCAAGGCTATGTCATAGGAGGCAAGCGCTTCGTCAAACTCCTTCAATCCTGCCAATGCCAAACCTCGATTATTCCAAAGTTCTGGATCTTCCTGACCACGCTTATCTTGCAAGGCAATTTCAAAACAATCTAGAGCTTCTCGGAATTTTTCTTGCTTCAGAAAAAGGCTACCGCGCAGTTTGTAGTTACCCGGATGAAGTGGCAGAGAGCCAATATCACAGACAAGGCTTTGGCTAAAGGCCGTTGGAGGATGGAATACGCCTGTCATCTGTAGAATACAGCCTGACAAAATAACCGAACAAGATAAAGAGTGAAGAAGTTTGGAAGTCATAATGTTTTGTCTGGGATAATTTGTCTGGAATAATTTTAGTTGATTTAGTTGGCAGCACGCGGCGGCGGTGGCGCTTCAATTGGCTCGGCTGATCTCTGAGAAGGTGGGGGAGCAGCAGAATAAGAAGGAATAGTGTCTGGCACTGGTATTAAAGGCTCTTGTATAGGTTCTGATACTGATGGTGAAGGGGCATTTGGCGTATATATAGGCGCAGGTTCTGAAATCTTTTTGGCGAGTTGTTGCTTAGCATTTTCGGAAATCATCTTGCTGCGCTTTTGCCAGTATGGAGTTGACGCAAGCCCTTTTACCGTATCGATCGCTTGTTGCCATTTGCCATTGGCGATCGATATTTCAGCTTGTTTAATCAAGCTGTTATTTTTTTTAGTATCGTCTTGCCACTGCTTAATTAAGAGATCGATTTTTGGACGCATCGGATTATTAGAGGGAATTTCTTGCAAAATCATTTTTGCTTCGTTTAGACTCCCTGTATTTTCGTATTGAACTTGGGCAGATGCGATTAGTTTATTTGTTGTTTCTTGAGCTATTCTTGTTTTCTCAAGGTTTATTCTCTCAAGGCGATCGCTTTCAGGTGGCACTAAAGAATTAGCGGCTTGATTATTAGACTGAATGCTTTTGTTTCCCATCGGTTTAGACTGAATAAAAACATAAGCTGTGGCGATTCCCCCAACGCCAAGACCTAAGAGAATGATGAATAGAAGGTGGAGTTTAGTTTTAGAAGTTGATTTCGATATATTTTTAGAGGAGAAAGTTGTTTTTCTGTAGGTCGATGAATTGGGGAGATCTGCTTTAAGTTGAATTTTGCTATCATCCATTTCAAAATCTAATGGTTCTATGTTTAATGAATCAGTAAATGATTCGCTTACTGATTCGGAACTGTTTAATATAGAAGGCGGTCGTTGGGATTTTGAGAATTTTGTTGCTGATCGGTTGAGTACAGGGGGGGGAGGGAAGATTGTAGACCTTACGGGGGGAGATTCGGGAAGAGGGCTAACGATAATGATCGGGGGTGCTGGACTTGCGATCTTTGTCTCAATATGTGCCAGAACAGGCTGAAGAGACCGCAACATCTGCCCAGCATTTATGTAACGAAATTCAGTTTCATCAAACAAAGCCATATTTAGCATTTGAATGAATCGATTGCTGACAGTACAATGTTCTTCCCAGTTCCATTCATTATCAGAGCTTTTTAATTCTTCGGGCGATCGCCCAGTTAATAATACAATCGTAAAAACGCCAAGGGCATAAATATCGGCTGAGGGAGTAGCTTTTCGGGATTGGGCAACTTCTGAGGCTAGGTAGATCGGATGATTCATCCAAGTGTCACGAAGCAGGACAATTTGCCTTCGATTGGTATCATAGACAACGGTGTCTAAAGAAATTGCCCCGTGCGCTTGCCTCAGATCGTGTAATCTGGTCAGTTGAGAAAGTATTTGCCGCAAAATATCGGTGACTTCTATTTCAGAGAAGCCTTTTCCTTGTTTTTTGACAAGTAGCGATCGATAGGTTATGTATTCAGAAGGGTTTTGCATAATCTCTCAACTTACATATATATGACTTGAACTAGATATGGCTTAAGCTAGACATGATTTTACCTAGGAAGACAAGAATTTTTTAGGCTCATTACTTTATGCTGTTGTATCTTACAGATTTTATCGTCAGCAAGCCATACATGGCTAGGAATTAAAGGGGAAAAGTTGTAAAGACTATGTATTTTATAAAAATTTAAGATATTTAACTCGCCTAACTAAGTGCCTCATCGCTCTTCCCTTGAGCAAGGGAGATGAGCGCTAATTCAAGGATGAAATGCAACGCCTTGAGATCTTTGCATAAAGAGACTCGTAAGAATAATCTAATAATAATCACAATAACCAAGATACCCTCATGAGGGTAGTGGGTCACAATTATGAGTTCTCATTTCAATCTTCTTGAATTCTTCAACAAATGTGACACCTTACTAATTCCTAATTGGATAGAATACATTTTTGAGGATATCGCCAATGCTTGCTAAACAGCCAGATCTAACCTACTCAGAATATCTCGCTTACGAACAAGCCAGTCCTAAAAAGCATGAGTTTATTCATGGACAGGCTTACGCAATGGCTGGCGCGAGTGAAGATCATAATGTGATTTCCAGCAATTTAGTTGCTTGTATCCGTCCACATTTACGCGGTAAACCTTGTCGCGTCTTTTCTTCAGATATGAAACTCACGATCGCCTCGGCAAATAACGCCACTTACTATCCTGATGTGATGGTGGTATGCGATCGCACCGATAGCGATCCCTACGTCAAGCAGAAACCTTGCCTATTAATCGAAGTTCTCTCACCTTCTACAGCCATGCTCGATCGGCGCGAAAAGCTTTTTAATTATCAGAAATTGGCATCTTTGCAAGAATATGTAATGGTTTCTCAATCTGAAATCAAAGTAGAACTTTATCGCTGCGATCCTGAAGGTTGGTTAGTCCAGTCCTTGGGTATGGGTGAGAGATTACAATTGCAGTCGATTGATTTAGCGATCGCCCTTGCCGATATTTATGAAGACGTGGAGTTATAAATTATGCCTCATAGCCTTGTTGTTAATTTTATGCCGAAGACCCCAATTTATCCTGAATTTCTGACAGGGCGGCACATTCATGCGCTTTTTCTCACGTTGGTAAGTTCTGTGGACAAGGAATTAGGCGATCGCCTGCATGGTGAGAAAGCCAATAAAGGATTTGGATTAAGTCCAATTCAGCCAAGATCGATTCGCGCTCTAGTCTGGGACTATAGCCGTGATATTCCAGCCGCAAATTCTTGTTGGTGGCGGATTACTTTGTTAGATGAGGTTCTGTTTAGCAAACTTACGCGGCTTTGGTTAAATCTTAATCCCGATCGCGCTTTTCATCTTGGTTCGGCTGATCTCTATATCACCAGTATTCTTGGCACACCGCAATCGAGTCAGCCTTGGTCAAATTTTGCGACTTATCAACAAATTTACGATCGCGCTTCTGACTCTGAGCGTAATATTGCTTTTTATCTGGCTACGCCCACGGCTTTTCGTCAGGGTAAATATGATTCGCCATTGCCGACTCGCGACAATGTATTTAAGAGCTTGGGCGATCGCTGGAATACCTTTAGCGAAATGCAAATCAATCCTGAAATCATCGAGTATATCTTTCCTAGCCGTTTTGATATTAAGACAGAAGTTGTCAAAAACTATGACACGCATAGCTTTATCGGTTGTGTTGGTGAAATTGGTTATCGGATTATGGGTGATACTTCTCCAGAAATTATCAAGCAGATTAATGCTCTTGCTGATTTTGCGATGTTTGCTGGTATTGGACGGAAGACAACTATGGGAATGGGCATGGCAAGACGAGTATGAATGAACCAATTGCGATCGCGGCTTTAAATCAATATGCATACTGCCCTCACCGTTGTTGGCGGATGTTTTGTGCGGGTGAGTTTGTGGAAAATCATTACACGATTGAAGGAACAGATTTACATCAACGGGTGCATACGGTTGGGGAGTCTCAACGGGAGGAGACTTGGCAAATCAGGGCGATCTGGTTGCGATCGGAGCAATATGGCTTGATTGGTAAATCGGATTTGATTGAGGAGGTTGATGGCAGTCTCTATCCGATTGAATATAAGCGCGGTCATAAGGGTGAATGGGATAATGACGCGATGCAGGTGATGGCGCAGGCGCTTTGCTTGGAGGAGATGACGGGTAAAACTGTTATTAAGGGTTATGTGTATTATGCTCAAACGCACCAGAGACAAGAGATTGAGATTACGGCTGAGTTGCGAGATGAGGCGATCGCCATGATTGCGGATATTTCGAGCATGATGGAAACGGGCAAGATGCCCCCTGCGATATATGGCAATCGCTGTAAGGGTTGTAGCTTGTTTAATCAATGTGTGCCACAGGCGAAGGATAAAGTTAGTAAGTACAAAGAGGTTTGATGGTGAACTTACAGCAATTTCCTTGCAAACCCGCCACAAAGAAAAATATAAAACCCAATGCGGGGCTATTGGCTTAACGCCAACGTTCCGTACGCGCCCTGCGAGCGTTTTGTGGTGAGATTGATCGACAACTGCTGTAGTTGATCCTCAAATTAAATTAGGGATTAAAAAATTATGGGAACACTTTATGTAACTCACGATGACTCGTTTATTGGCAAAACTGATGAGCGGTTGACGGTGAAGGCGGATAAGAAGCAGATTATTGATGTGCCTTTGATTAAGGTTGAAGGCTTGGTGATTCTTGGTCGCGCCACGATTTCACCTGCGGCGGTGATGGAGTTGCTCGATCGCAAGATTCCGATGTCGTTTATGACGGGGACGGGGCGCTTTTTGGGGCGTTTAGAACCTGAGCTTTCTAAAAATATTTTTGTGAGGCGATCGCAATGGGGCGCGGCAGGGGAAACTCCGAAAGCAATTCATATGGTGCAAGCCTTTGTGCGTGGTAAGTTAAAAAATTATCGGGTTTCGTTGATGCGCCATCTGCGCGATTATCCTGATAATGATTTGCAAAGGGCGATTGATGATCTCGAACGGGCGATCGATTCCCTTGAGCCAATTAAGGCGATCGCCAGTTTGCGTGGTGTGGAAGGGCATGGCAGTGCGGTCTATTGGAAGGCTTTTCCGAAGTTGATTCGCGCCGATGGTTTTACGTTTACAACCAGAAATCGCCGTCCGCCCCTCGATCCTGTGAATGCGATGTTGAGTTTTGGTTATTCGTTGTTGCGCCATGATGTGCAGGGGGCGCTAAATATTGTCGGTTTCGATCCTTATCTTGGCTATTTGCATACGGAGCGTTATGGTCGTCCGAGTCTTGCCCTTGACCTAATGGAGGAGTTTCGTCCTTTGATTGTGGATGCGATGGTGCTGTCGGCTATTAATCGTAAGGCGATCGCGCCCAAAGATTTTATTTCTGAGCCGCTTAGTCAGGCTATTTCTCTGTCAAATGATGCAAGAAGGGTGTTTTTGACGCTTTATGAGCAGAAAAAACAGTCAGAATTTAAGCATCCTGTGATGGGGCGTAAATGTACTTATCAAGAGGCTTTTGAGCTTCAGGCTAGGTTGTTGGCAAAATATCTAATGGATGAAACGGATAAGTATCCACCGTTGGTGATGAAGTAAGTTATGTTCATTGTCATTTCCTACGATATTTCTGAAGATAACCGCCGTACCAAAATCCATAAGATCCTGAAATCTTATGGACAATGGATGCAGTTTAGTGTGTTTGAGTGCGAGCTTACTGATGCTCAATATGCCAAGCTGCGATCGCGTCTCAGTAAATTAATTAAACCGAGTGAGGATAGTATTCGTTTTTACTTCCTTTGTGGTGGTTGTCATCCTAAAATAGAGCGTATCGGCGGTGAGCAGGTACGAGATAATACAATATTTTTTGCTTGATTTACATAAATTTCAGTTCACAGTTTGCGCGGCCGATCGCCTGTTTTTTGGGCAATATGCATTTTTTGGGTTTACAAGTGTCTGCTGGTATGTGTTTGAGGGCGATCGATTTTGTCTTTCGGTTCGCGCAAGTCTTGTATGCGTTGATATATATAGGTTTTCAATTGCTGCCACAAGGTCTGGAATGGCTTCGCCAAGCCCAAATCTGCTATAATTTATGTGGTTCGCGCAAATGCACCTTGAAAACCAAATATGCTATACTCTTGAAAAGCGAGCGGCTACAAAACCTCTGAAACCCTTTTAGGGATTGAAACAAATGATCGATAAACTGAAAAAAATCAAGAGTGAAGCTACAAAACCTCTGAAACCCTTTTAGGGATTGAAACAAGGTTATCTGGTTCTAAAGCTTCTACAGAATTTTCAGCTACAAAACCTCTGAAACCCTTTTAGGGATTGAAACCACCCCTAATTGTAACCGCTCTAACCTTTACAGGGTGGCTACAAAACCTCTGAAACCCTTTTAGGGATTGAAACGCGTCATCAGCGTTAGCCCCTTGAAAGCAAACGGCTTTGATAGCTACAAAACCTCTGAAACCCTTTTAGGGATTGAAACATTTACTGCGACAAAAGTTGTGTAACCAAGGTATAGAAGCTACAAAACCTCTGAAACCCTTTTAGGGATTGAAACGGTACTGATGAACTTTTCGGTGCTGCTTTGCTAGGTGGCTACAAAACCTCTGAAACCCTTTTAGGGATTGAAACAACATGAATTCAAAGCTTCTTTCTATGTAATGATTACCGCTACAAAACCTCTGAAACCCTTTTAGGGATTGAAACCGCAAAGAGTTTAGCGGCTATCAAGGCGCTAAAAAAGCTACAAAACCTCTGAAACCCTTTTAGGGATTGAAACTTTGGATCATCTAATGGTATAGGATCTCAAATAGCTACAAAACCTCTGAAACCCTTTTAGGGATTGAAACCGGTAGCATACGCCCAAGGCTTGAGTGCTTCGCTACAAAACCTCTGAAACCCTTTTAGGGATTGAAACAGGCTTATTAGTACTGCCAACGATGACAAATTTTCTCGGGCTACAAAACCTCTGAAACCCTTTTAGGGATTGAAACCTGATATATGCATCGCTTGCGTAGCTCTACAGGGAGCTACAAAACCTCTGAAACCCTTTTAGGGATTGAAACAAAGCGCGGGGGTACAGTATCGCGTAAATATTTTAGCTACAAAACCTCTGAAACCCTTTTAGGGATTGAAACCAATCTGATGAATGCTTTACCGATTCTAGATTTGTCGCTACAAAACCTCTGAAACCCTTTTAGGGATTGAAACGCGGTATCCGCTTTATCGCGATCGCAAACGAAATAGCTACAAAACCTCTGAAACCCTTTTAGGGATTGAAACATCGCTTAAATGGCAACAAGCAAGCGCAATTTTTAAT
>JANODY010000104.1:0-69356 GCA_031412945.1 Cyanobacteria bacterium SOY_65_metabat_81
TTGTGTTTCGTGGAGTTCAGTGTGTTTTCCATGCCCTGTTTGTTAACCCCAATATTTTGTGGGGTGGGGCCCCCCCCCCCCCACCACTAATTCTTGAGTGGGAAGGGAGTAAGCCTAGTTTGCTGTTCTTTTTGGATGAAGATCTTGCTAGAATGAATCGCTAGAGTCACTTTGTTAGCTTAGGGTATAGATCAAATGACCAGTCTGTTTCTGGAACGTCTTCATAGCAGCGATCGCCCCGTCATCGTCTTTGATGGTGCGATGGGTACAAACTTGCAGGTCCAAAACCTCACTGCCGAAGACTTTGGCGGCGTAGCATATGAGGGTTGCAACGAGTATTTAATAATTACTAAACCCGAAGCCGTAGCCAAAGTGCATCGCAATTTCTTGGCAGCAGGGGCAGATGTGATCGAAACAGACACCTTTGGCGGTACATCGATAGTCTTGAACGAATATGACCTTGGACATATGGCATATGAACTCAGCAAAAAAGCCACTGAATTAGCCAAATCTGTCGCCGCCGAATTTTCTACACCTGAGAAGCCACGTTTTGTCGCAGGTTCCATTGGACCGACGACTAAATTGCCGACTTTGCTGCATATCGATTTTGACACGATGAAGCAGTCATTTATCGAACAGATCGAAGGCTTGTACGACGGGGGCGCAGACTTATTGCTGGTGGAAACTTGCCAAGACGTACTGCAAATCAAAGTTACCTTAAATGCGATCGAAGAATTTTTTGCTAAGCGTGGGGTACGTCTACCCGTAATGGTTTCCGTGACCATGGAAACTACAGGCACGATGTTAGTTGGTTCAGATATATCTGCCGTAGTCACGATTCTAGAACCTTACAATATTGATGTATTGGGATTGAACTGTGCCACAGGTCCCGATCAAATGACGGAGCATATGCGCTATTTGAGCGAGCATTCTCCATTTGTGGTGTCTTGCGTCCCCAATGCTGGTTTACCTGAAAATGTTGGTGGTCATGCTTTTTATCGTCTCACTCCTGAAGATTTGGGAGAGCATCTAAGACACTTTGTGGAAGATTTAGGGATTCAGGTGATCGGCGGCTGTTGTGGAACGACTCCTGCACATATTCAAGCCCTTGCCGATATGGCAAAAACGCTCAAAGCGAAACCGCGTCATCCCCTTGTAGTTCCTTCAGCAGCTTCCATTTATAGTTCTCAACCCTATATTCAAGATAATTCTTTCCTAATTGTGGGCGAACGTCTCAACGCTAGCGGCTCTAAGAAAACTCGCGATTTATTAAATGCCGAAGATTGGGATGGACTGGTGGCGATCGCCCGATCGCAGGTCAAGGAAGGCGCACATATTCTCGATGTGAATGTGGATTATGTAGGACGCGATGGCGTGCGAGATATGCATGAACTAGTGTCACGGCTAGTTACCAATGTGACTTTGCCCTTGATGCTAGATTCCACTGAGTGGGAAAAGATGGAAGCAGGGCTGAAAGTAGCTGGGGGCAAATGTATCCTTAACTCCACTAACTATGAAGATGGAGAGGAACGTTTTTGTAAAGTTGTCAAACTCGCCAAACAATACGGCGCGGGGATTGTCATCGGCACAATTGACGAAGATGGCATGGCAAGAACTGCCGACAAGAAGTTTGAAATAGCCGCCCGTGCTTACAAACAAGCGACAGAAGAACTGGGTATGCCTGCCAGTGAGATATTTTTTGATACCCTAGCGCTGCCAATCTCCACAGGGATTGCCGAAGATCGCCAGAATGCATCAGCTACCATCGAATCAATTCGCCGTATCAAGGCAGTAATGCCTGAAACCCATATATTACTGGGTGTTTCCAATGTGTCCTTTGGCTTAAATCCTGCCTCGCGGGTGGTTCTCAATGCCGTATTCTTGAATGAAGCCATCAAAGCAGGAATGGATTCATCGATCGTTCATGCCAGTAAAATTGTGCCGCTCAATCGCATTCCAGAACAACAGCTTAAAGTGGCTCATGAATTGATTTATGACGATCGCCAATTTGATGGAGATATCTGCACCTATGATCCCCTTGGCGAGTTTACGAAGCTATTTGAAGGTGTCTCTACCAAGCGGGTCAAGGTCGATAAGGCTAGCACCCCCATTGAAGAACAACTCAAAAATCATGTGATTGATGGCGATCGCATTGGGTTAGATGACGCGCTAACTGAAGCCCTCAAGCAATATGAACCGCTCGATATCATCAACAAATATCTCCTCGATGGCATGAAAGTTGTCGGCGAGTTATTTGGTTCTGGACAGATGCAACTTCCCTTTGTGTTGCAATCTGCGGAAACCATGAAGTCTGCGGTCGCATTCCTAGAGAAATTCATGGAGAAAGCCGAAGGTTCTAATAAGGGCGTGTTCTTGATTGCGACCGTAAAAGGTGATGTCCATGATATTGGCAAAAATCTTGTCGATATTATTCTGTCTAATAATGGCTACAAGGTGGTTAATATCGGCATCAAGCAACCCGTTGAGAATATCATTAAAGCCTACGAAGAACACAATGCCGATTGTATCGCCATGAGTGGATTGTTGGTCAAGTCCACCGCCTTTATGAAAGATAATCTGCAAGAATTTAATCGCCGAGGGATTACGGTTCCTGTCATCTTGGGCGGAGCAGCCCTGACCCCGAAATTTGTCTCTCAAGACTGTCAGAACAGCTATAACGGACGAGTCATTTATGGCAAAGATGCTTTCTCTGATCTTAACTTCATGGATAAGTATATGCCTGCCAAGGTTGAAGGCAAATGGGAAGATGGCAAAGGCTTTTTGGATCAGGAGCTAGCAACCGATGTGCCATTAACTAGCGATGAAAATATCTCTAGTGAAGAGGAAAAAGCCAAGAGCGAAGCCTTACTTGTCGAACGATATCTGGACATTGTCCGCTCTGAATCGGTCGAGATCAACATTCCTCGTCCCACACCGCCATTCTGGGGTACGCAGATTCTCCAAGGTGCAGACATTCCTGTGGAAGAGCTATTCTGGAATCTGGATTTGCAAGCACTAGTAGCAGGACAATGGCAGTTCCGCAAACCTCAAGATCAATCGCGAGAAGAGTACGATGCATTTTTGCAAGAAACCGTCTATCCCATTTTGGAAACTTGGAAAGAGCGGATTATCAATGAGAAGCTGCTAGCTCCCACTTCTGTTTATGGCTATTTCCCAGTTCTAGCAGAAGGAAACACGGTCTACATTTATAACCCCAAAGATATAGACAGCATCAATGCTGATACTCAACCAATTCAGTCGATCGCCTTCCCCCGTCAGCGATCGCTACGTCGTCTCTGCATTGCCGATTTCTTCTCACCAAAAGAGTCAGGAATCATTGACGTGTTGCCATTGCAAGCTGTCACCGTTGGACATATTGCCACGGAGTTTGCTCAAGGGCTATTCAAAGCTAATCAATACACCGACTATCTCTATTTTCATGGGCTAGCTGTGCAGATGGCGGAAGCTGTTGCCGAATGGACACATACCCGTATTCGTCACGAATTAGGTTTTGCTGCTGAAGATCCTGATAATATTCGCGATATTCTGGCTCAGCGCTATCATGGCTCTCGCTATAGTTTTGGCTATCCCGCTTGTCCAAATATGCAAGATCAATACAAACTCTTAGATTTATTAGATGCAAAGCGCGTTGATTTGGTGATGGATGAGAGCGAACAACTCTATCCCGAACAATCCACGACGGCGTTAATTGTCCATCATCCCATTGCTAAATATTTTAGTGCTTAAGAGAAGTGCTTAAGAGACTGGCTATTGAGGCGATTTTGTCCAAACAGACGCGATCGCCACAGCACAAGCCTTTAACTCTGGTTGCTTCGAGTCGGGGCAGGATTCAGGATGGGTAAGGGCGTTGGCTTCGGCATTGTCTGCCCAGAGCGTTCCCCAATGCATCGGCACAAATAACACCCCGCGGGCGATCGCCTCAGTTACCAGCGCAGGAAATTTGGAAGATCCTCTTCGGGATTTGACTTCTACTAGATCGCCATTATTAATACCAAATTTGTTCGCATCCTTGGGATGAATTTCGATAAATGGATTGGGATACATTTGGCGAATTTTGTCAATGCGTCCTGTGCGGGTTTGGGTGTGCCAATGTCCGTAGAGTCGCCCCGTGGTCAGAATAAATGGATACTGCTCATCGGGAACTTCAAAAACTCCTTTAGAATGATAAGCTCCAAATCGTGCCTTGCGATCGCTGGTATGGAATTGCAAATCGGTGTAGAGACGCTTATTGTGAATTTGGTCTTGTTCGGGATGGCGATCGGAAGCTTGCCATTGCATCGCACCTAGTTTGGCGAGGTTTGCGTGACTAATGCCTGTCATGTCACAGGGGCGATCGCGGGTGATCTGCACAAACTCCCTATGCACATCGGCTGAAGTTTGAAACTGGAACTTGTCGGCAAAACCTAATCTGCGACCAACTTCCGCAAAAATAGCCCAATCATCGCGAGCTTCACCGAGAGGAGTCTGAAAGGCTTGGCAAAGGGTGACACAGCGCTCGGAGTTGGTCATTGTACCCGTCTTTTCGCTCCATTGAGTCGCAGGGAGCAGAATATGGGCAAAAGCTGAAGTCTCAATGGGATAATATGCGTCTTGATATACGGTGAAAGGCGATCGCTTTAACGCGGCTTTAGTTCTGACTAGATCGGGGAAACTGACGGCGGGATTTGTGGCGGCAATCCAGAGAAAATCGACTTCATCGGCTTCCAAGCCACGGATTATGTCCCATGCGGTGCGTCCAATGCGATCGGATATTTGTCCAGCAGGCAAGCCCCAAAATTCTTCAAGGTCTACTCGATGTTGAGGATTTGCCACAAACCGATACCCCGGCAATAAATTTGCTAAACCGCCTGCTTCCCTTCCGCCCATAGCGTTAGGTTGTCCTGTTAGAGAGAAAGGACCAGATCCAGCTTTGCCAATTTGAGCCGTTAGCAAATGGAGATTGATAATACATTGGACTTTGGCTGTGCCTTGAGTAGATTGATTGACACCCATTGACCAAATGGATAGAACTCGTGAAGATTCAGCCCAATATTTTGCCGCTAGTTCTAAATCCTTAATATCTATGCCACAACGTCGCGATACAAATTCAGGCGTGTAGAGTTGAGTGATTTCAGCAAATTCAGCAAATCCTGTGGTGTGCTGCTCGATGAATTGGCGATCGCATTTTTCCCATTTCAACAACAAATGCGCGATACCATTCAATAAATCGATATCTGTCCCTGGTTGAATCGCTAAATGTAAATCCGCAACTTCGGCGGTTTGAGTGCGGCGCGGATCGACGACGATGAGCTTAACTTGGGGGTTTTTTTTGTGATATTTACGAAAGCGATTGAAAATAATTGGATGACATTCGGCGGTATTTGTGCCGATCGCAAATAAACAATCGGTTAATTCCAAATCTTCATAGCAACAGGGGGGACCATCAGAACCAAGACTTTTGACATAGCCTGAAACGGCGGAAGACATACAGAGACGGGAATTCGCATCAAAATTATTAGTTCCCAAACAGCCTTTAAATAATTTTTGAGCCGTGTAATAATCTTCGGTTTGGAATTGTCCAGAACCATACATACAGAGCGCGTCTGCACCTTTATTGGCAACTACAGATTGAATACGCTGCGTGATCGCATCAAGAGCTTCATCCCAACTAACTTGATGAAAATCATCATCAAGGCGATCGCGCATCATCGGATGCAATAGTCGATCTTTTTGGATCGATTCGGCAATAGTCGCGCCCTTGACACAAATCAGGCCCTGACTAGATGGATGAGCGCGATCGCCTCTAACTTTGAAGCGATCGGGAAATTTGACAGAAGGTTCTCTAGTTGTTTCCACAACTTCCAAACCGCAACCAACACCACAATAAGGACAGAGGGTTTTAATGATTTGCGGTGTGGGATGGATAGAAGAAATAGATGCAGACATAGACGGTTATTCAGCTATTAGCGAACAGCTACTTTTTTGCTAGCGAAACCTTTGACGGGATCGAAATAGCTAGTTTCGGTGAATTTTGAGTATGGCATAGATTGTAAAGCGGCGATCGGATCATTATGATCAAATGTTGAACCATCGGCTAAAACGATTGGCTGCTGATCTTCATCAACAGTGTCTAAATCGAGTTCTTTAGCCGCTTGCTGATAGATATTAGTTGCCAGCAAGTTATCGATCACCTCAGTATAATTCTCAGGAAAATCAACTAATCCCCAACGCGCCATCTGCGTCAGCACCCAGAGATGCTCCTTAGGCGATGGCATATTCCCAACCCCAAATTGACAGAAGTCTTTCTCATACTTGGCTTCCATCGTACTAACTCGATAAGGTCCCGCAAACCCAGGGCGAATATACACAGGGTCGAGGTTGAGATAATTTGGTTTTGCCAAAGTTAGCACCACTTCATCGCGATTTTCTAATGGTTCGCAAAACTGCGATGCTTCGAGCAGAGCCTTCACAACGGCAAGATGCGTATTGGGATATTGTGCTGCCCAATCTTTGCGAACGCCCAATACTTTTTCGGGATGTCCACGCCAAATGCTGAGGTCAGTTGCGACCACAAAGCCGACATTATCATGGACGGCGCGTACATTCCAAGGTTCGCCGACACAATAGCCGATGATATTGTTTGCCATCAAGTTTGCTACCATTTGCGGTGGTGGAATCACAATGACATCCACATCTTGATCTGGCTCGATCGCCCCACTAGCCAGCCAATGACGCAATAGCAAGTTATGCATTGAGGCGTGATGTACCATTCCCATAGCAGGGTTGTAAGCATCTTGGAACTTGTCGGTGATATAACTCTTAAGGGAAGTAAGGTCATGGACACCTGCATCTTGAAGCTTTTTGGCTAGGGTAATTGCGTTCCCATTGCGGCTAAGGGTAAGAGAAGTGACTACTGGCACAGGAATCTTATTTCCCATGCCAAGGGTGATCGCGAGGGGCATTCCCATCACCATTTGGGCGGCATCAAGACGACCTTCGCGGATACCTTCGGCTAAGTCGTTCCAGCTTGTCTCTTTAGAAAGAGTCACATCCAAACCATATTTAGCAAACAAGCCTTTTTCTTGGGCGATCGCAAAGGGAGCGCAATCAGTCAGAGGAATATAGCCAATCGTGAGATTAGTTTTCTCGATATTACCCATACTGATCGCCGCCGTACTCTTGTTTTTGGCGCGTTCAATTTTGATTTGTTTTTGGCGATCTAAGAAGTTGACGACTTCGCCTCTGAGTCGGTAATAATTCGGATGATTGACTGATTCGAGACGTTTGCGCGGATGGGGCAGATCGACCGTCAGCACTTGTCCAATCTTGGCTTCGGGCCCATTGGTCATCATGATAATGCGATCGCTTAGCAATAACGCTTCATCAACATCATGGGTAATCATCACTGCCGAAATTTTACTCTCATCGCAAATATGCATTAACTTCTCTTGCAAGCGCCCTCTGGTCAAAGCATCCAACGCCCCAAAAGGTTCATCTAACAATAGGATTTTGGGCTTAATCGATAAAGCCCGCGCAATACCCACCCGTTGTTTCATGCCGCCCGAAATTTCCCTAGGATACTTATCGGCTGCGTGACTTAACCCAACTAAATCAATATTTTCTTGAATAATACGGCGGCGTTCTTCTTTTGATAAATTTCTTAAAACTCGATTTACCGCCAAACCAATATTTTGCCTCACCGTCAACCAAGGTAATAGGGAATGGTTTTGAAACACCAACATGCGATCGGGTCCGGGTTCATTGATCTCTCGCCCCTGCAACACAATACCGCCAGAGGTGGCTTTGTCCAAGCCTGACAAGATATTCAGAACCGTTGATTTACCACAGCCAGAATGCCCAATAATCGAGACAAATTCGCCTTCCTTCATCTCAAAATAAACATCTTTGACCGCAATATAGGGAGATCCATTTTTGGTCTTAAAAACACGGCTGACGTAATCGATTTCGAGGAATGCAGACATAATGGTTTGTAGATAAATTACGAATTGGGAATTACGAATTGAGGGTTACGATTTAGCAATTAAGGAATCATGAACTATTAACTTGATAATTCGCAATTCGCAATTGATAATTCGTAATTTACTCCGCCTCATCCGCAAGGGCAAAACGGCTATACAAAAATTCAAGAATGTAGTTGCGGATGATGTAATAGCGTGGGTCGTCTGAGATGGCTTTGCGATCGCGAGGGCGTGGAAAAGGAATATCAACAATTTCAGCGATATGGGCGGCCGGGCCATTGCTCATCAGGAGAATGCGATCGGCTAAGAATATCGCTTCATCGATATCATGAGTGATCATCAGCGCCGTAACTCGGTTGGCTCGCCAAATTGAGAGTAGTTCTTCTTGCAATTCTTCGCGAGTCATCACATCCAATGCGCCGAAGGGTTCATCAAGGATGAGGACTTCAGGACGAATTGACAATGCACGGGCGATCGATACCCTTTGGCGCATCCCGCCAGAGAGTTCTTTTGGTCTTTTATTCATCGCTTCAGTCAAGCCCACTAAGGCGAGACTATCTTTGACAATCTTGATTTTTTCTTCTTTAGATTTGTCGGTATAAACTTGTTTTACAGCAAGATAAACATTTTCAAAAGCACTCATCCAAGGCAATAGGGAATAGTTTTGGAATACCACCATGCGATCGGGACCGGGACGCAGGATTGGTTTTGATTTTAAACAAATTTCTCCAGCAGTCGGTCTATTAAAACCTGCAATCATGTTCAGAAGAGTTGATTTACCGCAACCAGAGTGACCGATTACACAAATAAACTCGCCTTCGTATACTGTTAAGTTCACGTTTTCGAGAACGGTATAAGGACCTCTAGCCGTTTGGTAAACTTTGGAAACTCCATCAATTACTAAGAAAGGGTCTTGATTTTTTTTCTGGTCATTATCGGTAATATCTAATGTCTGCATATTGCTATTTTGATTGATTTTAAAAATTTGGAATATTGCTTGTGCCTACGACACAGGCAACACTCCAAGATGATCACGAGTCTGACTGAACGGCAAATTTACTGATGTAATAAACCAGTTTGTCAAGCAACAAACCGACTAAGCCGATATATAACAGCGCCAGAATCAGTTCACTTTGTTTGCCGCTATTGTAACTATCCCAAATAAAGAAGCCAATACCACCACCTGCGGTCAACATTTCCGCCGCCACGATCGCTAACCATGATAAACCAACAGCGATGCGTAAACCCGTGAAAATATAAGGCGCAGCCGATGGCATCAGGATTGTGATGAAATAATCTAATTTACCGAGCCGTAAAACTCTAGCGACGTTGCGATAGTCTTGCGGAACCTGCTGTACACCCACCGCCGTGTTCATTAAGATTGGCCAAATCGAGGTGACAAAAATCACAAATAGTCCCGCCGCTTCGTTGACGTTCAGCCCGATAGTCTGGAGGGAATCATTCATGCCACTAAAACCTGCCAAAGCGATCGGCAACCATGCGAGCGGGGGAATAGTTCGTAAAACTTGGAAAATTGGGTCAAAAGCGAGATATAAAAACGCATTTGTACCGATCGCAATACCTAATGCAATACCAACGATCGCCGAGGCTGTATAACCGATCGCCACACGGCGAACACTGATCATTGTTTTGACACCCAAGCCCTGTTCGATCGTTACTTTTTCTTTAAGTTCTTTACGGGCTGGGCTATCAATTTTTTCTTTCGCATCGACATCATAATATTCGCGATCGAAAAATGGATGCCAAATGTATGGTTGAGTTTCTTCCCAAACTTTACTTGGTGGTGGTAATGGCGGTTTTTTGCCAGAACAAATTACTTGCCAAGCCGCTAAAAGTAAGATTAGGGCTAGCAATGGTGGAATAAAAGATTTTGCTTGCTGTTGTAACCATTCACCTATGTTGTTAAGCGCGAACTTAGAAGTTATGCTACCTGCCGCCATTTTTTTGTCTCCTAAATTGGAAGTAATATTTTATGGTAGGGGCAATTCATGAATTGCCCCTACCTATATTTTTGTATTTGTCGCAAAAGGCGGCGCAAAGCGCCGCCTTTTGCGATAGCCGATATTATGCCTTCTTGATCTTGAGTCCATCCAAATAGGCTTTAGGATTTTCAGGATCGAACTTGACACCATCAAAGAAAGTCTCGATACCACGCGAAGTACTCTTAGGAATGGCAGCTTCTTCGCCAATCATCTTCGCTGCTTCTTTCCAAATATCTTCGCGGTTGACCTTATCAACCAACTTCTTAGCATCAGTGTCAGCATCAAGATAGCCCCAACGCATGTCTTCAGTCACAAACCAAAGATCGTGGCTCTTATATGGATAAGAAGCCCCATCTTTCCAGAACTTCATCGCGAGATCGAGGTTGTCAAGGGTTCTACCGTCACCGTAGTCAACCTTGCCTTGGATTCTACCCAAAATTTCAGCAGCAGGTACTTTTAGCCACTTGTCAGCACCGATGATTTTACACATCTCTTCTTTGTTCTCAGGTTTATCACACCAGACTTGAGCTTCGAGAACGGCTGCAAGTAACGCCTTGGTAGCTTTAGGATTCTTGTCAACCCAATCAGCACGCATTGAAAGAGATTTCTCTGGATGATCTTTCCACATCTCACCTGTGGTTAATGCTGTGTAGCCAGTGTTTTGGGCAACTAGACGCGCATTCCAAGGTTCACCAACACAGAATGCTTGCATATTGCCAGCTTTCATGTTGGCAACCATTTGAGGCGGTGGTACAACGATTGTGCTGACATCTTTGTCGGGATCAACTCCGTTTGCCGCCAGCCAATAGCGCATCCACAGGTCGTGAGTTCCACCCGGAAATGTGACCGCGCACTTAATTTCTTTGCCACCCGCCTTGATTTTGGCAAAACCTTCTTTGAGTGAATCGCTCTTGAGTCCGATCTTTAGTTCTTTGAATTCATTGGCGATCGAAATGGCTTGACCATTGGTGTTCAATCTAGCCAAGGTGTACATCGGTATTTTGTTACCGTTGGTAATCTTGCCTTCAGAGATCAAGTAGGGGATTGGAGAAAGAATGTGAGCACCGTCAATACCACCCGCTTCAGAGCCAAGCACGATATTGTCGCGAGTAGTTCCCCAAGAAGCTTGTTTGAGGACTTCGACATCCTTCATGCCATATTTTTCAAATAGCTTCTTTTCTTTGGCGATGATCAAAGGTGCGGAGTCAGTCAGCGCAATGAAACCAAGCTTAGCCTTAGTTGTTTCAGGAGCATCAGCATCGCTCATTTTAGGAGCCGTAGTTTTTTCGGGAGCAGCGCTGCTACTAGCCTTGGTTTCAGTTTTCGTAGCTTCGCCACCACAAGCATTTAAAGCGATCGCGCTAACGGTAGAAAGCCCAGCAGTGGTCAAAAATTTACGGCGAGAAAATGTACTCATTGATTTACTTAATATCCTTGAATGACTAACTTAATCTAGTTTTGAATTCAAAACTGTGTGAACTGTGACAACAAGCCGAAAACGTAGGGGCAATTCATGAATTGCCCCTACGTTACTATTTCGGTACTGCTCCAAATTTTTCAACTAAGAGCTTACCGACAACTTCGCGAAGATCTTCGCATGGCACTTTTTCCATCACGCAAGTACCAAGATGAGCATCTTTGCCGACAGTGCCGCCCATATAAATGTCAACACCATCGACAACTTTGCCATCTTTACGAGTTTTGCAACCCGTAAAGCCAATATCGGCAACCTGTGGCTGAGCGCAAGAGTTGGGGCAACCACTCCAATGAATACGGACAACTTTAGGAAAATGATAATCTTCGGTAAGTTGGCGATTTAGTTCAAGGGACTGATTTTTGGTCTCTACGATCGCCACAGGACAGAATTGTTTACCCGTACAAGAGACCAAGCCGCGCATCAAATTATTCGGCTCGGCGGGGAACTGCTGAAGAAGGGGATCTTGCAGAAGTGCGGGTAGTTGCTCGTCACTGACATGAGTAATCAGTAGATTTTGTTCGACCGTAAGTCGCATATCGCCGTTGCCATAGGTGTCAGCGATCCGCGCAAACTCGTACATATCGGCGGCATACATCCGTCCGACAGGAATTTGCAGCCCAACATAGCTCAGACCATCTTGCTTTTGTTTGTGGACACCAACATGATCGCGCTTTTCCCACTCGATCTCATCTTTGAGAGCGGCGATCGCCAATGGTTTACCGATTTGTTTCTCAACTTCATCTCGGAATTTTTCGATTCCCCACTCGTCGATCAAAAACATCAAGCGAGCTTTAGCCCTGTTTTCGCGCAGTCCATTGTCTCGGAAGACGATTAGTAAGGCTTCACAAAGAGCGACCACATCTTCAGGAGCAACCCATACATTAAGAGGAATAGCTGCCTCAATGCGCTTTGCCGAAAAGAATCCGCCCACGAGTACATTAAATCCAAAAATTTGCTTGCTTTCATCTTTAAAAGCAGGAACAAAGGCTAAATCGTTGATTTCAGCATGGGTAGAGTTATCCCGACAACCCGCGATCGCGATATTAAACTTGCGTGGCAAGTTGGTAAAAGCGGGGTTTCCCTCACCATTGCTTGTCAGTAAGTTTTGGACTTGAATTGCAAGTTCGCGAGTATCGTAAAGCTCATTAGCATCAATACCAGCCACGGGCGAGCCTGTAATATTCCGAATATTGTCCATCGCTGACTGCACACTGGTCAGTCCCACCGATCTAAATTTCTCAAACATTTCAGGCACGTTTTCCATCAAAATGCCGCGCATTTGCAGATTTTGACGCGTGGTGATATCAGCAACGCCATGTTCGCCGCACTTTTCGACCACCGAGGCAAGTACTCGCATCTGATCGCTACTGACTAAGCCATTGGGAATCCGCATCCTGACCATGAAACGACCAGGAGTGCTTTTGCGGAAAAATACACCTAGCCATTTCAATCGATGTTGCAGATCGTCATCATCGATCGCTTCCCAGCCAATTTCGACAAAGCGATCAATTTCGGTTTTTACTGCAAGCCCATCTTTTAGAGATTTGAGGGCTTCAATTTTATTTGCCATGTTATTTATTCTTGGCTCAGGCTCGTGAAGTTTAGATAATCGCGATCGCTACTTAAGCAAAATCTCAAAGTCTCTATAGTTCAAGCTTTATTGCAATTTTTTACATTTTGCTTACACTACTTAACGTTTTGATCCAAATTCGTATAATAAACTACATATTTTTAAACTTTACGATTTATTGATGCTAAACAGGACGCAACAGATTTTCTAAAAGGCTTGACTCGCAAGCTTCTTAGAAAATCTCTTGTTTTTTATACGCGCACAAAGCATTGTATCTAAGTAACTCACCCTACGCATTCGCGAAGATCTGCCCCAGCCCCTTCTCCCAGAACGGTTGAGGGTCTTATAAACTTCTGCGTAGCCTGAGTAAGTAATTTTGATTAATTTCTTGGTAATTTTTATGCTCGATCGCGTCCAAAAAATTCTATCTAGACATGGGTTGGCTTCGCGCAGAGAAGCTGAACAGATGATTTTGGCGGGACGAGTGGTGATAAATGGGCAGACAGTTAGAGAATTAGGCACAAAAGCTGATCCTGAATGCGATCGTATTGAAGTTGATGGCAAGTTATTGGCAACTAATGCCCCAGAATTTGTATATTTGTTACTCAACAAGCCGACAGGTACCGTCTGCACCTGCGATGATCCCCAAGGTCGCAAGACGGTATTGGATATTTTGCCTGCGAAATATCAGCATGTTTATCCTGTGGGGCGGCTGGACTATAACAGTAGCGGCGCATTGATTTTGACTAATGACGGCGATTTTGCCAATCAGATGATGCATCCCCGTCATCATGTGCCTAAGACCTATGAGGTTTGGGTCGAAGATATCCCTAGCCCACAAACGATCAAGCAATGGCAAAATGGAGTTCTATTAGACGGCAGACAGACGTTGCCCGCCATTGTCAACATTTTAGAAATTGATAGATCTAAAAATAAAGATCTCAGCCCCAAATCTCGATTGCAAATCGTTTTAAAAGAAGGTCGTAATCGCCAAATCAGACGAGTTGCGGAACAGTTAGGTCATCCTGTTTTAACATTGCATCGAGTGGCGATCGCCTCGGTTTTGATTGGATCACTAAAATCAGGTGCATATCGGTTGTTAAGCGATCGCGAAATTACAGCAATTTGCGTTCAAACTTACGACAAATAAAAACATAAAATTCCTTGCGGGGCTTCTTCCTGTGACCATTTTCTGTGGTGTATTTGATCGTTAATTGCTGTAAAGCACTGGATTGAACGTTATCTTGATTTGAGATCAAAACTTTACAAAATGCTATACTTTCAATGCATATGAACAAATATCGTAATGCATGTGCGTAGTCAAATCGAGATTCGGCTCAAATTGAGATTGAATTCGGTTTAGATTTCATAAGTCGCCAAAGCTTGATTAAACATTAGCTTGAGTGAATCAGTCAGACTCTTCAAATCTTCCCAAAATCGTCCAACACGCCTGTGAGTATTGTGAATATTACAACCTCGAAGCAAACAGAAAAACTAGCAGAAATCGGAGCGCAGTTTAAGCGAGTTCGAGAAGACAAAGCTCTTTCGATTCCTCATTTGACGGCGATCACCTTAATTTCTGAACGTTATTTGCGGGCGATCGAAGATGGTCAAATAAAATCACTACCCGAACCGATTTATGTGCGTGGATTTATCCGTAAATATGGTGATGCTCTAGGGATTGGCGATCTCTCCCATGAGTTTCCTCTAAATCCTGTCTTACCCGAAACAAATAAATGGGCGGGTAGTGCGGCGGCTGAGCTACGCCCTCTACATTTATATGCCCTTTATGTCGGAGTAATTGCGGGGGCTGTGAGTCTGTTGGCTACATTTCTGAATGCTCCTGATTCCAGTAAAATTAATGATAGCCAAACTAATTTTAGCGATGCCGCTCAAATAAATTCAAAAAAAATCAGCAAAGCGGTTGCTCCCGTTGATCCCTTACTGCCCAAAACTGGCGGACTAGAAATTTTGAAGCAGGCGGCGGCTAATACGACTGGAGTTTCCTTCCCCGTTTCTAAATCCATTTCTAAAAATGAGGAGATTATCTCTCAAAGTTCTGTCAACACCTCACCATCTGAGACAGCCTTTAACGATGTTAGTTTTAGTCTAAATAACAGTCTCCAGTCTTGGATTGCCAATGCCAATTTTCAAAATAGCGCCGCGATCGCCACTGACGGAAATTTTCAGTTTGTGGGTAATAAGCCTGTGAATATTGGAATTGTGATGAAGGGACAGTCTTGGTTACGCATCACTGTTGATGGCAAAGAGGAGTTTGAAGGAGTTCTTGATGAAGGCAAGAAATTAACTTGGTCAGGCGATCGCCAAATTTCAGTGCGAGCGGGTAATGCGTCTTCTGTGGCGCTCAGTTATAACAATCAGTCAATCAAGTTACTGGGTAAGGAGGGAGAGGTTTCTGAACGCGTATATAGTGTCAATGCTGCTACCAATATCAAACCAATTGATTTGATATCGCGCTAGCTAAAATCTAGCTAAAATCAAGAGCAGAAACATTGACACTCTCAGCGAGTAACATGACTGAAATTCCTGATTCAGCCAGACAACTTACCAGATAGACTTTTTTAACTATGTGTCGATCTCGCAAATCGTAGAGCCAAACAAGATTACAATATGTTAAGCAAAACTTAACAATAAGGTAACGACAGTAAGGGTCGAGCATAAACATGAAAGCAGTGATTATTGGTGCAGGCTTGGCGGGTATGAGTACTGCCGTGGAACTCAGCGATCGCGGCTATGAAGTAGAACTTTTTGAATCCCGTCCCTTTGTGGGCGGCAAAGTCAGCAGTTGGCTAGACAAAGATGGCAACCATATCGAGATGGGCTTGCATGTGTTTTTTGGCTGCTATTACAACCTATTTGCGTTGATGAAAAAAACAGGTGCATTCGAGCATTTGCGCCTCAAGGAACATACGCATATTTTTGTGAATGTCGGTGGTAAGCAAGCAGCCCTTGATTTTCGTAATTTTGGCGGCGCACCTTTTCATGGTTTGAAAGCATTTGTGACCACAGGGCAGTTGCCACTTAAGGACAAAATCCAAAATGCGATCGCGATCGGGCGGAGTCCATTAATTCGCGGTTTGGTCGATCATGTTGGCGCAATGAAAGAGATTCGCGCCCTTGATCATATTAGTTTTAAAGATTGGTTTTTGGGTATGGGCGGATCGCAAGCCAGTCTTGACCTGATGTGGGATGCGATCGCCTACGGTTTGGGCTTCATCGACTGTGAAAATATTTCGGCGCGGTGTATGCTCACAATTTTTCAGTTTTTTGCATCAAGAACTGAAGCTTCCATTTTGAGAATGTTAGAAGGATCGCCAGAAGTATTCTTACATCAGCCCATCGTCAAACATATCGAATCCAAAGGCGGCAAAATTCATTTGCGGCGTGGCGTGCGCGAAGTTCTTTTTGAAGGTGAGGGTGAAGATACTCGCGTCACAGGTTTTGTGGTTGGCAAAGAAGATGGCGAAGAAATCGTGACGGCTGACGTGTATATTTGCGCCACTGATGTGCCGGGAGTAAAGCGGATTATTCCTGACAAATGGCGAGCTTGGTCGCAATTTGACAATATCTATAAGCTAGATGCTGTGCCTGTCATTACGGTGCAACTTCGCTTTGATGGTTGGGTGACTGATATTGATAATCTGCTCTACGCCGTAAAAGTGGACTTCTCTACCTTTGCTGATTTGGCGATTACTAGTCCCACTGATTATTACAAAGAAGGAGAAGGTTCTCTTTTACAATTAGTGATCACTCCTGCCGATGATTACATCAAGCTCAGTAATGAGGCGATCGTTGAGAAAATGATTGCTCAAGTGCATCAGATTTTTCCTTCTGCTCATAAGCTGAATGTAATCTGGTCAAGTGTAGTCAAACTAGCGCAGTCACTCTATCGTGAAGCCCCCGGACAAGATCCCTTCCGTCCCACTCAAGCCACACCTATCAAGAATTTCTTCTTAGCGGGTAGCTATACGATGCAGGACTACATCGACAGCATGGAAGGTGCAACTCTTTCGGGAAAGATGTGTGCATCTGAAGTGATTAAAGGTAAGCAACCAGCTAAAGTATAAAAGTTTGCTCTTAATCATCTCTAGCATTTAAAAATGGGCGGAAGATGATTGAAATTTTTGATAATTGCGTTATGAGGACTTAGTTCTGATAACGCAATTATCAAAAACTAATGTTTGGTGCTGCTTTAATATCCGTAGCACCAAACCGCGCAAAATTATGCTTCTTGATATCACGGTAACTACCGCCCGACTACTGCGCTTGTGACCATATAGCCAATCTCTGAGGCATCAATAAATAACCCCTCACCCTTGCGATCGCCGTATTCAAAAATCATGTATGATTCTCGAAAATTATTATTTCAAATAACCAGAAGCTAGTGGCGGCACTTCGCGCCTTCAATAGCCCTAACCTTAGAAAAAACATTGGAAAAAACTGCATGAAAGTTGAGATCTCGACAATCCCTGATGTTTTACTACTTACCCCTAAAGTCTTTGCTGACGAGAGAGGATTTTTTTATGAGTCCTATAATCACAAGTTTTTTGTCGAAAAAACAGGGCTAAATATTACTTTTGTGCAAGACAATCATTCGCGATCGCAAAAAAGCGTATTGAGAGGATTGCACTATCAAATCGGTCAGCCGCAGGGCAAATTGGTCAGGGCTTTAGTCGGATCAATTCAAGATGTGGCTGTAGACTTACGGCAAAGTTCACCAACTTTTGGCAAGTCGGTCAGCTACATTTTGAGTGCCGAAAATCGTCAACAATTGTGGATTCCCGCAGGGTTTGCCCACGGATTTGCGGTTCTATCTGACAATGCGGAAGTTGCCTATAAAACTACAGACTATTATGCGCCCAGTGAAGAACGTTGCTTATTATGGAATGATCCTGAAGTGGCGATCGCGTGGCAAGTTGACGGACAACCCATTTTGTCTGACAAAGATACTATCGGCAAATTATTAAAAGAAGCGGAGTTATTTGCATGAATCCAGAATCATTCCAAAAGGTACTTGTCACAGGTGGAGCAGGTTTTATCGGCTCTAACTATGTGCATTATGCGATCGCCAATCATCCGACATGGGAGATTGTAGTTTTAGACAAGCTCACTTATGCGGGCAATCTGGATAATCTCAAGGATGTGAGCGATCGCATTACTTTTATCGAAGGTGATATTGCTAATCCTGAAGATGTGGACAGAGCCGTAAATGGAGTTGATTGCATCTTAAATTTTGCAGCCGAGAGCCATGTCGATCGCAGTTTGCGCGATCCCTTACCCTTTATTCGCACCAATATCGAAGGCACATTATTACTATTAAAAGCCGCCAAAAAGCATCAAATCAAAAGATTCCTGCATGTCTCCACTGATGAAGTATATGGTGATTTAGTCGGCAGCGATCGCCATTCCTTTGAGACCGATCCATTATCACCGCGCAGCCCTTACGCCGCATCCAAAGCAGGTGCAGAGCATCTCGTCTTTTCCTATGGCATTAGTTACGGCTTAGATGTGGTGATCACCCGTGGTTCCAATACTTACGGGCTTTATCAATATCCTGAAAAGATTATCCCTCTGTTTATCACCAACGCTTTAGAATCAAAATCTCTTCCCATTTATGGCAATGGGGCGGCGATTCGCGATTATTTATATGTTGAAGATCATTGTTCTGGCATTGATACAGTCTTACATGCAGGCAAAAGTGGTCAAGCTTACAACCTCGGTGCGCGGATGGAAGTGAATGGCATTGAAGTTGCCAAAACCATTTTAGGTTTACTCGATCGCCCCGAATCGTTAATGGAATATGTCAGCGATCGCCCTGGGCATGACTATCGTTATTCTGTCGATCCTAGCGCCGCCGAATCATTAGGATGGCAACGTCAATGGGACTTTCAGCGTGGTATGGCGCAAACCGTGGCTTGGTATAAACAGAACTCTGATTGGTGGCAAGCGGTCAAAGCTAAAAAAGTATTTCAAGAACATTACAGCCAGTGGTATGCCAGATGAGTAATCCGCTCAAGGTTGCTCTAATTGGGGCAAATGGTCAGCTAGGTTCAGACATCGCCAGTCATTTCGCGCAGGGCGATCGCTATCAACTCACGGCGCTAACTCGTGCTGATATCGACATTACTCAACCCGAAGCCGTCGAGCGCGTGTTGACCAGTCAAAAATTTGACATCGTGATCAATAGCGCCGCCTATGTCCGTGTCGATGACTGCGAACAAGAAGTCGCGACCGCCTTTAATGTCAACGCGATCGCCGCGCTGCATGTTGCCAGAGCTTGTCGTCAGATCGAAGCGCTTTGTGTCTACATCAGCACCGATTATGTTTTTCGAGGCGATCGCCTCGATGCTTATAGTGAATCTGACATTCCCGACCCGATCAACATTTACGGCACATCCAAACTCACAGGTGAACATCTCGTCCGCCAAACTGCACCGCGATCGCTAATTTTACGCATCTCTAGCGTATTTGGCAAAGCAGGCGCAAGCGGCAAGGGTGGTAACTTTGTGGAAACAATGATCAAAAAAGCCAAGGCAGGCGATCCGCTCAAAGTCGTCAATGACATTTTTATGTCACCAACCTACACCTATGATGTAGCGCGGCTTTTAGATGAACTTTTGCAAGCAGGGACAACAGGAATTATCCACGGCGCAAATGCGGGGCAATGTTCTTGGCATGAGTTTGCTAGTCAAGCTCTGAGCCTAGCCCATATCACCCACCCCATTGAGGCGATCCCCGCCTCGGCGTTTCCCACCAAAGCCGTGCGACCGATGAATTCTGCTCTAATTAGCGATCGGCTAGACGACATTACCACTTTTAAAATGCGACCTTGGCAAGAAGCGATCGCCGCCTATATCAGATCCAGAGACTAGTCGGATCGGCGGCGCTTTGCGCCGCCAATCCGCACCCTAAAATCCTGTCATCCTTAGTACTTCCAAAATCAAAAAACATGAAAGCTCTAATTCTCTCAGGCGGTAAAGGCACAAGGTTACGACCACTCACCTACACAGGCGCAAAACAACTAGTCCCCGTCGCCAACAAACCCATCCTTTGGTACTGCATCGAAAGCATTGTCGCCGCAGGCGTTACCGATATTGGCATCGTCATCAGTCCCGAAACAGGCGATGAAGTCAAAAATAAAACAGGAAACGGCGATCGCTTTGGAGTCAAAATCGAATATATTCTCCAAGCTCAACCCGCAGGGCTAGCCCACGCCGTCAAAATTGCCCAACCTTTTCTGGGTGACGATCCTTTCATCATGTTTCTAGGCGACAATCTGATCGAACTGCCCCTAAATACATTCTTAAACGACTTCTTGCAAAAGCAACTTGACGCACTGATTTTATTAAAACAAGTCGCCAATCCCTCCGCCTTTGGAGTCGCTCAAATTGACGAAAATGGCAAGGTAACTCAGCTAGTTGAAAAGCCTAAAAATCCGATCACAAATTTGGCTCTAGTCGGAGTCTATTTCTTTCAATCCACCATTCATCAAGCGATCGCCCAAATTGCGCCCTCAGCCAGAGGTGAACTAGAAATTACCGATGCGATCCAAAAACTAATCGATACCAACAAAAACGTATCCGCATCAGAAATCAATGGCTGGTGGCTGGACACGGGCAAAAAAGACGACATCCTGTCCGCCAATCAAATTATCCTCGACACTCGACTCACCTCGCAGATTTTAGGAGAAGTCGATGCACTCAGCAACATTAGCGGTCGCGTCCAAATCGGCACAGGCTCAAAAATCATCAACTGCAAAATTCGTGGTCCCGTAATTATTGGCGAAAACTGCCATCTGGAAAACGCCTATATTGGTCCCTATAGCAGCATTAGCGATCGCGTTACTATCATCAACACCGAACTGGAACATAGCGTTGTTTTAAATGACACTAAAATCACCGACATTCACCAACGTATAGTCGATAGTCTCATCGGTCAACGCGTGTCTATGCAAGTCTCACCCAAGCGCCCCCAAGCATTACGCTTTCTCGTAGGCGATGATTCACAACTAGAAATTATGTGAAGTAGAAGGCAGCGCGATGCGCTGACCCAAACCCTAGATAAAAGTTTAAAAGTGCCGCAGAGCGGCACTTTTAAACTTCTCTCTAGACTGGGAAACGTTATAGACTAAGTACTAATATTCTTGATGGTTGATACTAATGCTATCTAAACTGTTCGCATTACCAGTGAAATCTTTCAATGTACTGTTACTGACCGCAACTATTACGCCGCCTTCAGGCGCACCACTCTTAGCTAGAACCGACCCCAAAGATCGATTGCAAGACTACGAAAAAGGACTTAAGTTCTATCTACAACTCATTGGTAAAGGAATTGATGCGATCGTATTTGCCGAAAACTCCAACTCAGATATATCCACTTTACAAAACATTGTCAACGAATCAGGCTTGCAAGAAGCCGTGGAATTCATAGTCTTTGATGGACTAGATTATCCTCTCGGCAATGGTCGAGCCTATGGAGAATTTAAACTAATCGATTATGCCATGAAGCATTCTCAGACAATTAGTAATCATCAAGATAACTTGTTGGTATGGAAAATAACAGGAAGATATATTATCCGAAACATTGCTAAAATTATCGCGCGTAAGCCTCCTAACATTGATATTTATGTCAACTCTAGAAAATTCCCAATACCTTGGGCAGACATGTATTTACTGGTGTGGACATTGAGAGGTTACGAAAATTTTCTAGGGAAAATCCGTAACGAGATGATTGCTGAGCCTAGTTTGCAGTTTCATCCTGAGCAGACTTTTATCAAATTATTAGAAGAACCTTTAGGAGATCTCAAGGTGAGAAGAAGATTTAACGTTACACCTTTAATTGATGGAGCTAGAGGCTCAGACAATCAAAACTATTCTGAAGGGCGTAACCTGCGAAAATATTATATTCGCAGCATTGTAAATAAATTGTTGCCTTGGCTATGGATTTGATTAGGTTGATGGCTTATTCGATCGCCTTTTCATAAGCAGCAATTGTGCCTAAAGTCATAGCTTCCAAAGTAAACTTCTGCTCCGATGATTTAAGTGCATTTTTAACCATATTAAGCCTTAATTCAGGATTTTCAGCTAATTGGATCAATCTAGATGCAAGTGCATCTGAATCATCAAAAGGAATGATAAAACCATTGACCTCATCTTCAATTTGATCGTAAGCGCCAGCCGCAGGCGTGCGAATCGGCACTACACTACAACTCATGGCTTCCAAAATCACCAAGGCAAAACCTTCAGCCTGACTGGGTAAAACAATAGTGTCCGAAGCCCAATAAAGATCACGCGGCTCATTCACATAACCTAAAAACAAAAATCTAGACAGACTGGTTGTGTCAGCAAATGCATAGTTTTCTATTTCTTGCTTTTGATCGCCCGATCCTGCAAACATGGTTTTAAATGAATGTCTTGGACTGCTCTTAGCAATCTGATTAACTGCATCAATTAAAATTTTGTGACCTTTATCCCATTGAGTTCTGCCCACCAAAGTGATTACAAAATCTTCTTCAGACAGACCAAATCTCTCTCTTGCTTTGTGGCGATCTTCGAGGTTAGGAGAATGAAAATATTGGGAGTCAATACCGTTAAAAACTTTTATAACTTTCCGTTCAACAATATCCACATCTCGGATTAGCCATTGTTCGATATCTGAAGAAATAGCAATAAAAATCTGAGGAGAGAAAATCTTTAGATAACCATGCAGAAGTAACTTCTTCAATGGCAGATTTTTGCCTTCTGGCGATTTTCCAAAATGTATAGGCTTAAGAAGATGAAATGTTGCAACAGATTTAAGCCCTGTAAGTATCTTTAAAATAAACACTGAAAAAAGAGTTGAGAACCCATGAGCATGAAAAAGTCGAATTTTATACTTTTTGATTGTGCTTAAAATTTGGGAGAGGCTAGCTAACGTTGGTAGCGATCGATTATAGCTGTCAAACACTACCCATTCTTCTGTTAGTTTCTTTAATGACTCAAATCGTTGTAACGAAGACTCATCAAAACTTACTTTGCCTGTTATCAAAATTACTTTCCAGCCATGAGACTTCAACCCATGTATCAAAGTCTCACAATGAGAAGCAATTCCATCATTGCAATCAACTCGATTAAGAAAAAAAACTATATTTTTATCCGATTCCATAATTATCTTTTGCCTCGATAATGTGTAAATATTTATGAATATTTATGAGCAAAGTTAAAATCCTAAAGAGTAGACTTTTAACTTACAGAAAGTCTAAACATATAAATTTTGATAGAAGAGACTGCTCTAAACCTGATTGACTGACAAAAGTGTTTGAAATCCTTGTCAGGCAAGATGCCTGACCTACAAATTTAAAATCCTTGTAGCGCGGGCATCCTGCCCGCTTTTTGGGGGGATTTGTCAGTCAATCAGGCTCTAAACTCTGAGTTCAAAGACTTTTCGGTTTCTATTGCATCATGGTCAAAATGCCTTGCTGACCTAGCAACATTTCGCGCAATAGACTAAAAATACCCACGCCGATCACGGGCGAAATATCAATGCCGCCGATCGGAGGGATTAACTTACGCAATACAAATAACAGAGGCTCAGTCGGAAAAGTAATCAGGATATAGGGAAATTGCTTGAGGGGAATTTGGGGATACCATGTCATGATGATCCGAAAGATATACATCAGGATAAATAATCCCAAAACAATGTTGAGCGCAAGAGAGCTAAGGGCGATCGCATCCATGATAATAACCAACTTTCAAATTTTTTATTTAAATTTTTAATTTTTTATTTAAATTTTTAAAATAAAATAAAAATTATTACGATCGATCCTAACAGTTTTACAAACCAATCGTCTCCCAATGTAAAAAGCGACCTGCCGCGTTGTTTTTCACTTTCAGGGTTACGGCAACGCCAAGCAATAGGTTACTATAAGAGATTAGGCAAGCATTTAATCACCGATAGTGGCTAAATTCGTGTCAAATTCAAGTATAAATACTCAGGCAGAAGTGCGTGCAAGCATTAGACCCACAAGAACTATATCCCTTTCAACTTGACCCGTTTCAATTACAGGCGATCGCCGCCTTGCAAGCAGGTAAGTCGGTCGTTGTTTGTGCGCCAACTGGTTCGGGCAAAACCTTGATTGGCGAATACGCAATTCATGCGGCTTTAGCGGGTAATCGCCGCGTTTTGTATACCACCCCGCTCAAAGCGCTATCCAATCAAAAATTACGCGATTTTCGGCATCAGTTTGGCGATGAAAATGTCGGCTTGCTCACTGGCGACACTTCTATAAATCGCGATGCGCCGATCTTAGTGATGACTACTGAGATTTTTCGGAATATGCTTTATGGTACGCCTTTAGGTGAAGTTGGCACATCGCTCACAGACGTGGAAGTAGTGGTGCTAGATGAATGCCATTACATGAACGATCGCCAACGCGGAACTGTATGGGAAGAGTCGATCGTCTACTGCCCTGCGGAAGTGCAGCTAGTGGCGCTCTCAGCAACAGTGGCAAATAGCCAACAGCTAACCGATTGGATTCACAAAGTACATGGAGATACGGAGCTAATCTATTCCGATTTTCGTCCTGTTCCGCTCGAACATTCCTTCTGTAATAACAAGGGCTTTTTTCCTTTGTTAGATAGTGCCAATGAGAAGATCAATCCTCGCCTCAAGCCACTCACCAATAAACCACCAACTAAAGAAGAAAGACATAAAATCGTCCCCGCGATCGCTGCTGTCATTTCTCATTTGCGACAACGGGATATGCTTCCTGCGATTTATTTCATCTTCAGCCGTCGTGGTTGCGATAAATCAGTTACAGATTTAGGAAATGTCTCTTTAGTAAATCCCACAGAAGCACTCAAACTAAAGCCCCAAATCGATGCTTTTGTGGCGGCAAATCCTGAGATTGGGAAGCCTCTGCATATTGATGCGCTCTATCGTGGCATTGCCGCCCATCACGCAGGGATTTTACCCGCATGGAAAGGCTTTGTGGAAGAGCTATTCCAGCAAGGTTTGATTAAAGTTGTATTTGCGACTGAGACTCTAGCCGCAGGGATTAATATGCCTGCGCGAACCACGGTGATTTCGAGCATTTCTAAGCGCACCGATCGCGGACACCGACTGCTAAATGCTTCTGAATTTCTGCAAATGGCAGGAAGAGCAGGGCGGCGCGGCATGGATGAAGTTGGCTATGTGGTCACGGTGCAAACTCCATTTGAAGGCGCAAAAGAAGCAGCACATCTTGCCACATCCACTGCCGATCCGCTAGTTAGTCAGTTCGCGCCCAGCTATGGCATGGTGATGAACTTGCTGCAAACTCATTCTCTCGATCAAGCTAGAGACTTGGTAGAGCGCAGCTTTGGGCAGTATCTCGCCGACCTTAATCTTGCGCCACAAATCCAAAACCTAGAATTAGTGGTCGCTCAAATCTCTAAGCTAGAGATAGAACTCTCGACTATCGATTTGAAACAATTAGAAGTCTATGACAAATTGCGCGATCGCCTGCGGGAAGAACGTCGTCTGCTAAAAATGTTAGTGCAGCAATCAGAAGAACTGCGTTTAAATGATCTTGCCTCCTATGCGCCTTATCTACTTTCAGGTTCACCCCTCACGATTCGTACCCACAAAGGTTTGATTGTCCATGCGGTCTTGGCGGCGAAAGTGCAAGGTTCGGGACAATTCCCTTGGTTTGTTTGTCTCGGTCGCAATAATTGTTGGTATACGATTGGCTACAAAGATATCGTGCAGGTCGGTAGTGATTTATTGCTTGATGATGGTGATGTCGAATATCCTGCCAAACTCACATTGCGTCCTAATCACTCCATTGATGGTGACGAGATCAGCGCCGCGATCGCCCAAAAAATCCAACCATTGCCCGAACCAGAACTTGCTCCTGAAGTGATCAAACAACAAGCGCGAATGATGGCGATCGAGTCACAAATGAACGATCATCCTGTTTCAAGAATGAGCGATCGTGGTGCGGTTTTTAAAAAAGTTAATCGACTCGAGCAGTTGCAGCGCCAGATCGAGTTTCAGCAAAAAGTGGTCAACGAGAGACGACAACGCCATTGGCAAGAATTTATGAGCTTAGTCAATATTTTGCAAACCTATGACTGCCTGCAAGATACGCAGCCAACTGATAAGGGCAAGGTCGTGGCAGCGCTACGGGGTGAAAATGAACTCTGGTTGTCTCTATGTTTGATTTCGGGTGAGTTAGATAATCTCGCGCCCCATCACCTTGCCACTGTCTGCGCGGCGATCGTTAGCGAAAACAGTCGCCCCGACAACTGGATCAAGTTCGGCTTGTCGCCCACGGTCGAAGATGCTCTTGATGGTTTGCGTGAGATCCGCCGTCAACTGATGCCAGCCCAGCGCCGTCATTTGGTTGAGATTCCTGCATGGTTGGACTATGAACTAACGGGCTTGGTTGAGCAATGGGCGTTAGGTATGGAATGGTTCGAGCTATGTCAAAATACCAATCTTGATGAGGGCGATATTGTACGTCTGATGCGCCGCACCATCGATTTGCTATACCAGATTCCCCATGTACCAAATTTGCCATCTCAAATGTATTCAGCCGCGAAGCAAGCCGCGCAAATGATCGATCGATTCCCTGTCAATGAGGTGATTTAACGTCAGTTCGACGAAAGCAAAAAAAGATCGTTCTCGCGATGCCAGAACGATCTTTTTTTGGCATTTGCACCACGCAAAGCGTGGCGCAAATGCCAGTGATCGAACTCACATCAGAAATGGGTCGCAGGGCTTAGCCCCGCAAAGGGTTTTATATTTCTATTTCTGGATGCGTTGCGCTCCTTTGTTTTTTTGGTTTTAGTTTTGGTTTTAGTTTTGGTTTTATTTGTTACATAATAAGAATTAGGAAGAGTAGGCGTGCGGTTGCGGAATTTGGCTCAAAATTTATTTTAAGATTTATCTAAAGTTTGTTTTGAGTTCAGGTTTTGAGGAAAGTCCGGGCTTCCATGAAGATCAGGCTGCTGGATAACTCCCAGTGCGAGCGATCGTGAGGATAGTGCCACAGAAAGATACCGCCTGTTAAAGGTAAGGGTGCAAAGGTGTGTTAAGAGCGCACCAGCAGAGTCGTGAGGCTCTGGCTCGGTAAACCCCAGTTGGAAGCAAGGCGAGAGGATGCAAGTGCTGAGATCTTCGTTGGATCTTGTGTCCGTTGCTTAATATGGCTGTTTGGTGAAAGCTAAGCAAACCATAGTTGAGTGTGTGCCGCGTGAGGTGTTTGGTAACAAATATCCCAGATAGATAACCGCTAAGGCAGTTGATAAGACTCCTGAAACAGAACCCGGCTTATGTCCTGCTCTTCCTATTTCTTAAAATTTTCTACTGCCCGCTCACCAAAAAATAGAAGTCGTAAAGTCAAGAATTAATTAGTGCGAGGCTGCGATCCTCTTCTGTGGTGAATTTGGTCGATAAATTGCTGTAAGCAAACCTTAAAAAACTTTTTTATTAGATTAATTAAAACTGAAGTAATTAAACTATGGGAATTAATCCCAACTGTACATCGAAACTTTCTGACATGACCCATCGCACACGAAAGTGGTCTAGTCAAGCGGTTATTGGAATTACCTTTGCTTGCCTCATTTCGACACTGAGTATCCGTTTTTATGCTGAGCCGCGCTTAACTGTTGGTACATTTGTTGACCAAGATTTGCGATCGCCCAGAACGATCGCCGCTACGGACATAGATGCCACCAAACAGGCTCAAGAACTAGCCAAGCGCCAAGTAATTCCCATTTATCGGAGCAACCCTGAAGTTGATGCTAATGCCATTCAGCACCTTGAGGAGCTACTACGCGTTGGTGATGACTTGAGGATATCTTCTGGCAACTTGCCCTATGTCGATCGCAAAATTTTGAGTGATGATGGGCAGCGCTATCTTCGGCGAATCTCTGATCTGGAGTGGGAACAGTTACAAGACAAGGCAAATAAACTGGTTAGCAATAATCAGGTTGCGGCGGGTTCAAATTTCCTTAATAAAGATCAAGAAATTGCATCTACAGCTTTATTTGAGCTAACTCTATACAAAATTAATGCAAATCCCCAAGACTACCAAAAGTTAATTGTTAAGGTGACTGAAATTCGCCGATCTTATGCGATGACTCAGGAAAAAGCTGCCAAAAGTCCTGAAATGTTTCGCGATCGCCTCTTAGAAATGACAACCGAGGAATGGGAAACCAACAAAAGCTTGATTCGACTAGCGCTAAAAGATATGCAAGCATCTGGCATTGTGGCAGGTTTGCCCGAAAATATGTTGCAAATGCGGATGGCGAACCTTCAAAATTTGCCAACAAATGCAGAGCCTCGAAAAATGGCGATCGCCCTAATTAGCGCCACCGTCAAACCAAATCTGACCGTTGATTATGTTGGTACTACCGAAAGAGCTATTAAAGCTTCAGAATTAGTTCAGGTTCAAAGAATCTCAATCAAAGATGGCGACCTAATTGTCAAAGGCGGTCAAAAAATCACCGAGCGGCAATTTGTGATTTTAGATGAACTAAAAATGACCCAAAGACAAGTCAATCTCAAAGGGTTGATTTTGATGATCGGGGCTACTGCGATCGCCCTTGGCATCTTTGGCTATGCCAATCGGCGATGGCAATATTTACTCAAAGTAAAATTACATACCAAGGATCTTTTAGCCCTTGGGCTGATCTGCACGGGTAACGCCCTTGCCACAGTGCTGATGCCCCCCAACATGCTCTTATTTGCGCCACTAGCCAGTATGGGCTTAATCATCGGCAGTTTTTATAGCTCTCGCCTTGCCCTTCTGATTACTTGTCTCACCTCAATATTATTATCGATCGCCATTAGTGCTGATTTACTCGCCCTTGCGCCCGTCCTCATTGGCGCGATCGTCGCCGCCGCAATTACCAACCGCCCCCTAACGCGATCGCACCTTGCCGCCACAGGCTTGCTAGTGGCTTTGTTACAAGCGGCTGTATATATTGCGATCGCCGTCATTGGCGGCACGACTCCACCAATTCTGATACTCATTACCGCCCTCCAATATGCCTCAGGAGGACTAATTTCGGCGATCGTCGCCCTTGGGGCAATTCCCTATTTAGAGCATATTTCTTACGCCTTAACTCCCTTTCGCCTAGCCGAGCTAGCTAACCTCGATCGCCCACTTTTACGCCGACTCGTCACCGAAACCCCCGGCACTTTTCAGCACACCTTATTTGTGGCAAATCTTGCCGAAGCCGCCGCCCGTGAACTTGGAGCCGATACCACCCTCGTGCGAACAGGTACGCTCTATCACGACATTGGCAAAACGTTACGTCCAGATTATTTTATCGAAAATCAAATGGGGCAACCAAATCCCCATGACATACTCAACGATCCTTGGCGTAGCGCTCAAATAATCAAAGAACATGTTTCAGGAGGGCTGAAACTAGCTCAAAAATATCGACTTCCTGAAATGCTCCAAGCCTTCATCCCCGAACATCAAGGCACGATCGCTATTTCATATTTTTATTGTCAAGCTCAACAGCGATCGCAACATGTCGTTGACTCAGATTTTCGCTATGTTGGACCAATTCCTCAATCTCGCGAAACAGGAATTGTCATGTTAGCTGATGCCTGTGAAGCCGCCCTGCGATCGCTTGGCACTGACACCACCCTCGAAGCTGGCAAAAGCTTAATGATGCGAATTTTTCAAGCTCGTTGGGATGACGGTCAACTCCAAGACTGCTCCCTAACATGGGAAGACCTCGATCGAATTGCGCCTGTATTTATCAAAGTCTGGCAAGAGCGAAACCACGGTCGGATCAAATATCCACACCTAGCCGACAAACTCGACCCCTCAGGCTCGGCACTGCCCGATCATCTTTGCCTGAGCAAAGATACAGACACATCAAAAGAGCAAACAGCCATATTGGCTGCTGTAGCACCTGTAACTATGGCTGCGTCAACGGTTAATCCTTGCGATTCTTAGCCCGAATAAAGTTACATCAAGCGTTTACCATCGATCAACATTTTTTCAAACTCAGTTGTGGGTAAAGGTGGGCTAAAGAAGTAACCCTGAATGCGATCGCAATTATGTTCTTTTAAAAATTCTATTTGTTCAGCAGTTTCTACGCCTTCGGCAATAACTTGCAGCGACAAACTATGAGCTAAGTCAATAATTGCTAATGAAATGGTCGCATCATGGCGATCGGTGGTCACGTCCTGCACAAAACAGCGATCGATTTTGAGCGTATCCACAGGAAAATGTTTGAGATAGCTTAAAGATGAATAGCCTGTTCCAAAATCATCGATCGCCACTTTTAACCCCATAGCTTGCAATTGCGACAGCACTTGAATCGTAAACTCGGCATTTTGCATAATGATGCTTTCAGTAAGTTCTAACTCTAAGTGACGGGGTTCGACACCAGTTTCTTTCAAAAGCTTACTAAGCATTTCAATCAAGTTGCTATCTTCTCGAAAATGTTGACTAGATAGATTGACCGCGATAAATCCATAATTTATGCCCCGATCTTGCCACGATCGCATTTGTTCGCAAACCATCCGCAAAATTAGCTCGCTTAAACGTAAAATTAATCCTGTTTGTTCGGCGACAGGGATAAATTTGCTAGGCATAATTAGCCCCAGATCGGGGTGTTGCCATCGGGCTAATGCTTCTGCTCCCACTATCTGCCCTGACTTTAGATCAACTAAAGGCTGATAAAAAACACCGATTTCATGGCGATCGATGGCTCGGTGTAGGCTATTTGCCAAAGCCATATATTCTGAAGACTGGATGTTGAGATCGGGAGTATATAACTTATAACTATTTCGACCATGATTTTTTGCATAATACATAGCTAGTTCAGCATTCTTAAATAAGCCATCTACTTCTTGATGATCATCGGGAAAAATCGTAATACCGATACTGCTAGTAATAAAAACTTCATGCCCATACAAATTATAGGGACGACTCAATAAATCTAAGATTTTTTGAGTTTCAATCTTGACGCTGAGCGGATCACTGATATCAGAAATAATCATGGCAAACTCATCGCCCCGCATTCGCGCCACCATATCGCAGGGAGCCGTATATCGCTTTAATCGTTCGGCGATCGCTTTAAATAATTGATTACCAATATCATCACCAAGGGTGTTGTTAATAATATTGAAGTTATCCATATCCAAAAATAGTAAGGCTAAGGATTTATGGTTAAGTTTGGCATGGAGTATGGCTTGGCTCAGGGCTTCATTAAACAGATTACGATTTGGGAGTTGGGTAAGTCCATCGTGACGAGACAAATATTCATATTTTTCGCCAGCAGCTTTGATCTCATCATAGTAATGATCTTTAACAGAGTTATACTTTTGTAACCGTGAGGCGATCGCCCCTAGCAATTCTGAAGAAGTAAAGGGCTTGGTTAGGTAGTCATCGGCTCCAAGTTGCATGGCTTGACGCATATCGACTTTCTCGGTCATCGCCGTCAAAAATATAAATGGAATCATCTCTGTTTTCGGATCTTCTCGCAGCGCCACTAAAGTCCCATAGCCATCTAGTTCGGGCATGGCGATATCACAAATAATTAAATTTGGTAAATAATTTTTGGCAATCTGGACACCCACAACTCCATTTTCAGCTCCTAAGACATCAAAGCCTTCATAGGAGAGAGTCTCCATGATTTCTTCGCGTAGAGTTTCCACGTCTTCGATGACTAAAATTGTCGCCATGATGTCAATTGTGTCGTAAAAGTATTAGCTCCTCTTCAATATAGCAATTGACTAGCACCAACCAAAATTTAGGTGTGTCAAATCCAGAAAGGTTAGGGGGTGAGCTTCGTCTGCCCCCAGCGTTTTTTATTTCTTAGACATTTCTTAATTTAATTTGGCGGCGGGATGCTGGCTTAATAATTGACGATCGCCGATCAAGTCGATCGCCGTTACTAATAGTTCGCGCTTTTCGCTGATGCTAAATAAAACTTTGAGCCGATCGCAATTGGGTTGCCCAAGCGGATCGAGCTTGGCGATCGCCTGTGGCATACCTGCGCCATTAGCATCAACTTGTAACGGTTGGAATATTTCTTGAGCTTTTTGATCAAACTGCATCACAAGGCGATCGCCATCAAAATTAATTTCAGCAGCACCTTGCGGACGGTTTTCAAGTTCGCCAATGGTGAGCGCGATTTGAGTTTGATTAGGTTGGGATGCTCGCAATAATAGTTCCACAGGTCGGCGAGTAGGATAGACTTGACCGCGCCGAAATAGAGGCTGATATTTCCATTGTTCGACCGTCCCATCCCAATATCGGATCGCATAAGAATGAAATAGATAATCTTGAACACTTACCCCTTGACTGAGCATCAGAGCGCCGTGGGCGATCGCCTCAAAGGGTTTATGACTATATACTTTTGCCATTTTAAAATGGTTTTCAACAAAAGAACGTACTGATGGAATTAGGGTACAGCCGCCAACCAAAAAAATATGTTTGATATCACCTTTGAGAATCCCTTTATTAAAAGCACGATTGATTAATTCATCGATCGCTGTTTGCAGAACTCGATAAAAACCTCTACGCTCGATTAGCTGTTCTAGTTGCCGACGGGTATAGGTGATCTCGGTTGCGGATTGGGTGATGATATCAAAAAAGATTTCTGAGGCAGTTTCTACTTCCGAAAGTCGAATTTTAATGCGTTCCATAAAAAACTTAAGAATGCTTAGATTAGGCAATCCACTTTCATCTTCCCGCCCTTCTAAATAGTCTTCAATCAACCATTGATCGATATCTTCACCACCAAGCGTATAGCCAGTTTTAGCGATCGCCTCCGCTTTGTATTCTGTCCATTCACCACGATTTACGCCGATTTGTTCTCCCCATTTCGTCACATTGTCACTTTTCGGCAAGCGCACCAACGACAAATCTAATGTGCCGCCACCAAAATCAATCACTAACACCAATGCACTGGAGGCGATCGCCTGATAGCCCAAAGCCGCCGCCGTTGGTTCATCAAGAATTTTGATGCGCGGCGCTTGTAAAGTTGGCAAATCTGGGGCGAATATTTCGGTACTGGATTCTTCTAGCCACCGCAAATATTTTTCGTAAGACTGAACAGGAGCGGTCAAAATTATTTCTGACGGAAAAACCTGTTGCGATCGCAGTTCTTTTAATAACTCGCGCAAAAATCGATGGCCCACCCATTCGGGCGTAATCTTGATGCCATCAAGTTTTGGGACATGCTGCGCGTTGGCAACTAGTCGCCGTTTGATGTGATTAAATAATCTGGGTTGAGGGCGATCTTTGCCACTATCAATAACTCGCTGACCAATCTCGATGATTTCGGATTGAGCATTCTGGACATAGACCAGCGATGGCACTAGCGCATTTAAAGGTTGAGGACGATTAAGACGCTCAAAATTTAAAGTTTCAGGTTGATTAGTCGCCATGTTCCATCGCGCAATCACCGTGTTACTGCTACCAAAATCGATGGCGATCGCATTCATAGTGAATTATGCTGATTCAGGTTTGGGCAGCGATGCAGGATGTTGCAAAATCTCCGCCGTAGACAGCTTCTCGACCATATCGCGAGTAATCAAACATCTCGTGACATCCTTCCGCGAAGGCAACTCGTACATCATGTCGAGCATCAACTGCTCAACGATGCCGCGTAAAGCTCTCGCCCCTGTTTTGCGACGATAAGCTTCTTTAGCGATCGCCTGCACTGCATCAGGTTGAAACTCAAGTTGGACATTATCCATTTTTAAGAGTTTTTGATATTGCTTGATCAGAGCGCTGCGCGGCTCAGTCAAGATAGCGGACAAGGTTTTTTCATCAAGAGGATCGACCACCGCCATCACAGGCACGCGACCAATAAACTCAGGAATCATCCCAAACTTGACCAAATCATCGGGTTGCACATTTTTCAAAATTTCCGCAGTGCGCTTTTCACGCGGCATCGCCTCACCCTGCTGCACAAAGCCCATTGATTTTTTGCCGATGCGCTGCTCGATTGACTTCTCCAGTCCACCAAATGCGCCACCACAAATAAACAAAATATTTTTGGTGTCAATCTGGATGCAATCTTGATAAGGGTGCTTGCGCCCACCTTGAGGCGGCACATTGGCGATCGTGCCTTCGAGCATTTTTAACAATGCTTGCTGCACACCTTCGCCTGACACATCTCGCGTAATCGAAGTATTTTCACCCTTACGCGCAATTTTATCAATTTCGTCAATGTAAATAATGCCGCGCTGCGCCTCTTCGACATCAAGATCGGCGACCTGCAATAGCCGCAGTAAAATATTCTCCACATCTTCGCCAACATAGCCTGCCTCGGTGAGGGTCGTGGCATCAGCAACTGCAAATGGCACATCTAGCATTTCGGCTAAGGTTTGCGCCAAAAGGGTCTTACCACAACCAGTTGGACCAATCAGGAGAATGTTTGATTTCTGAAGTTCGATCCCATCTTCAGCCTGACCCTTGCCAGCCGATTCGATAAAGCTCAACCGCTTGTAATGGTTATAGACAGCCACTGACAAAACTTTTTTAGCCTCGTCTTGACCGACTACATTTTCATCTAAATAGCGCTTGATGTCGCGGGGCTTCGGGATCTGACTGAGATTAAGATTTGCCGCAGTTTTGGTTTTACGCTTTTCGTTGGCAGCATCTTTACGTTGAGCAGCCTGTGGCGGGGGGCTACTAAACAACTCCTCGTCAAGAATTTCATTACACAAATCTACACACTCATCGCAAATGTATACCCCCGGTCCTGCGATGAGTTTGCGTACCTGCTCCTGCGACTTACCACAAAAAGAACATTTAAGATGAGAGTCATATTTACTGGGCATGCGGTATCTCGCTGACTAGACTAGGGATAAGGCTGATGGCTGGAGGCTGTTGGAATTACTGAGAACGCGATCGATTAAACCATATTCCATCGCTTCTGCGGGTGACATGAAGAAATCGCGCTCGGTGTCGGCTTCGATCTGTTCATAAGATTTACCTGTTTGCTCAGACAACATCTCGTTGAGCGATCGCTTAATGTACAAAATTTCCCTAGCTTGAATCTCGATATCGACTGCTTGTCCCTGAGCGCCACCAAGAGGCTGATGAATCATGATCCGAGAATTGGGTAATGACATGCGCTTGCCCTTAGCTCCCGCCGACAGTAAAAACGCACCCATGCTAGCAGCTAGACCCATACAAATGGTGCAAACATCTGGACGCACATGGTTCATGGTGTCAAGGATTGCCATGCCTGCATAAACTGAGCCACCGGGGGAGTTGATATAGAGATAAATATCTTTTTCGGGATCTTCAGCTTCTAAAAATAAAAGCTGAGACATGATTAGGTTTGACGTGGTGTCGTCTACTTGCGAACCTAAAAAAACAATCCGCTCTCGCAGCAGGCGGGAGAAAATATCAAAAGCCCTCTCCCCTTTACCTGATTGTTCGACAACCATCGGCACGACCTGATTTTGGGTGCTTGCGAGGTGATTTGATGCTAATTGGCTGGTTAAAGAGAACATGCGTTTTGAATCCACCGTCATTTAAAATCACTACCCCAAATAAAGATTGGTATTTACCAGAACTATTCAAAAGCTATTATGCCTCAAAAATTGTAGTGGTACACCGTCATTGTATTTTACTCAAGCTGAACATGAACAATAACGCAAACAGAAAAGGGGATGCGATTACCGCCCCCCTTCCTGTTTAAATTATTGCTTGGGCTTTATAGCGATCGCTATAAATTAAGCATCAACAGATGTGGCCTCAACAGTTACTACATCAGCATCATCGATCGCGGGTGCAATGCTTTCGAGAGGCTCGGCGGCGGTGAGTGATCCTTTCTCAACTAGCTCAATTTGAGAATGCTCGATTAACCAAGCGATCGCGGCTTCAGTCATCATTTCTTCACTAATCATGCTAGTTAATCTAGAGCGATCGATATTTTGATCTTTAAGTGCTTCTAGAGTGTTGGCTACTCTCTCATTGAGAGATGCTTGATCAACGGTGAGATTTTCTTGATTGGCGATTTGATCAAGGGCGACTTTGCGTCTGAGGCGGGTAATGGCTTCAGGCAGATTCAGACGGCGCATTTCTCCAATTAATTCTTTGGTAAACAGTTGTTTGACCATTGATGGATCAATGCGCTCTTCGAGATAACTGGCTTGCTGTCTTACCAAATACTCTAGTTCTTGCTGGACGAGGGAGGCGGGTAACTCGACTTCGAGTTCGGCGGTGAGAGCATCAAGGACGGCGCGTTCTTTGTTGGCTTGAGTTTTGGACTCAGCTTCATCGATCGCCCGCTTTTCAAGCATTTCACGCAATTCAGCGATCGTTTCTTTATCACTGATCGACTGAGCAAATTCGTCATCGAGAGCAGGAAGCTCACGACTCTTGATCGATTTGATCGTGATGACATACTTGATTTCTTTGCCGACATATTCTTCGGGAGAATATTCGTCAGGAAATACTGATTCGACTTCAACGACTTGATCGATCGCCGCCCCGATCACCGCTTGAACGACTTCAGGGATAAAGGCTTTTTCGTCAACTTCTAGCTGAAAATCGTCTTCACCTGCATCAGGCAATACTTCGCCTGTGGCGCGATCTAAGACTTTCAGATCGACGGTGACGACATCGTTTAGTTCGACGGCGCGATCTTCGACGGGTACAAGGGTGGATTTACGGACTTGAAATTCGCGCAATGTGCGATCGATTTCGGTGAGGTCGGCTTTAATTTCTTCAGCTTGGACTGCGAAATCTTGATATTTAGCCAGAGTTACTTCTGGCTCGACATCGATCGCCGCTTTAAACGATATTTCTTGCCCAGGGGTGAAGCTGAGGACAAGAGTTTCCATGTCGGTGATCAGTTCAAAGCCGCCCAAAGCCTTATCTTTTATTTCTTGATGCTCAGAAAGGGCTTCGGTTAAGGTTTTTTCGAGCAACTCTTCGAGGACGTTAACTTTGAGTCGTTGAGTACCAACTTGTCTTAATACTAGCTGCGTTGGTGCTTTCCCTTTACGAAAACCGGGGACTTGCATCGTCTTTGTCAAATCTTTGACAATGCGATCGTATATTGCTTGAGACTTTGCCCCTTCAACTTGAATGTCAAAACCAATTTGACTAGCGGGAAGCTTCTCTAGAGTGACCTTCATTATATAAATATGCCTAGATTAAGTATGCCTAGATTAAGTATGCCTAGATTTAATTTACCTAGAAATCGCAAATATTATTTGGACTTTTTGGCAACACTATTAGCAAGTTTTAATTTGTGCCAAGTCTACAATAATACGATATGGGCGATCGCATTTAAACACGCATTTAAACAAATTTTGGCGATCGCGAATTATTTTCGACTCATAAAAGTCGGACGACCATCGGCGGGTTTGGCAGGATTTGTGGGCTTAGTGCTAGCTTCGTGAGGAGAAGGGGTCATGGATTCTGAGCCATCTAACAAAATTTGCAGTTTTGGTCCTGTTGTGGCAAGTCGAATGGTCATGCCATTTTGGATGCGTTCTTTGTCAATTTGCTGATCGTTAAGGTATATACCATTCGCGCCAATGTTGATGATTTCCCAATGTAAAGGATGGCGATGTAACTCGACATGGTAGCGAGACACGACTGAGCTGTATAAAATCACGTCATTGTCGCCCGATCGCCCAATCCGAATTACAGGTTCAGATTCAAATTTCCATGTTTGGATAGGAGTAGCTTCGACAGGATGCAGGAGGTTGAGCGTAATCACATGTTTAATGTAAAGATTTTGGATAAATAAAAAGCTTGACTGCAAATGCTACAGAATTTTCCCTTATTTCAAAAGTCTATCACTGACATTCCCAAAATGTGAATAAAGTAAAAAGGGCGCATTGCGTTTTTTTACTTTATGGCTCTTTTATGGATTACGCATGATGACAACTGTGACTATTATTGGCTGCGGGGCGATCGGAGCGATGATTGCTTATGAGTTGAGCAAAACTGAGCTAAATGTGACGGTGCTTGAGGCAAATTCACAACCTGCGATGGTGGCGACAGGGGCGGCGTTGGGTGTGTTGATGGCGGCTAGTAGCTCTAAGGCTAGGGGGGCTTTAGTTAAGTTGCGCTTGGCTAGTTTGGGGCGGTACGATCGCCTAATTTGTGAATTAACAGATCAAACCAACTGCGATATTCTCTACAATCGCAAGGGAATTTTAAATTTATATCGATCGCCTGATGCTGAAACCGTAGCTCGATCGCTGATCAAGATCCGTCAAAAGCAGGGCTTTGAGTTGCAATGGCGCGATCGCGAAGAACTTTCGGAAGGATTTGATCGGCAGTTCTCACAATGGCAAACCAATGGCGGTTTATTTAGTCCTAGCGATCGGGCGGTGCGTCCGACTCAGTTAGTCAAGGCGCTAGTGGCGGCGGCGACTCAAAATGGGGTGAAGTTTTTTTGGGATACGCCAGTTAAAGATTTGGAAGATCTAACTAGCGATCGCCTTGTGGTTACGTCAGGGCTAGGTTCTAGTGCTTTACTTGCGCCGCTTTTAAAAGATCATCTTAAATTTAAAGAACACAATCTATTGCAACCCGTTGGCGGTCAAGCTTTGCGGCTAAGAGTCCCAAATCTCAATTTGGAAACTGTCATCCATCTTCAAAATGAGGATGGCTCTGATATTAATCTTGTGCCATTAGGTAATGATCAATATTGGCTCGGTGCGACGATCGAGTTTGATAGTCACGAAGATGGGCGCAAATTACCGCGTGAGGCAAATGTGGCTTTATTGCTAGAACAGGCGATCGCGTGGTGTCCGACTTTTAACCAAGCTGAAGTTTTAGAAACATGGGCAGGCGATCGCCCTCGACCTGATGGAGTCCAATCGCCAATTTTGGGTTTTGTGCCAAATTACCCTAATATCGCGATCGCCACGGGACATTATCGCAATGGCATCATGATGGCTCCTGTGACGGCTCAAATCACACGCGATCTGCTCTTAACTGGCACAAGCGATTTACCTTGGAAACCGTTTTCACTTTAAATAAAGCCCTGAAATCATTGCACAGCAAGGCATTTGACAAATTTGTGGGAGGGGTAGAGTTAGAGGGGTAGTTCGTTCTTGACTAACTTCACCTCTAACTCACACCCAACAGCTTGAGCATATCGCCGCAAAGTTATTAGAGAAGGCGAATGCTTACCAGTACTCAGAGATGACTCCAATCGAGTAATTGCCGTAGCCTTAGTTCCCATCCGACTAGCCACTTGAGCCTGAGACAAACCAGCCTTCTCACGAGCAGCCAACATTTGCCGCAATATCGAAAACTCAACATCCATCCTTTCATAAGCCGCAAGAGTTTCAGGATTGGATAGAGCTTTAGCTTTTAGTTCAGCGTGATTCATTGTTTTTAACCTCCAATAGACGCGATCGAGCAACTTTCAACTCTTTGGCAGGAGTCTTTTGCGACTTTTTTATAAATCCATGAAGCATTACGATTCGCTTATCGACAACCGTACAGTAAAAGACTCTAGCAATACCTTCCTGCCCCTTAACCCGAAGCTCAAACAAGCCATCAGACATAGCCCGTGAATGTGGCATCCCAAGATTAGAACCAAATTCCAGCATTAAATCAGTAAGACGGAAGTATTTTGCAGATAAACTGGGCGGTAAGTCGAGAATGAACGTCTCAACATCACGGTAAGCGTACTCAATGTTCCACGACATACAAGAATAGTAACATATTTGTTATATTCTAATACATCTAAAATGTGAGGGCAGATCGCCCATGTTAGAATTCCTTCTAAGCACTACCAAAAAATTATATAGCAATCCGAAATGAGCTGAAACAGGCTTCGACTTCGCTCAGCCATCAGTCCACGCTGGCTGAGCGAAGTCGAAGCCACAAATGATTTAGGATTGCTATAGATGTATGCAAAAGAGGTTGTCTATAAATGCCCTCCCCCTTTCCTGGCATGAATCCTTATTTAGAAAATCCTGAACTATGGTCGGCTGTGCATAGTCGATTAATTGTGGCGATCGCTGATGTCCTCGCTGACACTATTAGCCTAGACTATCGCATTGAAATCGAAAAACGCACCTATTGGAGCGATGAAACGGGAGACGATCTGCTAATTGGGATACCAGACGTTGCTTTGCTGAGTCGAAGTAAAACAAGCAGCGAAAAAAATATTGCAACCGCAGTTGCCGAACGAACAGCGATCGCCCCAACTCGCATTCTCTTGCCAACATATGAGGAAATTAGCGAACGCTATCTTGAAATTCGTGAAGTCCAAACTGGAAAAGTGATCACGGCGATCGAGATACTTTCTCCTAAAAACAAAAAGGCTGGTGAGGGACGTGAAGCTTATCTCCGCAAAAGAAGGCGAGTTTTACAAACCCAAACTCATTTTGTGGAAATTGATCTCTTAAGAATTAATCCTTCCTTCTTGCAAGGACAACTTCCTGCATCTGATTATCATATTTTGGTCAGTCGCAGTCACGAGCGCCCTGCGGCTGATTTATATGCATTTTCAGTTCGCGATCGCATTCCTAATTTCTCTATTCCGCTACGCTTAGGTGAATTAGAACCGACACTAGACCTGCAAACTTTAGTAAATCAGGTTTATCATCGCGGACGTTATGACTTAGCGATCGACTATTCTCAACCCACGCAACCACGTTTAAATAGTCAAGATGAAATTTGGGCAAGCAGCTTAATCAAAAACAGCTAAATATCTTTGAAATAATTTCCCTTGGCGATCCTTTTCTCTTCAAACAAAACCCTAAAACCCTTACACAGTAAGGGTTTTGACAAATTTGTGTGGGGGGGTAAAGTTAGAGACGTTATTGCATGGATTAATTAATTGATAGCTAAGACTTTTTTGATGTCTTCTTTGGTGGCGATCGGCTCATTACTCGCCGCCGTCCCCGCCCATGCCTTGTCCTTTACTTGGCAATTTATTCCCGAATTTGGTCCCACGGGTGCAAATCCCTATGTGGTCAAGGGGACGATTGATGGATTGGCGATCGGTGCAAACTCTGGTGCTGGAATCACGGCTACAGTCACCGATACCCCTACAGGGCAATTGGTAGGAGGAGATAGTTATTCTTTTAACTTTTCACCTGGTGGCAATGCATTCACAGTAGATAACAGTGGCAATGTCACTTTTGCTGATGCAGTTTTTTTCTCTCCAACTGGTATCGGTCTCTTTTTCGGTGGGTTTGGAGGGCTTAGTCCTACCCTAGATGACGAGAGTACTGTTTCATGGTCTACTACTACTGGACAAACCACATTTAGCAGCGCCGCCACAGCCGTTCCCTTTGACTTTTCACCCGCTCCCGCAGTGGTGATTTTGGGCGGTATCTTCGCCGCCAAGAAGCTGCGGAACAAGCTAGTCAAGAAGTAAATCTCGACAATGACGGCTAGACAGAAACATCTTGTTGCAAGACTCTTACAAAAGAATAAATCCAAAAAGGTAAGGGCAATTCATGAATTGCCCCTACCTTTTTTAGGTTAAGAAGCTTTTTGTTCCTGTTGATAAGAAAAAACATCTACCGTCTGCGTAAAAAGTAGGTCGGCAAAAGAAACCTGTAAATGCCCAGATCCCCGACTTTTTCTAGGCAAGCAAAGACAACTTGTAAATTTACAAAAAAGCCGAGGATCTTAATCTTTGCTTTTTAAGTTTTCTTATACCTAGCTACTTACCAGTTAATTGATTTTAGCAACAAGATCGTAGGGGCTGAGCATTTGCGCCACAATTTTAAACTCATTACAGAAATCTTGATCCGCAAATGCTCAGCCCTATCTGCTTTTACAGACAGTTTGTCCCTGCGTCGCGAAGTTTTGGGCAGAGCATTCCCAAAAGTAGATTATCTGAAAATTTATAGGCTGTGGCGGGAATGCTCTGCCCCTACAGTTCTATTTCATGGGGTTGCAATTAAATATAAAATGTGGGTGGGTATCTTGCCCGTCAACAGGCTAGAAGCCTCTTCTACTATCTAACATAATTAATTAAGTCTACTTACTTAACAAGGTGAACTCAATGCCGATCGCATTACCAAAAAAAATCATGCTGCTTGGCTCTGGAGAGCTGGGGAAAGAAGTGGCGATCGCTGCTCAAAGACTGGGAAATACGGTAATTGCGATCGATCGCTATGACAATGCGCCCGCGATGCAAGTTGCTAATTATCGAGAAGTGATCTCGATGTTAGATGGCGAAGCCCTCGAAGCTGTCGTCAAAAAATATCAACCCGATTTGATCGTGCCAGAAGTAGAAGCGATCCGTACTGAGAAACTGCTCGAACTCGAAGCGCAGGGTTACACCATCATTCCCACCGCCGCCGCGACTAATTTCACGATGAATCGCGATCGGATTCGAGATTTAGCCAGTAATGAGTTAGGCTTGCGTACTGCCAAATATGCCTACGCCACCAGCCTTGATCAATTAAAAACCGTTGCCGCCGAAATTGGGTTCCCAAATGTGATTAAACCCGTGATGTCTTCTTCTGGTAAAGGTCAATCGGTGGTACAGAATGCTGATGAATTGGAACAAGCTTGGGATGATGCGATCGCGGGAGGACGGGGTGATACTGCCAAAATTATCATCGAAGAATTTATCGATTTTGAAGTCGAAATCACTCTATTAACCATCCGTCAATGGCAGGGAGAGACTCTATTTTGTGAGGCGATCGGGCATCGTCAAGAAAGAGGCGACTATCAAGAATCATGGCAACCCGTCGGCTTAACTACGGCTCAAGTCCAAGATGCTCAAAACATAGCTCGCAAAGTCACCGATAAACTCGGCGGCGCAGGGCTTTTTGGCGTGGAATTTTTCATCACTAAAGATGAAGTGATTTTCTCGGAACTGTCCCCCCGTCCCCATGACACAGGGCTAGTTACTCTCATTTCTCAAAATCTCAACGAATTTGAACTCCATTTACGCGCAATTTTAGGCTTACCGATTCCCACGATTGAATTACTCAGCCCATCCGCCAGTGCCGTTATTCTTGCCAGCGAAACCAGCGACAATATCTCTTTTACAGGCGTAGAAGCAGCCCTTGCGATTCCTAATACAGACATCCGTTTATTTGGTAAACCAGATTGTCGTCCCTATCGCCGCATGGGTGTGGCGTTAGCTAAAGGAAAAGATGCCACAGAAGCCCGTCAAAGGGCGACAGAAGCTGCATCTAAAATTAAAATCATCTAAGAACCGATTTAAGAATTGCTTTCTGCGCTAAAAAAACTTAAGAGATCCCCCTCAATCCCCCTTACGAAAGGGGGAGGAACTAATTCTCCCCCCTTTCGTAAGAGGGGCTGGGGGGGATCTCAATCAATTCTTAAATAGATTCTAAACTGTTGGGAAAGATGTTTTTGTCTTGCTAAGCATTTCTTTGATATCAATATTTTCCCAATCTATTCGATACAACTGAAGTGGTTCTTCTTTCCCTTTGACTTTAACTGGATCTAATTTTGCTAAGGGCAAATTGAACTGTGAAATATGCGTCCTTGTAATTTCAGAAATAAAAATCTCACCCGCCGAAGCCGCCGTGCAGATGCGGCTAGCCACATTCATCGTGTCGCCGATGTTTGTGTATTGAATTAAGTTCTCAGAGCCAATATTACCCGAAGCGACCATGCCCGTATTTAAACCAATATGAATCTGAATTTGCAGATCGCGTCCTTGTTTTGTCCATGCTTCATTGAGTTGACGCATTGCCCATTGCATGGCGATCGCCGCATTTACTGCCATGATCGCATCATCTTCTCTTTGATAGGGAGAACCCCAGACGGCTAATAGAGCATCGGCGATATACTTCTCTAAAGTGCCACCAAATGGAAAAACAATATCTTCAACCATCACTTTGAAGTATTCATTTAAGAATTCGAGAACTTTGCGGGGTTGCATTTGCGAAGTCATTTCGGTGAATCCGCTAATATCCGAGAATAAAGCCGTAACTTCAGTTTCGACAATGCGATTTAAATCCCAACCTTCTTCAATCTTTTGGCTGACCGCCGCAGGAAAAAAGCGCTCTAATTTAGTACGGCGAATTACTTCCGCTTGCATATTTTTGTAGAGATTAGCATTTTCGACCGCGATCGCCGCTTGATTAGCCAGACTGCTTAAAAACTCCAAATCTTCTTTGTGATAGGCATGACTTCGCGATAGATTATCCACATACAACACCCCAATCGCCCGATCTCTGGGCTTTAAGGGCGCACACATGGCGGCTTGGATCGATTGCTGAATGATTGATTGAGAACTATCAAAACGGCGATCGCCCGAAGCGTCATCACTAATAATTGCATCTCCCTGTTGCAGCACAAAATTGGTGATTTTGCGACTATAAAAATCAAGATTGGCGGTAGCATTGGGATTGCTAAATTTGTAAGCCTTGGGTTCTAGCTGTCCTGTTTTCTCATCGACTAGCAATAACACAGCGCGATCGACGGACATGATTTTGAGCAGTAATTCTAAAATTTTTTCAGGTAAAGTCTCATAAGTTTCTGGAGAAGCTAGCTCTTGACTGACTTCTAGCAACACGCGCAACTTTGCCGATGTGCGTTGTGACTCATCCTGTCCTTGAATCATCAACACCGATCCTGTTGATACAGACTTCTGACGTTGTAATAAATCTTGCATATTGGCGCGAGACTTTTCTGGCGAAACGCGCATTAAAATCGACAGCCCTAAATTTGGCTCTGAACTGGCACTACTAGGCTCACCAACAGGCTTTAACTCTGCTTTCGGTTTGTCAACTAATTGAAATACAACGCTACCAAACTGCACCAGATCGCCATTATTCAGCTTTTGTTGCACGATCTTGGCTTGATTAACTAATGTGCCATTACTGCTGTTGAGATCGGTGACATAGATACTGCCATCTGTTACCTGAATTTCAGCATGATGACGAGAAAGGCTGCGAGCATCATCTTCAATAACGATACTGTTATCTAGTCCCCGCCCAATTGTATTAATCCCCTGTCGTAGATCGCAGATACGCTCATGGGGAGTTCCTTGATTTTGAATAATGTATGGCATATTTTTACCTGCGGCTCAATCCTTATGAATATTAATGGCGGCGTTTCGTGCCGCCACTCGCTTGCTTTTTGATTTGTCCCAATATTTAAGGTGGCGACAGCTATAAAAAGTTAAAGTGTGGTTAGCTAATTCCACTACAGAAGTATCTGCCAAAACTTTTATATTATTAATGATGAAATCATTATCCCATTTTTACCTATGCCCTCAACAACCCTAGAAGCACAATCTCAAATCGATCGTCAAGTCGAGCATCAAGTTTCACCCGATGCGATCGCTGACCAAATCACCGAATTCAATCAATATGTGATGAGTACCTACGCTCGCTTTCCGATCGCCTTAGAGCGCGGCGCGGGTTGCCTAGTCTGGGACAGCACAGGTAAACAATATTTAGATTTTGTGGCTGGCATTGCCACTTGCACATTGGGACATGCTCACCCTGCGATGGTCAAAGCCGTGACTGAGCAGATCCAGACTTTACACCACGCCTCTAATTTGTTCTATTTTGCGCCCCAAGGTCAATTGGCAAAATGGCTGGTACAAAATTCCTGTGCGGACAAGGCTTTTTTCTGCAACTCTGGCGCTGAGGCCAATGAAGGCGCAATCAAACTAGCGCGTAAATATGCTCATACCAAACTAGGTATCGAAAATCCCTTGATTTTGACTGCAAATGCTAGTTTTCATGGACGCACCCTTGCCACGGTCACGGCAACGGGACAGCCCAAATATCACAAAAATTTTGCGCCCCTCGTGCAGGGCTTTGACTATATTACTTACAACGACATTGCGGCGTTAGAAGCTGCGGTTGCAAAATATGCAGGTCGGCTTTGTGCGATCATGCTCGAACCTTTGCAAGGTGAAGGCGGCGTAAACCCCGGCGATCGCGCTTATTTTGCTCGCGTGCGTGAAATTTGTGACGAGAAGAAAATTCTGCTGATTATCGATGAAGTCCAAGTGGGGATGGGACGCAGTGGAATGCTCTGGGGCTATGAAAATCTCGGTATTCAGCCTGATATTTTTACCTCGGCAAAGGGCTTAGGCGGTGGCATTCCCATTGGGGCGATGATGTGCAAAGCAAGTTGTGATGTTTTTGAAGCGGGCGATCATGCCAGTACCTTCGGCGGTAATCCTTTTGCTTGTGCGGTGGCGCTGTCAGTTTGTGACACTCTAGTTAAGGAAAATTTGATTGCTAATGCTAGAGAGCGCGGTCAACAACTTCGCACAGGTTTACAAGCTTTGGGCGATCGCTATCCACAACATATTGCATCAGTGCGCGGTTGGGGCTTGATCGATGGTTTGGTATTGCAAGAATCAAGCAAAATCCAAGCTCGTGATGTAGTCGCCGCAGGGATTGAGCGCGGTTTATTGTTAGTGCCTGCGGGTGTAAAAGTGGTGAGATTTGTGCCACCTTTGACAGTTTCGGCGGCGGAAATCGATCAAGCGTTGAGTATTGTCGAACAAGCGATCGCTAGTTTTGAATCTTAAAAAAATAGAAGGAGCGCTTTGCGCTCCTTCTATTTTGTGTTTTAGATTTTATTTTTATTTTTTATGCAACCCATTATCAAAAACAAGCAGCCTAAACAAAAAAAATTCCAACTGAAATTTTCTTGGACTCCATACTTGTTTTTATTGCCCGCGATCGCTTTTCTAGGTTTAACTTCATTTTTGCCAGTTTTACAAGCCATCTATCTTAGTTTTACCAACTATGATTTTGTGGGCAGTCCAACTTTTACTGGATGGCAAAACTATCTAAATCTATGGCGCGATCGCACTTTTTGGAAAGTTCTAAACAATACATTAGTTTATCTAAGTTTTGTAGTGCCTAGCTTAGTCGTTTTACCGCTTGTTTTAGCGATATTAGTTAATCAAAAATTACGCAGTATTAAATTTTTTCGCGCAGTTTATTATTTTCCAGTAATTGTCTCAGTAGTAGTGGCAGGAATCGCATGGAAATGGGTCTATGCTGAAAATGGGATCTTGAATTATTTTCTATCGATTATTACTTTTCAGACTGTCAAGATTCCTTGGCTGACTGATCCACGCACTGCCATTTTTGCGATTATTTCTGTGGTGATCTGGCGCGGAGTTGGATACTACATGGTGATCTATTTAGCGGGTTTACAAGCTATTCCTGCGGACTTATATGAAGCGGCGGCGATCGATGGTTCTGATGGTTGGCAAAAGCATTTTGATATCACAATTCCACTCATGCAGCCATACATTATTCTCGTCAGTATAATTTCTTCAATTTCAGCGATGAAAATTTTTGAAGAAGTTTATATCATGTCTCAGGGTGGCCCTGTAAATAGTACCAAAACCGTTGTTTATTATCTCTATGACAAAGGATTTACGAGTTTAGAAATGGGATATGCTTCGGCGATCGGGGTGTTTTTATTTTTAATTATTTTTATTATTTCAATTTTGACTTTTAAATTTATAAATCCCGCCAAAATTTAAACGAATCAATAAAAAAAGAAGTTGCTTTGCAACCTCTTTTTTATTGATTCGGGTTTAAGCGCAAAGCGCCGTAAGTAATCTCGCCACGCAAAAAAGTTACGGCTTCGCCTTTAATCAAAACTCTAGGATGGCGATCGCCAACTTCAAGCTCGCCCGTCCGCGCTGATAATTGTTTAGCTTTGAGATTACTTTTATTAAGCCGCTTAGCCCAATATGGCGTGAGACTGCAATGGGCTGAACCAGTCACAGGATCTTCAGGAATACCCGCCTTGGGTGCAAAAAATCGCGATACAAAATCATAGGGCTGATCAGGATCGGCGATCGCCGTGATAATAAAGCCAAATCCATCCAACTCAGCAATGCGATCGTATTTGGGCTGAAAATTTTGGACGGTCGATTCTGATTCCAGTAATACAGTTAGATAATCTTCACTTTGTCCAAGGGTTTCGTAAGGAATACCATCTAACATATCGGCTAATACTTCTCGCGATCGCCCTGAACAACTCCCATACAGAGCCGCAGGAAAATCCATCACGATCAAATGCTTTTCAAAACTAATTGTTAAATCACCGCTCAGCGTCGAGAAAATAAGCGGCGCACTGATATCGATCGCCGATAGCTCGCGTAAATAATGGGCGATCGCCAGCGTGGCATGACCACAGAGCGGGACTTCTTGCCTCGGCGTAAACCAACGCAAATGAAAATAATTTGGGGCTAAGGATTTAACAAAGGCAGTTTCAGACAGATTCATCTCCGCCGCGATTTGCTGCATTATTTCATCTTTAGGAAATTCTTCGACCAAGATCGTCGCCGCAGGATTGCCGCGAAAAGTTTGATTGGTGAATGCGTCAATAATGGCGATCGTGAGTTTCATTTATTAGGACTACGCAAAATAACCAAACGTAGGGGCAATTAATTGTTGACTTGACTAGTTTTTATGACTTGTGTGTACACGGTAGCTTACGAAAGTGGGGAAAGATCTTCTGTTATCTTCTCTTTACAAAGTAGATTGAGGGGGATCTACACTTCCCTCATGACTAAAACTTGGCTACTGCTGCCACACTAGCTAAAATATTAGCAGTAGTGTAGATAATATGAAAACATGATCTTCATCAATCCCAAAATTGACTTTGCCTTCAAAAAAATATTCGGCTCCGAAGACAGCAAAGATATTTTGATTAGCTTCTTAAATTCCCTAATCTACGAAGCTAAGCCAGTTATCCAAGACCTAGAAATTCTCAATCCCTACGTTGCTCCCAAAATTCGCGGACTTAAAGATACTTACCTCGACATCAAGGCAAAAATCATTGATCGCGAAACCAATGAACAGCGCACTGTGATCATCGAGATGCAAGTCTTAAATGTGGAAGGTTTTGAGAAAAGAATTTTGTATAATGCTGCCAAATCCTATTCCATTCAACTCACATCTGGACAGGGCTATAACCTGCTTAATCCAGTCATAGCTCTAACCATTACTGATTTTGTGATGTTCGCCGATCTCCCTAATGTCACATCTCGCTTTGTCCTTAAAGAAAAAGACTTTCTCATCGATTATCCAATTGATGACATTGAGTTAATCTTTGTAGAGTTACCAAAATTCAAGAAAGAGTTGGCGGCACTAGAAACCATTATCGATAAATGGCTATTTTTCTTAAACAATGCCCGAAAACTGCAAGATGTACCTCCCACAATGGACAATATCCCCGAAATCAAAAAAGCTTTCTACATTGCGAACCAAGCCAACCTCACTGTTGAAGAGTTGGACGATCAGGAAAAAAGTGAGTTTTTTATTCAAGATCAGCAGGGCGCTGTTAATAAAGCTGTCAAAAAAGCCGCCAGAGAAAGTTTAGAACAGGGACGACAAGAAGGGCGACAAGAAGGAAGACAAGAAGGGCTTGAAGAGGGCTTAAAGCAAAAAGCAGAGGAGATTGCTAGGAAAATGTTCAGTGTTTTGGACGATCGCGCGATCGCTGAAATGACAGGGCTAACTCTAGAAGAATTGCAATCATTGCGCTCGTTCTCATAAATCCGAAGCCGCGATCGCCTAACCTATCCTACTTTCGTTTGAAATAAGCGCGATAAACTGGCAAACCCTGCGATCGCACTGAATTTTCGCGCTCCGTAGGTATATGCTCAGGAAAGATAGAATCATCGGCAAAATTATCCGCACCCGCCAGATTAACAAAATTGTCATTTGCATCGAAATGTTGACGCATATCTTCCGCTACTTCCAACACATCGGACTGCAAAAATACATCGGTATTAGGGACGAGTAATTCCGCTAAAGTCGCTACTAATTCTGGCTGAACGGCGCGGCGCTTTTGTTGACGGCGCTTAAACCAAGGATCGGGAAATTGAATCGTGACTTCATGTAATGAGCCTTTGGTCAACAAACCCGCGAGAGAAACATTCGCATTGCAGAAAATATAATGTAGATTTTTTAAGTTCAATTCGTCACGCACCTCATTACAGCGATCGACTAACGGCTCCCTAATTTCTAAACCTAAAAAATTCCAATCAGGTTTTAACTGCGCCATCTGTAAAATATAGCGTCCCCGCGCACTCCCAATATCTAGACTCAATGGTTTTGAGCAATCAGCATAAACCTCTGTCCATACGGGTGGCGCGATCGCCACGCTATATTTTTTGGCTAACGGATTGACGTGTTCACGCACCCGCGCCCTTGTGGACACATTTTGATTGGAGATATTAACGATAATTTCATTCAAAGGTAAATCTAAGGGTAAATCTGAGGGTGAATTAGTTTGGTTTTTGGTAAACACTTTTTATCTGGACTCTACGATATATCTAAAGATAACGCAAAAAATTTACCAAGTTATCGATCTTCAGGCCTGCTGTAGCTTTGTCTCCAGAGTGTGTCTGCACTATGCCTGAGCCAATTTTCCCCATTACTTATTCCATCCTTGCGCCGCAAGCCTTACTTGATCGCGGCTATGGTGTGGGTGAAATTACCAGTCGGTTTTTATGTCAGCGCAGAGCGTCGTACTCAAACCAACTTACTAATTCAAAGGCGGCGCGAAGAGCCACCTTTAATTTTGCTAAGGAATGGCAAGATTATCGTTGATAACTTGGCTGTTAGCTATTTTTACGAAATAATCTTTTATTTCAGTAAATTTCGGCTCGATCGCCCCATAGGTCAAAATGGCAAACTTGTTGTTAATGCGTTGGAGTTTACTATTGGCTTGGAATTTAAGTTTTTGATTGCCAATGCTCACCGTCGAAGTCCATTCGATCGCAATATTTCCTGTTGCTTCGACTACGGGCGATCGCATTGAAAAATCTTGCTGATTGCCATACATACCTTTGACAATCGATTCAAAAACTTCACTCAAACGACTTTCAGGTATTTCACTTGGTGGCACAAAAATATTTGCCGAAATCAGCGCTCTTCCTGCTTTTTCAGTCCAAGTCACCAATATTTCGCCAACTTGACTACTATCAACAACTTTCCAACCCTTGGGGACATCCATTGCAAGGATGCTCGAACGATGTTTATAAGGTTCTAGTTCACCAATTTTTAGATCGGGTAATTTGTCATCGATCGCAGGACTAGGCTTGCTAGTTGATGTAGCTGTGGGCGAGACTTTGGTAGTATCGATCGCTGGCATTGACACATTACTATTGCCAGTATTTGAGTTATTGCAAGCAGTAACCAAACCTGTGGCGATCGCCGACACTAATAAAATTGATACCTTTTTTAAAAGAAACATAGTTTTGCGCTCTCATCAAACCCAGATAATTTAAAAGCCTTGCGATGCAAGGCTTTTAAATTTATATACTTATTGTGTGGCTAATCTAGCCAAACTGCAATGCTTGACCGCGCACATCAGGATTAACTTTGCCATTGGCAAACACAATCTGACCACCGACAATCGTGGTCATCGCCCAACCTGTGAGTTCCCATCCTGTAAAAGAACTCCACCCACATTTGGTCAATAAATCTTCATTTCTGACAGGTTTATAATTTTGCAAATCGACTAGCACCAAGTCCGCATCCCAACCGACCCGAATTTCGCCCTTATTGGCGATTTTGTAAGCTTTGGCAACATTGCGACTCATCCATTGGCTAACCTGATGCACCGTACAGCGTCCTTTCATGGCTTCAGTCAGCATCAATGGCATAGAAGTTTCCACCCCCGGCATTCCTGATGGCACATTGGCTGGCTCTAGTAAAATCGTATTTACGGAAGATTTTTCAGGTGCAGCTATTTGTAGATCTCCATTCGCGGCAAGCCCCTTTTCAGCTAGGGTATGGGGGGCGTGATCAGTGGCAATAAAATCAATTACGCCATCGAGCAATGCTTGCCAGAGAATTTCTTGATCGCGGGGCGATCGCAAGGGTGGGTTCATTTGAGCAAGAGAGCCAATTTTTTCGTAAGCGCCAATATTCATCAACAAATGCTGTGGTGTCACCTCGGCAGTCACCCATGCAGGCTTGTTTTCACGCAAAAAATTCGCCTCTTCCCCTGTGGACATATGCAGAATATGCAAGCGGCGGTGATATTTGTTGGCTAGCTTAACTGCAAGTTTGGTCGCATTTAGCGCCGCCTGATTGTCTTGAATCAATGAATGTTTGGCAGGATCTTTGCTGTCAGCAAATTCAATTCGTCTCTGAGCAATTCTTGCTTGATCTTCAGCATGAACCGCAATCAGGCGATCGCCCTGCGAAAAAATCCGATCCAAAATTTCTTCTTGATCGACCAATAAAGCTCCATGCATCGATCCCATAAATATCTTGATGCCACAGGTCGGATTTGCCGTCAGTAAATCGGGTAAAACTTCCCCAGTTGCGCCAATAAAAAAGCCGTAATTCACCACACATTTACTCGCCGCCCGACTCAATTTGTCATCCAGCGCCGCTTGTGTAATCGTGAGCGGTCGCGTATTCGGCATTTCTAAGAAGCTGGTCACGCCACCCTTCGCGCAAGCATGACTCGCCGATCGCAAATCCTCTTTATGTTCTAACCCCGGTTCCCGAAAATGTACCTGCGGATCAATCACACCCGCCATTAAGGTCAAACCTGATGCTTCAATAATTTCTAACGGCTTGTCATCAGCGCTTAGTTGATTAGGATCGAGATTTGGGGCGATCGCCGCAATTTTGCCATGCTGAATATAAACATCGCCCAGTAACGTTTGGCGATCGGGCAAGATTACCATGGCTTGTCGAATTAATATGCTCATAAAAAATCCATAAGAGAATTGGTAATGTGTCGCATTGCAAAGAATTCATAAGTAAAGAGTTACATCATTGTCTCTAGGTGGGATATCACTAAAAGCCTCGAAATATTCTTTAACTATAGGAGGGAAGTTAGGGAACTCAAATTGAGTATCGCCATCGGCAATATGCGCCCAAAAATAGCGAAGCTCAGGGGTGAGCGTTTCGGCAAACTCTAGAGTCAAATTGAGCGGAGGATGAGTTAATAACTTTAAGACAAATGGATGCGATCGATCGCCCATCCACTCTCGCGAAAAATGTAATAGATTGGGTTGTTCAGGAATTGATTTGATCCGAAAGGATTCAATCTCTAGGCGATCGCCTGACTCATCAGACACATAATTGAGAACCCGAAACGGATGGGGATAGCTAACTAAAGAGCCTGTGGTAATGTCGTATAAGTCGTAGCGATCGCTATAAGCGACATCTTGAACATGTAAATGTCCTGTAAATACTAACTTGACATTGGCTTGATGTAAAATTTCGCAAAGGCGCTCATTATTACCCAGCATGTAGCGTTGTCCAAGAGCATTGCGGGACTGATCATGCATATGTTCTAAGACATTATGATGGATAGTTACTAAGTTCAACTCATAATCTTGGCGATCGAGAACTGCTTGTAACCACATTAATTGCTCATCATCAATCCAACCAATTTGTTGATCTTCCGTATCAAATTGATTAGAATTCAATCCAATCAAACGGACATTGGGCAATATTTCCGATTCATAATAGAGTTTATTTGGTTCACTAATTCCAGACTCAAAGCCAAACTTGACATAGTGAGGAGTGAACTGATCAAAAGTTTCTATCTTCGGCACATCATGGTTGCCTGCAATCACATAGACAGGATAGGGCAGTTGAGCAAGTCTGGCGGCTAGCCATTGATGATTGTCGGGTTCACCATGTTGGGTAAGGTCGCCGGGTAAAAGCAGAAAGTCTAAATCTAGGTCAGCAAGTTGAGTCAGCACTTCTTCAAATACGGGAATGCTATACTCTACTAGATGAAACCGTGATGGATGATCCCAAATCGTATGGGGCAATGCGATGTGCAGATCGGAGGCGATCGCAAATTTAAACTTAAGAGCCACCTAGATCTAGACCATAAATAATTACTTACCGATTATAGAGTAAATGGAAATCTAGAATATTAAATGATGACTCTTTGTCCCCCATTCATCATCGCTATTGATATTTTGGAACATTTTGAGTTTTTATGTCTTATAGCGCAGTCTTAAATCATTTATGAGAAAAATAGGGCTTCGACACTTCGACAAGCTCAGTGCATCGCTTCGCTCAGCCAGCGTATATTGTTGGCTGAGCGCGATGTCCTGAGCTTGTCGAAGCCTCTCACAACTCATTTAGGATTGCTATAGCGCAAAGCGCTATGGCTATAAGATTGAATTGATATTGCAACTTGAAGATTAAATGGGAATTATTACCAAACGTTCATCTAAAAAGATTCGTGCCAATGAAATTTTAATTCGACTCAAGCGGCTTTACCCAAATGCCACCTGTTCGCTTGATTATGAGACCCCTGTGCAATTACTGGTTGCGGTGATTTTATCGGCACAATGCACCGATGAACGCGTAAATATGGTGACTCCCAAATTATTTGCGCGATTTCCTGATGCGATCGCCTTAGCTAATGCTGATCTTGATGAACTAATGCAAATAGTTCATTCCACAGGTTTTTTTCGTAATAAATCAAAAAATATTAGAAGCGCCTGCGAAATGATTGTGCGTGACTTTGACGGCGAAGTTCCTAATACGATGGAAAAACTGCTCAAATTAGCAGGAGTTGCCCGAAAAACCGCCAATGTGGTACTAGCTCATGCCTATGGCATTAATGCAGGTGTGACCGTTGATACTCATGTTAAGCGCCTCACCAAAAGATTAGGGCTAACTAAATATGATGAGCCAATCAAAGTTGAGCGGGATTTGATGGGGTTACTGCCCCAGCGAGACTGGGAAAACTGGTCGATTAGGATTATTTATCACGGTCGTGCTGTTTGTAATGCGCGTAAGCCCGCTTGCGATCGCTGTGAACTTGCCGATTTATGTCCATCAGCTTCTCCATAGCTCTAGTAAGTAACTAGGCTAGGCGCAATTAAATATAAAACCAAAACCAAAACCGAAACCTGTGGCGCACGCGCCACAGGTTTTAGGGTTTTATATTTAATTAAGCCCACTTACTTATCCAACCATTTTTCTCATGATGAGTAATTTCCTCACCTAAAGGTGGTACGGCAACATCAAATAAGAGTGTTACGATCGCTATATCGCAGTTTGTAAACTGCAAAATCCATATTCAGACTAGATTGTGGTTTTCATAGACATAGGATCAACCTACAGGGACAAAAAATCATGAAATACTACACATTTGGCAATAAGCTACCCAACGGCTCTGGCGATCGCTGGTCAGGTGTGCGCTTTTGGCTAACGACATTACTCATTTTTTGGACATTGAGTACGATCGGATTAGGTTGGCTAGTGAATTCCTTCTTTATTTTGATTGGACTAATTACACTTGTCCCTATAATCGGATTTTTTGGTTTGCAATGGTGGGTCAAAAGCAACATCGTGACCGCAGATTGTCCTGTATGCAGTTCTAGTTTTACAGCTTCTCGCTCAAGTCAGTTTCAATGCCCTAGCTGTGGTGAGCCTTTACAAGAAATGCAAAATAAGTTTGTACGGATTACCCCTTCAGGCACGATCGATATTGATGTCCAAGTTATCGATGAATAAAACCAACAAGTAAAAGGCGGCGCGATGCGCCGCTTTTTGGTTTTTTATTTGTTTTAACACAAGCGACTATGGCTATATTAATCAAGTAAAATACTGCTAGCTCTATTTACAGCCTCCATTTACAGCCTAGGATGTCACCATGCCATTGATTGCAACCGATAAAATTGTCAAAGACCTCGAAAAAGCAGGCGCTTTAGCAATGCGTGTGCCGCCTGAAGGTGGTTATGAAGGTCGTTACCAACTTCGACTAAAAAATGCAGGTTACGAAATTCTATTCATTACGGCGCGTGGTTTAGGCGATGTTAATAGCTATCTCACCGATGTTCATGGCGTGCGCCCATCCCACCTTGGTAAAACTGAAATTCGCACTTATTTGATCCCGCCTGCGATCCAGTTTCGCCTCAATGCTTTACCACCTAAGTCTAAGGGCTTAGTCGTGTGGTTAATCGAAGGTAAATATTTATCTAGAGAAGAATTAGAAACTTTGAGTCAAATTCCCGATCGCGATCCGCGTGTAAAAATCGTGATTGAAGTTGGTAGCGATCGCCAAGTCACTTGGCAACCACTTAAACAATCTGTCGCGGCATAAACAAAAAAAGAGTCGCAAAGCGACTCTTTTTTATCTATGGTTTAGTTTTCGAGTCGGGCAACTTCACAAATACGCGATCGCCAACTTGGACACCACTTAAAATCTGAGTCTGATTGTCTACGGTCGTGCCAATCGTCACAGCGCGAAATTGGGGCTTACCCTTTTCATCAGCGATCAATAAGCCTGTTTTACCTGCCTGAGTGACGATCGCCACCGTTGACACAACTAGGGCATTATCAATTTTTTTACCAATAAATCGCAAATCGGTATTCATCCCCGATTGCAACTTATCTTTACCACTTTCTAGAGTTACCCGCACTTGAAACGAGGTGACATTCTGCTCAATGATCGCTTCAGGGGCAATCAACCGAACCTTACCCTTAAACACTTCAGAAGGAAAAGCATCAGCAATAATTTCTACTTCCTGACCAATTTTGATCTGCGAAATATCTACTTCAGGAACTTTGGCAATAATCTCTAAACCATTGGCGATCGCCACAATCGAAGTAGAAGTCGATGAATTACTCGCCGAAGCTGTAGTAGTTGGAGTCACAAAGGCTCCAGCATTAGCATATTTTTGAGTGATAATCCCTGCAAATGGAGCGCGAACAATAGTGTCTTCGATTTGAACCTCAATTACCCTGATCCCCGCGATCGCCTGAGCCAGTTGCGCCTCAGCTTGGGCAATATCTTCAGATCGGCTACCATTTTGCAAAGCTTCTAATTGACGATTTGCTTCAGCTAAATTAGCTTGAGCCGTCAGCACATCAGCTTGAGTGTTGCGATCATCAGTCAACACTTCATCAAGGCGATCGCGAGAAACCGCACCTTCAGTTTGCAAATCTTGATAGCGGATCGTTCTCTTATCGTTTAAAGCTAAACGCGATCGCGCTGCTTCTAATCTTCCCCGCGCCGCCTCAATCCTTGACTGAGCCGCCGCAATGTCTTCAGGACGGCTACCATTGCGTAGTTTGATTAGATTTGACTCGCTGGCCGCCGCCTGAGCTTGAGCCTGATAAAGTTGCGGAACTAAGTTTGAATTATCCATGCGAGCAATTACCTGCCCCTTAGTTACCCGCGCCCCCTGCTCAACCAACAAGTCAACCAGCCGCCCCGCTTGCTTAGGGCTTAAGTTGACAGTCTCGATCGGTAACAGGATGCCGCTAGATTTAATTTTGATCGGCAAAGACTTAGAATCAACTAGCTCAGTCCTATCGTTAGCCGTGGTTGAGTCTTGAGCCGCGCCAGTAAAAAACCGAAAGACAGTGAATCCACCCCCCAATAAAATTACTAGTAAAATGACAAGCATCCATGGGTTTTTCCAGAGATTTCTTTGTTTACTAGATTGCTTCTTTTCTTCTTTTTTGGAAAGCGTGGTTTGCATTGCAATAAGCCTAGGTAAAACTGACAGTATCGAAAGCTATAAGTTATGATAACCCCGTCAAATTTACATCACCCCGTAGGATCATATAAAAAAGACTACCATATAACATCGATTGCCCGAAATATTTATGACATCATCAAAACTATCAAAATTTTGGTTCTACAGCTTTTGGCTCTACTCACAGCCATCAAAAAACGGTATATTAGCATGAGTGAAAATTTTAAGAATCACAGTAAACTTGCAAAATTAGATCAAGTTAAGTAGATGAACATAAATAATTACAAATCCAAACCCGTAAAATTGCGCCCCGAAGGGGCGGAACTCTATCGGTTTGGGTAATTTATTTTGTACAAGTACTTAGATCAAGATAGATCAAACACACTTAATTTGTTTAATAAATTCATATTTTAGGATTGCTAACCTTGTGATTCAGACCGTCACAATTTGGGATGAGAAACCACATATCGTAATTCATGGATCGCAGGGCGCGATGCAGGTTGCTCTTGTAAATGCATATTCTTGGACGCTAGGACGAGGCTCAGAAAATGATATTCCTCTGTCTGATAAATGTACATCGCGCAATCACGCCATGTTTCAAATTGTTGGAGACAACAATTATTTCTTGATTGATTTGGGTAGTCGCAATGGTTCATTTGTGAACGGGCGGCGGGTGACTATCCCTGTAAATTTAAAAAATGGCGATCGCATTACTCTAGGCGACACCAATCTAGAGTTTTACTGTCCTGAGGTTTCGACTGTCCCTGACACTAATACGGCTCTAAACGAAGAACAAACTGATGCGATCGCCACAGCCATGTTGCATAAGCGGCAACTAATCACGGTTTTAGTGATTGACATTCGTGACTTCACGAAGTTGACTCAACAAATGGATGAGCATATTCTTTCGGAGGCGATCGGGACATGGTTTCGGAGGGCTGGAGAGATCATCGATCGCCACGGTAGTTGGGTGGATAAATATATTGGCGATGCGGTAATGACAGTGTGGATTCATGAAACTGAAAAAAGTTCAGATACAGTATCAACCCATGACATGCTCAAAGTCTATAGCGCTTTGCACGAACTTAATGAAATGAGTAATCAACTCAACCAAAAATTTGAATTTCCATTTCAATTGCGCGTAGGTGCGGGTATTAATACAGGATATGCCATGGTTGGTCAGATGGGAACTAGCGAACATCCTGATTACACGGCACTTGGTGATACGGTCAATGCCGCTTTTCGATTGGAGTCATCGACCAAGCAATTGGGAATGGATGTGGCGATCGGTTCTACTACTTATGGGCACACTCCCTATGCGGCGGTTTTGTTACCATTCAAGCAATATTCAGTTTCATTAAAAGGCTACAGTAGTTCCACAATTACCTATGCTGGAACTTTTGCTGATTTAGGAACGTATCTCGAAAAGTTGGGTTCACAGTAATCGCCTCATCAATGAGGTTGTACGGCTCTGTTTTGCCTTTTAGTTTTACTTCGAGAACTAACACCGACTCACTCAAGCTTGTGTAGTATATTTCACCATAAAATGTGGCATATTAATATATCGAGGGGGCTAAATTGCCCCTGTACCCGACTATTCATCGTAAGGATGGCTACAGTTATGGTTTTTAATATCTACTGGCGGTTTCAACCGCCGTTCGCTTACTTCTTCGCACTAAAGTGCGGATTTTCTCGCGTATCACGAGGTCTTTCATGAAAAATTTAGATATTGATACTGATGGCACAGATTTTAGTGCTAACAGAAGCTGCCGAGTCATGATCGAGTTTGCGGGTGGCTGTCTAACAGAAAAAATAAAAACAGGCGCTACTCATCATAGAGTGATTGTTCCCTATAGCTCCTTTTCCAAAAAGCTACAAACAATCCATCAACTCGGCGGCAAGATTATTAATATATCTTTGCTTAATTCTGCAATCGATGCAGTCAAAGTTGCCCCTACTAAAGTTGAAGGTAAGGAAGTTGATTTTGAAAGGGTTGTTGCAGTTATTCCTGAAGAGATTCCCGCGATCGCCCTAGTCGAGACATTGATGCAAACAGATGCGCCTGATACAGATGTGCCTGATACAGATGCGCCTGATACAGACGGGTCTGATACAGATGCGCCTGATACAGATGCGCCAAATACAGACGTGCCTGATACAGATGCACCTGATATTGTTAAGACAAGTCTAGACATAAATATATCAGCACATCCAGCAATAGATTTGACCGAATCTACGCCCCCGTTGCCTAAGTTCAAAAAGACTAAAACTTCGAGTAAATCGGGGCAGGGCTTTAACAAATCTAAAGGCGACATCAAACCACCACAAAAGCCTAAAGATTGCTAGGTTTTGCTCTAAGAGCTTTGCACTCGCATCTGAATCAATTTTGATTTGTCTCAGATTCCGACTGGTTAGTTGCTATTTGTTGAGCTTGACTTGGGGCGATCGCCTGTGCTGAACTCTCAATCATGTTGGTCGCAAAATTGGGGAACAACCCCAAAAGAATAATAATCATCGCAAGGGCGATCGCAGGATATTTTTCTTGCCATCGGCCCAGTGGCAATGTATTCACAATCTCGTCACTGCCATCTTTGCGAATCGATAGACGACCAAAAAATACGCGATCGATCATAATTAGGAAGTACACCGCCGTTAAGCCAGTGCCAATCATACAGAGAAGCGTTTGGACTGGAAAAACGGCAAAACTGCTACGAAAAATCACAAACTCTGCGATGAAGCCCACCATCCCCGGAGTGCCTGCGCTTGCCATAGCCGCGAGGATCATTAGTGAGCCTGTAATGGGTAAGCCGCGTTCAGGATTGAGTAATCCATTGAGAGAGTTAATATTGCGAGTTCCTGTCTTCTTATAAACGATGCCAACCAGAATGAATAATAGAGCCGAAATTAAGCCGTGACTGACCATCTGGAAAGTTGCGCCCAATAACGACAATGGCGTAGCTGTCGCTAAGGCTAATAGAATATAGCCCATGTGACCGACAGAGCTATAGGCGACCATTTTTTTCATGTCAGTTTGGGTGATGGCAGTGAGGCATCCATAGATGACGCTGACCACCGCCAATGCGGCTAAAAGAGGGGCGATCGCTTGCCATGCATCGGGCAGTAATCCTAACCCAAAGCGCAATAATCCGTATGTTCCCAATTTGAGCAGCACGCCAGCCAGTAAAGTCGAAACTGGGGTAGAAGCTTCAACGTGAGCGTCGGGCAACCATGTATGTAATGGCACGATCGGAATTTTGATCCCAAAACCGAATAAGAGCAGAACTAATAGAATTCCTTTAGTCGTTATTGGGACATTTTCGAGATTTAAATCTTGATAGTTAAAGGTTAAGGCAAAGGGCGTAGTATCACCACTACCAAAGGCTGCTATACCAAAGAAAGCGGCTAAGATCAATACTCCCGAAATGGCAGTATAAATCAAAAATTTAGTGGCGGCATAGCCCCGTTTTTCGCCTCCCCAAATGGCGATCAATAGATAGAGTGGAATTAGCTCGACTTCAAAAAACAAAAAGAATAGGAGTAAGTTCTGTGAAAGAAAAGCTCCATTTACACCACCACCAAGCAGTAATAACAATGGGAAATAGAGGCGGGGGCGTTGCATATCATTGCTGATATAGATGGCAATGCTTAAAAGTAATCCATTCAGTAAAACTAATGGAAATGATAAGCCATCTACGCCTAATCTATAGCTGAGTCCAATCTGATCTAACCAAGCTAATGATTCGTTCATCTGCATTGAGGCAAAACTCAAATCAAATTTGCTTACTAAAAATAGCGACCAACCAAATGTGGCGATCGCGATCGCCATAGAGATATTGCGTAATTGTTTGGAGTCAAGCGCTCCGCCCAATAGAACTATAAACAGCGCACCAGCGATCGGGAACCAAATTAATGTACTAAGCATATTAAAAAAGAAAAAAAGAAAAAGGAAAAATAATCTTCTTCCCCCTTTGCAAGGCTACCATGTACACACAAGTAAAGTAATTTCAAAAATCCCAGAAATAACCCCTCCCTAGCCCTCCCCTTTACAAGGGGAGGGAACAAATTTCTAGTCTTCCCCCTTTGCAAGGGGGAATTAAAGGGGGTTTTTGAGGTTTGTGTGTACACAGTAGCTTTGCAAGGGGGATTGAGGGGGATCTTAAATAATTCTAAAATGAGAGTTTTTGAAATAGCTCAGTTAAAGGCATCGTAAATCCTGCAATAACATCTTCACCATCAAGAACATCAGATTGCTTGAGTAGGCGATCGGGTTCTTGGGCTGAGCGATAGACGAGGACATAATGCTGTTTGAGATTAATGACCCAGACTAATCGCGAGCCATTCTCAAAATATTCCACAATCTTCTGATCGATTTCGGCGATCGTGTTGTTAGGGGAGAGAACCTCGATCGCCAGATCTGGAGAGCCATCTAAGAAGCCATCGGGTAATTCCTCAAGTCCTAGCAGTTTTTCTTTTGATACAAAGGAAATATCAGGCGATCGCTTGTTACCATTTTTCATCGTAAAAGCAGTACTGGAATCAAGAATAATACCGAGCTTTCTGGGTAAGATGTAATTCATCAAAGCCATTACTAAAATGCTGCAAATGTAGCCATGCAAAGCGCCTGAATTGCCCATATCAATTAATTCTCCATCGATCAGTTCATAGCGAGTTCCATCTGGTAATGACATTAACTCGTCATCTGTCCAGATTTTCGATCTTGTTGATGGTGGCGAGAGGGTAAGTTGTGACACTTGTTTTTCTCCTTGGATTAATTCAATCCATAAAAAGCGGCAAATCCGATCAAAATCAGACCAACTAAGATGGTTAAGACATACTGTTGTAAGCGTCCTGTCACCGTGTATTTCAGACTCTCGCCGCTAAAAATTGAGGCAAAGCCTAAAAAGTTGACCGAACCATCGACTAAATAGCGATCGACCCAAGCCAAAAGCCTAGAACCACTGACAACGACTAGCACCACTGTGTATTCATAGATTTTTTCTACATACAAGTCATAGGCTAGTAAATCTTGTACGGCTTTCCAAGCGTTGCGGGTGATCTTGGGAGGCATGGGTACTGAGCTGCCAGTTTCGTAGCTGCCAGTTTCGTAGGGCTTGATGTAGATATATGCACCCACACCAAAGCCGAATAGTCCTGAACCCGCAAGTACCAGACTTCCCCAAATATCAACGGTATCGAGATCAATATCGACAAACTGCCAAGATGGTAACAAGATCGGCACTAGCAAAGTAATAACCGTCAGCGAGACTAGAGGCAGGGCTACTTGCCAAGCAACTTCGGGGGCGCGGCGAGTTTTGGGTTGAGGGTCTCCCAGAAAGACCAGTGCAAAAATTCGCATTAGTCCAAAGGCGGTAATGCTATTGACTAATAGGGCGATCGCAATGAGCCAAGGATCGCTATTCCAAAAGGTTTCTTCCCATCGTAAAAGTGTCCAAAATCCACCAAAGGGAATCATCGCCACTAGCCCTAGAGAACCCACGATGAAAGCGACTAAGGTGGCTGGCATTCGGGTTTTTAGTCCGCCCATTTCGGTCAGATCTTGAGTCATGGTCGTCATCATCACCGCGCCCGAACTAAGGAACAGTAAAGATTTGCTGATGCCATGACTAAACAGCAATCCTAATGCTAGGTCAGGTTGTTGCATCCCCACGGCGATAAAAACTAAGCCGAGATATCCACTGGTCGAGTGTGACAAAGCGCGTTTTAAATCGATTTGGGCGATCGCCACTAAACTCGCCCCGATCGCTGTAATTGCGCCAATTACCACTGAGGTTTGAGCGGCGACAGGGAATAGGGATAACACGGGCTGAAACTTAATTAATACATAAGCTCCAGCGCCGACGACTACTGAATTTCGTAAAATCGAAGCGGGATTTGGTCCCTCCATAGCTTCATCGAGCCATAGATGCAGAGGGAATTGAGCGCATTTGCCGATCGGTCCCGCAATTAAGGCTAATCCTAACAAGGTGCCAAATTGTTGATGTTCGGCAAAATAGGCGATCGTTTGTGGAGCTTCCGCCCAGTTTTTTAAATCTGAAAAATTAAGGCTATCGGTCAGATTGGAGAGAGTCACTACACCCATTAACAAAAACAAGTCACCGACTCGCTTTGTCCAAAATGCATCTCGCGCCGCCGTCACCACCAAAGGCTGAGCATACCAAAATCCTACTAATAAATAGGTGGATAAGGTGAGCATTTCGAGCAGGGCATAGCTAAAAAATAAGGAGTCGCTAAAGGCAATCCCTGTAATGGCAGCTTCAAAAAAGCCAATCAAGGCACAAAATCTGGCTAAAGCCCAATCAGTTTCTAGGGAGCCTAGTCCATAGACTTGGGAAATTAGGCTCATGGTGGCAATCATCACTGATGCACCCGCGCTAATTGGGGAGATCTCAAAAGAGCAAACAAGATTTAGATCGAAGGCTTGAAACCAACTAAATTCAAGCTGTTGAGACGGTTGCCCCCAAATCGATGTCAATAGCCAACAGCTATGGACTAGGGCAATCACAGTCATCAACATATTGAAATAAGCCGCAGGACGAGGTCCTGTTTCACGCACTAACCTTAATGACCAAGGTAGGGTGACTGCTGCGCCCAGCAAGCCATAGCAAGGCAATAACCAAGCTGTTTCTAGAGTCATTGATTTTACTATAGAGTTTTTACTATGTTTATTTTAATGTCTATCAGGTGTTTAATCGTAAACCAAAAAAAAGCGGCGCGAAGCGCCACTTTTTTCTTCTTTTCTTCTTAAAATTTTAGTTAAAGTGCTGAAAAGCCGATCGCATTTCTAATCCCTCAATTTGATCACCTGCGATAATTTCGCCAATAATCACCGCACTCGCTAACTGGTTTACCAATTGCTCGGCTAACTCAAAGGGCATAGCTAAAATTAGTTCAAAATCTTCGCCGCCATAGAGTACCCAATCTAAGGCGCGATCGCCTGCCAAGATCTGCACTATGTCAGGAATTAATAATTTATCCCAATATATTTTTGCGCCGACTTGACTAGCGCGACAAATTTGGGCGATTGCATCGGCTAATCCATCACTACTATCCATTCCCGACACAACAAAATTATTTAAGTGCGTTTTTGCCTGTATTTGACTCAAAACGGCGATCGCATCAAAACGGGGAATTGGTCTTTGATGATAAGTACAAATTGCTTGGACTAATTCTTGTTTTGAGAAAAGGCGATCGCCTTGTTTGAATGGAGATATTAACTTCTCTTTTAACTTTGGATCTAAGAGAAGTTCCAAACCTGCTTTGGATCTGCCATGCTCACCCGTCATCACGATCGCATCTCCCACTTGCGCCGTATGCCTTTGAATAATTTGATGTTTAGGGACTTGTCCAAAAGCAGTTACGGATAAAGTCCGAATAGGCGATCGCACAGTATCGCCGCCGACTAGTTCTGTTTTATAAGTTCGCAAACATTGGCTAAATCCCCGATATACCCCTTCAATCCAATCCAGTGATGTCTCAGGCGGCAACCCCACCGCCATCACCAATCCCCAAGGCTCCGCGCCCATCGCCGCTAGATCAGATAAGTTCACCGCCGCCGCTCGCCATCCGACATCTTCAGGACTCGTAGTGCGATCGCTAAAATGCACCCCGTCTACCAACATATCGGTAGTTACCACCATTTGGCGATCGGGCAAAGTTGCGCCCATAGGCGCGGCATCATCGCCAACCACATCACTACAATATTGCCGAAACATTTTCAGCAATCCTTGCTCACCAATACTTTTAGCTGTTGCGGTCATTTAGCATGGTTGATAGCGCGACTTTTTGGTTTACTACTTGTTTTATTAAAAGATCAAATTCTTTAATGTCATTTATTGAATGAGGCATAGCAAAAGTTGTTGAAGAAGCTTCTGCTGTGAAGCGATCGACAAATATACGAGACGCATTTCTGTCGTCAGGATGGGCAATTACATAACCGCGTAATTCTTGTTTAGTCATCATGTTGAAATCAATCTTGATCATAAAAATCTCCAAAGACCGTTACGATAAATTTAAAAAATAGTGAGTAAGGGAAAATTCTGATTAACTGACAAATCTCCCCAAAAAGCGGGCAGGATGCCCGCGCTACTACAAGGATTTCAAACAATTTTGGGTTTTAATAAATTTTCATTCCTAAGGATAGAAAGTGAGTTTAGGCAGAGCCAATGACTCTTCCCAGCCCATCATGATATTCATGCATTGCACCGCTTGGGCGGCTTGACCCTTCATCAAGTTATCGATCGCCGAAACCACAATTACGCGACCTGTGCGCTCATCGACTTCGACACCGAGATAACAGAGATTTGTGCCTAAAGCCCATTTGGTTTGCGGAAAAATATTTTTGGGCAAAACCTGCACCCATTCTGAATTGCGATAAAAAGATTTGTAGATGGTAAGCAGATCTTCTTTAACTAAACCGGGGTCACGCAATTTGGCATATACCGTTGAGAGAATGCCGCGAATCATCGGCATCAGGTGCGGCGTAAATTGAACCAAAACTTCTTGTCCAGCTAAATCACTGCAAATTTGTTCGATTTCAGGTGTGTGACGATGGCTAGCAATACCATAAGCTCCGATTGAACTATCAGCTTCGGCTAGTAATAAATTGGTTTTTGGTTGACGACCGCCGCCAGATGTACCTGATTTAGCATCGATAATGATGGTACTAGGATCGATTAAACCCTGCTTGAGCAAAGGTTGCAAAGCTAATAAACTAGCGGTCGGATAGCAACCTGCACATCCAACTAGATTGGCGGTGGCAATGCGATCGCGATAAATTTCGGGCAGTCCATAGACAGCATTGGCGTTTACTTCGGTGTCCGTGCGGGCTTCGTTGTACCAAGATTCATAAACTTGCAGATCGGTAAAGCGATAATCTGCGGACAGATCGAGGACTTTACAGCCTTTGGCTAATAGGCGCGGCGCAATTTTGCTAGCCAATCCATTAGGTAATGATAAGAAGACAATTTGAGCGCGATCGGCGATCGCCTCAGGCTCTAGATTTTCGATGGGCAGATTAACGGCGTGGGCGATATGAGGATATAAATCAGCAAAATTCTGCCCCACAGAGCCACTGCCCCCCATGTAGGTAATGTCTACCAATGGATGCTCTAGCAGCAGCCTGACTAATTGGATACCACCATAACCCGATGCGCCAATAATACCTACAGGGATTCGATTCTGTGCGCTCATAAACTTACTCCATCAAAAATATTGCAAATGCTGTCTGCATTTGGGGTATCAACTTAGCACAAGTCAAGCTTTTTTAAAGACTTTTCAAAGCCTTTTCAAGCTTTTCAAAAATATTGAGTTTTACGCCGTTTTGCCATCGGGCATGGTTGCCCCGCTAAAAATTGTGCCGATGGTGCTAGCCCCGCTTAGTTCGGCTCTGGTCAAGGTCGCATCACTGAGATCGGCTCCATCAAGATTGGCTCTGACTAAATAAGCGTCAACTAAGCTGGCTTGGCTAAGATTTGCGCCATCTAATAGCGATCGCGACAGATCGCAGCCAGTGAGAATCGCTTGAATCAAGGTGGCTTTGCTCAAAGTCGCCATACTCATACTGGCTTTGGTTAAGTTAGCTCCAAATAGGTTGGCAAGATGGAGATTGGCATTTTTAAGATCGGCTTTAATTAAATTGGCACTTTTGAGATTTGCTTCGGTGAGGTTGACACTGCTAAGATTTGCCTCACTAAAAATTGTCCCGATCGCGATCGCGCCACTCAGATTTGCACCTTGCAGATTGACTCTAGTGAGAGTCGCGTCACTTAGGTTTGCCCCAGACAGATCTACCCCTGTCAAATCAGCGCCACTCAGATTTGCCCCGCGCAAATCAGCTTTGCGTAAATTAGCTCCACTCATCGTTGTCGGTGGATAGCCGCGCTCTTCGCGCATGAGAGCCGCACTCAAAATGGCACAGCGCAAGTTTGCCCCGCGCAAATTTACGCTGCGAAGATCAGCTTCGCTGAGGTTAGCGTCCATCAAGTTGGCAAGGGAAAGATTTGACCCAAATAAGTTGACCCGTTGCAACATTGCCCCATGCAAATCCGCTTCGGTGAGGTTGGCATTCATGATGATCGCTTGATTGAGCGTAGCTCCGCCTAGTTTTGCACCAGACAGGTTGGCATGATTAAAAGTGACTTTATTGAGATAAGCGAAGACTAAATTGGTACGCCTGAGATCGGCTTTGCTTAAGTTAATGCCAATCAGATCACTATTAGATAAATTGACATTAGCTAAATTTAAGCTAGCAAAGTCGCGCCGCCCAGAAGCATAGTCTTTTAGAAGTTTTTCGGCACTCATAGATTTCTATATATTTTGATACGGTAGCGTGATGGTAATCCATGCTCCCCCAGTCTCAGGATGATTTTTGGCAACGATCGCGCCTTGATGTAATTTGACGATTTGCTGGGCGATCGCTAGCCCTAAGCCACTGCCGCCGCGATCTAGTCCCGACCTTGTTCGCGATGGATCAGCACGATAAAAGCGATCGAAAATATGTGGTAGAGCGTCTTCGGGAAAACCATCACCCGCATCAATTGCTTCAATAAACAGATTTGCGTCAACTACGCTGGTTTTGATTGTAATGCACTGGAGCGACGGACTATGTTTAATGCTGTTGTCTAATAAATTAAGCAGTAGTCGATATACCCGCGATTCATCAAGTTTCAGGGTTAGCTGCTCATCGCCGAGATAGTTTAGGCTGACTTTGCGGCGATTGGCGATCGGCTCCAGAGTTGCCCAGACCGATCGCACCAATGCCGCCAGATTTACTTCACTGAGATGTAGCGTTGGTTCTAGCCCCACATCCATCTGTCCTAGCTCCAGTAAGTCTTTAACTAGATTCGTAATGCGATCGATCTCACCTAACAAACGAACGACCCAAATTTTGGCAGATGGATCGACACGCGGCTCAATAGTTTCGGCAACCAGACGGATCGCGGTTAGGGGTGTTTTTAGCTCATGGGCGACATCAGATGTCCAGCGATCGCGTTGTTGGGCGATCGCCGTGGCTTCTTGACGATCTTCTAAAAAAATGCCAATTTGCCCTTGCTCAAAACAAATACTATGGGCGCGGATCGCTCTACCTATCTGCGGCACGGGATCAACAGGATCGGCAATGGCTGGATGAAAGACCCAATCAACTTGAGATCCTGCTAGGCGCGATCGCGTTTTCTCGACTAGCCGATCAAGTTCATAGGAGCGAATCAGTTGCAATAAAAATGGCTTACGGATCAGTCCTTGTTGATGATTGGCGATGCTCATCATGGTCGCGGCGCGTTGATTGCAGACCACTAAGCGATTATCTCGATCAACTTGGATATAGCCGATAGGAGCCACTTCCACGATCTTTTCCCATAACAGAGGCTCACCAGCATTGCTTCTCTGCTTGATTGTTTCAGCAAGATCATGTTGATCGCGAGATTTTTTTTGAAGGTTATGCTGAATATTTAACGCCCAAGATTTAAGGCTATGTATTGATTTGGCTTTAAATACATGGCGCGATCGCTGTCGAAATTTGCGATCGCGTTTTTGTCTGGCATAATTCCAACTAAACCAACAAGCACTAGTGGCGATCGCGCCAATGACAATTCCCACAAGCAGCCAGAGCAGTTCCACTTTTATGCCCTCTGCAACAGTTTCGTTTTTAAGCACTCTTGACGGCTAGATTATATAGCCATAGTCACTGCTTTTCGAGCTTAAAACCCAAAAAGTAAAAGGCGGCGCATCGCGCCGCCTTTTATCTTTAATTCGCAAAAGAAGATAGATGGGCGCAATCCTAAATGAGTTGTGAGAGGCTTCGACTTCCCTTCGACAAGCTCAGGACATCGCGCTCAGCCAACGATATACGCTGGCTGAGCGAAGCGATGCACTGAGCTTGTCGAAGTGTCGAAGCCCTATTTTTCTCATAAATGATTTAGG
>JANODY010000105.1:0-28885 GCA_031412945.1 Cyanobacteria bacterium SOY_65_metabat_81
TCCGTCAAAGAATTGGAAGATTGGTAAGGAAGACATTATCTTTTTCCAAAAAGTTGAAGAATCATATTGGATCTATTTGGTACTTCATACATCATTACAATGCCTCGATTACAGCCTAACCATTACTTTGCATCACTACCCCATAATCTATTTAATCCGTGATTCTGATTTTTTTTGTAATTAAAATCCCCATAGATAAAAAGTTGTACTAAGATCGACTTTGCATCTATGGGTTTTATTTTTTTTTAGGATGGAAACCAATGACCGTCACCACGACCCGAAAAATGACATTTGAGGAATATCTCATATATGAAGATGGCAGTGACAGGCGCTATGAATTTAACGATGGAGAATTAGTTCAAGTGAGTCCAGCATCGGTATTTCATAATGATTTGATGATGTTTTTCGCGTTCTTTTTGCAGTCAGCAATAAATCACTCTAATCATCCCTATTGCGTTCGGGTTAATAGTACTGAAATATTCAATGGGAAAAGAACGCGCCGCCCTGACGTCTTAGTGATGACTCTCTCCCAGAAAAAAAGCTTAGGCAATCAGCCAGACATATTGTATGAGCCATGTTTGCTGGTAATTGAAATCGTCAGCCCAACCTGTCGCACAGTTGATACTATCGAAAAGCGCAAGGAATACGCCGAATTTGGAATTCCCGAATATTGGATTGTTGACTTTCTATTGGGAAATTTTTCAGTATTAACTTTAGTGAATGGAGTTTATGTTGAGAAGGTTTATAGAGATAGCGAAGCGATCGCCTCTGATATTTTTCCCAACATTTCGCTGTCGATGAGTCAAGTAATGACCAGTATTTGAAGAAAAAACCTGACCTAATAAACAAAAAAATGTAGGAGCAATTCATGAATTGCTCCTACATTTTTTTGTGAATCAATTAAATAGCAGTAGTAGCCTGCAATCTAGCGCGAGCCATCCGCACATTTTGCTCAGCTTGAATCTTGCCTTGCTTGTCTTCAGCCTTAATACCAGCCAAAGTTTGCTCAGCTTGTTCGAGCTTCTTGCGTGCATCTTCAGGATTAATCGCACTGCCCAATTCGCCACTACGAACCAACACAGTTACTTCGTTTTCTTCGACTTCAGCGAAACCACCTGTTAAAGCGATCGCCGCCCAAGCCTTATCCTTGCGAAAACGCAATACGCCTGTTTCGAGTGCCGAAATCAGAGGAGCGTGATCGGTCAAAATCCCAAGTTGCCCTGTGGAACTAGGCAAAATCACTTCCTCTGCGGTAGTATCCAGAATCGTTTGATCTGGGGCAATTACTTTTACAGTTAGGGTCATGATCTATTTACCAGCTTTAGCTTTCAACTTTTCAGCCTTTTCGATCGCTTCTTCGATATTGCCAACGAGGTAGAACGCTTGCTCAGGAAGATCATCGAGTTCACCCTTAAGGATGCGATCGAAACCACTGATGCTTTCTTCGAGGGTGACATACTTACCAGGAGAACCAGTAAATACTTCAGCAACGAAAAATGGCTGCGACAAGAAACGCTCGATGCGACGGGCGCGGGCTACGGCAAGTTTGTCTTCTTCAGAAAGTTCATCTAGACCCAAGATGGCGATAATATCTTGAAGTTCTTTATAACGTTGAAGAATTGATTGGACACCACGCGCAACACGGTAATGTTCATCGCTAACAACACCAGGTTGCAGCATCGTCGAAGAAGAATCAAGAGGGTCAACCGCAGGATAAATCCCTTTAGAAGCCAAGCCACGAGACAACACAGTGGTTGCATCGAGGTGAGCAAAGGTGGTTGCAGGAGCAGGGTCAGTCAAGTCATCCGCAGGTACATACACCGCTTGTACGGAAGTAATTGAACCTTCAGTAGTTGAGGTAATGCGCTCTTGCAAAGCACCCATGTCGGTGGCAAGAGTTGGTTGATAGCCTACAGCCGATGGCATCCGACCAAGTAGCGCCGATACTTCGGAACCAGCTTGAGTGAAGCGGAAAATATTGTCGATGAACAACAATACGTCTTGCTTGGATACGTCACGGAAATATTCCGCCATCGTCAAAGCAGTTAAGCCCACACGCATCCGCGCTCCAGGTGGCTCGTTCATTTGACCATAAACAAGAGCGAGGTACTGAAGTACACCCGATTCTTTCATTTCATGGTAAAGGTCATTACCTTCGCGGGTACGTTCGCCAACACCACCAAATACGGATACGCCAGAGTGCTTTTTCGCGATGTTGTTGATTAATTCTTGGATTAATACGGTTTTGCCTACGCCAGCACCACCAAATAGTCCAATTTTGCCACCACGGCGATAGGGCGCTAGAAGGTCAATGACCTTAATGCCCGTTTCAAAGGTGGTTGGTTTGGTTTCTAGAGAGGTAAATGCAGGAGATGGACGGTGAATTGGGAATTTTTCTTCGGTGACAACAGGTCCCATTTCGTCAATGGGTTCGCCCAATACGTTGAAGATGCGACCTAGGGTATTAGGTCCAACAGGAACGGTAATCGGTGCGCCAGTATCGGTAACATCCATACCTCTAACGATGCCGTCAGTGGTACTCATCGCTACAGCGCGAATTTGGTTGCCACCGAGTAATTGCTGAACTTCACAGGTGACATTGATGTCTTGTCCTGCGGAGTTGCGACCCGTGACGATCACGGCGTTATAAATTTCGGGGACTTTGCCACTAGGGAATTCGGCATCGACAACAGGACCAATGACCTTAGTGATGCGCCCGACTGATACTTTCTCTGCGGTTGTTACCATGCTTGCAGCTTACTCCAGCCTCTTAAATTAGATTCTAAAAAATTTGCGATGAAATGACGTGCAAGAAAATGCAATTGGTCAAACTATAAAAGTTTAACTTTCTTATTTAACTTTTTGCGATCGCATATAAAGCTAACTGTGTCTCAAAATATCATTTAATGGGTATCAAGCGATCGCGGGTTTACCGAAAAGCCCTAAATAAACTATGTGTTGTGGTTAAGCTTAAAACTGATTTATGGCTGAATAAGCTGTTTGAAGATTTGAATTGAGGCGATCGCCTCGATAGATAAGCTCAAGCAGACGATCAAAATATTGCTCAAGAAGATCATGTAATATTGAGACTAAGACTTTTTTAAGTTATGAAAACGAGTCAGGATCAGGCTCAATAGGTGTTTCGGGGAGGTAAAGAAAGGAGAGAGTCCAACAAAGCACTTAGCAAAGCTTTCCTCTTAGCATTATGAACACACCCAAAGAAGCCCAGATACAAAGGTAACTTTTCTTGAGAAATACCACGATGAGGTCTTAGCCAAGACCGCAAAAGCCTTACATGGTATTGACATGAACTTCACAGAAACCATCACCATCTTCATCTTTTGCATAGTCTCCCGCACCATGACAAACCGTTTTGTGAGCATAACCCCAATCTTGTAGAGATCTGATGGTGTCCTGCAAATATTGTGTCGGTTAGATCGTCAAAGTTGGCGTTGCAAGTTTTACACTGGTATCGTTGCCGAGCAGGTTGTATTTCATCTTTCCCTCGCTTTATTACCTCTGAGCTTTTACATTTCGGACAGCACACTCTTGTTGCCCATCTCATCTGACGCACTGTTTCGTAGCATTTTGCGTCATCGATTAGATGTGTTAAGTTTAGGCTCAGCATAGCGATCGTCGCTTATAGATTTCGATACAATATTACCAATTTATTTCTTTGGCTCACCTCCCCGAATCACCTATTGAGCCTTTGACTTGTTTTCAAGCAATAAAAAAGAGCCGATGATGAGATTTGAACTCACGACCTGCTGATTACGAATCAGCTGCACTACCCCTGTGCTACATCGGCATTTGATAAGAAATTACAATTTTTACGATTATTATCATAGCAGTTTTAGAATGGCTACTTTACAAAAAATCACAAAAATTGATACCGAAGCCCAACGTGGCGAAACTCATTAGAATAAAAGGCGGCGCTTTGCGCCGCCTTTTGTGGTGGATCGAGAATTTATGCTGAGGCGATCGCCCCTTAATCAGAGCTAACATAATGATGGCTAACATAGAAGCGATCGCACAGGGAAAGTATCGATGAGTAACGATAAAGATAGTTTTAGGGACAAGTTCGCTTTTAAAGTGGAAGGCTTAGAATCTTTTGTCGATGATGTCAAGCAATTACTTAATCTCGATCAACTCATCGATCTTGCCCAAAAACTAGAAGAGAAGCAGAAATCAGGCGAAGTTCGCACTGAGGTAAATGTATCCTCCCGCCCGTTATCGAGTATTCCCCGTCGCAGCAATATTCCGCGATCGCCTCGCGCCGCGACTACATCAGGCGGCGATCGCGAAGTAACTTCGCCTGATGTAATCAAGCCTGATGCAATCAAAACTGATATCCCAAATCAACCCGTGATCGCCGACTTGGTGGGTGGCTTGGGCGACACCTTGGCACAGTTGCGCGATTTGGTAGAAATTCCCCTTAAACGTCCTGATATTTTGGCAAAGTTAGGGCTGGAACCGCCTAAAGGCGTGTTGCTAGTTGGACCTTCAGGCACTGGCAAAACTCTCACAGCGCGATCGCTTGCCAATGTCTTGGGCGTGAATTACATCGCGATTGTGGGACCCGAAATTATTAGTAAATATTATGGGGAAGCGGAAACTCGGTTGCGACAGGTATTTGAGAAAGCGGCAAAGTCGGCTCCATGTTTAATCTTTATCGATGAAATTGATGCGCTTGTACCTAATCGCGCCAATGTTGAAGGCGAAGTTGAAAAACGTTTGGTCGCTCAATTGTTAGGCTTAATGGATGGATTTGCTGAATCTAAAGGAATCATCGTCCTCGCCGCTACCAATCGCCCTGATGCGATCGATCCTGCTTTGCGTCGCCCCGGTCGATTCGATCGCGAAATTATTTTTCCGATTCCCGATCGCCGCGCCCGTCGGGAGATTTTAGCCATCCATACGCGATCGATGCCTTTGAGCCATGATGTTGATTTGGATAAAATTGCGGATCTAGCTCACGGCTATGTGGGAGCCGATATCAAAGGACTTTGCCAAGTAGCAGCTACCAATGCTTTGCGCCGTCAGGTTGCCGATTTGACCGACATTCCTGAGGGGCTTGATGTAAATTATGTCGATTTTGAAACGGCTCTCAAACAAGTCCAACCCGCCGTATTGCGATCGCTGCAAATTCAAGTTCCCAAAGTCCAATGGTCAGAAATTGGTGGACTGGCGAAAACTAAACAAACTCTGCAAGAAGCGGTCGCAGGAGCCTTAGTCGATCCTGCGCTCTATGCCCATATTCGCGCCAAAGCCCCGCGTGGGGTGCTGCTCTATGGTCCCCCTGGTACTGGCAAGACTTTACTGGCTAAGGCGATCGCCACTCAAGCCCAAGCTAATTTTATTGCGGTTGCGGGTTCAGAACTGCTTACAAAATGGGTCGGAGCTTCAGAACAATCAATTCGGCAGTTATTTGCTCAAGCCCGTCAAGCCGCTCCCTGTGTGATTTTTATTGACGAGATCGATACCCTTGCCCCTGCGCGAGGTAGCCATCAAGGTGATAGTGGGGTTAGCGATCGCGTGATCGGTCAGTTATTAACCGAACTCGATGGACTGCAATCTGTAGAAGGTTTATTAGTGATCGGCGCAACTAATCGCCGTGAGGCGATCGATCCTGCCCTATTGCGATCGGGACGCATCGAGTTGCATATGATGGTAGATTTACCCGATCGCGATGGTCGCAGTTCGATTCTTGCCGTCCATAATCGCGATCGCCCCCTTGCCGAAAATCTCGATTTAGAAGTTTGGGCAGAGCGTACCGAAAAATGGAATGGAGCCGATCTAGCTTTTCTGAGTAATCGCGCCGCTATTTTTGCCATTCGCCGTCATCAGCGCGATGACTCCAATCTTATCGAAAATCTACGGATTACCAATGAGGATTTTGAACAAGCCTTTGCGGAGATTGGAGAACAACGCCAGTAATTTAATATTCAAATACCCAAATAGCCCAGCCTTTCTTGATTACGGTGATCGCATAAGCTGCCGAAAGGCGGCTAGTTATCTTTTCTACTTCGCTCCAGTCAGTACTAGTCCGAAATAAACTATAAGTGAATCCGTTATAAGCGATCGCCGCCACAGGCTTTTCTAAATCATCAATCTTAATGTGATGATATCGAATTTGAGCAGGCACAATCACAAAGTTAGCTGTTTTCCCTCCCAAATGGAATAGCTCACTTTCATCTAATGAATCAATTTGTCGTTTGTTGTCAGGCATAAAAATAGTGAGTCCTTAATGGATTATTTTAAAAAAAATTATTTAGATAAGAGCGTGTTTGAGAAGTTTTGATCCCCCTAAATCCCCCTTACGAAAGGGGGACTTTTTTAATCTTTTCCCCCCTTTCGTAAGGGGGGCTAGGGGGGATCAATCAGTGTTTTTAGCGAATGCCCAGACTTCTCAAACACTCTCTAATTCACATGGGTTCATCGAATCCAGATAGTTTTGATATTCACAAATTCGCGAATACCTTCTATCCCCAACTCACGACCATAGCCCGATCGCTTGATGCCACCAAAGGGAACACGCGGATCAGATTTGACCATGCTATTGACAAAGACCGCACCCGCTTCGATCTGCTCGATCGCCTGTTCTTGTTCTAACACATCATTTGTCCAAACACTTGCACCCAATCCAAAATTAGTACTATTGGCAAGAGCGATCGCCTCATCAAGATCCTTGACGCGAAATACCGAAGCCACAGGACCAAAAAACTCTTCTTGATAGGGCGGCGCTCCTAACGGGATATCCACCAAAATTGTGGGGGCATAAAAATTCCCTTTCTCATTGAGACGATAGCCGCCGACTAAAACCTTTGCGCCTGATTCAACGCTGGCTTTTACCTGTAAATCAAGATCTTCCAAAATTTTTGGAGTGGCGAGAGGTCCAATATCCGTGTCTGCTTGCATCGGATCGCCAATCTTGAGGGCTTTAAATTTCTGGACAAATTTATCAATAAATTGATCGGCGATCGCCTCTTCGAGAATGAACCGCTTGGCGGCAATGCAGGTTTGTCCGTTGTTCATCACTCGCGCAGTCACCGCCGTACTGACCGCCAATTCTAAATCGGCGCTTTTGAGAACGATAAACGGATCGCTCCCGCCCAATTCCAATACTACTTTTTTAAGATGATGTCCTGCGATCGCCGCCAGACTTTGCCCTGCGGGTTCGCTACCCGTCAAGGTCGCCGCCTTTACTCGCACATCGGCAACTAGATTTGCCACGCGATCGGCTCCAATCAACAAAGTCTGAAAAGCCCCTTCAGGTACACCCGCCGCATGAAAAATTTCAGCGATCGCCAAAGCACATTGCGGCACATTAGACGCATGTTTCAGAAGTCCCACATTCCCCGCCATCAAACAAGGCCCAGCAAACCGAAACACCTGCCAAAACGGGAAATTCCAAGGCATTACCGCCAAAATAATTCCCAACGGTTGATAGCGAATTAGCGTCCGACTAGCATCGGTAACTGCGGGCGTATCGGCTAAAAAGCTGGGCGCATGTTCGGCATAAAAACGACAGAGATTGGCACATTTTTCGACCTCAGCGATCGCACTTTTGAGAGTTTTGCCCATTTCGAGGGTCATGATGATCCCAAACTCTGTTTTTTTGGATTCCAGAATATCGGCGGCTTGATTTAGCCATTGAGTGCGATCGCCAAAACTAGTATGTCTATAAGTCGCAAAAGTGCGATCGGCAAGGGCTACCTTATCTTCGAGTTCGGCATCAGTTAGCGGCGTAAAAGTCTTTAATACTTCTCCCGTTACAGGATTTATTGAGGCGATCGCCATGATCTTATCTCCAGCCCTGAGAAGCTATGTGTGTATTGAGTTTTAATATTATAGCGATCGCTATGACGCTTACAGCGCTTTGCGCCGCTACTAGTTTTCTATTTTTTGGTTCTTGGTTTTGGCAAGATCGCCTCAATGAGCATATCCTCACTCAGCAGATAATTTACCGCTTTTTCACTAATCAACATGGCTTTGGCGAGGAGCGATCGCGATGTCGAGTTGGCGGGAGCATAAAGCTGAATAATTTTGCGCTTAATTAATGGCGATTGGGGGGACAGCTTACTGCGAGCATTGCGCCAATCAGCATCAGAACGACAAAAAAGACGCAGCGCCAAATCAACAGTCGGCTGTTTACAATTAGTTTCATCGTTGTTTAAAAAAGCATACAGCTTTTCATAGCGGCGACTAATTTCAGGGGCAAGACCAAGAATTAATAGATCTCGCTCAAAATGTCCTAGCTCAAGGCGATCGATCAAATCAGGCAGCGCTAACCGAATATTTTGAGCGCGGCTGACTTCAATACGATGACCATAACGACCGAGGGGATGGTGAATCTGGGGAACGTTTGGGGGAACTTGACTACCGCCCTTGGCAGGATCGATCGCGATAAAGCCTTTCCACCAATGACTAGTCGAGCGATCGGCAGGCGATCGCGCCACCCGCTCCACATCTTGATTAGTTTGACGTTGCTTAGATAGCGATCGCATGATTACCCGATCTAGCCAAGCCAATTCCGCTTTGAGATATGACCAATTATCCGTAAATGGTTGAACATCAGGAAAAACAGCAGCTTCACCTGACTCAGCAATCATGCTACGCCTCGGCTCAAAGTGCCACGAATTAATACGCTCACCAAACCTCCGAACAAAAACAAGGCGATCGCTGCACTCATCATCGTCATATCACCCCAAGGAGCCGTAAACACCACACTATCCCAAGCCCAAGTGCCGTGACTATAAACATAACGGATCGGCTCGATCGCCCAAGATAGGGGATTAAGGCTGGCAATCCACTGTAACCAAGTCGGCATAAAAGCCAGAGGTGCAAGCGCCGTACTAGAAAACATCAAAGGCAAATTCACCAAAAAAATAAAGGCAAGCATCTCCTGATGTCCGGGCATCGCAAAAGCAAGCCCTAAGCTCAACATCGTAAAGTCCACGATCAACAGCGTCAAAATCAGCGCCATTAAAGCTAAGCCACTTAAACTTGGCAAACCCGCGCCCATCAATCCGCTCACGGTCACGATCGCCACAGTTTGCACCAAACTCAGCACGATGATAAAAATCGCCGAGGCGACAATAATTGAAAATCTCGACACCAATGGCGCGACCAAAATTCGATTTAAAAAACCAAATTCGCGATCGAACAGCATCGGCAACCCTGAATTAAGAGCGCTGCTAAAAGCCGTAAACACAATAATTCCCGCCGCCAAAAACTGCACATAGGTCTGTCCATCACCGACTAAGCCTTCGGGTAAACCGCTAAATAAAGCTCCAAATAGCAACAACCACATCAAGGGTTGCAACACCCCCGCGATCAAAGTAGTAGGGCGACGACGTAACTGAATAAATAAGCGTGTAGTCAAAGCTGATACTTCTTGCCGAAAATCATCTGACCAAAAACTAGGCTGATAATTTTTGGAAATAACTATTTGATTAGTTTGTAAATCTTGCTTGGGTAAAGGTGTTGTGGAAGTTTGAGTCATGTCTTTAAAAATAGTGATTTTCAAATGGGTACTAAATAAAAATTAAATAAAAGCTTAAAAAATAAAAGTTTACAAAGTATTTGGTCTTAGGCTGAGCGCAAATCACTAGATCTACCCAAATAAGCCACACTATCAATAATAACGTTTTGTTAAGAGTCTCGCCTATTGTCGCCATGAGAGCCGCAACCATAAAACTGACTTCAAAGTAAAAATTGGAAGTCTCGCAAATTTTATTAGGTAATTACGCGATCGTTTGCTACTATATAAATCGCTCTTTGATTAGATCACTTTTTTGTCAAATCGATCTAATCAAAAAAGCAAACTACGGGTGACTGGCGCAGTGGTAGCGCATCGGACTCTTAATCCGCTGGTCCTGGGTTCAAATCCCAGGTCACCCATTAAAAAAATTTCAAAAAGATTTCAAAAAAAATAGAGAATGTGCAACCCACATTCTCTATTTTTTTATGAACTTAGCGATCGCCTCAAAAATTAGCCGATCGCATTTGATTCGCGACGAACTGAGGTGGGTTTAGGCTCGCCCTTGATCTTGGTGACTAAAGAATTCCAGCCAAACTTTGTTAGCGCCACAAACCAGTTACCTTCTAGCTCACGAAACATCGCCATGTTCATATGGAAAGACGCATTAGCTTCTTTAACAATGCGATCGGCAGTTTCCGCATCTACAGGCAAAGTGTCAAGAGCTTCACGGTAGCCTTTCTTAAATTCGCCAGCATTGCGAATATCATCAAACTCATAGAAAGCCGTACCATTGTTGTCCTGTAAACCCATCGCCTCTTTGGCGATTTTCTTGAGGATTTGTCCACCAGAGAGGTCGCCCATGTAGCGAGTGTAAGCATGAGCAACGAGCAACACAGGATCATTAGCCGAAATCTCGCGGATACGCGCTAGATATTTTTCACAAGCAGGTGTGGGCTTAAATTCTTCGCGCCAGTTAGAGCCGAAGTAAAACAACATATCCAGTTCGAGACTCTTTTCGCGCCATAGTTCGCGATAGTAGAGCTTACTGAGGACAGGATCATTTTTGTGAACTTCAAACTCAGCTTCGATCGCCTTATACACAAAGTAAAGATTGCCGACGAGTCTGCTATAGGATGTTTTGTCAACCACGCCTTTTAAAAAGCACTTAATAAAATCGGTACTCTCGGCAGCGGAGTGAGATTTTTGTGTACCTACACGCAAAAGCGTTGCTAAACCTTGACTCATGGTTTCTCCTAAACTTTACTAAATAAAAAATTAAATAAAAACGTTATCGGTTTAGATCGGCGGCTTGTCCTGCTTCCGTTCCTAAACTTTAGATTTGGTAATAAAAACAGCAATAAAAGCAATTTTAAGAATATATTCTGAAGCTGTTAATCTAAAGCGGTAGCAAATCGCCGTATTGCGATCGCCGCTAAAGCTTCAAATCAACGGCATTTAACATGAGTTTTAATTATATAAGCCAAGTCATAGACAAATTTCTAGTCTGTAACAAATTTTCATCTACCACAGCAAACATATAATGTATTCAGGATCTCCTAATTTGTATCAGCAAGAATTCTTTCGGCGCTCTGCGCTTCATGAACAAGGGGCTTAAGCCCCTTGCCTGTAGATATAAATTAGAATTTAGCCAAGCTAGCTTGAAAGAGGTAATACATCTTGGTCTTAAGCGGATACGAATACTTACTAGTATTCATCATTGTTTGTACGCTAGTCCCCCTATCGGGACTAGGCTTATCGGCTCTACTCAGTCCAAAACAGTCGGGAGCAGCAGGTCGTACCACCTACGAATCTGGCTGCGAACCAATTGGGGGAGCATGGATACAGTTTAATATTCGTTATTATATGTTCGCGCTCGCCTTCGTGATCTTCGACGTAGAAACGGTATTTTTATATCCTTGGGCGATCGCCTTTAGTAAACTAGGCTTACTCGCTTTTGTCGAAGCACTCATATTTATTAGCATTTTGGTATTAGGTCTAGTCTACGCTTGGAGAAAAGGAGCCTTAGAATGGTCATGAAATCCGAAAATGTTGGCTTGGACTTCAGTATTGAAGAACAAACCCAACGCCTCATCAATCCTGCCGCAACGCCACAAGTCACCCAAGACTTATCGAATAATGTCGTTTTGACCACGCTCAATGACCTCTATAACTGGTCGAGAATGTCGAGCCTGTGGCCAATGCTCTACGGCACTAGCTGTTGTTTCATCGAATTTGCGGCGATGATTGGCTCTAGATTTGACTTCGATCGCTTTGGATTATTACCCCGTTCTAGCCCCCGTCAAGCTGACCTGATCATCACCGCAGGTACAGTGACGATGAAAATGGCTCCTGCCCTTGTGCGCCTCTATGAACAAATGCAAGAACCGAAGTATGTCATCGCGATGGGCGCTTGCACGATCACTGGCGGCATGTTCAGCACTGATTCCTATTCGACTGTGCGCGGTGTGGATAAGTTGATTCCTGTTGATGTCTATATCCCTGGATGTCCCCCTCGTCCTGAAGCGATCATGGATGCAATCATTAAATTGCGGAAAAAGATTGGCACAGAAGGATTTAACGAAAGAGCGAACCTGAATCGTACCCATCGTTATTATGCGGTTAAGCATGAAATGAAGGTGGTTAGTCCGATCCTGACTGGACAATATCTAGAAATGCCTAGCCGTACAAATCCACCACAGGAGTTAGTTCAATCTGGAATTCCATTACCCGCTTTGCAAATAGCTCAGAAGGAGGTCGAGACAGTTGGCAGATAATCAAGCAGAAGCATTAGTCACGACTGAGGTAGCAGCCCCAGTTTCTCAATGGCTAACCAATAACGGTTTTGAACATGAATTTCTAGGATTAGATAAACAGGGCGTTCCCATTCTCAAGGTTGAGCGTCAGTTTTTACTTCCATTCTCCACGGCGCTCTATGCCTATGGTTTTAACTACATGATGTGTCAATGTGGTTATGATGCTGGTGCTGGCGATAGTTTGGTGAGTATGTATCATCTCGCTAAGCTCAGTGATGAGGGAATTGCAAAAAGCGATCGCCTTGAGGAAGTTCGCATTAAGGTATTTCTGCCTCGCACCGATCCCCGTTGTCCATCGGTCTATTGGATCTGGAAGACTGCGGATTGGCAAGAGCGCGAAACCTTCGATATGTATGGCATCATCTACGAAGGACATCCCAATCTCAAGCGGATTCTCATGCCTGAAGACTGGATCGGCTATCCGATGCGAAAGGATTATGTCACTCCAGACTTTTACGAGTTACAAGACGCATATTAAAGAAAAAAGCACCCAATGGGTGCTTCTTTTTTTTAATGGCTACAACCGCACAACATTAGCCCGTATCCATTTCCGAAATTCTCTTAAAGTCGCACTTTCTCCCAAAACTAAGCGCTTCTGTATATATTCCACGATTATCTCGGCTGGCAAATCAGGAAAAGATAAACTCTTGGCGATCGCAATATACTCGCCATCTTGTAAAGCTAGGAATTCTAAACTATAGCCATCATAGCGCCAGACTTCAGGCACGCCTAGCAAGGCATATATTGGTAAACGGCGATCGCTAGGGTTGGTAATATCCACTTCTAAAACTAGATCGGGGGGTGGATCTTGTCCCACAATAATTACTTCTTTATCACGAATTACTGGTTCATTTTGGATGTAATAACAAGAATCTGGTTCTGCTCCTAACTTTAGAGCAGGAATTTTCATCAGTAAAGAGCCAAGCTTCCGCAAATCAATTTCTAACTCATCAGAAAATGCGCGAATTAAGTCATCAATAAACCGATTGCTACCTTCATGGAGTGAGAGCGGAGACATAATTTCTAAAGTGCCATTGAGGTAATGAAATAGAGTTTTGCGGCGATCGCCTATATCGGCAAGTAAATTTTCAAAGGTAAGCCAACTAACGTTATGTAAGATCACGCGCTCTTCGGCGATCGGTCTGATTTGCTCAGCGATCGCTGATGAAGGAATGGGTTTGTTTAGTGTTGTAGCAGTCATCGTAACTTCCTATGGGTTTCATTTTCTTGTTTTTGTCAGCAATTCAGTGAATTAGCCAAAACCAAATATGAGTATCTAGCACAATTATTTCAGGCATTCCCAATCCTCTTCATCAACGATAGGGCTGACGATATCGCCTAATGTTTTGCCTTTACCTACCATGTCAGGGATGGGAAAACGTCGTTTTATTTGTGGTTTGGTTTCTTCTAGGATGGTTACAATAATTGGTGCCGAGGTGATCTCTGGCTGTTCAGAAAGCCACTTAATTTGTCCGTTTTCATAGGTTGCTTCGTAACTTTTGAGCATGGTTGTTTATCTCCTTAAAGTGTTTTCAAATTCTTGCTTTTTGGTGGAGATTAGAGAGCATAAGCGATCGCCTTCTTCCTGTTGTTTCCTCTCCTCAAGTTCTAATCGATTAGCTTAAAGTAAAATTATTTGTCATATACATCGCGCCGATGACCTATGTGAAAAATTGTGATTATTTGCTGTTGGTCATCAATCTTATAAAGTACACGATAATTTCCAACTCTAATCCGCCAACCTTCTTTACCTTTGAGTTTCAGACAGCCTGATGGTCTAGGCTCTCTAGCTAAATCTTGAACTGAATTACATATTTTCGGATAGATTTCTTTAGGCAGATCGGCAAGTTCTTTTTGAGCGCGTCTTAATATTTCTAAGTTATAGCTCATGATCGTGACTGATTGATTTCAAAGATCGCTTGGGAGAATGGGATAGCTTCGTCTTGAGATTCTTCGGCTAGGTCAAAGGCATAAATTTCTTCTAGTTCTTCCAGACGCGCAAGCAGTTTTTGATAATAGTCAAATTCTACAACCACGCTCAAACGTTGACCTTGAGCATCAACAATGTATTGTTCGCTAATTATTTGCATTGGTAACTCCTAATTATTGGGGTTGAGTCAATTATATGTAATCTCAGGGAAGATGGGTGAATGCTAGACAGAGAGTGATTTTTCAAATTCTTGTTTTTTGGTGGAAATTAGAGAACGTAGGCGATCGCTTTCTGACCGTTGTTTCCTCTCCTCAAGTTGATTATAGGTAATTTTAGAAAACAAGTGCTAGTATAAATATTAACTAAAATAATACCGTAACGTTTCTAGATATGCCTCTAAGTTGGAATGAGATTAAGCAAAGAGCGATCGCTTTTTCTAAGGAGTGGGAAAGCGAGACTTCAGAGAAGTCAGAGTCGCAATCTTTTTGGAATGAATTTTTTAATGTGTTTGGCATTTCACGGCGGCGGGTGGGGAGTTTTGAGCTACCGATTAAAAAGGCGGATAACAAGCAAGGGTTTATCGATCTGCTGTGGAAGGGGACGATTTTGGTGGAGCATAAGTCTAGAGGTAAAGACTTAGACAAGGCGACCCAACAGGCTAAGGACTATTTCCCAAATTTAAAGGAGCATGAATTACCCAAGTATATTTTGGTGTCGGATTTTCAGAAATTCAGGCTCTATGATTTGGATACGGACGAGACTAAAGAGTTTGAGTTAAAGGGTTTTGTAGACCATGTGCATTTATTCGGCTTTATGGCGGGATATGAGAAACGGGTTTATAAGGATGAAGATCCTGTCAATATTAAAGCTGCCGAATTGATGGGAGAACTGCACGATCGCCTCAAGGAGATTGGTTATAGTGGGCATGATTTAGAGGTGTATCTGGTACGGCTGTTATTTTGTCTGTTTGCCGATGATACGGGGATTTTTAATAAGAGAATTTTCTGGGAATACGTTGATCGCCACACTAAGGAAGATGGTAGCGATTTGGCGATGCATATTGCTTCGATTTTTCATGTGTTGAATACGCCACCTGATCGGCGATTAAAGAATTTAGATGAGAATCTGACACAGTTTCCCTATGTGAATGGGAAGTTGTTTGCGGAACCTTTGCAGCCTGCGTCGTTTGACAGTGGGATGCGTGAAATATTGTTAAAAGCTTGTGCGTTTGATTGGGGTAAGATTTCGCCTGCAATCTTTGGGTCAATGTTTCAGGCAGTGATGAATCAGACGGAGCGGCGAAATTTGGGGGCGCATTATACTTCTGAGAAGAATATTCAAAAGTTGATTAGACCGCTTTTTTTGGATGATTTGTATATTGAGTTTGAGAAAGCGAAGGGGAGTAAGGGCAAGCTAGAGGAGTTGCATGAAAAGATTGCAAATTTGCATTTTCTCGATCCTGCTTGTGGTTGTGGAAATTTCTTGATTATTACTTATCGGGAGTTGCGAGATTTAGAAATTTTGATTTTGCTGGAATTGAATAAAAATGGGCAGTTGGTGACGGATGTTAACTCAATTATTCAAGTAGATGTGGATCAGTTTGCGGGGATTGAGTATGATGAGTTTGCGGTGCGGGTTGCTGAGGTGGCGATGTGGTTGATCGATCATCAGATGAATGTCAAGGTGAGTAATGAGTTTGGGCAGTATTTTGTGCGATTGCCACTAGAAAAAGCAGCCAAAATCGTACATGGTAATTCGTTAAGAATTGATTGGCATTCAGTTATTCCAAAAGAAAAGTTGCATTTTATTTTAGGCAATCCTCCATTTGTGGGTAAACAAGAGAAGAATAAAGATCAGAAAGCTGATATACAGAGTATTTTTGCAGGTGTTAAGGGTGCAGGTGTATTAGATTATGTAGCTGCTTGGTATTTCAAAGCTGCCCAATTTATTCAAAAAACTAATATTTATTGTGCCTTTGTAAGTACAAATTCAATTTCTCAAGGTGAACAGGTAGGAATTCTTTGGCAGGAACTTTATAACAATTACAAAATCAAAATTCATTTCGCTCATCGAACTTTTCGTTGGAGTAATGAGGCGAAAAACAATGCTGCTGTGCATTGCGTGATTATTGGATTTGGTTTGCAGGATGTTGAAAACAAAAGAGTTTTTGACTATGCAGATATTAAGGGTGAACCAACAGAAAGAAAAGTTAGAAATATCAACTCTTATTTAGTAGAAGGAAATGATTTAGTTATTCTGAAAAGAACTAAGCCAATTTGTGATATTTCTGAAATGCTCTACGGAAGCAAACCAACTGATGATGGCAATCTTTTAATGACGGAATCAGAGAAAAATGAATATATTCGACAAGAACCCTATGGCGAAAAGTTTGTTAAACCTTTTATATCAGCAGATGAATTTTTAAACAATAAAAAACGTTGGTGTTTTTGGCTAAAAGATATACAACCTAATGAATTTAAAAGTTTGCCTCTATTAACAAAGAAAATACAAGCTGTTCAAAAGTTTCGTTTGACAAGCGCGAAAAACTCAACAGTTAAATTGGCTCAATTTCCATCACTCTTTACTGAGATTCGGCAACCTGATAATGATTATATAATTATTCCACTTCATTCTTCTGAAAACAGGAAATATATTCCAATAGGTTTGTTTGACAAGAACAATATTGTTGCAAATAGTTGTAGTTGCGTTCCTAACGGCAATCTCTATATTTTCGGTGTCATAACTTCTGAGATGCACATGACTTGGGTTAAGTACGTTTGCGGAAGATTAAAAAGTGATTTTCGCTATTCCAATACAATCGTCTACAACAACTATCCATTTCCTGAAAACGTTAGTAATAAACAAAAGCAAAAAGTAGAAACTGCCGCGCAAGCAGTATTAGACACCAGAGCAAAATATCCCGATAGCAGCCTCGCCGATCTCTACGATCCTCTCACCATGCCGCCCGACTTGGTAAAAGTCCATCAAACCTTAGACAAAGCCGTAGACCTTTGCTATCGTCCCCAGCCCTTCGTTAGCGAACTTAACCGCATCGAATATTTATTTAGCCTCTATGAAGCCCTAAGTGCGCCATTGCTCAAAGTCGAGAAGAAAAAACGGGTTAAGAAAAAAGAATGAAGAGAATTGTTTTTGTAGTCATCTAACAATCAAATAGAGTCAAAATCATGCAAACATTACCTAAAATCGAAGAAACATTAATCGCAGTCATCAAAACCTTACCAACCGAAAAACAGCAAGCACTACTAGAATTTGCCGAATTTCTGCAAGCCAAAACAGCACCTAAAGCCCCAAGCAAAAGCATCAAAGGCTTATGGGCAAATGCAGATATTAATCTCACCGAAGAAGAACTCTCTGCAACCAGAAAAGAAATGTGGGCAAACTTCCCCAAGGATATTAAACTATGAGCGTTGTAGCTGACACCCACACAATCATTTGGTATCTGCGAAGTCCAGAGAAATTATCAACAAATGCATTAACCTCCCTTGATAATGCTTTGAACAATAGCGAATCAATTTTTATATCTGCAATTTCTCTTGTGGAAATCAATTATTTAGTTGAGAAAAATCGGATTCCCACAAGTTCGCTAGAGCAGCTTTTACAAATCATAGACGATCCACTTGTAAAATTAGTTGTTGTTCCATTAGATACCCCAGTAGCCAAAGCTTTTACCCAAATCCCGCGTGAGATTGTTCCAGAAATGGGCGATCGCATTATCGCTGCAACCTCTCTATACCTCGGTCTACCTCTAGTTACAAAAGACCATAAAATCAGAAACTTATCAAACATTCAAACAATCTGGTAGCTTTAAAAGCAGATGTAGTTATGCGATTGATCTTATGTGGCGATCGCTAATTTGTACCATTATTTTCAAGAAGCATAATCAAAGCGATCGCATTTTGAATAACCGTCACAATACTTGGCTGATTACAAGAAATTACCTGATCTGCCAAATGCTTGTGGTGAGGGAAACTCAACAAATTAGGGAAATGGGGCGTATTGTCATAGCGAAAAATCAGATTGTTCTGTCCATCTTGAAAATGATAGCGATAATCAATTGCCGTAATTTGATCATCTACAACAACTAAAGCCTCACTGATAGAAAGTAAATATTTAAAATAAAAACGCAATCGAAGTTTGAGATTAGCACGCTCACCAGATAGAATTGTGGCATTGTAACTCTCTGCATAGATATTAGGGTAAGCTTCCAAAAGTCGATCTACCTGATCGAAATAATCCCTAAAACTATTACGCGACATTTCTTAATTTACTCTCTAATTCTTGTCTTAAAGCTAGATAATGACGATAATTACTTGCCCAATCAAAGGTATCTTCATCATCATCCATTTTGCCTTGTTGATACTGCACAAAAAAGTCGGCTGAATCAGTTTGATATTTAATCTCATAACTGTATAGCTGCTTAGCCAAAGCTACTAAAGCATCTAGAGGCGATGTATATTCAATAATCTGTTTACGCATGACAATACCCGAATTTATTCTTTACGTGTTTGAGAATCTTCTACATACGAACTCGTTCTTCCAACCTTGCCATCACAGTTTCACTGTCCAATCCTTCACCGCGTTCTAGTTGAGCTAACCCATCAGCCATCTTTTGCTGAGTATCTCGCAGCCACTGCTCGCAATGATTGTCTCTTTCCTCAAACAACCGAAACGCCTCAAAAATCACCTCGTCAGCAGAGCCATACTTACCACTATTGAGCTTCTTTTGAATAAACTGCTCTTGCTCATTTTTTAAGTCAATACTCATGATTTACATCCTAAGTCATTTAATTATCAGTAATTATAGCAAATGCTCTAAAAATCAGATGTAGTTAAGGGATCGTCTGATATTGCGATCGCGAATCTATACCATTACTTCCAATTTTAACTAAGCAGAAACGACAGTTTCTTTTATAACTGAAATATCAACACTATGTAATCCGTTAGCTTCAGACACCGCGTCAATAGATTGTAGATCGCAATCCACACCCATCAATCCCGCCATCACCAATAAACGATCCGACTGATGACGAGTATGCAAAGCTAAAAGCGATCGCGGTTCCACAGGAAAAACTTGCCACCAAGCCAGTAACTCTCTGTGCATCATCGCCATATCAAGCAAAAACTTCTGTGGAACATTTGGCACGCACCAATCAATTGTTAAAGCAGCCTCACGTAGAGAAAGCTTAGTCAGTTCATCATAAGCAGGAGAATCAGCATAGCGCGAGATATTAGCAAGAGTTGAAGCGATATTGCCGATCTGCTGTTGCCAACTTAGTGTTTTAAATCTTTCATAAAGACTTTGACGTTCCATTACATCACCTCCAAAAGATAACGAACTATTTTTTCAATTCTCGCTTTGAGTTGTAAATCCCTGATTTCCATTGTCATATTTTGCTGACGAGGACGGATATTAACAATTTACTCAAACCCGACCTCTTTCGTTAAAGGATACCAATCCGCACCCCAGATATTTTCTTGCTGACTACCATCATCTAGCAATAACTGCTCACAATCAAAATGAAGTTCACCACCACCAGCCAGAATTTCTCTAGCTACATCGACTGCAAGTTTAATTCTCAGACCAAAGAATGGTTCCGCCATTTCTCTGATTTTTTCTGAGGTAGTAGGTTCTCGAACGATAATCATGAAAATATCATTGCTTTGGGTTGATTGATTAAATTATTGCTTAGACATTAAAATTATAACAAAGGCTTTATGTAGTGGAGCGATCGTCTGATGTGGCGATCGCCTTATCTCGTCACAACTTGAGTATGAGCCTGAGAACGCGATTTAGGCTTGTTTTTCACTACAATCTCCACATCTCGACCTAGAGAATTCAAAAATCTAAACAACCTCACAGTCGAAAAATCTGATAACTTACCATTGATCAAAGCCGATATCTTAGGCTGATCGATACCCAACAGTTTCGCCGCTTCAACTTGAGTTATTCCTAACTTAGCAATGATACTGCTGATTTTATAAGCAAGTTCTGCTTTAACCAACAACTCATCAGAATTCTCTAATCCCAAATCAGCAAAAACATTACCGCTACCCCTTTCCCCTGTAAAGGTGGCTTTTTTCTATTGAGCAGAAAAGAGGCGAAAGGTAGATAAGTGGGGATGTTTAGGGTCATATGTCTTCTTCTTTTGCACCTCGTGGGGACTTAAGAAATCGTTTTAAATTTACTTTAGCTGCCCAAGTTCGTAACATATCGGCAAAAGTCGTCACCGTCATTTCTGAAAAACTAAAGCGCTCCCCATATCGGCAACTGGCGAATATTACCTAACTCACTAAATACTCTTGCGTAAAGCTGCTCGTCTTTTTGGAACTGCACTTCGCAAAAATAGACTACGCCATCGACTTCATTGGGTAAAAATACGCCATCAATCTCAAATTTCGGCTCCTTGACTGCGACTGAATCAAAGCGATATCCATCAGCATTTGGTGGTGGTGATGGCAAAAGTTGAAATAATAAGGGTGGAAATTGCTGAAATAATTTGTAAAAGATAGAATCACGCCGCATTAATTTTTCTCTTTAAATACTTCTCATTTTTTAACAATATTTTGAAATGTCTTCGCCTTTGTCGGCTAGATAATTTAGCGATCGGAAGCGTAATCCGACTAGTTGATCGAATAGAGGATTTATTTCACACATAGCAGGAATATGCATGATTTTGCGTCCAAATAAGACCACATCGCGCTCGAAGGGGCATTGGGCAGGAACAACCTTACAGATTAAGTTGGCGAGGCGTGAGTCATGAATATCCATGTGATCAAGCCATTCTTTGACAGGCTCTAACAAACTTGGGTGATGCTCGTCGTGATGAGAAGCGGCCTCAAGATTTTGACGTAAATCGTTAATTGGCTTGATTTCTTGATTTAACGCTTTACAAAATGATTGGATCACATCATCTTCGGTATCAGTATATTTGCCATCGGCGAGCGCCATCATCACCGCCATTCTTAGAAAATTTTGCCCTGTTTCGCGATCGCCACCTAGAGCCTCAGCCAAATCTTGAGCGCTAATCGGCTGGAAGTTTTCGATGGTGACTATTTCTCCCAATTCTTCACTATGACTTACCTGCTCGAATAGGGTGCGCTCATGTTCACTGTAGTCATTGTCGGCGAGGGCTACACTCATGAGTCCTCGTAACCAAGCCGAAATCTGATCTTGTGTATAAGGATTTTGGTTGTGTGAAGGATGATTTTTTTGCATAACGGTGCTGTTTACAGGCTGCGTAAATCATATAGCAATCAAAGCGAAAAAGTAAAAACCCAAAGGATAAGTACTTGTACAAAATAAATGGCGTTGTATATATTCATAATAAACTAAACCTGTTTTACATTTGCCCAAAATAGTTCGTTAAAGTTCAACAAACAAAAAAATCTTCAGTAAGTTGTTTTGTACTTTGTTGGAGAAGATTTAAACTACTTTGCCGATCGCCTTCAATTTGTAGCGTCTTTAAAATTGGCTCTAAACAGGCTTTAGCAATTAAAATAGAGTCAACTGTTCCGAACCATCTAAGCCAATTTTGCGAGGCATTCTTTTTTTGTCATCTTTCAGTCCGCCCAGATTTTTGATGTTTTCTAAAATTGTAGGAATGCAATATTCAGTCATTTCTTCTCGGATCTTTACGGTGTTGAAACGAATAGTTCTCCAACCAACAGTTTCAAGATCGTTGTCTCTGAGATTGTCTTCAGCGATACGGTCTTTGGATGAATGCCAAGTATCACCATCTGTCTCTGCATCTATTTTTCCTTTTTCGCAGTAAATGGCAAAGTCAAGGAGATAGGTTTTATCTTTGATTTTCTCTTCTTGTTGACGCTCAGCATCTATAGAATAACGCTTGAATTCAGCCCAAAGCTTATCTTCTAATGGGCTTTCGTCCCATAGATCATTAATTTCGGCTGCATTTACTAGCTTTTCCCAAGTTGTAGGAATGAACAATATGCGTCTGAGTCTACGGCTATAGATTGGCTGTGAGAGCTTTTCCAAAGGATGTATATTTATTTTGTAATAACGTTTTTGACTTTTGGTGTTTTGTGGCTCATCAGGAAAAAGCTCATACCTAAAAACCTGTTGACTCGACTTTATAGAAGCATAGTAATTAATGGCAAATGCCTCATCGCCAAAAATTTTGGGCTGATAAAAGGCTAACCATTTTGGTTCCCAAATATCTCGTTGTTTAAGCCGTTCCACTTGATCGACAGGAATTCGATACCAATTTTGCTCACAGGCAATTTTCATGTCAGATTTTGCTGGCATGATTGCCACAAGTACTTCGCCACGCTTTGCCATTTTCAACCTATTCCTAATAATCTCAAAAGTATTCTAGCTATTTAGTTATTTATCTAGTTGGTATCATGGGCGATCGCTTTTTGCCAACTGGTAACGATATCTTCTTTTTTGATTCCTGCTGCGATGAGTGTATCAACTAATCCTTCCTCAAAATTATCTTTCTCGATAAGCCGCGCATGAAATTGATTGCTTGGGCGAACCGTACAAATAGTGATCGTGATTGGCGGCTCCATCGGTGGGTAAGCGATCGAGGACTTCTGGAGGGAGAGATTGAGCGAAACTTGTAAAACTTTCCCAAATGGGAATCTCGGTATCTGTCTCTTGTGTTGATGAGTTAACTTGTGGTTCTAACAAATCTCTATTCTTAGAAATTGATAGTAAATCAAGTAACTCTTGGGCGGTTGTATCAAGGATACGGGCAAGGGTGAAGATAGACACTTGGGGCTGATTGTCTAGGGTAATGATACCGCTAGGCTGTTCATTTTGTAGCCATGCTAAAAAATAATCTGGGGTTGTGCCTAAGACTTCGGCTGAGGTTTGTAAATCAAGGGTTAGTTTTGTCATAGTTTTAGAGTTTGATTGAAAATTTAATTTAAGCTGCAACTAATTTTCCTTGAGGTTTAGGAATTGGTCTTCTCAGTTCTATTGCTGTTTGAATCCATTCTTCCATAATAATCTGGACATTGCCAAGGGCTTCAAAATAGGTTGCACCATCTGCCATACATCCTGCTAGTTCTGGCACTTCGGCAATGTAAGCTTCATCTTCTGGACTCCAATATATAACTACTTTATAGTGCAGCATCATCTTGACCTCCTAATTTATATTTGAGTATAACTTCACGGATTTGTTTGACTTGATAGGCTTTTGCTTGAGAACCTTTAGGCTGGATATTTAAAATTTCTTCAATATCAGCTTTGACAAAAATATGATGGCTTCCTTTGATTCTCTGCTCAAAACCCAATTTTATCAATAGTTGACAAAGTTGTTCAAAGGGAATGTTTGCATCGGAAACACCTCGTAAGATTTTGATTAATAACTTCTCTATTCTACTCATGTTTATTTCATTTTATCAAAATAACTCTTTTTGTGAGACAACTACGCTTTCTTTTTCGGCGCGTTTGAAGGTGATGTCGCCGAGGCTGAGATCGAGATATTCGGGTTTCTTGGCTCCTGAGAGTAGGTCTTCAATGGTGAAAATTTGGACGCGGGGATAGTCTTTGCCATTGGCGGCACGATAAAATCCTGCTTTGGTTGCTTCAGTGATCATGGCTTTGGTGGGTTCGGCTAGAGTGACAAAAAATCCAAGATCGGCTTTGTTGGTGGACATTGTACCGATGAGATCGCGCACCATTGAGACGCTCACATTATCGCCACCTTTGACTGAGACGATGATTTTGCGTTTGATGTCGCGTTTGTTTTCGTCAAGGTCTGAGATATAGCGCAAGCCATCAATACCCCCATCTGCGCCTTTCTTTTTGCCTTGATAGGGTGGCACTTTGACGAGGGAACACGCCCACCACTGAAATTGATATTTGTCGCGGCGGGCGAGGTCTTGGGCGCTAGCAAAGTCTTTGGGTGTGCCGAATACTTCAAATTCTATTTGTGGGAATGCGGATATGAGGCGGATTTCGATAAGGGAAATTGCTAAATGGGTGATGTCAATGCCAATCCAGTTACGGTTTAGTTTTTGGGCAGCATGAAGGGCTGTGCCACATCCACAAAAAGGATCGAGAACGATATCGCCTTCGTTAGAACTTGCTTGGATAATTCTTTCTAAAAGTGCTAGAGGTTTTTGTGTGGGATATCCTAAACGTTCCTTTGCATGAGTTCCAATTAAGTTAATATCATCCCAAACATTTGTAATAATCGATCCTTCCTGTTCATTGAGATAACGCTTCAAACGAGGTCTTTTTGTTAGATCAAAACTTTCATCTGATAAACGAGGATAATAAACTCTTCCTTCATCATGCAATTGTTGCATTGTTTCCCTTTGATAACGCCATCCTTTGTCTGGATAAGGAAACCCAAGCCAGTCATACATCATGTTTGGGCGTGGATTTGGACTTGCCATGTTATCTAATTGATACAAGCCCCGTCCGTCATTATCATCATGTCTATAGAATTTTTGGATATAGCTCGGATCGTAGGCTGTATATTGGGCTTTAAATTCTGCTTTGTTAGTTTTTACATAGTAAAGAATAATATCGGAAATGTCGCAAAACTTCTTTTTTGCATCGCTATGTGCAGACTGGCGCTTCCATGTAATTTCATTTCGATGGTTTACAATTCCAAAAATTGCATCAAGAATAATTTTGAGATAATGGCTAGCTGTTGGATCGCAATGTAAATAAAGACTTCCTGTAGGTTTGAGAACACGATGAAGTTCGACTAAGCGAATTGCCATCATTACCAAATAAGCCGACAGATCGTTATGCCCCAAACGCCGCACCAACAAATCTAATAACTCCGCCAAATCCCCATTCACCTCATACAAAGCTTGCAAAGTCCGCGCTGACTCATCGCTCCAATGCCAAGTATCCTCAAAAGCCGTAATTTGCGCTTGTGGCGGTGCATCTCCCGACTTGCGACCACCAAAAATCACATTATAGTCAGCATTCGAGTTAAACGGCGGATCGAGATAAACCAAATCAACACTTTCTGAGTTAATGCTTTCCCGTAAAACCTGCAAATTATCCCCAAAATATAGGCGCTTCATTTAGATTGCAATTAATTCCCAGCTAAATTTTTTTCTGAATCGTCATCGGAGCGATGTTTTGAGAGTCACTTATGACTATAACTTAAAAACAAGAATGTCAATTTGTGGCTTTGATTTGCTTGCCGAGAATAATTAAACTTTGTTCTATGCCATCTAATTCAGCAATTTTGGGCAGTAATCCCCATTCCTCAAAGTCAAAGCTCTTGAATAATCGCAGACTGGCGGCATTGTGAGCAAAGACAAAGCCGACTAGTTTAGAAATATTTAGCTTTGGACAAAGGGCGATCGCCTGATCAAGCAGTTTTTTACCGATACCTTGACCTTGATAGTTGGGATCAATGTAGATACTGACTTCGGCGGTTTTGTGATAGGCGGGGCGACCGTAAAACATTTGGAAGCTGAGCCAGCCGATTATTTGCTCGTTATCTTGATCATGCTTGACAATTACCCATACTGGATAACGATCGCTGTGCGATCGAAACCAATCACGGCGGCTCTCAACAGAAATGGGTTCGAGATCAGCAGTAGCCAGACGGGTGTGGATGGCTGCATTATAAATCGCCACGATCGCCGCCAAATCTGCCTCTACTGCCAACCGAATTTGCATAGCTAAATACTCTAAGATCGTTATTAAGGATGGTGCATCGCAATCACAATCTTAGCTCCAGTTGCTATATGATGACGAAGATACTCATAGGCTAACCATGGATTTATTTGCTGGGTTACTTACGACAGTTTTAGGATTAGCGGGCGCATCTGGGATTGCCATCGATCGCATTGCCACCGATTTTTTGCGTGGGCAAATTGTGCGAGCTGACGTTCTGGAAGTGCGCGTTGATAATGCGCCTAACTATCAAATTCTATTGGGAAATGTCGATCGCATTCGGGTAGCGGGTCGTGGGGTTTACGTTTTAGACTTTTTGCGAATTGATGAAGTTGACCTTGAAACCGATCCGATTAGTATCGATCCTAGTGCGGTGCAATCTGGGCAAATTGTGTTGCGCCGTCCATTACAAGCCGCCGCAAGGGTGGTTTTGCGCTCCGAAGATCTGAACATAGCTTTACGATCGCCCACTGTGCAATCTTCTTTCAAAAATCTCAACATTGATATTAGTGGCACAAATAAAGGTAAGCAAGAAATTTTTGACTTGGTTAATCCAGAGATCACTTTTTTAGAAGGCGATCGGCTGCGGCTATCCGCAACGTTGCAGTCACAACCAACTGAGGCTAAGCCGAAGCCAACTAATCTCAATGTATCTGTCAATGCTGAACTGAAGCTCATTGGTGGAACAAGACTAAAAATTGTTGATCCCAAAATAGAATTGGAAGGAACTCCTGTTCCTGAAAAGATTGCCAAAGCCTTTGCTCAAGGGTTAAACAAGGTGTTGGATTTGCGTCAATTGGAAAGTAAAGGCATCACAGCACGAGTCCTGAAACTAGAATTTACAGAAGGAAAGATGCAAGTAATTGTGTTTGCCAAAATGGATTCTATTCCTAGTCAATAGTCGCGATCATGAGTATTTGTCTCAATCCTAATTGCAACTTTCAAAATCTAGACCAAAATCTAGGGCAGAATCTAGAGCGATCGCCAAGATTTAACTTTTGTCAGCAATGTGGCTCAATATTAAAAATAGGCGATCGCTACCGAGCGATTAAAATCCTTGGACAAGGCGGTTTTGGTAGAACTTTTATTGGGATTGATGAAGCTCTTCCTTCTCATCCGAATTGTGTGATTAAGCAGTTCTTTCCAGCAGACCTTAGCAGCGCCGTCAAGGCGGCGGAACTGTTTCAGCAAGAAGCGATTAGGCTGGATGATCTAGGCAAACATCCCCAAATACCAACTTTATTTGCTCATCTTGAACATGAGGGAAGACAGTATTTAATCCAAGAATTTATTGATGGACAAGATCTTTTAAAAGAACTTCAAGAGCAGGGCGCATTTAGTGAAGCCAAAATTCGGATGTTGCTAGGGGATTTGCTGCCAGTTTTGCAATTTATCCACGATCGCCATGTGATCCATCGCGACATCAAACCCGAAAATATTATTCGGCGGCGATCGCCAAGTGCGTCTGGTTCTCAATCAGCCTCTCAGTCGGCAGGACATCATGTTTTGGTCGATTTTGGGGCGGCGAAATATGTCACAGGGACTATGGAGACAGGAACACGCATTGGTAGTGCCGTTTATGTTGCGCCCGAACAAATACGCGGCAAGGCGATATTTGCTAGCGATCTTTATAGTCTGGGTGTGACCTGTATCCATCTGCTTACCAATGTTTCTCCATTTGAGTTGATGGATATGGATGGCAAATGGATATGGCGTGAGGTTTTGGCTAATTCTTTAGGTAATAGTTCTATTAGTCCTGCGCTTGGTCAGATGCTCGATCGCCTGATTGCCCAAGCTCCAAGTCAACGCTATCAGACGGCTGCGGCGGTTTTAAGCGACTTTAAAAATTTGACTTCATCAACTTATCAAGCCCATACACCAAGATTCGCTAGAAGTTCTCATCAAAAAGCGATCGCCAAAACTAATATTACACCTATTCCACCTCCAGCAAAATCTCTAGCAAACCCACAAACACCGATCGCCCCGTCATTATCAGAATTTTCATTTGAGACGGCAATCGTCACGATTAAGCGCATTGGTATTGGCAAATTTGGGAAAGAACAACTGCAAATTAATACCAAACAAAAGACAGGACGAGGCTATATCGAGATTTTGGGCAATGTGCAAGGTAAATCGATTGGGCTAGAAATGGTTTATGTTCCCGCAGGAAAATTTCAAATTGGATCGCCGATTAGTGAACCAGAACATAGTGACGAAGAGAGTCCCCAATCTATAATTAGTATTCCATCTTTTTTTATATCGCGATTTCCGATTACGCAAAGACAATGGAAAGTCTTAATGGATAATAATCCTGCCATTTTTATTGGGAATGGCGATCGCCCTGTCGAGATGGTGTCATGGGAAGATGTGCAGCTTTTTTGTCAAAAACTCACCGATCGCACAGGTAAACCCTATCGCCTAACCAGTGAGTCGGAATGGGAATATGCTTGTCGAGCAGGGACTCAGACTGCCTTTAGCTTTGGATCGGCGATCGCCCCCAATCTGGCTAACTATCTAGCCAACTACACCGCCGCTAATCCTTACAAATATGCAGGGCTTAGCCACTCTTGCACCACCGAAGTCGGCACTTATCCAGCCAATGCCTTTGGGCTACATGATATGCATGGCAACGTTTGGGAATGGTGCGAAGATGTTTGGCATGATGATTATGATCTGTTACCAAAGGATGGCACAGCTTGGACTCAAGGCGGCGATCGCAGTTGTCGAGTCTTGCGTGGCGGCTCATGGCGCGATCCTGCCCATAATTGCCGCTCAGCCAAGCGTTCTAAAAATGCTACCAATCAAGGCGATCGCACCACAGGTTTTCGCATTGCGGTTAATTTCTAAAATTCCAGAAATAACCCCTCCCCTTGCAACTACCGTGTACACACAAGTCATAAAACCCAGTCAAGTCAACAATTAATCGCCCCCTAGCCCCCAATTCTGGGGGAACAAGAAAATAAAATTCTTTCAAAGTCCCCCAGAATTGGGGGATTTAGGGGGCTTAGATCCATTGC
>JANODY010000106.1:0-10186 GCA_031412945.1 Cyanobacteria bacterium SOY_65_metabat_81
AGGACCTTATCCTGCTCACGTCCCCCACCGCGCAGGTCGATCTTACGAGCGTGTCGATGTTCATCTTCCTCAAGAGCCCGCCGCTGCCCGGCGAGACGCTCCGCTTCATCGACGCGCCCAACGCCACCGGAGCCGTTAGCGTAGCTATAATTGCGCCTAGCTACTTATAAGGCTGAGGATAGATTTTAGCTATCCTTGCTGCTCAAACTGGGGCATCTCTAGAGAAACTGGGGCAAATTCTAGTTGCACTGTGGATTGTCTGACTTTGGCGGCGAAGGCGAGGGGATCGAGATCAAACTGCTCGAATAGTTCGCGTCCTCGTAAACAGCGCAATTCAGGACTTTCGGCAGCACCACTCACCACCCACAGCACGAAGTTTTTGTTGCTACGCGCATTCTCGATCTCGATCGCCGAAATTGCAAAGGATTCGCGATCGCTAGTAAAGCTTTTGATCACTACTGCTTCGCAAAGATCATCTTTAGAGCATTCAAGATCATAACCAACTTGAGATTTGTCAACCGATCGCACCATCCAACCGTCACGCATATATTGCGCCATCACCGAGATCATCGCTAGTTTTTCAGCCGTACTAGGATCTTCTATTGAGAAAGGAATTGGTTTCTCAACGATTCTTTCAACTACGCGATCGACTAACTTCTCAACTTCGATAATCTTTTCAACCTCGACTAACTTCTCAATCTCGATAATCTTTTCAACTTCCACAATTCTTTCCACAATCTTTTCAACTTCCACAATCTTGGCGATCGCCTCTGTCAAATCAGATATGGCTACTTCTGCATTAGAAGTTGGCGATGTCTCAATAATTAGCTGACTAGTCTCTTCATCTCGATCCTCAGCACTCGCCGCCATCGCTAACGGCGTTTCGGCAACGATCGCTTGCGGTGCAATATCTATAGGCGCGATATCTATGAAAGTATCTGCGTCAGATCTCTCAGATGCGGCGATCGCCAAATTACTTCTTGGTCTTGCCTTGGGCAGAGAATCGATCGCCAGAGTTTCTAACAGTTCCTTGGCTTTTTTCGCTTTGTCAGGTTTGCCTTGAGTTTGATATAAGACGATCGCCTTACGCAGATCGTCACCCGCGAGGGTTTCATCGGCGATGCTGGGCTGAGCATAAGTCAAGCCGCGATAGTAATAAGCATCGACATTGCTAGGCTGTAACTCGATCGCATGGCTAAAGTCCCGAATTGCTTCAAAATATTCTTTGAGAATGTAATGCGATCGTCCGCGCCGAAATGCCGCAAGGTCGCGCTGGGGATCTAACTCAAGGGTGCTGCTATAACTAGCGATCGCCTGTTCATAGCTCTTGAGCTTAAAGTAAGTATTGCCCAGAGACATGTGAGCATCGGTAAAATTAGGATCAATGGCGATCGCGGCTTGAAAATCTGCCAAGGCTTGTTGCAATTGTGACAACAAGAAATTAATTTCCCCACGTTTGTAATAGGCAAGCCGCGCCTTGTCGGGACGCATGGAAATCGCCTTGCCATAGTCGCCGACCGCTTTGGCATATTCGCGCAAGCTGACATGAGCATCCCCCAATCCCAAATGAGCCTTAATAAAATTGGGATTAAGTTTCAGCACCTGTCGAAATGACTCCAGCGCGTCCTGTGGGAAACCCTGTTGAATATCTTCCAAGCCCCATCGATAATAAACATCAACGAGGCTAATCCCTTTGCCAGCCCGAAATGCTTTTTGAGTGTGACGCTCCCATTCGCGATCGAGCATCTGCACATATTCTTCACGAAATACCCCCGCATCGGTCTGTGGCTCAAGGGGCATTCCCTGAAAATGGGGCAACTGACGCAAATAGTCGGTTCTAATCGGCTCATCAAAACTAACGCAAGCATCCCAAGCCACCCAGATCCGAAAATTGTTAGCTTGTGAGTCAGTGTCATAGGCTTCGCTGAGTTCGCGATAACGCGCCGATCGCAGTTTGAGTTGATATTCGCGATCGGCTGCAACCACTGTCCCCGATGCAAAATAGCCCTGACTAGCATTACCGATCCGCTTAAAATAAGCCCGATCGCCCACCTTGAGAGTTTGAATATTGCCGCAGTTCCAAGTCACGATATACTGCTCCCCCTCAGAAATATCGGCGATCGCTTCACGAATAAAATCGCGAATCTCTGGCTCTGTCTGTTCATTACACAGAAAAATTCTTGTTACCATAATGAAATTATGCTACAGCTTAAGCGGCTAACTGTAGTTGATTTTATCGCACTCGCTAGCGAAAAGCTCAGAACAAGCCTAGAAAAAGCAAATAATAGCCCGATCGCCGCTTGCTTGTTGATAGATATACATTTAATTAACTCATGTTACGCAGAGCGAAGATCTACCCTCAGCCCCTTCTCCCAGAGCGGGAGAAGGGGAGCAAGAGTCGCTTTTGAATTTTTATTGTTCCCCTCTCCCTTTTTGGGAGAGGGGCTAGGGGTGAGGGTCTTAGAACCTTTTGCGTAAGGTGAGTTAATTAAGTCCACTTACTTACTAAACGCAGATAAATGCAGATAGATCGGCGGGATAAATTTTTGGAGCGCAACGGGCTTCTAAAAATGTTCCTCAAGTTCTCAAACATTGCTAGACCTATCTTAATGGATTTTTCGCTGATGTTCTTTCACAATAAAATAGACCTGTTGGGTAATAAGCTCAAAAAGCCTTGTATCCTAGTCTGGGAGAGGGTTTTAAGGATTTTTAATTAAAAACCGCTAAAACCCTCTCCCTGTAAGGGTTTTAGCGGTTTTAGCCGCTATTTCCCAACAGGTCTAATAGCCTCCCCATTCGCTGACAGCTATTAAGAAGTCCTTGGTGCAGAACGCAAATCCATGCTTTGACCATTTCCAGTATTAAGGAAAACAGTGCAATTCTCGTTTCATTAAACACTCAATTGACAACATCGTTAAAAACTTTGTATTCCTTAAAGAATGCTTAACTTACAAAGCTCAAACTTATAATAGTGTGAAGTTTGTAGCCGAGCTATCTACTCTAAATCTCCAATCTTTTCATTAACGCCTCTATGACAGCCAAGACCGACACCATTCAGGACTTTCTCCATCGCGTCCCAGAGTTACAGGCGATCGATCGCGTTACTTTGAAAGAACTAGCCGAACGACTACAGCCATTACGCTATCGGATGGGACAAGTAATTTTGCGGCGCGAAACCATGCCCGCGCAAATTTTGTTTTTGATGGAGGGGCAGGCGCGATTAATTGGACAAATCCCCAAATCTTCATCGCCGACAACTTTAGAAATCCTTAAGTCTGGCGCGGTAGTCGGCTGGCTGAGCTTGATCCGTAATGTCTCTTGCGAAACCGTAATCGCCTCCGTTGAAAGTACTTGTTTGGCGCTCGAAGCCGATGATTTTTTGCGATTTTGCGATCGCGATCCTGCTTTTAAAGCCGCCTTTATGACTAAGGCGACATCTATCGAGGTGTTCGATCTGTTGGCGATAGAAATGGAGCGGCGGGCGCAGTCACCTAATAATTTGGCCCAGCTAACCCGTGAAGCCCTGCCCGATGCGGTCGTCATGACCTTAGATTCAGGCAAAATGTCGTTATCTAAGCTCGATCGCGATTTTGTGTGGCTAGTCAGCGGCAGTGATAGTAGTGGTAATTTTGTTGCGCCCGTGGGCAGTCGGATTGAAGCGATCGATGCTAGTGATGCCCTTGAAGTGCCACAGGGCAGTTATGTGCGCCTAGTCGGCTTGCGCGATGCCTTTGCGGTTAAGGCGGAGGTAGTTGAAGATCTGCCAATCCTGACGGCGATGGATATTCCCTACGCCCCCGACCTGCCATCGGTGGGCGATCGCCCCGATCGCAAAGGCACAGATTATCCGCATTTTTATGGTCGGGGACCTGTTGATGCTTCCCTTGCTTGTTTTCAGATGTTGGCGCGATATTGGCAAATTCCATTTTATCGCCATGTAGTCAAACGGGCGATCGACAGTCAATTTGCGCGATCGCCAAAACTCTCGTTGCAGCTATGCGGCACGATCGCCGAACTGATGGGCTTAAATGGTCAGCTACTAACTATCCCCGCCAGTTCGATCGCCCAAGTTCCCACACCCGCGATGATACCTTGGCAAGACACTTTTGCGGTGCTATACAAGGCTAGCGATCGAGAATTAGTGTTAGGGATTCCAGAGCAAGGCATCGTTGTTAAAAAGACGGCTCAATTTGCCGAACTTTGGGGCGAATCAGGGCAAATTTTATTAATCAAGCCCACTAAAGATACGCCTAAAGAGAAGTTTGGGTTGTCTTGGTTTATGCCATCACTCAAACGCTATAAAAACACCTTAATTACGGTATTAGTCGCCTCTTTCTTTGTGCAGTTATTGGGCTTGGCAAACCCTTTGATCACGCAGGTGATCATCGATAAGGTGATCATTCAAAATGCTCCTGCCACCCTGAATACTTTGGGCATTTTGTTGGTGACCATCTCCGTATTTGAAGCGATCATTAGCGCCCTGCGAACCTATTTATTTGTTAATACCACCAATCGCATCGACTTAACCCTCGGTTCTGAAACCATCGATCACCTTGTCCGATTGCCTTTGCGCTACTTTGAAAAGCGATCGGTGGGGGAGTTATCCAGTCGCATTGGGGAACTCGAAAACATTCGTCAATTCCTGACAGGCACGGCTCTAACAGTCGTTTTAGATGCCGTCTTCTCAGTGATTTATATCGTCGTGATGATTTGCTATAGTTGGCTGCTAACTTTGGTTGCGCTCGGGACAGTTCCGCTATTCGCATTGCTGACATTTATCGTTGCGCCGATCATCCGCGTTCAACTCCGCAGCAAAGCTGAGCGCAATGCTTCCACCCAGTCCTATCTAGTGGAAGTTCTGTCAGGGATTCAGACAGTTAAGGCTCAAAGCATTGAATTAAAATCTCGCTGGGAATGGCAACGCCGCTATGCGCGGTATGTTTCTGATGGTTTTAAAACCGTCGTAACTTCCACCACCGCAGGATCGACCAGTCAATTTTTAAATCAATTTTCTAATCTACTGTTGCTCTGGGTGGGCGCATATCTGGTTCTAAACAATCAGTTGTCGCTAGGGCAGTTAATCGCATTTCGGATTATTGCGGGCTACACCACAACTCCATTGTTGCGATTGATTCAACTTTGGCAAAACTTCCAAGAAACGGCTCTTTCTCTCGAACGCCTCAGCGATATTATCAACTATCCTCAAGAGCAGGAAGAAGCTGGGCGGCGCAATATTCCGATGCCTGCAATTACAGGATCAGTGCGCTATGAAAATGTCAACTTCCGCTTCGTAGCAAATGGCAGTTTGCAGCTAAACAATGTCAGTTTAGAAGTTCCTGCGGGTAAGTTTGTCGGTGTGGTGGGCGCAAGTGGCGCAGGTAAGAGTACGCTCACCAAGCTGCTATCTCGCCTATATGAGCCAGAATCAGGACGCATTCTCATTGATGATTATGATGTGAGTAAGGTTGAGCTTTATTCTCTCCGTCGTCAGATTGGCGTGGTACTGCAAGACACCTTGTTGTTTGATGGCACGGTTCAAGAAAATATTGCGCTAACCAATCCTGATGCTACTCCCGAAGAAATTATTGATGCGGCTCGAATTGCTTGCGCCCATGATTTTATTATGGAATTACCTCAGGGCTATGAGTCGCGAGTTGGAGAGCGCGGCGCGTCTCTCTCTGGTGGACAGAGACAACGGATTGCGATCGCCCGAACTGTCTTGCAAAAACCGCAATTACTAATTCTTGACGAAGCAACTAGCGCTTTGGACTACAACACCGAGCGTCAAGTCTGTTTAAATCTAGCCGAGGAGTTTCGCGGTCGCACGGTCTTTTTTATCACCCATCGTTTAGCCACAATTCACAGCGCTGATGTGATTTTAGTGATGGATAGTGGAAGAGTTGCCGAACAGGGTACACACTCGGAGTTGATGGAAATGCGCGAACGTTATTACACGCTCTATCGCCAACAAGAGGCGGCTGGCGAATCATAATTTAAAAACCAAAAAAGCGAATGGCGGTGCGAAACGCCGCCACTTGTCCTTCTGGTTTTACTTTCTCGATAAAAATTAGATAAAGGTAAATTGATATGACAATTAGAAATGAGAACGATGTTGATGGCGATCGCAATGGCAATATGCAAATAAAAGCCGATGCCCTAGTCGCTCAAGGTGATAATAGCAGTGCTTTGGTTGAGAACAAATCAAGCGCGATCGCCAGTCAGAATTTTGATCAACCTCTAGTCTTGAGCCAATCGCCCAAATGGACACAAGCGATTTTATGGACATTAGTTGGTTCGGTTACCTTTGGATTAATTTGGGCTTCGGTCGCAAAGATCGAAGAATCTGTCCCCGCCCAAGGCAAACTAGAACCACAGGGAGCTGTTAAAGAAGTTCGCGCCCCTGCCAATGGTGTGCTTAAAGAAATTTTGGTAAAAGACGGTGAACGTGTCCAAGCAGGACAAGTGCTATTACGCATTGACTCGACGGCGGCTCAAGCCCAACTCGACTCATTACAAAAACTCCGTAAGAATCTCCAAGAAGAAAATCAGTTTTATCGGTCTGTGCTTAATGGCGATCGCGCCCCGATCGCCAGTTTATCGATTGCTGCTATCCCTGCGGATGTGTTAGCACTGGCGCGTAACCGTGACGCACTGGTGTCAGAAGCGCAACTTTATCGGATGCAAGTCACGGGCGGCGGCGCAACTCTATCTGGCGATCAACAAGATCGCCTGCGGGCTAATCAAGCTGAACTCAGTTCGCGATCGCAAGCGGCTGATGCCAGCATCATGCAGTCAGTCGAACAACTAAACCAAACTCAAACCAGACGTGCAGGTCGTCAAGAAGCATTGGCGATCAATAAACGGATTCTCAATGATATTAAAGATGTGGCTGATCAGGGCGGCATTTCCCGAATTCAGTATCTCAAACAACAAGAAGATGTCCTGAATACCGAGTCAGAAATCCGTCAACTCGCTCAAGAAGAAATGCGTCTCAAAGCGGCGATATCTGAAGGGCGATCGCGACTGACTAACACCTTTGACACGACTCGCAAAGAGTTAACTGTGCAGATTGGCGACAATACCAAACGGATTGCCGAAATCGATAGTCAATTTACCAAAGCACTGGTGGATAACAGCAAACGCCTTTCTGAAATCGAAGGACAAATCAGCCAAGCCGAAGTCGCATTGAAATATCAAGAGTTACGCGCACCTGTTTCAGGAACTGTGTTTGAGCTTAAAGCAGGATTAGGATATGTGGCAAATACTAATACTTCTGAAAGCGTTCTCAAAATTGTCCCTGATGATCAATTGATTGCCAAGGTTTTCATTACCAACCAAGATATCGGCTTTGTCAAAGAGGGGATGCCCGTTGACGTGCGGTTAGATTCTTTCCCTTTCAGCGAGTTTGGTGACGTGAAAGGGAAGCTAACTTGGATTGGCTCCGATGCATTACCGCCTGATCAAGCCAATCCCACCTACCGTTTTCCTGCCAAAGTACAGATTGAGAAGCAAGCTCTCAATGTCAATGGTCGCGAAATTCGGTTACAGTCGGGCATGTCGCTCAGCGCAAATATCAAAATTCGCGATCGCTCAGTGATCAGCCTGTTTACTGATACCTTTGTTAAAAATACTGAAAGCCTCAAATTTGTCCGCTAAAGGACGAGCGATTAAACAGAGCGCTTTGCGCTCTACTTAAAACCAAGAAAATAAAGTTGCGGCGCTTTGCGCCGCAACTTTATTTTTGATAGCGCCGTTGTCGATAAAACCTGACCCAAAAAGGGTAGCGGGGCGAAACCTCGCATTACGGCAACTTTAACTGTTGAGCGGGGGTAAAAAACTGACGACTAACCAGATTCGTTAATATCAGCGCCGTAATTAAATTGGCAGTCGCGATCGCAAATAAAATCACCAATTGATAGCGAACCGCTAATAATGGCGATACGCCACCTAAAATTTGTCCCGTCATCATGCCAGGTAAAGAGACGACACCAGCCACCATCATCACGTTAATCGTCGGGATCATCGCCGCCCTAATCGCATCGGATTGATAACTAGCGATCGCCTGTTGTGGTGTTGCGCCCAGACATAAATGAGTTTCGATATCTCGCGATCGCTTAACCAAATCTTGCGTAAAGCGCTCAGCCGCGATCGCCGCCCCATTCATCGAATTTCCTAAAATCATGCCCGCAAGCGGAATCAAATATTGCGGCGCGTACCATGTATCGGGCTGAACGACTAAAAATGTGGTGTACGCCAGAATCGCACCTGTGCCAACTATTACCGATATCCACATGATCGGCAACACATAAGGCACTTTTTCACGGATGCGGTTTTTAGCTTCACGCGCCGCCATCAGGCTCATCAAAAAAATGATGAACAGGATCACGATCGGCTGCTTAATTTCAAATACCGCATCCAGTAAAAATCCGACTACGACCAACTGGATCACGCTGCGGAAGGTGGCGATTAATAAATTTTTTTCGATCGCCAGTTTTTGCCAGACCGAGAAGCTAATGGCGATTGCCACCATGCCGAGGGCGATCGCCATTTTCGGAATATTCAGATCGATAATGGCATTCATAAATTAAATTGACGGTGCGCTTTTGTGCCATTCTGTTGACTGCTCAAATCCGTAGGCAACTTGCAGCAATATATCTTCGCGCAAAATGTTCGAGATCATTTGCAAGCCGATGGGCATTCCTTTGGAGTCAAATCCGCAGGGAATGCTAATCGCAGGTAAACCCGCTAAATTAACAGGAATTGTCATCAAATCAGATAGATACATGCCAAGGGGATCTTCGGTTTTACTGCCTGATTGAAAAGCGGTAGTTGGGGCGGTGGGACATACTAACACATCGACTTGCTCAAACGCCTTTTGAAAATCTTGAGCGATTAGGGTTCGCACTTTTTGAGCTTTGAGATAATAGGCATCGTAATAACCTGCGGACAGCACATAAGTCCCGATCATGATTCGTCGCTTGACTTCGGCTCCAAATCCTTGTTCGCGGGTATTTTCATACATAGTCAACAAGTTTTCGGCATCTTTATCGCGCAAACCATACTTTACGCCATCATAACGGGCGAGGTTGGCTGATGCTTCTGAGGGCGCGATGATGTAATAAGTGGGTAATCCGTAACGGAAGCGGGGACAAGAGATTTCGTAGACTTCCGCGCCCATGCTTTCCAGATGGGCGATCGCCTTTCTGACCGACGCTTCCACTTCACTATCTAGACCTTCGCCAAAGGTTTCGGTGATCACGCCGACTTTTTTGCCCTTGAGGGACTGGGTTAAATCGGGAGTTAATAAAGCCGCGTAGTCAGGAACTTCAAGGTTAATACTGGTGGAGTCTTTGGGGTCGTAACCTGCGATCGCCTGTAAAAAGATGGCGGCATCTTCAACGGTATTGGCAAAGGGACCAATTTGATCCAGAGACGAAGCAAAGGCAACTAGTCCAAACCTCGAAACTATTCCATAGGTTGGCTTTAATCCCACCACGCCACAATAGGACGCGGGCTGGCGAATCGAGCCGCCCGTATCTGAACCTGTGGCAATCACACATTCACCACCCGACACCGCCGCCGCCGATCCGCCCGATGATCCCCCCGGTACATAGTCCGTATTCCAAGGATTTGCGGTCTTGGCGATCGCCGAATTTTCGGTAGAGCTACCCATCGCAAATTCATCAAGATTGGTTTTGCCAACCATGACCGATCCCGCCGCTCTCAGTTTTGCCGTAATCGTCGCTTCGTAAGGCGGGATAAAATTTCTCAACATATTGGAGCCGCAGGTGGTGGGCATCCCTTTGACACACATATTGTCTTTGATGCCAATCGGTACACCAGCGAGCAGTGGCAAAGTCTCACCTGCGGCGATCACTGCATCGATGGCTTGGGCTTGGGCGATCGCAATTTCGGGAGTTACGGTGACAAAACTATGTAATTTTGGCTCTAGCCGATCAATACGCTCTAAATATTCTTGAGCAATTTCGGTTGCTGATCGCTCTTTATTAATTAAGGTCTGACGAATTTTGGCGATCGACATCATAAAAGATCTAACTTTTTTATTTGGTTGGATTATTAAGTATAAAACCAAAGAAGCTGATTAACCCGCGTCGTAGGTGAATCAGCTTCTTTAGATCAAGGTTGAAAATCTTACAAACCATTTGCAAATTGTTTAGATCCCCCC
>JANODY010000107.1:0-3014 GCA_031412945.1 Cyanobacteria bacterium SOY_65_metabat_81
CCGCAGTTCTTCCGGCGAGGTGATCTGGACACGCTCGACGCCGGATGCGGCAACGGCGCCCTCGGGTGGGCGGCCTATCTCCGCGGCAACCGGGTGCTCGGGATCACCATGGAGTCCCATCAGGTTGTCGTTGGCTGAGCGAAGTCGAAGCCCTATTTTTCTCATAAATGATTTAGGATTGCTATAGTCCTAAAAAGCAGCGCATTGCGCCGCTTTTTATTTGTCTGTTTAAAAGTATTTGCAGGATTTGGTATAAAGTTGTGGCACTGAGAGTCGATCTGTGGTATCACTTACCAGTATTATTTTTTCCGACATAACATAAAATATTGTGATTTGGCTAAAATACTCCCTTCCCAATAAAGAATTAGTGGTGCGTGGCTTCGCCGTGCACCGCTAATTGTTGGTTTTATATGCCTATTTTTTTGTTGGGAAGGGAGTAGTGGTTTAAAAAATAGTTTTAAAAACGGTTTAAGCAGCACAATTCGATGACGACATTGCGCGTGGATAATGGAGTGAATAGGGTCGATATGATGCAAGATACAAATCAAAAATATCAAATTATTAATACAGAGCAGTCTTATACAACTCAAGACGTTGACGCATATGCAGACAACGTTGATAACTTGATGGATGATCTATTCGGAGAAGTCGAAACTACGCTCCATGTTGATTATGCTAAGCAGCGATCGCTAAAGCAAAAAAGCGGACAAGCCCCACAACCCAAAGCCCCATACGCTTCGGTAAATTCCTCAAGCTCAGATATGGTGGCGCTTTCTAAATTTAGTCCAGCCGACAGAGACATCTCAACATCAAAAGACACTATAAATATCACAAAACTCAATCTTGCCGATATTTCATTACCACCTATATCTAAGCAAGATGTGCTTTGGATTCAACCCTACATCACCCAAAATCCAGAGCAACCAAGCGACATCGCCCCTGTTGAGCCAGTAACTCAAAAATATAATCTGTTCGATCGCATCTTGTTTGTTGGTGCTTGCAGTGCTGCTTTGCTCGCCGCCATCATGTGGACTGTCAATCATGGAATTTGGTTAGGTAGACAGTCGGTTAATATCGTTCAGAGCAGTCCTAAAAATCTATCCGCTAACAAAGCCACCGATAGCAAACCATTTGCGGAAGAAATTAGTCGGATGTTATCGGATCTGACTAACAAAAATCGGGCGATCGCCACTAATCCCAACGGTGCGATGCCGCTAGGTAGCAATATCCCATTGATGTCCGTGCCGCTTATGACTAGTTCGGGGCTATCAAATCCTTTTGCTAACAACATGCAGCAGCCCATGTATGTGCCTGTCTATCAACCCCCATCAATGAATGGTAATGGCTCTAATCTGCCTTCGCCACTGGCCTTGCCCCCTGCGACATCAAATGGGGCGATCGAGGTTGGTTCTAACGCTGCCCCCCCCACGAGCCAAAATTCTACATTTATCCAAGCCTCGGCTGCGCCAGTAGCATCTTATACCTTGATTGGGGTACTAGATTTGGGCGATCGCTCTACGGCGATGTTTGATATGAATGGCTCGGTGCAATCGATTGGGCTAGGCAAAGCGATCAGTAATACGGGCTGGTCTGTCTTGCGGGTAAATCAGCAAGAAATCACGATCAAACGTGGCAAAGAAACGAAAACAGTACTGGTTGGACAAAGGTTTTAAAACCCAAAAAATAAAAGTCGCTGCTTCGCGGCAACGTTTATTTTTTGGATTTTGATTTGTCCTAAAATAAGTGACTATGGCTATAGCTTATCTTAAGGAAACATATGGGACTAATAGAAGATATTTCTCGATTTTTAGAGACTCGATTAGAAGAATTTATTCGTAATAATCCCCAAATCGAGTTGCAAATTCTCGAAGATAAGTTGCATCAGCAAGAAGCAGAAATCGAGAAGTTAATCGTTAGCTCTAAGCAAGAAGAGAAAAAGCTGCAAGAGCGAATCCTAGAAATAGCCGAAGAGATTCGGGTGTGGCACGATCGCACGGTCAAAGCTGAGTCTTTTGAGCGTCCCGATCTAGCTAATCCTGCTAAAGAACGCGAGGCGGCTCTATTGAGACAAGGCAATCAAATTTGGGCGCAGATGGAACTTGTCAAAAAACGGGCGATCGATAGCCAAGCCTTGCAACTTCAAATCCAAGAGCGCCGTCAGGAAGTCCAAACCAAAATCGCAGAAGCTGCCAAAACCGCTAAAGCCAAATCGCCCTCTAGCACTCCCTTAAATTGGGATAATCTCTACACACCGCCTTTTCGAGATCCTAATGATCAGTTAGAAGCAACTTTTCGCCGATGGGAAATGGATGAAGAGCTAGAGCGACTCAAGCGCAATATGGGTAAATGAATGACCTTAGGATCAAAAAATTAAACGTAAGATTTTTTTCTAGCCTCAACTAGATCAGGTTGTTCGCCGCGATACCAGTGATAGCAATAAACTCCTGATGCAATCAGGACTCTGAAGCCATGATCGCGAATGCGGCGATGATATTCGTTATCCATTCCAAACATGGTACTTTCGGGAAATGGAACTTGATCCCAGACTTTTTTGGGGACGGCGATCACTAACCCACTGATTTGATAATGCGAGTCAGTCGTATCGACAACATTAGTGCCATGTTGAATTTTTAACGCCTCACCAAACTGACGATGCTCAGCAATATCATGGGAGCGCGTGATTGGATGATTTTCGTCTATGCCCATTGGCAACTGATCAAAATTACCGATCCTATTTGTGACTACGGTGACTAGCCCCGCATCAGGATGCTGGTTAAATATCTCTAATATTTGGTCGTACCAATGGGGCGTAGTCCACATAATGTCGTAGTCCATGATCACGCCGATGTCGTTATCGGCTAAAAGTGACATCGATTCGTTACAGGCTAGTCCTAGGTTTTTGGACTGACTCCAAGGCATTAGGGCAATTAATTTGTTATACACAAAATCGTATGCATCATTGGTTACAACTGCGGCGCCGAATAGGGTGGCCAGTTCAGCAGCGGTAAGCGCCG
>JANODY010000108.1:0-3850 GCA_031412945.1 Cyanobacteria bacterium SOY_65_metabat_81
TCTGACCGATTGGTAGCCTTGTTCACTAGCCTTGATAATGCATCTTCTCAAATCTTCTGAATATGCTGCTCCCATTTTTCACCTTTAACTCTTTTTCCATTTTACTCCCTGTCCGTACTTTCTTGCAAACCGCGATAAGTATGCACCTGTGTCGCAACCATTCCCGCACAATGAATTGGTGGAATCGCTGCGAACTTTTCTTGTCCTTGCCAAACTTGAGCAGCGATCGCCATTATTGCCGTGAAGTTCTTGAGCCTGAGCCGCCGAAAGCATCGCACACTTTTTAGATTTTTCTGGAATACTTTTAGTCATATTTTAGGATAGAAATAACCTAATCGAAATCGCTATGGCATAGTACCCTCATGACCCTAAATAGTGTATTCTTAATAAACGTTTTCTTTGGCTTTTATGTTATCGACTCAATCAGAATATCAACCATCTTTAGCACTTCAGCAACTAGCATTTAATGCCTACTCATTGGCAGAGAAACTTTCTCTGCCTTATATACTAGTCAAAGATTTAAATTATGATACTGCAAGACAAAGATTGCAAAAATGGCAGAAAATAGCAGCCAAAGATGATTCCACCAAGTTCAGTAATAGGCTCTTATGGGAAGGGCTTAATCAGGACAAGGTTTTAGAAGTTTTAGCAGATGGTGACCACAAATATAAAGAGACTATTTCCGATTGGTTAATTTGTTTACAGTCCGTATTAAATATTGCCAACAATTACACCCCAAAATCCGCAAAGGAAACCCTTCAGCATTGGTGCTTCAATCCTGCATCTCCTATTCCATTTGAGTCTGTATATCTTCCTTTTCTTGTAGTGGCGGAGAATAATCTTCCATTTTTGAATCGATTTGCTCCTGAAGCAGCAAATCAACTTCTCCGTAGTTTATTGGAAAATTTAGCGCAAATAGGCACTCCCACATTAATGGGGGAATTTGAAATATTTCGCAGCAAAAATTATAGTTTACGAGATTTCTTCCTGACTCACAGCGATAAAATTCCCACTTCCCAAAGATCGCAGCAAAAATTTCAAAATTTCTTAGAGTTTTTATTTGAAGATGGATTATGGGGGCTGTTTCAAAAATATCCAGTCCTTGCGAAATTGCTCTCTCTTGCAGTTGTCTTTTGGTGTGAGTCAATCTCAGAGTTTCAATCTCGACTAGACCAAGATTGGCAGAACATAGAAGAATATTTTAGTCCTAATCAATCTCTAACCCAAGTTGTAGAATGCCAGTGTAATTTATCGGATTTGCATCACAGAGGGCGATCGGTTGTTATAGTAACTTTTGATACAGGGCTAAAACTGGTTTATAAACCTCGTGACTTGTCGATGGATTGTGCATTCAGTCAAATGTTGGATTGGTGTAATCAACAATCTAACATTCTATCTCTGCGTACCACTGCAATCTTAAATCGAGATACTCATGGTTGGATGGAGTTTATTCCTAATCTTCCCTGTGAAGATGACTCATCAGTTGAACGGTTTTATGAACGTTGTGGAATGCTTTTGGCGGTTTTATATTTACTTGAAGGTACAGACTGTCACCATGAAAATATAATTGCAAATGGTGAATATCCTGTTTTTATCGATGGAGAAACCTTGTTCCATCATCAAATTGAAACGACATCTAAAACTGATTATACGGCTTTTGAGAATGCTGCCAAAATTTTGCAACGATCGGTATTGAGAACTTGTTTCCTCCCGCAATGGGGGATACTGCCAAACGACACTTTGGCTATCGATGTTAGCGGACTTGGTGGTGAAACTCAAACTTACGAAACTCCTGTTTGGAAATATATTAATACCGATAGTATGTGTTTGCGAGCAGGGCAGACTACTGTTGGGCAGGGGAATGTACCAATTTTACTGGGACAGACAGTGGATATGTCATCGTACCAAGTAAAAGTAATCAAGGGCTTTGAAAAGATGTATTTTGCATTACTCAGTCAGAGGGAATTCCTTTTAGATAAAGATAGCCCTTTACAAGCCTTTTCTCAAAAGAAAGCTCGATTAGTGTTTCGTAACACTAATACTTACCATACGATCTTGCAAAATTCATATGATCCTGAATATATGAAAAATGGAATCGATCGCAGCATAGCTTTTGAAAGCCTCAGTCGTGCTTTCCTTACTTCTGATCAATGTCCCGCTTATTGGGCGATTCTTGATGCTGAGATTCAGTCACTGGAACAGATGGATATTCCTTTCTTTACTACCCTGACCAATGAAGTACATATTTATTCAGAGGATAAGGGCAAAGTAGATACAGAAACTTTTGGGCAATCGAGCTTAGAGCAATCGAGCTTTAATGTTGTGCAGAACAACTTGCGATCGCTAAGTGAAGAAGGACTGCAAACCCAACTTACGATGATCAAGGGAACCTTAAAAGCGCGTTTTCTTCAAGAACCGTCTCTGCCTAACTTATCCATACCGATCAATACTCAAAACTCCGATTATGTCGAGGGTGAAGCAGATCAAGCCTTACTGGAAACTGCAATTATGTTAGGTGAGGCTGTGATATCCAAGGGAATTACTGGTAGTGATTCTGGACTTGCTTGGATCGGGCTGACCTATAAACCCAAAATTTCACGGTTTCGCTGGAATATTCTAGGCGGAGGACTTTGGGATGACAATATTGGGATTGCTATATTTTTCGCAGCTCTAGCAAAAGTTACTGGAAAATCACAATGGTATGAATATGCAGAACAAGCTTTAATTCCATTGCAAGCTACTTTTACAAATCTGAGTCCTTCCCAACAGCACCGCGTTGGGACTGATATCGGAGTTGCGGGGCTAGGGGCAATGATTTACGGGTTTGAAGCGATCGCTAGATTATTGGACAATCCCAACCTTACATTAACTTCTAAAAAATTACTGGAATGTATTACTCCTGAATTAATTGAAAGCGATGAATATTTCACAGTTTTAAATGGCTCGGCTGGTGGAATTTTGGGGCTACTAGCGATCGCTGAAAGTTGTCCTATAGCTCTAGACTTAGCCAAAAAATGTGGAGATCATCTCGTTAGCCAAAAAGGAAATGATGAGAAAACGCCTAAACCGATCGGATTTTCCAGTGGAATGGCGGGAATTGCTTACAGTTTATTGCGACTTTATCAAGCCACAAGCGATGAAATATATCTAGAAACTGCCAAGGAAGCTATTACTTATGAACATCTTTCCTTTGATCCCCAATCAAAGCTTTGGAATGATATTCGTACCAATCCTCCTCGTATTACCCTGAATTGGGAAACTGGAGCGGCTGGTATTGGCTTAGCAAGATTGGGAGGACTTTCTGCGTTAGATACACTAGATATCCGTGAGGAAATCGATCATGCTTTACAGGCTATTAAACGGTATTCACTTTTGGGTGAAGATAACTTAATGTGGGGTAATTGTGGGCAGATAGAAACTCTTGTAGTTGCTGCAAAAGCCTTCAACGACCCAGCCCTATTTGCATTAGCAAAATCATGGGGTCATACCATACAAGAATCACATGGGTTACTAGTTGAAAATGAAACCCAGTTCATTAATCCTTCTTTTTTACATGGGGTTTCAGGGATTGGTTACACACTCTTACGGCTCATCTATCCCGACTTACTTCCTTGTATATTGCTATGGCAATTAGGAGATTGTGTTTAATATTTCAATATTAACAAATTTTAATAAACTCAAATAAATGAATAAGAAATTTAACGGGTTTTAATTAGGGCTTACTGAAAAAGCAAGAAAAGCATACAAGCAAAGGTTTCCAAGGAGATCGAAAGCTGATAAAATGCAAGAAAAGGCAGCAAAAGTAAGTAAAACCCTTGCACAAATAAAATTTCATGTACCGACAATCTCC
>JANODY010000109.1:0-11595 GCA_031412945.1 Cyanobacteria bacterium SOY_65_metabat_81
TCTCTGACCGATTGGTAGCCTTGTTCACTAGCCTTGATAATGCATCTTCTCAAATCTTCTGAATATGCTGCTCCCATTTTTCACCTTTAACTCTTTTTCCATTTTACTCCCTGTCCGTACTTTCTTGCAAACCGCGATATAGCACTTGGGACGGAAGTCGCGCTACGCACTGCATTGCCTATGCGAGTCTCGGTTGGCAGAACTTCTCTTGGGAGGACTATTGTAACCCTTGGGGTCATCCCATCGCTATTAGGTGGTGTTACTATCATTTTTTTTTGATTCTATTATTTAAGGAAAGATTCTATAAATAATAGAATCAGCTAGTTTGTGAACTAGAAATTAAAGCCAATATTAGCGGGGTTATTGGGTAAGCGTTCTACACACTGTTTGTGTAATTTCAATCCATCGGGAAAAGTTGCATAGTTCGCTTTCATCTTGATATACCCCCAAATTTCTTGATAGATATCACCTGATGTGCTTACAGCCTTGTTAATCTGCATTGTTGGCATAGTCCCACGAGGGAAGATGATATTGTCGTTTAAATAGATATTCTCAAAGCTCAAAGCAGCATATATAGCGGTTTTCATCTAAATGTGGACATAGGCTAATATGAGATGGAAGTACTAGAACTGTTTAGAGTAAGCACTCCGAGTAATCTTCACCTGTCCTCAGTAGAGTGAAAACTGCGATAAAAGCAACTCTGAGTGATTGACGATCGCTTGTGGACCTGTAATCGGTATGGTGTTTCCGTTCAGAGGTACGGTATTTGCGATCGCTGCTATGGTTGGAAAGGCTACTAATCCCATAATTCAAGATTATCTATAAATGTTTATTTGATAAGTATAGATTATAAATCGTATTTGTATCCAAGATTGCAAGGCGGGAACATAAGCACGGATAAAAACAAGCCCCTCACAGGTCAATCTGAGAGGGGGCTTATTTTTGGTGTCGTAATTGATTACGGTACCGATTTTAGACAGGGTTGGTATCAGTATCTGGATCATCGGTGAAGGGTTCACCTAGCCATCGCTCTAATATGCGTCTGGTTTCAGTCCTCAAGCCCCTGATTTCTGCCTGTGTCCTGTCCATGCGTTGAACGACTTCGCCCATTGTGTCTGATAGTCCAATCAGAGCGATCGTCAGTCGCTCTTGACTGGCAAATAACGATCGCTCTGCTTCTTTGAGGCTAGCCATATCATTACTGGTTGCTTCAATTGCTCTAGCATTAGAATTAGCCAGATCTCTGTTTGCTTCAATTGCTCTGGCATTAGATTCCGCTATCGCTTCGGTACGCTCTAATCTTGACTCGGTACGATCTAAGCGATCGGCAATATCACTCAAAATACTTTCAACTCGATCTAGTCTGTCTGTCATCTGGTTATTACCCTTGGCTAGCTAGCCATGCTTTGAATTCGTTGTATTTTGTCCACCGTGGTGAATTGGTGTTAAATTTTCCTGTCTGTTTTGATGACTTACCCCATGATTGTTTTTGGAGTTCCTCGAACTCGTTTAGCTTTTCGAGTAAGTCTGGTGAAGATTTTAGATCCGACAGTTTGACTTTGCCATCGTTGATGTCAGTGGCAAGATTTTTAAATGCTGAGTGTAGCGATTGAGGCAGTCTTACAGTGGAGGTTTCTCCCAAGTTATCCCACCGACTACGAAAGTTTGGGTTGCCATTGGGGTTAGGTGGTTTGCGTTTGGTTTCCATAGTGTTCAACAGTGTGACGCTATTAAGTCAATAGTGTTACACTGTTAATTATAAAAAATAGGCGATCGCTGATATGGCGATCGCCTATTTTTTATAATTAAATTGTGTGACGCTATTAAATTACCTCTTAAATACTGACGATACAACCGTAATCACCGTGGCACTGGCAATCAAACCAAAGGCAAGATTAACGACTGACTGTGTGGCTTGTCTATAAGTATCAAACTTATCATTTGACTTTTCCACGTCAGTTTTCAGGTCTTGAATTGCTTCCAAAACTTGTTTTTGAAAACCTTCATACTCATCAAATTTTCTAAGTACTTGTTTTTGAAAATCTTCTTGTGACATTTTATTTATTTCCTTAATTAATGATTTTGATATGAATTTAATAGCGTTACGCTATTACTTTTTACCGCCCTGCACTTTCCGCGATCGCTACTAACCTGTCACTGACAGCCCTATCAATTAATGCAAGCTGACTTAGTGGCAATGACTTAATTTTGTCTACCATTTGGTCGAAACTTTTTGGCTTTGCCTTTCCTTCTACGGCATTAACAAACTCTTCAACTGTCATCCCTAGTCGTTCAGATATCTTCAAAAGGCTTTTTACATCAGGCATATACGTTCCTTTTTCCCATGAAGACACTGAGGTATGACTTACTGCTAAAAGGTCAGCAAAAGCGGATTTTGATAGATTGCCTCTGGCTTGTTGTACCAGAGAAGCAAGTCTTTCTCTAGCTTCTAGGTTCATATTTTTGTGAAAGGTAGCTTGCAACTAGATTAACACGGCTAGCATGAAAGGTAGTTTGTAATACTTGCAAGTTAGCCGTTATCGTGCTAGGTTGCTTTCCAAGGTAGCTTTCAATTATTGCAAGACAACTGTGAGCAAAATTAAAACCCAAATCACTATTGAGAGAAACACAGCAAAAGACCTTAGAGTGCTTGCTGCTAAACACAATCAATCTAATAGCGACATTGCTGAGAAAGCTTTTCGCTATTGTTTTTCTAATCCAGACTTCCTGAAAAAACTAGACGTTATTGAGGAATAACTACCATGACATTCATTAGTGAGCTTAGCTATCAAGCTACAGCCGACCTCATTCGATGGGTAGCCGAACTCGTCTCTTTTACAAACTTTTGCATAATTCAGGAGGGTAAATAATGAGTATTGATTCTCTAAAAATTGATTACCACTTGAGCTATTACCGATCGTCGTCCGATGCACTGGTAAATGGCATAAACAATCCGCAAGAATTTGCGAGACAAGAGACCTGTTGGGTAATAACAATTAAAATCGCTAAAACCGTTATCCAGTAAAGGTTTCAGCGATTCTGGGTCGAAAGCCTTGAAACCTTTACCCAGATTGACTTTCGAGGTTTTTTGAGCTTATTACCCAACAGGTCTAAGAATGCATCAGGCAAGCTTCACTACTGGCGATCGCCTTTGAAGTAGGAATCATCGATCGCATCTACGGAAAATTGAATTATGAAGACTGGCAAAAAACTATCTCTTTTATCAAGAGATACGAGCAAGCTAATGAGGTTGCAGCATGTCAGAGCTAACCGATTGGGAACCAGAAATTAACGAATCATTCAACTGGAAAGAACGCTATGAAGGTCAGCTAGCGCTATCGAATAAATGGCTCAGAGAAGTATCCGAGCTAAAAGCTAGCTATCAAAAGCTAGTCCGCGAAAATCTTTCTCTATGCAATCAGAGACTAGATGAGAAGAAAGCGCTTGCTCAGCAATTTACGGCTATTCAATCCGAGGCGATTATTGCTTTAAAAGCGATCGCCATTTGTATAAATGCCTCAATCCCAAATGAACACAGCCAAGAGCGCCTAACTCACCGCGCCCGAAACTTCCGTATGAAGCACATCGACCGCATTATTGCCGACCAGATTGCCAAGTTAGGCGATCGCAAGTTGTCCAGCTATGAGGATGATTTTTAATGCCCAAATATCGACTTGATGAGTATAAATTTTTGCGACATGGCATTTCTTTAAATAAAGAAATCTGGATTGAGGAAATTGAATTTCAAGAAGATGGCGAAATTTTTTACACAGAGAAATACAGCCAAATCAAGCTAATCGACCTTTTGAAATTGCTGCACTAACCAATCAAGCGATCGGCATATTAAACCCATGAACAAACCTAATTTCGTTATCAAGTGCAAGACAGGTGAATACTTTTGCCCCAAAAAGCAGCTTTTTATTCACCATTCAAAAGGGCATCGCTACGGGACAAGAGCTATGGCTCAAAAATCATTGAATGCTGCCCTAGCAAAAAATCCAACCCTCAGCGAATTAAATCCTGAGATAACCCCCATTTTTTAATCAATGCGATCGCCTTTTTGCCTGAGTGAAAAGGCGATCGAATTTTCTCCTTATCAATAAAAAGTATGGCTCCCTCAAACATCATCATCGATCCACCAAATGAAAAGCATCGGCAAGAATGGCTAGACAGCGCCGTTTCCGAGCTAATCATTGATGCAAATTTGCGGACAATCACCGATCATCGCACCATAAACTATCTACTAGGCTGGAAAACTCCCAAGGGCGCAGCAGGCAAACAAACCAAAGAAGATCGCACCTGTTGGGCAGTGTGGGGAAAAAATCCACTCAATCCCGGAACTACTTATTTTGGGGTGCAAGTCAAACCCGACAATCCACGCTCAAACCCTGATGGTAAACCCATCAAATACGAATCTTGCATGGGCAAAGGCGAGGCTAGTCAGCCTCTTTTCTTGAAAGTTCCCGATCCAATTTGGGAGGCGATCGCCACAAAATGGGCGGTTCCCATACTTCCAGAGGACTACGAAAAAGGCTTTTGGCAATGGGTTTTAAACAAAACTCAAATCCCTGTACTCATCACCGAAGGAGCCAAGAAAGCCGCCTCATTACTCAGCTATGGCTATGTCACCATCTCCATCGCAGGTGTTTCTAATGGTCAATATTTGGGTGAACTCAACCCATACATCGCGCCATTTTGCACCGTTGGACGCAAGACCGTACTCGCATACGACAGCGACTTACACAGTAAAGAATCAGTTCGCAAAGAACTCGCTCGCCTTGGTAGACTCATCGCCACGGCGGGGGCAGTCCCTCACGTCATGCAGTGGCAAGAAGATTTAGCCAAAGGTATTGATGATTTTATCTCTGAATTTGGGCGCGAAGCCCTTGACACCATCTATTCAGAAGCCAAAACTTTTGAGGCATATCGACGCGAAGCCAAGGACAACCCGCAAAACATCGAGGCTGAAGAAATTGAAGAAGAACAGCACTTTAATCAAATCGCGATCGCCACAATTTATAAAAATCAGCGCTATATCTGCCTAAATAATTTGCTGCACAGATGGACTGGTACACATTACGAGCCGTCTAGCGACTCTCAAGAAAAGCGTAGAATTTTTAAATTTTGCAATAATTACACCGTCTACGATCCAAGGTTTAAAAAGAATTTTTATCGCTATGCCAACACCAAGAGCGTTAATGGCGTGCTTGATTGGCTCAAATCTTCGTGCGGTGTTGACCTTCAAAACGTCAACCCATCAGGGCTTAACCTGATAAATGGTGTTTTAAGAATTTCTTGGAATGGGCGCACACCTTGCTATTGCCTCATAAAGCACAGCCCTGATGTGATCTATACCTATGTTTCCAAAGTCACATACAACCCCAACGCCGACCCGACTTATTGCGATCGGCTTCTAAATGTCCTCGAACCAGAGCAACAAAAAATCCTCTTAAAAGTAGTCGCCGCCTCAATTGACCTTGCATCAGTCAGAGCCAAGGCTGATAACAGGTCTATTAAATGCCTATTACTCAAAGGCGATGGCAACAACGGGAAAGATGCACTCAGAGAATGTTTCACAGAAATATTTGGCAAGCAATCTGTCACCACCTGCGGATTTTCCGATTTCCGAGACTATGACCAAGGACGCAAATTTAATATCGCCAAACTTGCCTATAGCCGCGTCAACTGGTCCCCCGAAAATACTGACGCTCTACTACTGGACAAATTAGATGTGGTAAAACGCATCGTCACAGGCGACACCATCGACATTGAATTTAAAAATCAAGATTCAGTCGCTCTCGATCCAAATTTCGCCTTACTTTTCAACGTTAATAAAATGCCTGCACTTTGGGGGGCGCAGGAAGCTATCAAGTCCCGCTATGCAATTCTCAGTTTCAACAAAACCATCGTCAAAAACGCCGATCCAAACAACCCCGATGAAATTGAGGGCGATCCACGATACAAGTACGACCCCGAATTTAGACAGACTCAAGTAGCCCCCGCCCTGCTCAACCATCTGCTCACCTCACTTTCCGACCTCATGACCGATGGTATCGATTACACCAGTTGCGATGCTGCAATTCAATCCGCGCGCGAAGATTCTTGCCACTTGCTCAAGTGGGGAAAGGAGATCGGGCTGGAATATGGCAAGGGGCGCATCAGGCTTGGTGACTTGTTCAACAATTTGAAGCAGTGGTATGTGGACAACGACATTTTGGACATTGAGGAAACAGCGACAGGTAAAGAGAAATTAGTGTGGAATGATGAAGGCGACAAATATGATCCATTTGTCAAAGCGCCGCGATTAATGCGTACATCAATAGCAAAACTGTTTCCTAATGCCAAATTCAGCGAAAAAGGAGAGTATGGGGTTTTTGTTCTTGGAGTGCAATCACAGCAATTTGCAGTTTTACCTAATTTTGGGTCATTTGAGTCAGGAGAAGAAAAGAAACAAGAAACAGCAAGCATTTCAACGGCTGACCCAAATCCTGACCCAAATTATTTTGAGTCAGAAAGTAATTTTGGGTCAGTCAATATAAAAAACCCTAATCCTGACCCAACTGACGCAAATTATTTTGCTCCTGACCCAAATAAAGCTGACAACCACGCCATCTCTGACCCAACTGACGCAAATATAGCCAAAATAAATCGATCTGATCTTTCAACACAACAACAACCGCTAAAAATTGGCGATACCGTGGACATTTTCAGATTTAAAACCGCTTGCGAAAAATTCAACAAAATTAGGAATTTAAAAGACAGTGGCTACAAAATCACTGACTTAGCCCAAAGCCAAGAGGGGCTATTTGCCACCATCAAACACCCCCAAATGAAAGTATCGCTAGTCATTGATGCTGACTGGTTAATCCCCGCGTTAGAGGTTACGAAATGAGCGAGCTTAAGGAAATCTCAGTAATCTTGCTTACTAAATTGTCAAAAGCCTTACTCAGTGCGGCACAAGACATATCAAAAACCATGCAAAAAGATTACCCCATTATTGTAAACACTCCGCCCGAATTCACCTGCGGATTAGCAGTGCTTTTTCAGTATAAAAAAAGAAGATACTGGGCAGACATCATTAAAATTGAGGGGGATATTCTTACTGTAGAAAATAAGGTAGTCGGTAAAACCTTTACTATTTCTACATCAGAAGTGATTTTAAGGAGCGATATTAATTACGATATCGACGAACTATAAGAATCAAGCTTACGAATTTGTATTGCTTGCGTAAATAACCATTATCGATAGCTTAGTGATTTCGTAACCTAGCGATCGCTGTCGAACCCAACTATTTGAGCATGGTTAATTTTAAATGCGGAGCTTTTTAGCTGTCCTTGGCAGTATGCAAGGTATTCACTGTCACCAGTTCGCTTTAAAATGCGACATTTTAACCTCGAAGGCGGATCTCCTTGCAGCACGATCACAGCATCACGAGATTTGTAAGTCGATCTTTTAACAAGCATAGTGCGCTCTATGCTTACTAATTCTTGATTTTGCGTAGCTTGCGATAATGGCTGTGAGGAGATTTCTAGCTTACGAATTTCTGAAGCGCTTTGTAGGAAAGCGTCTGAGAGGTTTGAAAATAGGATCGCGGCAACTTTCAAAAAATCACTCATGTTACACGCTCCAAACTGTCGATATTGACATGAGGTTTGACTGCAAAAGCAGGGTTTCGCAATCTTGCCTCATACCCGATCAGTACACCGTCTTGATATGCAGGTATCAAATCATCTATGTGTGCAGTTTTACCTGCGAAAAAGTGTGGTGATTTTACCTGCACTTTATCCCCGATCTGCAAACTCCTTTTTTCTGTTTTTGATTCTGTAGAAAAGTCACTTTTTATAGGGTCACATAGGTCACGGGTCACAGGGTCACAGTCCTCATTCTTCTTTTTTTGTGACCCATTATTATTTTGTGACTCTTCTTTATTTATATAGGTCACAGTTTGAACGGTTGCTGTATCTTGATTGTGACCTAGTGACTCTTGTGACTCTTGTTTTTGCCAAATTTTTCCGTTTCTTGTGTGGACTTTAGCCCAACCAAGATTACGCAAAATAGTAGACACCCTATCTTGGGTTCTACGATCGTGCCTTTCTAGTGGGATATCCAGCCCGTTTTTCAAAATGTCGATCATCTTGACGGTGTTGAAAAATTCCACATAGTTACTGACAGGCTCTTCCCACGGATCATCGGCTCTATATTCCTTGTTCATTTCTTCACGAACCGCGTCTTGGTCACGCGGCAAAAATGCACTTTCGCCACGCTTATACAGGGCAACAGCCGCCGCCCAAAGCTGATCGCGTTCTTCACGAACGGTCTCAATATCTATGGGTTGGTCGATTTTGATAATCCAAAAGCGGCGATCGCCTGTGGCATCTTGCAAGATGTCTGGTTTGTTGGTACTGCCAACAATGACAAATTTTCTCGGATAGCTCTTAGACGATCGCCCGAACGGGACCCGAAAAACATCATTTCGATTAGACATGAAAGCCTTGATTTGACTTACATCATGCTTGTTTGAGACCTTCTCGATCTCCCCAAATTCCTCGATCCAATATTGGTGTAATTTCTGCTTTTCGTCACGATCAAAGCCTTGAACTGTGTCGTCAAACCAGTCGCCGCCTAGTACTCTCCAGAATGTTGATTTAAAAGCGCCCTGTTTGCCATACAAAACAAGAGCAGTTTCAAACTGACAACCCGGTTCAAAAGTTCTACGAACTGCACCTATTAAAGTTTTGCGGATGTAGATGTTGTAAATATCTTCTTTGGTATGCATATAGCGATCGCTTGCATCATCTAGTAGATGAATAGTCGTATCGCCATACTTGGCATAGCAATTGTTGAGATATTCTGCAACAGGATCGTACTCATTCTCAGAGGCAAAAAATAGAAAAGCATCAATGATTTGGTCTTTTTTGACCTCGACACCATCTCGCTCTAAGCATTGCAAATAGAGGTAATCAGGGTTTACCGTCTCACCATCTAGCTCAACTACATTGCCTCGCATATTTTTACGCAATCTTGGAGCATAGATCGCTCTTAAATTACGCATCTCACGTTGTTTTGGGGACAAGAACAGATCTTGATATTGGCCGTCTGGTTGTGTGTCTGCTTGTTTTGGTTTGTTTAAATCTTTGCGCCATTCTTCAAAGGTTTGTGCGTCATCAACTAGCGATAAAAATACTGATGATCCTTTGCCAACTATGAAATCATCAACACCTTTATACTTTTCGGGTAAGTTGATGACGCTAACCATTGCGCCCTTTTCAGCTATCAATCTCCCAAGCTTGTCCAAGGCTTGCTGTACGGGCTTTTTGGTGATGATATCGCTATCAAAACAAAGATAAACACGTCTGCCAACCCCGAAAAATGGCAACAAATCAGATCGCAATCTGCCTAATTTTTGCCCTGTGGATACTCCAGATAATGAAATAGCAGGTAGTCCGATATGAGCCAAAATAAATTTGCCGAGCTGCTTGGGGTTGCTTCTGGTACTTTGCAAGGCTGGGAACTTGGCAGGTCCGAGCCTAAATTAGATCATCTAGAAACTATTGCGTCTAGTGCTGGATACAAGGTTGAAGACGTTGTGGCGTATATCTCTGGCGGAGATTTACCAAAGCCAGTGTCTGAAGATTTTATCGTCAAGAGAATTAGATATATGCAACCGAGGCAAATCGCCATTGTCGGAAGGGCTGTTAGTGATAGGTTGGTGGCGATCGCCGAGAGTGCAGGTCGTTGACGTGACTTCGATAACACAAAACCGCCACAAAATCGACATATTGAGAGGGTAGGTCGATAAATTGAAGACACAAATTTATTGCGTAGAAGATCGGGTATTCGTGCCTGCGGAAATAAAAAAGTTTAGCCAAAAGAGCCTAGATGACTTTGATACATTTTGGCGATCGCGAATCCAGCCACAACTACAAGATGAAGTTTACTGGAACTGGCTAAACAAAAATCGAATGTATGGATCAAGAGGTAACTATGAAGCCTAGGGACGAGCGGAAAAATAAAGTACCACTAAGTTAACGAAGCCCCAGATTTCCAGATTTACTTTTTTGGTACATTATTAAATCGCTCGTCCCCTATGTCATAGAAAACGAAAGCGAGCAAATAACTCAAGGCATGATGTTGATCGAAACCCAAAACCATAGGTCAAGGTTTGATCGAAGAAAGAGGTTAGTCTATGTTGAAACGCTTGAAACAGCACCGTGGAATCGTCAGAACTCACAACCAGCCCCACAGTTTCAACGCGTTGGAACTGTCTTGTTAAGATTTGCCCAATGGCGCAGCGAACAGCTAGGTTACAACGGAATAGTTGGTTTACACTCGTTACCAGAGTCTGAGATTTTCTATAAAAACCGAAACATGATCGACACTGGGAAAGACCCAGAAAAAGACAACCTCACTTATTTTGAATGGTACAAAACTGGAGACAAGTCATGATAACAACAGATGAATTTTGGATTGACGAAGCGGAGATGCTCAGAGATGTGCAGATCGAAAACGAATCAGGCTGTGACATCCGAGCAGGAATCAACCACGGCGCAAACCTTGGCGGCTACATGTGTCAAGCATTCAGTAGCATTCCTTCCGACAGATTGAAAGAGCTATTGAATAGCAAAAAAGGCAAAGTATTCTCATCTGAAGATGTTGACGAAATTGTGTCGGAGATTCAATCCCAGACATTAATACCAGACTCAGCCACTGCTCCTAACCTAGTATCCAAATCAGCATAAACAAATATTGATATGCCATTCCCTCCTGATCCAAGTCAAGATAACGTAATACCCTTGAGCCAAGCCCAAGGGTATCGCAGGGGAGATGAGCCTCTTGAGATAACCGAATCTAGGTTTGAAGAGCTACTTAACAAAGTACTTAACCAAAAAGTCATAAAAAACTTTGAGAATTTGCAACAAAATAATGAAAATATTTCAGGTAAAATTGAGCGCTTGCAAAACAGCATGGATCGCATAATTTCTCAATTTACAGCCATAAAAAACGGAGATACCCAAGATCCAGCATTGGTCGTCACAACAGACACTAGCAAAACAGACCTTGCAGTTGCTGGAGTTAAAATGTACCAAGAGGACTATTACACATACACAACTGGCGAAATAGCCGACGATCTTGGCATCACCTTAGACAAGGTTGTTAAATTAGGTAAAAAGCTAGGCTTGCGTAACAACAGTGACTATCACAAAGCAATTAAAACTGGAAAGCAAACTTCTGTCCAAAAATACTCTCAACCTGCATTTGACAAAATCAAGCAGGAAATAGAACGTCAAAACGGCTTAGCTTGAATTCGTACTGAAATTATAAAAGGCGATCGCTCTAAAAACTCAAGCTCAAACGCCCTAACCCATCAGGCGCACAATTGAACGGAAAAAGATAAGAAATTGATTGCACCTCAACCGACTCAATCTCCACAAACTCACGAATCAAAACGGGTGCATACTCCCTTCCCAGTGTAGAATTACACACAAAAGCGAGGATAATTGATGAACAGGGCAGAGCAATTAAAAGCAATAAGCTTTGACACAGAAGAATGGGAAAAATTATTTTACAAATATCAGCAGGAATATATAAGAAAAC
>JANODY010000110.1:0-15370 GCA_031412945.1 Cyanobacteria bacterium SOY_65_metabat_81
CCTTCCCACCCAATAAATAGGCGTATAAAACCAAGAATTAGTAGTGGGGGGGCAAAACGGCCCCGAATTAAACCAGAACCCAGTAAAAAATTAAGTTTGGGCGCGGAGGGCCCCCAAACAGAAAGAAGGTTTTTTTTTTGGGGGGGTTTTCCCCCCCCACTACTAATTCTTGGTTTTATACGCCTATTTATTGGGTGGGAAGGGAGTATCTATATTTTGGTTGCGCCAATTTTTAAATGGATAAATTAGATGATTTATATAACTAGTTTCAGTATTTAACTCAGTCCCATACTGCTCTGGTTTTGCATCCTCAGGCATATACCAAGTACCAAAAATATAATCAAAAATCGGTAACTGTACAGCCAGATTTTGAGCCTGTAATTTAGGATGACGATCATGATGCCAATGATGAAACTCTGGAGTAGCAATAATCCATTTTAAAATCGGGAATCTGACCCGAATGTTGGCATGAATAAAAAAGGCGATCGCACTCGAAAAAATTGCATAAATTGCTAATGACTCATTTGAAAAACCTAACCAGTAAAGTGGAATCATTTGGCAAGCTTTCGTTAAAATCTGCTCGAAAGGATGCACGCGAACCGTGGCAAGCCAATCGATATGAGTCGAACTGTGGTGAATGGCGTGAAATTCCCACAACCATGGCACAGTATGCAACAAACGATGCAAAATATAAAAACTAAGATCAGCAATAAATATGGCAGCGAATACTTGCAAGACAAGTACTTGTTGACTTACAAAGCCAGACACTATTGGCATTGAGTTCTGACTTAATAATGCAAATATGATTAATGACTGTGTTGTGCTATGACCAACAAAATAACCTAAAAAGTAATAACAAATATCTGTCAACCAATCTTTGCGCCATATTTTTTGTTTGTGGATTGCCAACATTTTTTCAATAGGTATAAACACACAAGCTAAAATCAATATGCCTTTGATGACATTGGGTATTTCTGGCATTATTTCAATCGGTAATTTATAAGTAATTTTATTTCCAATCAAGTAAAATCCAAAAGTTTTGTTAAAAATCATTCTAAACAAAACTTTTAAGTAGCTAGGCTCAATTAAATATAGAATCAGGAACGAAGCCTGTGGCGCACGCACAGCGTTCGCCACAGATTTTTAGATTTTTATATTTAATTGAGACGAGCTACTTACTACCTACTCTTTTAGGAATAGATCAACACTTGCTTAACACTTTCTTAAGATTTGCTGTCAAATGAACACGCTTTGTAAATAGCCCTAAAAGCTTTGCATAGTAAGAGTTTAGAGTTTAGAGATATTTTTTTGAAGGTCAAACGTAAAGATGTGTTAAGCTGATTTTCAAATCCATATAATATTTTCAATTAAAGCAGGATTTAACATTATGACCATTGCAATGGGCAGGTCGCAAGAAGTCGAAAGAGGTTGGTTTGATAACCTTGACGATTGGCTAAAGCGCGACAGATTTGTATTTATTGGCTGGAGTGGCTTGTTGCTATTCCCCACCGCATTCTTATCTATTGGTGGCTGGTTCACAGGCATCACCTTCGTATCTTCTTGGTACACCCACGGGCTTGCTTCTAGCTTCATTGAAGGATGCAACATCTTGACCGTAGCTGTATCTTCACCTGCATTGAGCGTTGGGCACTCCTTGCTCTTGCTCTGGGGACCTGAAGCCCAAGGCGACTTTACTCGCTGGTGTCAGATCGGCGGCTTATGGACATTCCTCGCCCTACACGGTGCATTCGCATTGATCGGCTTCATGCTGCGTCAGTTTGAAATCGCTCGTCTAGTCGGCATCCGTCCTTATAACGCGATCGCCTTCTCTGGACCTATCGCCGTATTCGTATCCGTATTTTTGATGTACCCCTTGGGTCAATCTGGTTGGTTCTTCGGACCTACCTTCGGTGTCGCTGGTATCTTCCGCTTCATCTTGTTCCTACAAGGTTTCCACAACTGGACTCTCAACCCCTTCCACATGATGGGCGTAGCAGGTATCCTCGGTGGCGCATTGCTTTGCGCTATCCACGGTGCAACTGTTGAAAACACATTGTTTGAAGATGGCGAAGGCACTAGCTCCAACACCTTCAAAGCTTTCAACCCAACTCAAGCTGAAGAAACCTACTCCATGGTAACGGCTAACCGCTTCTGGAGCCAAATCTTCGGTATCGCATTCTCCAACAAGCGTTGGTTGCATTTCTTCATGCTATTCGTACCTGTAACTGGACTATGGTTCAGCAGCGTTGGTATCGTCGGTCTAGCCTTGAACTTGCGTGCTTATGACTTCGTATCACAAGAAGTCCGCGCCGCAGAAGATCCTGAATTTGAAACTTTCTATACCAAGAACTTGCTCTTGAATGAAGGTATTCGCGCTTGGATGGCTCCTCAAGACCAACCCGCCGAAAAGTTCATCTTCCCTGAAGAAGTATTGCCTCGCGGTAACGCACTATAAATTTTAAATTAAAAAAATGCTTGCAGCCTGCTGTAAGCATTTTTTTGAGGGCGATCGCGAAAAATTGCAAAACATAGCTATCAGATATCAGTACGGTTCTACTAGTTTTTGGATTATGATGGATTTCATCAAATCTCTAAAAGTTGGCAGCTAACAATCTGATAACTGGTAGCTTAAAAATTATTTGCACTTTAAACTCATAAAACTCATAAATTTTTTTCTGGAGATAAACTCTCGTGACAACGACCATTAACTTAAACTCGCTAGGAGTGGGTGGGCGTACACAAGATACATCTGGCTTCGCTTGGTGGTCTGGTAACGCAAGACTCATTAACCTTTCTGGCAAACTGCTGGGCGCTCACGTTGCTCACGCTGGTTTGATCGTGTTCTGGGCTGGTGCGATGACTTTATTTGAAGTCGCCCACTTTGTTCCCGAAAAGCCCATGTACGAACAAGGCTTTATCCTCCTACCTCACATGGCAACCCAAGGTTGGGGCGTTGGTGCTGGCGGTGAAGTCGTTGATGTATTTCCTTACTTCGTAGTTGGTGTTTTACACCTTATTTCTTCGGCAGTACTCGGCTTTGGTGGTATCTACCATGCTTTGCGTGGTCCTGAAGTTTTAGAAAACTATTCTTCTTTCTTTGGTTACGACTGGAAAGACAAAAACCAAATGACCAATATCATCGGGTATCACCTGATCCTGTTGGGCTGTGGTGCATTGCTCCTCGTCTTCAAAGCCATGTTTTTCGGTGGACTATACGACACTTGGGCCCCTGGCGGCGGTGACGTGCGCGTGATCACTAATCCAACGATTAACCCCGTTGTTATTTTTGGTTATGTGTTCAACTCACCCTTTGGCGGCGAAGGCAACATTGTCGGGGTGGATAACCTTGAAGATGTAGTCGGTGGACATATCTGGATCGGCTTGATTTGCATCGCTGGTGGTATTTGGCATATTGTCACTAAGCCTTTCGGTTGGGCTCGTCGCGCACTAGTCTGGTCGGGTGAAGCATATCTGTCTTACAGTCTTGGAGCTTTGAGCTTCATGGCTTTTATCGCTACTTGCTTTGTGTGGTTTAACAACACTGTTTACCCAAGCGAATTCTTTGGTCCTACTGCGGCTGAAGCTTCTCAGTCTCAAGCGTTTACTTATCTTGTGCGTGACCAAAAGCTGGGTGCAAACATTGCCACTTCTCAAGGTCCTACTGGTCTAGGTAAATACCTGATGCGATCGCCTTCTGGAGAAGTTATCTTCGGTGGTGAAACCATGCGTTTCTGGGATTTCCGTGGACCTTGGTTAGAGCCTCTTCGTGGTCCTAACGGTTTAGACATCGACAAACTTAAGAATGACGTTCAACCTTGGCAAGTGCGCCGCGCTGCTGAGTATATGACTCACGCTCCTTTGGGTTCTCTGAACTCAGTTGGCGGTGTTATTACTGAAATCAACGCAGTGAACTTCGTTTCTCCTCGCTCTTGGTTGTCTACTTCTCACTTCGTATTGTCCTTCATGTTCTTGGTTGGTCACCTCTGGCACGCTGGTCGCGCTCGCGCCGCAGTTGCTGGCTTCGAGAAAGGTATTGACCGCAAGACTGAGGCTGTACTATCTATGCCTGATCTAGATGCATAAATCTAATCTAAAAAAGGTTTGCAAAGCAACCCTTCTTTAGTGAAACAAAAAAGGGTGGGGGCAATTCATGAATTGCCCCTACCCTTTTTGTTTGGTGGTTATTAAGTTAAACGCTAATGCGGCTGACTTATTTAGTTACTACCAGTAAATATGACATCAGGGAATTTACCTTGAGCTTCTGTCATCGGGCGATTTTTGCCTTCTTGTTGCCAGTAATTAATTACTTCCGTGGCCTTATTTAAAATCTCAATACGGTCTTGGTCGGCAATCCAAGGCTTGCTTTCCATTTCTGATTTAAGTTGATCCCAAGCATCATCACGGGGCCAGAAGAAATACTTGGTGAGAGGACTGAAACCTTTGCCAACGACTTGATCAACGGCAAGAGCTACGTTATTCTCTAACCATAAGATTTTTAAAATAAACTGGGACAATGCTACCTACCTCCAAGAAAAGTAAAAGTTAAACTAAATATTAAAGTAGCGATCTTAGATAGTAACATGACTCAAACCTTAAATGATATCCCCAAAGTTTTTTTTGTATTTGACATTGATGGCGTGATTCGCGATGTGTCGGGTTCTTATCGTCGAGCATTGGCGGACACGGTGGAATTTTTTACAAAATCAGCCTTTCGTCCTACATCTGAAAAAATTGATGAATTAAAGGCGGAGGGTATTTGGAATAATGACTGGGAAGCTGCTCAAGAGTTAATTAAGAGATATTGGTGTGCCTTAGAGCAAGAATCTCAGGTATCTTATGAGGCGATCGTGGAATTTTTTCAGATTCGCTATCGTGGTAAAAATTCTGACTGGTCGGATGGTTATATTGCTAGTGAGCCTTTGATTGCCACAACTGAATATTTTGAAGAGTTGACATCGGCGGGAATTGGCTGGGGGTTTTTTAGTGGCGCGACAAGGGCTTCGGCTAGTTATGTGTTGCGGCGTTTAGCGATCGCCGATCCTGTTTTAATTGCCATGGAGGATGCCGCAGGCAAACCCGATCCCACAGGACTGTTATTAGCCGTGAAGCAAATTGAGCTTATGCAACCTCAAGCTAGTTTGGTGGTATACGCAGGGGATACAGTAGCGGACATGCTCACAGTAGTGAAGGCGCGAATTTATGATCCCAGTTATCAGTATCTTGCCGTAGGTGTGATCCCGCCTCATGTGCGGGAGGATTTGCGCGATCGCTATGCATCTTTGCTCAGAGAAAATGGCGCGGATCTAGTTTTAAATAATGTGCTGGAATTAACACCGCAGATTCATCTAAGGACTTCCAGATCATCATAATGCTACTCATGGTAGCATGTAGGGTTAAAATCATCCGTTTTTAGTTGATTATTCCTAAAAAATAGGCGAATAGCGATTACCAAACTTAGCGTGAGTCTCAACTATGGCTATCATTCATCGACTACATCCTGAAAATCCCCAATCACGCACGATCGCTCAGATTGTATCGGCTTTGCGTGGCGGCGCGATTATTCTTTATCCCACGGATACAGTCTATGCGATCGGTTGCGATCTCATGTCTAAGTCAGCGATCGAACGCGTCCGCAAACTCAAACAGATGTCGAACGACAAGCCATTAACATTCTTGTGTTCTTCGCTGTCCAACATTTCCGAATATGCGAATGTATCGGATGTGAACTATCGCACGATGCGAAGTCTGGTTCCAGGTCCTTTCACCTTCATTTTGCCAGCGACTAAACTTGTGCCGAAGTTGGTGTTAAATCCGAAGCGCAAAACTACAGGAATTCGAGTTCCCAATCACTTAGTTTCACAGGCGATCGTTGAAGCTTTGGGTAATCCGATTATTTCCACATCGGCGAATCTGCAAGAAGACAATCTGGAAGATCAAGATTTTGGCGATCGCGATAAAAGTAATAAACACCGCGATGTCGATAATTTACCAAAGATGGAATTGTTTGATTACTTTGAGAAATTAGTAGATTTGATTGTGGATGATGGCTCAGATTATCATTACGAAGTTTCGACAATTCTCGACTTGACCGACGATCTCCATCCGCAGATTTTGCGTCAGGGTTTGGGGAAATTTCTGGATAAGTAAATTTTGAGCTAGTTAAGTCCTTGCATATAGGCAACTTAATCAACAATGTAACCGCAATGTCCACACCTTTTAGAGCATAGAATCGGTACTTGAATGCTTTTTGTGTCATGCTTCCATTACAGCATTTATTATGTAAGACATCTAAATCAATGTAAAGCTACCCTAGAACGGCAGGGTTTTATATTAATTTTGCGATAAAAATATTATCCAAAGGATAAAAACCATGAACATAAGTGGGACTACATCAGCTCAATCAGCGACCGCCGAACAAGATCCTGGTTACGGAAAAATTTTTGCAGTTCTTGGTCGTAGAAAATTTTGGCTATTAGGTGGCTTAGGTGTAGGGCTAATAATTGCCGTTTTTATGAATATTAGCTCCAAGCCTAAATACACAAGCTCAATGCGGCTGCTCGTGGAGTCAACTTATAAATCCAGCACATCATCCTTTATTGATTCTAATGTTCAGATTGACTATGCAACCCAATTAAATTTACTTCAAAGCTCATCAATGTTCCAAAAAGCCGCAAATTTGTTGAGTGTGGAGTATCCCAATATTACTGGCGGTGAATTGCAATCATTAAAAATTGGTATGTTGGGCGGAAAAGATGCACCAACCAAAATTGTGGAAGTTCAATATACGGCGATCGATCCTGTAAAAACTCGCCAAGTTTTAAGAGCTTTTCAAAAGGTTTATACCGATTACAACCGTGAACAACAAGAAAAGCGTCTCCAAAAAGGTTTAGCAGGTATCGACGAGCAAGTTATCGCCGTTCGGAAAAGTATTGCTGAGGTGACTGAGGCGATCGAAGAATTTCGGCGTAAAAATAATTTGTTCGATGCGACTCAGAGGGTCACAGAAGTTACATCAGCCCTGAGTGGAATCGAACAACAGCGCCGTAATATCAAACTAGAAAACGACCAGTCCACTGCTCGACTAACCGGCCTTCAACAAAAGCTAAATCTGTCTTCTCAAGATGCTGTATTGCTAACTCGTTTAAATCAGTCTCAGCGCTATCAAGCCTTAATTACTGAGATGCAAGGGATAGAAGTTGCTCTTAATCGCGAAAAGGCAAGATTTCAATCGAACACTCCGATTGTTGAAGCTCTAAATCTGCGGTTTAGACAGCAGCAAGAAAGTCTTGAAGAAGAACGAAAAAGTATTTTAGGCGATGAGAATTTGGCTAGTTCGGCTAAGTGGAATGGCGATCAACTCAGTGCGATTGACGTAGGTTTAGCCAGTCAAATTGTGGAAGTCCAAACCCAGTTGACGCTGGCTCAGGCTAGGCTTGAAACTCTTGCGAGGCAAGAGAATAATCTGCGTGCTGAGATGAATAGTCTGCCCAAGTTGCTTGGAGAATATGAATCTTTAAAGCCTAAATTGCAAATTCAGCAAGATACTTTGCAAACATTATTAAAAAATCGTCAAGAGCTAAGTTTGGAAATCTCTCGTGGTGGATTTGATTGGCAAGTTGTCGAAGAACCGACTCTTGGCTTTACCGATGCGGCTGATAGCTTGAGAAGAAATTTGTTGCTGGGTGTGGTGGCTGGGCTATTTTTGGGTGGAGCGGCTGCTTTTATTAGAGATATGCAAGACGATACTATGCATACCTATGATGAGCTTGAGCAGCAAATCTCTTCGTTAGCTCTATTGGGAATGACCCCGCAATATTTGCAAACGGCAGAATCAAGCTCTAATTTTCTGCCCCAATTTCTCAAAGGACAGTCAGTTTCGCCCCTCGCCATTGAGATTGTGCAATGGTTGCCTTTTCGAGAATCGTTGGATTTGATTTATAAAAATATTCAACTTAGTAGTTATACTCAAGAAATAACCGTGCGATCGCTAGTAGTTACTTCGGCAATGCCCAATGAAGGCAAATCAACGATCGCGATCGGATTAGCGACTAGTGCCGCGAGACTGCATAAACGTGTACTGCTAATTGATGCAGACATGCGATCGCCAACATTGCATAAAAAGCTAAATCTGAGCAATGAAACTGGTTTATCGACATTGTTAGCTAGTAACGGGCGCATAAAAAGCCGTGACGTGATCCAGTCATCTGATTCAACTATAGACATTCTCACCGCAGGCCCAATTCCTAGTGACTCAGTTACTTTGCTGAGTTCAGAATGGATGCAGAAGTTGATTTCTAGCTTCGAGCAAGATTATGACCTCGTAATTATTGACTCACCGCCTATCCTTGGCACAGTCGATACAATTCAACTTGCCTCTTGTTGTGGTGGGGTGATTGCGGTGGCGCGGATCGATCGCATCACTCGTGGTGAATTTTCGCAGGCGATCGCCGTTTTGCAAAAGCTAAATCTAATCGGTGTGATTGCCAATGCAGTTAAAGATCTCCCCCATAGTTACAAGTCTGTAGCCGTTGATGATGAGGATGAAGAATAGACTCAAGGGCATGATGGTTAGGGATTGATAATTTGTGCTCATTCTTGTAAACGAATAGAGCGTGGGGCTTTTGCTTAGTAGTTGAAATTTTACATTAAAAGACTGAAGATAAGGGTGGTGCTTTGCGCCGCCTTTATCTTTTGGTTTTTAAAATGGAAATTGCTAACAAATCAATCTTAGGCATTCAACAAATTACTCGTCGCTTTGGGGGATTGGTGGCGGTGAATGCGGTGTCTTTTGAGGTGCGGGAACATGAAATCTTTGGTGTAATTGGTCCCAATGGCGCAGGCAAAACCACGCTGTTTAATACGATCACGGGATTAATTGCGCCGACTAGTGGCAAGGTTCTTTACGATGGACAGGAAATCACTAATCGCCGCCCTCATCAAATTGCTAAATTTGGCATTGCCCGCACATTTCAAAATATTCGTTTATTTGGTGAGCTTTCTGCATTAGAGAATGTGGCGATCGCCAGACACTTATGCACGACAACAGGGATTTGGAATGGAATTTTGGGACTGCCACCCACACCAAAAGAAGAAAAACAAACTTACGATCGCGCTCTGGAATTATTGGAGCTAGTGGGACTAAGCGATCGCACCGACATTAAAGCCAAAAACTTTTCCTATGGCGATCAACGTCGTCTTGAGATTGCTCGCGCCCTCGCATTGCAACCCAAATTATTATTACTCGATGAACCTGCCGCAGGGATGAATCCTAATGAGAAAGGACAGTTAAGCGATTTTATTCGTAGTTTGCGCGATCGCTTTGCGCTGACCATCTTACTGATCGAACATCATGTGCCATTGGTAATGGGACTTTGCGATCGCATTGCCGTGTTAGATTTTGGTCAGTTAATTGCGATCGGGAAGCCTGAAATCGTCAAAAGCGATCGGGCGGTGATTGAAGCCTATCTTGGCGACGAAGGCTAAGAGATCCCCCTCAATCCCCCTTAAAAAGGGGAAAGAAGAAAATTTTAAATTCTCCCCCCTTTTTAAGGGGGCTGGGGGCATCTCTTGCGATTTTCAAAAGATTTAGAAATTATCTAGAATCCGTTGCATCGCCTCATTAACATTTTCACGGCTATTAAAAGCCGAAATGCGGAAGTAACCTTCACCTGCTGCGCCAAAACCTGAACCAGGTGTACCAACCACATTACAAGTTTGTAACAGCTTGTCAAAGAAATCCCAACTCGACAGCCCTGTGGGAGTTTTCAGCCATACATAGGGCGCATTCACCCCGCCATAGACCGCCATACCTGCCTCGGTCAACTTCTCACGGATGATTTTGGCATTTTCTAGATAGAAGTCAATCAAGGTTTTGATTTGGGCTTGCCCTTCTTCAGAATAAACCGCTTCCGCACCACGTTGCACGATGTAAGAAACTCCATTGAACTTAGTCGATTGACGGCGATTCCACAGCTTCCAAATTTCCACATCAGAGCCATCTTTAGCCTTACCCATCAAGTTTTTCGGCACAACGGTTAAGGCGCAACGAGTCCCCGTGAACCCTGCATTTTTAGAAAAAGAACGGAACTCGATCGCACATTCCTTAGCACCTTCAATCTCATAGATAGAATGGGGAAGACTTGGATCGGTGATAAAAGCTTCGTAAGCCGCATCAAAAAAGATGATCGACCCATTGGCTCTAGCATAATCGACCCATGCTTGGAGATGCTCCTTCGTAGCAGTTGCACCTGTGGGATTGTTGGGGAAACAGAGATAGATGAGATCTACTTTTTCTGTAGGAATTTGGGCGGTGAAATTGTTTTCAGCAGTGACGGGCAAATACACAAAACCTGCATATTCCCCCTTCTCATTGATCTCGCCCGTATGCCCCGCCATCACATTGGTATCGACATAAACAGGATAAACGGGATCAGTGACCGCGATCGCGTTGTCATCGCCAAAAATATCGAGAATATTACCGCAGTCACATTTTGAGCCGTCAGAGATGAAGATTTCGTCAGCGTTAATATCGCAGCCCCGCGCTTGAAAATCTTGAGCGGCAATTTTTTCGCGCAACCATGCATATCCCTGTTCAGGACCATAGCCCTTAAACTTATGGCGATCGCCCATATCTTCAACTGCGACAATCATCGCCTCGCGACAAGCCTTGGGTAAGGGTTCAGTGACATCGCCAATGCCAAGACGAATGACTTTAGCGTCAGGATTTGCCTCGACAAATACATTTACCCTTCTGGCAATTTCGGGGAACAAATAACCCGCTTTAAGTTTGAGATAGTTGTCATTAATACTCGCCATGATGGATTGATTAGTTTTTTTGAATGTTTTTGATAAGTAGCTAGGCTCAATTAAGTATAAAACCAGAACCAAAACCTGTGGCAATCGCTGTGCGATCGTCACAGGGCTTAGAGTTTTATATTTAATTTTATACTTAATTTTATATTTAATTAAGCCCACTTACTTAATCTCATTGTCCATGACAATATATATCCTTGTTATGCCTGCATCTTTCACGAAATACAAGTAAGATCTTGTGTAGTTTGTTTCAGAAAAATAACAGTAAGATCTGTGAATCTATTTTTATCTCATATTCCTTCGATGAACCTGACTAGCAAATAGAACTAGCCAAAGCATCGGGATGGGGAATTCTCACCGATATCTGGGTGGGAGCGAACCATAAAGGAAACAGATGGCAGTACCATAGCTTTTTAAGCAGGTTGCAGTGTTCTAAGTTCTAGGTTGGTCAAAATATTAATTGAGTTGAGATCAACTTGATTGCGTGCTGACTCAATAGTAATTCCCAAGTGAACTTTAGCTATCCACCAAATAGTTCAACTAGGTAGGCTTCGCCATTTTCAAATATTTCCACGATCGCACCATCAGTTCCTTGTGAGGCAATTCCACCAGAGTGAAGCTGAATGTCTTGATTTAAGGTAACGGAATCAAACATTTGAAATTTACTCATTTTTTTGCCTCCTGCTGCGTTGTGGTACTGCTGTTACAAATCTAGCAATGTTTTCGCCTTTCAGAACAAAATCCCAAACAATCACAATATTTATGATTTCATATTTTCGTTGTATGATCTAGGTTATGAGAGCCCCAAGATTGAGGTAACAAAATGGAAAATCAATTAATTGTAAGAGATCCTGAAATTCTTTCTGGAATACCTGTATTTAAGGGAACTAGAGTACCTGTAAAGAACTTGGTTGATTATCTTGAAGCAGGGGACTCACTGGAAGAATTTCTAGATGACTTTCCAACTGTGCAGAAAGAAAAAGTGGTGAAGTTTTTAAATCTATCAATCAAATATTATTTGGCACATGATTATGAAAGTGCTGCTTGATGAGTGCTTGCCTAAAAAGCTTAAACAAGAAATATCTGATGGACATACTATCGTGACTGTGCCAGAGCAAGGATGGGCAAGCAAAAAGAACGGTGAATTACTGAGGCTTGCGGCGAGTGAGTTTGATGTGTTTATTACGATTGATAATAATCTGGCAGCACAACAAAACCTCACTAAAATCAATTTAGCTGTGATTGTTTTATCTGCACCAAATAATCGACTAGAAACCCTCAAGCCTTTAGTGCCACGAATTAAGGAAGTAATTGCAAGTATTCAAACTGGCGAAATAGTCTATATCTAAAGAATAGGGTGAAAGTATGTCGATGATCGGCAACTAGCGAAACTAATTATCTTGAAACAACTAAATTAGTTTCGCTAGGATTGAATAGTTGGCGTTTAGAGGCGTTTAAAAATTCAATGCTAACGGGTTCTTGGGCTTCGTTGTAGCTAACAATTACGCTGCCTTGCTCGGATATTGCCTCGTATGGCAAATCGTCTTGCAAGATGAAAATGAGAATATCTGCTTCTGCATCGTATTTAACTTTCATGGTTGTTCTCCTGCCAATAGAGCATTTTAAGCAGGTTGCAGGGTTTTAAGTTCTAGATTGGTCAAAATATTAATTGAGTTGAGATCAACTTGATTTCGTGCTGACTCAATAGTAATTCCGACTAACTTTTCCTCTGTGTCAAAGTCTACGGTTACTAGTTCATTAATTTCTTCAGTTCTCACACTAGGGCGATCGCTAAGTTCAATAAAGAGTGTATCTGTATCTGCAAAGTAATGGATTTTCATATTTGTCTTCCTTCTCTTTCTAATTGTTTACGAAAATTGCGATCAAAAAATGCGTTATGAATTGTTTCGCCATCATCCAATGTAACAACCCTTAAAACTCTGTTGTCTGCTTCTGCAATTATACCCCAATGACGAATTCTGCCATCTGGTTGTGATTCTGTCTTTAGGGGGTTTGCAATTACGCGATCGCACCAATCTGAGTTAATTTCTAACCGTTTGTTGAGAACTATTTTTTCAAAGTATGGAGTTAGCTTCATATTTTAAGCTTTTGGTTCGTATGGATATGAAATATTTTAAATAGTATATGGCTAATGTGTGGCGATCGCCTAGTCCAGTGATTTCGCCGATAACTAGAAAAAATAGCCTAGTATTCAAAGATTTTTTTGTTATAGTGAGGCAATTCAAGGCTTTAGCTAAACTTAAATATATGCTTACAACCTTTACAGCAAATTATACAAAGATTGACTCAGGTTATATGGGGCAACTCATTGAATGGCAAGAGGTAATAACTGAGGGTGAAACTCTGGAACTTTGTCGTGAATCTTTGCAAGATGCTTTACAAGAAATGATTGCTGCATATAAGCAACAAAACAAGGAGATTCCTTCTAGTAAATCTCTAATCGAGCAGATTCCTGTGGAAGTTTAGTTATGTCAGTCAAACGTAGCGATCTGGTGAAATATTTTGAAGAGAATGGATTTTACTTGCTTAGGGAAGGTGGGAATCATTCCATTTACACCAACAATACCAAAACAATTCCAATCAAGAGACATCGGACAATTGATCGAATTACGGCAAATGCGATATGTAAACAAGCGGGAATAGCACCGAAGTTTTAGTTCAAATAATTTTCATGGCGATCGCTAATCTCTCCACAAAAAAGGCGATCGCCCTATCGAAATCCATCCAAATCGGCGAACCAGCACTGCAAATAGAACTAGCCAAAGCATCGGGATGGGAAACCCTAACCGATATCTGGGTGGGAGCGAACCATCAGGGGAACACATGGCAGTACCCCGATGCTATGAAAAACTTTGTCAACTGCTCACAACCTTGAATTAGCGTTTTAAATCTACTAGGAGAAATCTGTGATCAAGCTTTATATTTTTAACAATTTATGAAGGCTTTACCCTTAGGATGTTTCTCAGACGAAAGTACTATTGTAGATTTAGCTCGCTCATTTTGTCTAAAACTTGGCGATAGTTATTGGACTGGTTGAGACGCAAATAGAGATCGGCGGCTTTCACGAGGTTTTGGGAAGCGTCATCTTTACGATTGAGTTTAGCAAAGGATAGTCCAGCGTAATAATAGGCTTCTGGCTGTTCGGGGGCAATTTTTAAACTAAACAAACAATCACGGATTGCGGCTTCGTACTGCCCAAGATTGTAATAGCTGATGCTTCGCACCAGATAAGCGGGGAAAAAGGTTTTTTCTTTCTCAAGCAGTTGATTCATCATGCTTACTACTTCTGTATATTGTCCGAGTTGAATCTGCACATTAGCAAGGTTTAATTTAGCGATCGGTGTGGGTGAAAATGTTATGGCTTTGGTTAAATCAGCAAAGGCTTTATTCAGTTGCCCCGATCGCTGATAGGCTATTCCCCGATTGGTATACACAAAAACGGAAGGCTCTAATTTTTCGGCTTGATCGAAATCTTCGATCGCTTCATTGAATCGATTCAATTCATTTAGAGCCACGCCACGGACAATATACACTTGGGTGGCAGTTCTTACGCCTTGCACTTTGATCAATTGGTTCAAGTCTTGAAGCGCCAATTCGTATTGTTTGAGTAAGATGTAAGCCTGGGAGCGATTATATAGAGATTTTTCGAGTTCTTTCCCATTCTTGATATCTCGACTCCATGCCTGAATCGCTGCCGTTAGAGAGCCATTCTTAAATTGCTCTTCTCCACTGAGATTGGTAGGATTTGTGACAGGAGCCGTTGTTGATGGAGCTTGCGCCTCAGTCATGCTCACATGATGGGAGAAAACACTCCAACCGATCAAAACCGCTAGTGGTAACTTAATCAGGGGATTCAAAGGATCAATCATATTTATTCCAAATTCTTCTCAATACAGGCTCTATTCCAGTTTCAATTAAGGACGAAAACCAGTTTGAGTTGAGCAACGTTCTAAATCTGAGGACATCATTACATTCACCAAAGTCACGCCGTCTTTACCAATTTTGTTTGCTAAACCGTTAATTTGTCCAAAAACTAGAGGTGTGTAGCGAGCTTTGTAGCTATTGAAAGCACATTGACAAAATTTTTGTTTTGTTTGACGCTGCGATGTTGTTTCTTGTGCAGATAATTGACCCATACATCCTTGCATAAATCCCTCTTCTGTTTTGGGGTAATCTTTCCAATTGTTTGATGGTGGCGATGGGGCTACGGGGCGTGGAGTTTGGGCGTGGAGAGGAGAAGTGAGAATTATAGATGAATAAACTGAGATTCCTGTTAAAGCGATCGCATTAAAAATTTTCATAGAAGTTTGCGGTGTTGAAATGTAAATAGTTAAGTCTACCAACTTAAAACATTGGGTAGTGATGCAAAGTAATGCTGGCTGAAATAGCTTTAAATACTGGATTTACAGACTAATCGCTTAAAAGACAGTTCAAGTTTTTACGAGAAATAAAGTCTGAACCGCCTATTATTCCGTTGAAATGGTGAATTTACAACCAAGGTGGGTAGGTATTCTCAAGCTATATGTCTTCTAACTGA
>JANODY010000111.1:0-4540 GCA_031412945.1 Cyanobacteria bacterium SOY_65_metabat_81
TCGGAAACAACGTCTTCCACCGTGGTACTGCGCGCGTAGTGCGACCCAAACCACGACTGAAAGAGCTGGAGGCCAGCCGCTGCGGCGTCTGCCGGGTAGGTCAGCTCACGAATCGCTGGCATCGGTCTCGGCGGCGCCCTCTTCCACGGTATCGAGGCGGAGACGCGGAGCCACCACCGTGGCGATAACGATCGAAGGGTCGTTCAGGATTTCGACTGCTCCCATTTTTCACCTTTAACTCTTTTTCCATTTTACTCCCTGTCCGTACTTTCTTGCAAACTGCGATAAGCGTTGGTACAAGGCTTCTGGTATTTGTAAAGTAACAGTTTCAGTCATGCTTTTCTCAATTTATAAATGTGTCTCAATCTAAATTGTCATGCGACTAATACGGGATAATTGAGTTTAGGAGATGCATAGGCTAGTGCTGCTTTTAGGTCATCTCTTTCTAGATCGGGCATTTCTTCTAAAATCTCTTCGGCACTGAGTCCTGCCACAAATAAGTCAAGAATATCTGAGACGCGAATTCTCATGCCTCGAATACAGGGGCGACCACCGCATTGTTTGGGGTTGATGGTGATTCTTTTCAGTAATTCTGGCATTTGATTTAGTTCAAGTTGAGAGTATATTTCAAGGCTGTATCAACATTTTGTGATGGAATCGAACCGATTAATCGATAAATTGCTGATGTGGCGATCGTTGCCAAGTTGTCGGTCATGATTACAGAATCAACGAGTAGTCCTGACTGTAGTCCTTCTGGCGAGTTCCGCAAAATGGTAACACGGCTAGGATGTCCTGCTCGAAACATCTGACTGGTAATCATGGCGACAATAATTTGAGGTATACCCGTTTTCAAATTGTCGGCTTGCACAATTATCGCGGGGCGAGTTTTGGCGGTTATCAAGTCAGAGTTTGGAAATAATACCAGAACTATATCACCTCGTTTAAAGTTTGGCTTTGGCTGCGTCATAGTCATCATAAATGCTCATTTCAGGGCTATTCCAGCCTTCGGCAAAGGTGGCTAGACTTGTCCGTAAAACTGCTGCTTGGGCTTTGTCGATGCCTTGAGAGGCTAGGTCAATTGTTTTAGTTTCTAGGAAAGTAACAATTACTCGCGTTCCTTCAAGTAGATTGTTTGGGTTTTCTACAAGTTCTACTTGTCCATTGCGATAGATTCCTTCAACAGTAGTTAACATTTTTCACCTCTTTATAAAGATAAATTTAATTTTTTAACGTTCTAGCGATCTAACGATCGCTGGGTTGCTCCAGCCGCGATCGCTAAGCGTTGGTACAATGCTTCTGGTATCCGTAAGGTAACGATTTCAGACATATTTTTTGATTGCTAGTAGCATTATTATATCTTTTTACAAGCTGAAAATCACCTTGAATTCCTAAATAAATTAGCAAGTATGATGATTCTAAAGTTTAATTAAACACGCCGCCAAATTTTAATTTCTCCTACTCCAAGACCTGCTAAAAGCAGTTGACCATCTGGGCTAAAAATTAATGAATAAACTCCCTCTTCCCAATTTTTGACTTCAATGGTATTTACTTTGATAGTCCCAATTAATTCACCAGTTTTTACATACCATAATTTAATAGTGTCATCTTTACTTCCACTAGCAAGAATTAAACTGTCGGGGCTAAAATTAATAGCCTTAACACTATCTAAATGCTCGGTCAGATGTGAATATACTTTTTTGGTTGCAAGATTGAATAATGCTATTTTCCCATCATCACTTCCACTTGCTAAAACTTGATTGTTAGGACTAATAGCAACTGCATTAACTTTTTTTGAATGCTCAAAATCGAAATCTGCAAATTCGCCCGTTTTCCATTTCCATATTCTAACCTGACCATCGCGACTACCACTCGCTAGAAACCTACCATCAGAACTAAAAGTAATTGAGCTAACTCCTTTCCTGTGTCCTTCTAAAATATTTATATATTCTCTATCGCAAAAATTGTACAATTGGATTTTTTCATTAACGTCATAAGCTAACACATTTGAATTTGGAGATACTGCAATTACAGAAGTACTCTCTTTATTTTTAGCTGCAATAAAAGAAGTTACTTCATCTGTTTCCCAATTTAAAATTTGAATTTTCCGCTTTTCTACATCGTGAAAATCCTTGCTACCACTAACAAAACCTTTGCTAATTATAAATTTTGCATCAGAGCTAAACATCAAGTAGTCTACATCTCCCGTTTTATAATTATGATAGTATCTTGTATGCCTAAGAATGCATTTTCCTGTCTTCAAATTCCAAATTCTTATCATATGATCTTCGCCACCACTAGCAAATATTTCCCCATTATGGTCTATATCTAGACATCGAACGCTAGGATGTTCAAAAGTAGATAGAATTTCCCATCCTTCGTTTTTTAAGCGTATAAAATTAATTTCATCTAAAGTCTGTAAATTTAATTTTTCCAGATAGCTGCGTAAGCCACCACTATAAAGTAAGTCATATATTTTTAGTTTTACTGACTTATTCCCATTACTTTCTTCCCAGCTAAGAGTGTCTTCACTAATTTGTTTTCTGATAATTTCTGTGGGTAGAAATCCTACCATAATTGGATAATATTCAGATCTAAACTCGTCAAAATTTTTCTGTTTTTCTGGTATTAATACACAGGCTATAACTTTATTTTTTTGTAATTCATCTGGGCTAATCGACCAGTAGACTTTATCTATATTTGAACAACGAGTTTTAACTTGAATACCTATACTGGCGCTAGAGTCTAAAACTAAATCTACTTTTCCATCACCAGATGGAAGGATCTGATAATTAACCTTATCAACAAGATTTGCTAAGCATTCCTTGACAACCTCTTCTCCTAGTTTTCCTTTCATGTGATTTATAAAAACTTGGCGAGGATGCTCTTTTTTATATTTCTCAGCCATTTCCCAGCAATACTCTCGTAACTGTTTTAAGTTTGATGATGAAATTGCTTTAATCTCGCCATGTATTCCTGATAACTGACAACGTAATAAATTTTCAGCTCCAGCTTGCAATCGTTCTATAAATTCAATCTGTTGTGATTTTAGAGGATCAGTCCATTCCATGTTAATCAGAATTTTACAAGAAACAATAAAAGCTGAATATTAGAGATAAAACAGGGTTAATCTCTATATTCAGCTTACTCGATTATTGGATTCAGATCGGAATCAAGTCGAAAACTAACGACGATTCTTCCACAAGGACAACATGATTAAGATTATATTCAGGACAATGTCAGGAGATAGACCTTGAATGACATTTGGATGTACATCATTAGGTTGGTTCAGTGGATGCTGGATATAGCAACTCTGCTGTGTATTGTCAGCAAAGTTGTCAGAGGCAATTTCTATCAACCTGCGTGCGATTATCAACACTGTGAGTAATTCAGATTTTTTCATAATGCTTACATTTTTAATTTGCAAGCACATTTTTATTCCTGTCTATAAAAAATCTTTAATACTTGGTCTTTTTGCGAATCAGAGACTTTACTTAGTGCAAAATCAACAAGATTTAACCGACATCAATTCCTCTAGATTTCCAAAATTCAATTCTTGCTTGGTTAGCCTTGTCTATTTTTGCTTGTCTTAAATTTTCATTTAGTACATCTGCAATTTGTTGATTTATAAAGCTGTTGTAGTTATCTCGTACATTTTGTACTGGTTGTAAGAGACTTATTACCTCTGCACCTAGACATTTCCACCATATATACTGCTGGGATGAGAGATTAATTCCATGAAGAACGTAGTTTGCAAAATGTTCACAATTGTTGACTGTGATATTGTATTTAGCAACCAACATAAATCTCTCCATACGCTCAAATTCTTGTAGAGTTATTTTGACTAGTCCTCTTAATTCCAGTCCATTAGCACCCCATCCCAAAGAATTATCAAGACTCGGAGTTTGACTGAGATAATAGTGATCTGCTAAACCAGCTAATTCCATTATTTGTATTTTGAAAACTTGCAATACACTGGTGTCAACAATTTCAAACTTCATATTATGTTTAACAGTATTTACAGAAAAATTATATAGCTATTTCCTTTGATCGGTTGGAATATAGAAATAATGAGTATTGCATTTTCTTTGTTTTTTGCAAAATTAGCGATTGCCACTTCCTACCTTACCTAACTTTGATGGTTGAGGCGATTATTTTTTATCTACAAGGCTCTGTTAGCGATCGCACTTGATGATGATAAAAGGCGATCGCCTTAATTTAAAATTCTCTTTTTATGTATACGTTCTAACACAGGACATAACCCCACCGCCTTAATTACCTCAGCCTGCCCAGCAGAACTCAAAAAACCTCTTGAGTTTACCAACTCACCATCATTAAAAGGAAAAGCCGCCGTACAATCAACATAGGAATTATATTTTAGAAACTCATGCTCAAGCGCAATAATTTCTGCCTCGCAACATAGCAAATAAGGTCTATTTTCAAAATATAGCTATAGCCAGTGAAGTTAGGACGCAGCAAGAGCAAGAACAGAGTCGATAGCATCATGAAGATTAGCCGAATTGCGTAGGAGTTTACGTATGCG
>JANODY010000112.1:0-86256 GCA_031412945.1 Cyanobacteria bacterium SOY_65_metabat_81
AGTGGCGGCGCGAAGCGCCGCCACTCGCTTCTTGGGTTTTATATTGTCCTAATTGTAGTGACTACAGCTATAACTGCTGTAAAACCAAATAATTTGGATAACCCTAGTTTGAAAATCGTTATCTCTTGGTTAGCTGCAACGCTAAATTAGTAACTTTGGAGGAATTGACAAAAATAAAATTCCATTGCACTGCCAAGGTTGATTTGTGGGTAACACTAAACCGATTATGCCAGCTTTTTTTAGAACTAACGTCCCCTTAGACTCACCCCAAATCAACATTTCTGCCCAAGTTGATAGATCTGGCTCGTGACCAATAATTCCTAAAGAAGCTTTAGCAGGTTGTGGATGCTGCTCTATCCATTTAGAAGCCCAACCTATCCATGCCTCAAAACTACCTTTAGGAGCTAGTTCATCTGACTGCTGTACAGCACAAGCATCAAAGATATCAGCAAAAATATTCGCCGTCTGCTGAGCGCGAACTAGTGGACTAGTTTGGAGGAGATCAAAGCGTAAACCTAGTTCATGGAGACGCTTAGCGACTAGCCTCGTTTTTTTATGCCCTTCATCGCTGAGCGGTCGCTGCGTATCATCTTCATAGCCATTTTCAGCAATTCCATGTCGAATTAAGTAAAGACTAGGCATTGACGAATAATTCCTCAAAAATTACTTCACTTAATCCTTCAAATAAAGCCTTGCCATCAGTACCACCTAAAAGCTTTTCAGCAGCACGTTCTGGGTGGGGCATCATGCCGATTACAGTACCTTGTCGGTTGCAAATACCTGCAATATTTGCAAGTGAGCCATTAGGATTGACAGCACTGGTCACATTCCCGATCGCATCACAATAACGAAATACAATTTGATGATTGTCTTCCAGTTGTTTCAGTGTGTCAACATCGGCAAAATAACAGCCTTCACCGTGGGCGATCGGTAAATTGATAATTTGTTGGTTTTGATATTTTTGAGTGAAAACTAAATCATTACGCTCAACTCGCAAAGATACGCGATCGCAAATAAAATGTAAATCGCGATTACGCACCAAAGCCCCTTGGAGCAGCCCAGATTCAGTCAAAATCTGAAATCCATTACAAATACCAATTACATATTTGCCTTTAGCCACATGCTCCTTTAGCGATCGCATCACGGGGGCAAATCTGGCGATCGCACCACAGCGTAAATAATCGCCATAACTAAAGCCCCCTGGCACCACGATCACGTCACAATCGCTAATATCTGTGTCTGTATGCCAAATTAATCGGGTGGGTTGTTTTAATATGCCACTCGTGACCGTCGCCACATCGCGATCGCAGTTGGAGCCGGGGAAAACTAAAACGCCAAATTTCATACTTTTGACTCCTGAGAACTTAAATTTTGAGCGATCGCGGTTAGCTCAAAGCGATAATTTTCGATAACAGGATTTGCCAACAACTTGTCACAAGTTTCATCTAACTGTTTAGTTGCTTCCCTCTCATCTACAGCGTCCAACACGATTTCTACATACTTACCAATGCGAACCGAATCAACGTGATAGTCCATTTGTTTAAGTGCAGACTGAACAGCCGTTCCTGCGGGATCGAGAACCGATGGACGTAAGGTAACAAATATACGCGCTTGATACTTCATGGTTGATACTTCATGCTTGGGGTGAATGTTTAGAGGCTTTGAGCATTCGACTATAAAAGAGGGTTCGCTATGCGAACCCTCTTTATATTAATTAATCTTCGTCTTCAAAATCATCATCATCATCGTCATCGTCATCGTTCTCAAACTCCACATCATCATCCACTAACTCATCGTCAAAACTGCGACGACTGCGCTTGGGCGTATCAATGGTACGCAATGGTTCGATGCGTGGTTCAATGATTTGATAGTTGCGAGCTGTGTGATCATCGATGATCACATCATCCGCTTCCTGATTGTAACCGCCGAGATCAGGTTCATAGCCATTATTCTCGACTTCCACAATTGGCGTATCATAAGCATTAAAGCCCGTACCCGCAGGAATTAAACGACCGATAATTACATTCTCTTTCAATCCGCGCAACCAGTCAGACTTACCTTCGATCGCCGCTTCCGTAAGCACCCGAGTCGTCTCTTGGAAACTCGCCGCCGAGATGAAGCTATCAGTATTTAAACTCGCCTTGGTAATCCCCATCAACACAGGCGTGTAGTCCGCAGGTGCGCCACCTGTGATGTCCATTGCCTCATTGATCTGTTCCACTTGATGGAGTTCCACCAATTCACCCGGGAGACGCGTTGTATCACCACCATCTTCGATCCGCACTTTTGAAGTCATCTGCTTAACGATTACCTCAATGTGCTTATCAGAAATATCTACGCCTTGAGATTGGTAAACTGATTGTACTTCATTCATCAAGAACTCTTGTACTTTTTGGAAACCAATGAGGGCGGCTTTTCTGACACCGAGAGATTCTTTATAAGTTTGGTAATAAATATCAAGAATGTCATGGGGGTTGGCAGGTCCATCGGTAAGAGCCTCACCCGCCAAGAGTTTTTGACCATCAGAAATGATCACACTTTGACCAGCATTGAATGAATAATCATCATCAACAACGCCATCTTCGCCAAGAATTTTCACTTCAGGATTATCATCAGAGTCATAAGTGACTTGAGCCGTGCCTGTTGTCCGCGCAAGGACACACATCTCTTTGGGCTTACGAGCTTCAAGAAGTTCTTCAATCCGAGGTAAGCCTTGGATAATGTCTCCTGTTTTAGCACGCTCAAATACCAACAGAGCGATGTTATCACCACGCTGAACAAGGTCAGCATCATGAATCTGCAACAATGCACCAGGGGAAACTAGATAAGGACGACCGATCCGAAATAAGACATTACCATTCTCAGTTTTCAGTACCTGTCCCGACTCTTCCGTAATCACACCCTCGCCGATCTTGTCACCCGATCGCAATAGATCGCCAGCTTTCACCGTTGGACTATCACAGGGCGTGATGATGCAATCAGCTTCAGTCACAACCAACAAGCGGCGCACCACTTCTGAGCCTTGACGAATACCCCGAATCTGTCCCGGACGCTTACAGAGAATTTCTGTCCGCGCTACCACGGCACCTGGTTCAATGCGATCGCCATCATTCACCAACAGACGAGTCCGTGAGTTGCTATGGGCAGGATCGCCAGTGTTATCTTGGCGAATGACCAAAGATTCCAAAATTACCAATTGCAACCGCAAACTACCTGGATCTAAGTCATTAGGAATGAACTCAATGTCGGCTGCCAATTGAGGTGCATCGGTGTCCACTTCTAACAACAATTGAGTTTTGAGTAGCTCCACGCTGTCGATCGCCTTGACGCGATCGCCATCTTTATAAGGAATACGTTGAACTGCTCGCAAACTAATCGAACGACCTTCCTGATTAACCGATTCTTGGCTAGGAACTGTTGGCACATCAGGAACTTGGTACTCTTCAACGGGGCGCAACAGCAAAGCTGGTCCCTCAGTCGAGTCTAGATATTCCACATAGCGCAGTTCGGGAGAACTCAACCCCGGCATGATTTCTGTGCCAGGATAAGCCAAAGTTCCATTCTTTTGCATCGCCGTGTGAGGATCATCAACTAGATGTAAATCACCTGGTTTGATCACGATTTCGCGCAAAATGTCATTTTTCTGGAACACTTCCACCACACCTGCGGTTTGGCTAAAGATATCCTTAACAACTTCCGTACCCGCTTCAATGAACTGGTTCTCTTCCACCATCAACAACGAAGCATCCTTGTTCACTTCATGGGTTTCTTCAGGAATCCATAGCAAAGTACCGCCCTTGACCACTTCATAGCCCTGCTTGCCCTTACTGCGCTTAGCAACTTCAACACCCGCAAACTTAATGATCCCACCGCTCTTGGTTTGGTAAGTATCATCAATTAGTTCGGCAACCACTTGATTATTAATCAGCTTAGTTCCGGGGGAAGCCTTGAGCGAGAAGCTTTGACCCGCTTGAGTCTCAAGAATGTAATGTTCACGGCCTTGATAGCTCTCTTCTTTAACGATCGCCTGATCCAAAATCACCGAAGCCGTGATGATTTCCACTTCACGACTATGGCGACTATCTTCTTCATTAAGGCGGACGACACCGCCATGTTCAGTGATCAAGCGAGTTTCAGCTAGTACGTCACCTTCACAGACTTGAGACTCATTCTTGACCGTTGGTTCTGCACCCGGAGGCAGGTTATAAACCTCACCCGCTAGCACCCAAACCCGACCTTTCTCACCACGAGCCACATAACTGGTGTTGCCTTGACGATCTTTCTTCTCTTCGATCGCCAGATCTGAAAATAGAACCTCACCCGCTAATCCAGTATTCAAAGCTTTGGTCGCTTTTTCAGTAGTTTTGCGCGAAGTCTTACCTGTGATCGACACCTCAGCCATCAATTGATTTTTAGTTGCCTTCTGTCCATCACGCATCAACAAGGTCGAACCTTGGGTGATGGCATAGACTTTTTTGCCTTCAGAGCTTTCTAGCGTAAAATCACCATTTGACTCCACGATAAACGCGTCTTCACCGTGACGAGTACGCATGGGGCGAACTTTTAGCTTTTTGCTATATTTGATCGTGCCATCATGAGGAGCGCGTTGCTGCTCAGCCACTTCACCCGTAAATACACCACCCGTGTGGAAAGTCCGCATGGTTAGCTGTGTCCCCGGTTCACCGATTGACTGCGCGGCGATAATCCCCACTGCTTCACCGATGTTAACCAATTCCAAATGGGCTAAGCTCCAGCCATAACACATCTGGCAAACGGCGCGAGTAGACTCACAGGTAAACGCCGAACGCACGCAAACTTCTTCCACCCCAGATTTAGCGGCGGCTAAAGATAAGTCTTCAGAAATTTCTTGGTTTTGAAAGACGATTACTTCACCCGTCTTCGGATCAACGATATCCTCAGCCGCGACTCGACCAAATAGGCGATCGGAAAGCTTAATCAGCGTCTTTTCGCCATCTTTCATCGCCTTCAATCGAATGCCGCGAGTCGTGCCACAGTCATTTTCACGCACGATCACATCTTGCGACACATCAACTAGACGACGAGTCAAATATCCCGAGTCGGCAGTACGCAGCGCTGTATCAACCAGTCCCTTCCGCGCCCCATAAGACGAAATAATATACTCTGTTACCGTCAATCCCTCACGGAAGTTAGTCTTAATCGGTAAATCGATGATTTCACCTTGCGGATCAGCCATCAAACCACGCATCCCCACCAACTGACGCACCTGAGAAATGTTACCCCGCGCCCCAGAGAAAGCCATCATGTAGACAGAATTCAGAGGATTGTTACTACGGAAGTTTTTGACCACCTCATCTTTAAGGTTTTCATTAGCCACGTTCCATGTATCAATTACTTTCTGGAAACGTTCTACTTCAGTGATCTCGCCTCTCACATAACGGCTTGCAGTTTCTTCGATTTCTAGTTCTGCCGCCGCCAGCAAAGCCTTTTTACTGGCAGGAACTTGTAAATCTTCGATACTGATCGATACGCCAGCTTGAGTTGCATATCTAAATCCTAGCGCCTTTAGTTGGTCAGCAACATTAGCCGCGCTAGTCGTTCCATAATTTGTAAAAGCCCAAGCAATTAACTTCTTCAATTGTCCCTTATCAATCGTGCGGTTGATAAAGCGCTGAGGCTTTTTATCTTCAGGAGAATCAGTGCTGCTAATCGTGAAATCTGCCATGGTATTATGCTATTTAAATAATTTTTGAGTAATTAATCCAAATCCTAAATAATATAAATAGCAACGCTTAGCGCTGCTATTTATATTATTTAAACTGCCAGAGATGCATAAATCGCTTGATTAAAAATCACGCGCCCTGGAGTAGTTTTGATGTATTGAGAAATCAATCCACCTTCAGCATCTTCACGAATACGGCGGAAATCAAATTCCTTTACCTTAGAGCCATCTTCGGCGATCGTGACTTTAGGCTCCTCGTCTTCTTTCTCCTCGCCCTGTCCTTCAAGTACGCCTTCAAATCGCACCCAAACATTGGCGTGGATATCGATTTCGCCTTGTTCATAAGCCATTACGACATCGTTGAAGTTAGAGAAGTAACGTCCCAATCCCTTCTGTTTATAAGGATTTTCAGTGGTGAGATAGTAACAACCCAAAACCATATCTTGGCTAGGAGTAACAATCGGACGACCTGTTGCAGGCGAAAGGATATTGTTCGAGGCAAGCATCAATAGACGCGCTTCAGCTTGAGCCTCAATCGATAGAGGTACATGCACCGCCATTTGGTCGCCATCAAAGTCAGCGTTAAATGCAGGACATACCAGCGGATGCAGTTGAATGGCTCGCCCACTAACTAATATCGGCTCAAATGCTTGAATCCCTAATCGGTGAAGCGTCGGAGCGCGGTTTAGCATGACTGGATGATCGCGGATGACATCCTCTAGCACATCCCAAATAGCTGGATCATTGCGCTGAATCAGCTTCTTAGCAGCTTTGATGTTATTCACCAAGCCAGTCTTGATCAGGCGATGAATTACAAAGGGCTGAAATAGCTCGATCGCCATTTCTTTAGGCAGACCACATTGATGAATCTTCAGATTTGGTCCAACCACAATAACCGAACGACCTGAATAGTCAACCCGTTTACCGAGCAAGTTTTGACGGAAACGACCCTGTTTACCTTCGATGATGTCTGACAGGGACTTAAGGGGACGGTTATTTGCGCCCACCACAGTTCGACCTCGGCGACCGTTATCAATCAGCGCATCAACGGCTTCTTGCAACATGCGTTTTTCGTTACGCACGATGATCTCAGGCGCAAGAATTTCTTGCAAACGCGCTAGACGGTTGTTGCGGTTGATCACGCGGCGATAAAGATCGTTCAGATCGCTAGTCGCAAAACGTCCACCATCAAGCTGTACCATCGGGCGCAAATCTGGTGGAATTACAGGAATCACATCCAACACCATCCAGTCTGGTCGAGATCCAGTTGCCACAAAGTTATCAACTACCCGCAGGCGCTTGATTAGTTTGGCTCGTTTCTGACCTTTAGAGTTTTCAATCTCTGTGCGTAAGCGCTCAGCTTCTTTTTCAAGATTGATATTTTGCAGTAGTTGCTTGATTGCTTCTGCACCAATACCTACCTCAATACCATCAAGGACAAGATCTTCGGCGTAAATCTGATCTTCAAGATCAATCCATTGATCCTCAGACAATAACTGTTTATAAGTGAGATTATAGGCACTAGCGATCGCTTGTCCTGCCTCAACAGTTTTTCCTTCCGATACAGTCGGGGCGTGTTTAGGATGCAAAGGGTAAGCTTTCTCAACTCCATCAATTCCACGAACACGGATTTCGCGGCTATTAACCACCGTGACTTCGCCATCAATTTCAGCTTCAAGCCCTGGGTTGAGCACCACATAGGCATTAAAGTAAACAATCTGCTCGACATCGCGCAAAGGCATGTCCAGCAAAGTTGCCATATAACTAGGGATACCTTTGAGATACCAAACATGGGTAACCGAAGCCGCTAGCTTAATAAAACCCATGCGATGACGGCGTACTCTTGATTCCGTCACTTCAACGCCACAGCGTTCGCAAACAATACCGCGATGGCGGACACGCTTGTATTTGCCGCAGTGACATTCCCAATCTTTAGCAGGACCAAAAATCCGCTCACAGAATAAGCCATCCATTTCTGGCTTCAGTGTGCGGTAGTTAATAGTTTCAGGTTTTGTGACTTCACCGACCAAGCTACCATTTGGTAGAACGCGCTCGCCCCACTTACGAATGCGATCGGGTGATGCCAAGCCAATCTTGACATAGTCAAATCGCTGTTCCACTTTCGCCATACGTTACCACGTCCCTAATAAATTGCGTACTGTATCAATAAAAAAACTTAGGGACAGGGAGCTTAAGCCCCCTGTCTTTCTAACGGTAATTGCGATTATTGCTAACTAATCCTCATCTTCATCAAAGTTGATATCACTTCGATAGGCTGACTCATAGGTTGGGCGATTTGGGGTACGGCGTGAGCCAATATCTACCATTAAATCGACTTCCGTATCTTGGTTACTACCATCTTCAGATAGCTTGTGAACCGATACATCCAAACAGAGGGATTGAAGTTCACGAACCAGTACCTTGAAAGATTCTGGCGTACCAGGTCGAGGAATTGCGTGACCTTTAACGATCGCATTGAGGGCTTCGTTACGTCCAGTCATATCGTCAGACTTAACCGTAAGCAACTCTTGAAGAATATAGGCAGCACCAAAAGCTTCGAGCGCCCATACTTCCATTTCTCCAAAGCGCTGACCACCCTGTTGGGCTTTACCGCCAAGAGGCTGCTGTGTAACCAAAGAGTAAGGTCCAGTCGATCGCGCATGGATTTTATCATCGACAAGATGGACTAGCTTAAGCATGTAAGCCTTGCCGACTGTCACAGGTTGATCAAATGGCTCACCAGTTCGTCCGTCATAGACGGTCAATTTACCGGGGAATGCATCATTAAACACCCAGTCTTTGCCAGTGTGCTTACGCGCATGTGCTAACTGACCATGTACCAACTCACGCGAAGCTTCTTCACCGTACATTTCATCAAAAGGTACGATTTTAAAACGCGCATTTAGATTTTCGGCAGCCCAGCCCAGCAAGCATTCAAACACTTGTCCGACGTTCATCCGTGAAGGTACACCCAGAGGGTTCAACACGATATCGAGAGGCGTACCGTCTGGCAAAAATGGCATATCTTCTTTCGGCAAAATGCGGGAAATAATGCCCTTGTTACCGTGACGACCCGCCATTTTATCGCCGACTTGAATCTTGCGCTTTTGAGCGACGTAAATCCGCACGACCATATTTGCTCCTGGAGGCAACTCATCGCCTTGTTCGCGAGTAAACACGCGCACATCGACAACTCGTCCCTTTTCACCGTTAGGAACGCGTAAGGAGTTGTCGCGAACATCACGAGCTTTTTCACCAAAAATAGCTCGTAAGAGTTTTTCTTCAGGCGGCTGATCGGATTCACCCTTAGGCGTGACTTTCCCAACTAGAATTTCGCCAGAATTAACCCAAGCACCGACCCGAATAATGCCCTGTTCGTCAAGGTTACGAAGTGAATCTTCACCTACGTTGGGGATTTCGCGGGTGATTTCTTCAGGACCTAGCTTGGTTTGGCGGGCTTCGATTTCGTATTTTTCAACGTGAATTGAAGTGTAGACATCATCAATTACGAGGCGCTCATTAATTAAAATCGCATCTTCGTAGTTGTAGCCTTCCCAAGGCATATAGGCGACGAGGATGTTCTGCCCAAGGGCAATTTCACCACCTTCAGTTGCTGAGCCATCGGCAAGAACTTGTCCTGTAACTACAGTATCGCCAACCCATACGAGAGGTCGTTGATTTAAGCAAGTATCTTGGTTAGAGCGTTGGTACTTTTGGAGACGATAGATACTCTCTAAGCCTGTGTTATCAGCCTTGACCCGAATTTCGTCAGCAGATACATAGGAGACTTCACCCGTAACTCGTGAGACGATCACCATCCCTGAGTCACGCGCTGCTTGAGCTTCAAGTCCAGTTCCCACTAGAGGGCGCTCTGGACGCAACAGGGGAACAGCTTGACGTTGCATGTTCGATCCCATCAGGGCGCGGTTAGCGTCATCATGCTCAAGAAAAGGAATCAGCGATGTGGCTACCGAGATAATCTGTACGGGGGAAACGGCGACATAATCGATTTCTTCGGGTGAAGCTGTACCCCATTCTTGACGGTAACGAATCGGTACGATTTCCAGAAATATGTAGCCTTCATCATTGGTGGCTACGTCACCAGGGGCTACCCGAAATTCGTCTTCTTCATCGGCGGTCATGTAGACTGGTTCTTGATGTTTGAGAACTTTGCCGTTTTCGACCGCGTAGTAAGGGGTTTCAATAAAGCCATATTGATTAACCCGCGCATGGGTTGCCAAAGAGCCAATCAGCCCTGCGTTAGGTCCTTCAGGCGTTTCAATGGGGCAGATACGACCGTAATGGCTAGGGTGAATGTCCCGAACTGCAAAGCCAGCACGTTCGCGAGTTAGACCGCCTGGACCGAGGGCGCTGAGACGACGTTTGTGGGTTAACTCAGCCAGAGGATTGGTTTGATCCATGAACTGAGACAGTTGGCTGGAACCAAAGAATTCTTTAATCGCGGCAACCAATGGTTTTGGGTTGACCAAAGATGCAGGGGTGAGGGAATCGACATCAGAGACAGTCATCCGTTCACGGATGATCCGCTCTAGACGGTTTAAGCCCACACGGACTTGGTTTTGCAACAGTTCACCGACTGACCGCACGCGGCGGTTGCCGAGGTGATCAATGTCATCAATTTCGCCGATATCAAATTTGAGGTTAATCAAATAGTTGATCGCCGTGAGGATATCTTTTTCGGTCAACACGCGCATGGTGTCGGGGGTATTCAAGCGCAATTTTTTGTTGAGTTTGTAACGCCCAACTTTGCCGAGGTCATAGCGTTTGGGGTCAAAAAAGCGCGATCGCAATAGTTCACGACCACCTGACTCTGTAGGCGGTTCACCTGGACGGAGTTTACGATAAAGCTCTTTCAGGGCTTCGTCTTCGTCAAACTGCCCTTCTTTGTCGATGGTCTTTTGGAAATACTCACGGTGAGTCAATGCATCCAAAATTTCAGCATCACTTAAGCCGATCGCTTTAAGTAATACCTGTGCCGAAAGTTTGCGAGTTTTGTCGATGCGTACCCACACAAGATCATTCTTGTCGGTTTCAAACTTCAGCCAAGCACCTCGGTTAGGGATGAGGCTGGCGTTGTAGGTGCGGCGACCATTCTTGTCAATTTCTTGCTTGTAATAAACCCCAGGGCTACGCACAATCTGATTGACGATGACTCGCTCAGCGCCGTTGATAATAAATGTTCCGCGATCTGTCATTAGAGGCAGATCGCCGATAAAAACTTCTTGCTCTTTTATTTCTCCTGTCTCTTTGTTGACGAGTCTTGTGGGAACGTACATCTGTACGGCATAAGTCGCATCCCGACGTTTGGACTCGTCAACGTTATATTTTGGTCGCTTGAGTTTATAATCTTTGGCAATGAAATGGAGTTCCATTTTGCCCGTATAATCTGTAATCGGTGAGAAACTCTCAAGCTCTTCAATAAGTCCTTCTTCTAGGAACCATCGAAAACTCTCCCGCTGGATTTCTACAAGATCTGGTAGAACGAAGGCAGGAGTAACAAGAGTAGGTTTATTCATGCACTAATGACTGCAGTTTTAGTGGGCGGAGTATATGTCTAGTTTTGATTCTAGACATAAGCACATAATCTTAACGCAACTGCTATTTAAATGTCAAGCTATTAATGTCAAGCTATTTTGTTGCTTTGGTTTTTAGAAGCATTTGGCGAATTCTGAAATCTCTTTGGCAACGATCGCGGGGTGTTCGAGATGTGGCACATGTCCACTGTTGGCGATCCAGACGAGTTGGCTATGGGGAATTATGGATTTGAATTTGGCTGCGTCTTTTGTGCCAAGGATCAGATCGCGATCGCCCCAAAGAATTAGAGTGTCTTGCGGTAAATATTTTAACTTTTCGGCAAAGGAGCCATAACCGCCACTTTTCGTAAATGAAATTAAGGCTTCGCTCCAGCGCGGCATTGATAGGTGTAGCGATGCACAAACCTCGGCATCAATGGTTACAAAACGGGGGTCAGCATAGGCTTTGAGGCTAACTTCACGGCGGACTTTGGGGCTACGCAGAAAATTGGTAGCGATGCGATCTAGGGGCGATACCAAAAATTTACCCATGACCGTTCCTTTCCTGATGCCTGCGCTGCCTATTAAGATTAATTTTTTGACAGCTTCGGGATAGGTGAGCGCAAAATCGATCGCGGCTGCACCACCCATTGATGCGCCGACTAACACAATTGGTTTGGCGATCGCCGTTTTCCAGAAAGCGTAAAGATGTTCTTTGATGGCTTCAGTACTAATTTGCACATTGGCAAGGCGTTCGGTTAGCCCAAAGCCAAATAAATCGACAGCGTAAGTTAGGTGATCGGCGGCAAGTTGAGGCAAAAGGCGACGAAATTCTAATAGAGAGCTATCAAAACCATGTAGCAGTAAAATTGGTGGATCGCTTTTGTGTTTACTATTATCTTGCTCATCGCTGGCATAGCTGGTCAAAATCAACTGATCGGTGAACGAGGTTGAGATTAGGCAAAACTGAATTTTATCAAGTAAAGCAATTGAAGTTGCTTCGGTTAATTGCGATCGCAGGGGAGTAATTTCGGTGGGTAAATTTGACATTGATTGTGTCTGAATTAAATCTGTCTAATTTGTGAGCTTAAGTTCATTTTGACAAGGGCGGCGGCGGTAATTGTGGCATAGAAGGGCGTAAATCCTAGGAAAAACCATAAAATTCCATACAGGCTACCTTTACCTCTAAAAATTGCCATTACGGCGATCGCCATAAACATGATCAAAACAGCGTTGACTACAATCCACCAAAGCGATCGGCGGTTGGGTAATTTGATTGCCCCATTCCATAGGACTAGCCATTGTAGACCGCCTAACAAAATTCCTGCTAGCACTAGCCATAGACTATTAATCGCTAGTAGAGGCAGGCGGTCAATAATATTGCTCTCAGAAAAAGACTGATCAGCCTTGATCACAAAACCGAATTGGGGAGTATAGGCCAAGCTGGTGGCGGCAAAGCCGATCCATGTCCAACCAAAGGTGCTGGCGAAAATCCACCACGCGGGAGCTTTGAGAAATCGCCGCAATAAAAAGTACTGCATCAAGCCCACAAATGCGCCCACAAACAAAGCGCCGCTAATAATTCCAGTGGAGACAGGACAGTTAAGACTGCCAAAACCTGTATGACAAATTCCTAAAGCAATCAGGCGATCGCTTAAATAATAAATTCCTGTAAGGCAAGCGACAATCCCAAAGATGTTACCGATCGCTGATCCTAGCAGCGTGGCAAGTACCCAGCGCCACCAAAGCCCGACAGCAGATAGGGGATATTGTATTTGCCTCATATATTTGCCTCATGTTATTCACATCTCGCATTTTGAGTGAACTTGATAATCTATTGGCGACTTCCTAGATTAACTCTTCTGTGACAATTCTACGCAAAATTTCAGCAACTGCGGCGGCCATTCTGGCATCAATTTCTAAGGATTCGCGATCGGCATTTCTGAGATCGAGGACAGCGCGTAAGGTCATGTTGACCGATCGCAGTTTGGGGATAGCTTGATCATGCGATGTCGCCAGACGATCTACAAATTGAACGCAAGCGGTATAAGTCAACTCTGAACGTTTGCGATCGCTATAGCCAAAGCCCATTTTGGAGATGACAACAGGATCGGCAATAAAATATTGCAGTCCTAAAGCGGCGATCGCCGCGTCTATATATCGGGCTGTATCCTGCCCCATGGCGGTAATTAGTGTACTTAAGCTATGCCATTGAGCGGATGGCAGGCGATCGCGAGGAGGCAGATGGCGATGCCAAGCTATTTGCGAAACCATGCGGCTCAAATCGTAAGCTGAAATCAAATTTTGACCGCTATGTGGTTCTTTTGAGCCTTTAATCAAATCTGTACCTTTGCGATCGCGTAAAATTGGCTGCTCCATATAGGGCTTTTCCCCATAACGCCCTTGAAAAGAGAGAGTTTGATTACCTGTGATCTTTTTGAGCCAGTCTTGTAATGCCAAGGGCGTTGAAAACTGCTTAAACATGGCAGACAGAGCATTTGAGGTCATGCCATTGAGTTCGTCGTAGCTACAAATACGCTGGGCTAGTTCTGCAAATGTTCGAGATTGGAGCCTTTCTTTGGGATCAGAAATCTCACAATTTGCGATCGGCTCATTAATTTCGGCTTGATTGGATTTACAGATGGTATGTAGCAGTGGCAGAATTTTTGTAGAACTCCAAAACTGCTCATTGCGTAAAGGATTGCGTCCAATCCAACGAGTCAACATTTGTCCATTGACGATGCTGCCAATGCAAATACAGGCTTCGTTAATGCTCTGGTCGAGAAATTCTAAGCCAACATTTTCGATATTAGGGATGACTCCGATCGCAGGATAGGGGCGGAATTTGACCCGCACTTGCGATCCAGCCAACATCGCCACTTCGCCATAGGAGACAACATTCACGCCATCGGGTAAACCAGCGAGGCGATCGCTATAGGCGGGAATGTGGCTTAACAATGGCGATGGGGCAAAATTACGATTTGGCAAGCTTTTCATCGAGCCTGCCACGCAACCATAAACTCCGCGATCGAGAAATCCGAGGTGATTTGTGTCTGCTTGCCCCATATTCACAAAAATTCGCTGAGAATTTATAAATTTTTGCAATAGGCGATCGCCTTCCCCCATGATTTGCAATAAATGCCTGACTACCGCAGGAATTTGCAATAAATTATTAGCGAGTATTTGTGAATTAGCATCTAAAATTGTATCAATGCTGAGGGCATTAGCAAACTGCACAAAAGCAGCCTCCGTTAATTTGCCATAGAGTCCATCAACTTCACCGTCATATAACCCCAATTGCTGTAAGTTTTTTTGTGCAGTTGTTACTTCATCAATTGAAAGCTGCACTTCTGTCACCGCCATGTAATCCCTCTATGAAAAAAGCCTTAATTTGATTTTAATTGCGATACCAAGAGTCGCGATCACAGCAATTTGCGTTTAAACCGCCACAAATAAGAATATAAAATCCATTGCGGGGCTTCGCCCTGCGACCCTTTTTTATGGAGGGTTTGATCGAACCCTGCTGTAATAAATAGTCTATCGATAAATCAGGCGATCGCTATGTATTATTATCTATGCCACAACCCCAAACCATAAGCGGCGCATCGCGCCGATTCTTTTTTGGTTTTGCGTTTATTTGGTTTTTACAAAATTTCCCATTCCCAAATACAACTCGGCAACTTCAGGATCGTTTAACAAATCTGCCCCCTTACCTGTAAATTCATCCTTGCCCAAATGCATCACATAACCGCGATCGGCGATCGCTAGAGCCTTGCGCGCATTCTGCTCCACCAAAATAATCGATATCCCGCCCTGATTAATCTTTTGAATCAAGTTAAAAATATCTTGCACCAATATTGGTGATAGCGCCGCCGAAGGCTCATCTAAGATCAATAACTTTGGTTCGAGCATCAGCGCCCGTCCCATAGCCAACATTTGACGCTCACCACCAGAAAGCGTACCCGCTCTTTGATTACACCGATGGGCTAATACGGGAAAAGACTCATAAATTTTATCTTTAACCAATTTAATATTTCCCTCACGCGTGTAAGCTCCCATGTCAAGATTGTCAGAGACACTTAAGGTGGGAAATACATTGGCAACTTGGGGTACATAGCTAATGCCTAAACGGACGATTTGTTCAGGTTTTAGTCCAGTTAAGGGGCGATCGTCAAATAAGATTTCGCCCGATCGCACTGGCACTAGACCAAATATGGCTTTGGCTAAGGTCGATTTACCTGCGCCATTTGAGCCGATCACCGTCACTAGTTCTCCTGCATACACCGACAAATTCGCCCCTTGCAAGATATCCACTCCCTCCACATATCCCGCCACGATGTTACTGGCTTTAAGAATAAGTTGCGGCGAGATTTGGCGATCATTAGTACTCATATCTGATATCACGATGAATTATTTAAAGAATTTCTTGACGTGAAAAGTAGCGCAAGCATCTTGCTTGCCTTGCCTTGCATCTTGCTTGCCTTTTGCCCCTGACTCATGAAGCAAGTTGATCATGCAAGCCACAGATGCAAGTTGGTCATGCAAGCGAGACGCTTGCGCGACAGAAGATAAATTTTTTGGGTAACATGTTTCTTATCGCGATCGATCTAAAAATCGCGCTCAAACTTCAACGGGTTAAACTGTTCCTTTTTGAAAAAGTTCGGTCAGCTCACGCAAAAAGTTAAGACTTTGCGTCCCCGTCATCGAGATCGGTGAAAATGTGGATGAACTTGAATATTTGAGAATAAGTTCACGAATTTCAGGTTGATTGCTAATTTGTACCGCTCTCATCGACCAAAGGGTAAAGTCACGACACTCAATTTCAGAGAAGTCAATCAGTTCAGCATTAAAATGGCGTTTATCGAGCAGAATGCGATTATAAGTCTGGCTAACGATGCGCCGACTTCCCTCTAGCACTTGCAAAAACATAGAATCCCCAAAGGCGAGCATTCCCGTAACGCCAGCGCTTTTGTTGTTACGTTCGGACTTCTGTAAAATATCAACTAAATCAGGATATTCTAGTCCTGTCAACGCCTGACTGACGTAAACTAATCGGTATAAAGTCATAAATTAATCCGTTATAAATAAAATAAATTTAATTCAATTTAATTAAATGAAAAAGGTAAGTAAGCAGACACAACTAAATATAAAACCCTATGCCTGAGGCCGTCCGCTTGGTGGACGGTTTTAGGTTTTGGATGTCTGTTTTAATTGCGCCAAGCTGCTTATCAGTATGCGCCTTTGCCAAACAGAACAAGTCGCACCGTTTCAATGAGAATTTCTAAATCAAAGTTTAATGACCAGCGATCTACATAAAATAAGTCTAGCTTTGCCACATCATCAATGGTGTCTAAATCCGATCGCCCTGAAATCTGCCATAGTCCAGTGATCCCCGGCATGACTAAGTGGCGAGTATGGTGCCAGTTGGTAAATCTAGCGACATCGCGCACGGGTAGAGGGCGGGGACCAACAAGGCTCATTTGTCCAAGCAATACATTAAATAGTTGTGGAAGCTCATCAAGACTGGTGCAGCGCAAAAAATGTCCGATTGGAATAATTCTGGGATCATGTTCGATTTTGAACATCACCCCATCGCTACTTTTGTTGAGATGTTCAAGCTCGGCTTGACGGCGATCGGCATCCATAAACATACTGCGAAATTTCCACATTTGAAAAGCATGTCCCTGTAAGCCAATGCGATCTTGAGTATAAAACACACTACCTTGAGAACTTGACTTGATCGCGATCGCGATCGCGATAAACAAAGGTGATAGCAAGATCACTCCCATCAGCGCCGCCACAAAATCAATACAACGCTTAGCGATATATTCCCAATTGGCGAGTAACGAGGACTCAATCCGAATCATTGGTACTGAGGCAAAAATTTCAGGAATGCCGCGCCGATGTAACAACATTAGGCTCGAAGGAATTAGCCTTAGCCCAATCCCAACATTGCGAAGTTGCCAATATAGTTGAGAGGCAAGTTGAGTTTCGGGCAAGCCTTCAGCAATTACTTCTTTGGCTCCAGAGTCGAGAATGGATTGCATCAATTGCGAGCTATTAGCCAGAGTCGAGGCAAGTACGCCGACAACTTGATAGCCCGTGCGCTTTTGGATAATATTTGTCAAACATGAGAGGCGATCGCTTGGGGCAATAATAAAGACGGGGGTATTAGTTCTGGCGATCGCAAACTGATCAAATAGTAAAGTTAAGAGCAATCGTAAGCCAATAATCATCACGATACTGCCGATCCAAGCAGGAAAAAACAGCGATCGCGGCGCGTCAACCGTAGGATTGTAAAAATAGCAAACCACCAAAGACGAAAGATAAACACTACTAATTACTTGAGCTTGCTTTACATAGTTGCGCCATTGCGACTCACCCCGATAAAAGTTGTGATAAGCAAAAAATGTCACGATCGCCGCCGCAAAAGCCCAAAACAACCCCGTTAATCCTGCAAATTCTCCCCAATTGAGTTCGGGTGGCAATGGTGAAAAGCCCTGATTAAGACTCAGTGAGACTTTCCAAGCTATGCCTAATCCCAAAACATCACCACCAATCAGTAATAGCGATCGCCACCAATTAACTTTGACCATACTCCATTGTTGGACCTGATTACCCGCCCGAAGATCCCGCTTATTAATGTGACTATTCGTGGGCTTTTCAGTTGGTTGGCGATCGCTACTCACTCTCATAATCCTCTTTCTCTTTTACAGTTTTCTCTTTTGCCGCACTTTTTGAGCAAACGAGCCACCAGAAACTTTTTCAAGAACTTTTTCAAGAACTTTCTTGATCCCTAATTATTAGCTTGCCCAAAACTGAGCTATTTTTTCAATTTTTGCCGTAATTTTTGCCCCAAATACTGCACCCCAAATAAAATCACAAAACAGGGATTATTGATTAAATAGCGTTGCCATAAACGCATTGGTTCTTGACTAAAGCGATACAGCCATTCCAAGCCGATCGCCATCATCCATCGTGGTGCTTGCGAAACCTGTCCGCTATGAAAATCAAAGGCTGCACCCACCCCGATCATCACTGCGGATAATTTATTAACTCCATAACTCATCCAAAATTCTTGCTTAGGGCAGCCTAGCGCCACAAATATGATTTTTGCGCCAGATTGAGCAATGATTTCTAGATCTTTAGCTAACTGCAATTCAAATTCGGAAGAATTAAGCCCTAACTTAAGATCGAGCTTGGGTGGGGCATGTTTACCCGCGATCGCTAATTTGGGAAACCTGATCTTTAAATTTTGTGCTAATCGCTCCAGTGTATTTTCGGTTGCCCCAAATAGATAAACAGCAATATTTTCATGCATCGCCCGATCGCACAAAGCCAACATTAAATCGGGTCCATATACTCGTTGTTGATGGTTGCCCCCTAGCGATCGCAGTCCCCAGACGAGGGGCATCCCATCAGGCGTGACAATTTCCGCATTTGCCAATACACGGCGATAGTCTTGATCCCAATAAGCCGTCATGACCACATGCACATTAGCGGCAACGACATAGCCAGATTTGTCTTGATGGACAAGGTCGATTAAGCGATCGCAAGCATCTTGATAGCTAGTTTGATCAATACCAACATTAATGATAGGTATACGCTGACTCATAAAACCTAAAAAGTAGAGGGGCGCTTTGCGCTCTTTTACTTTACATCGCTTTGCGCTGACATCAAGCGCCGCCTCTGTGCTAATATTGCTGAGGCAAAAAATATGGCTTTGGAGTCTTGATTCGCTCGATGAATACAGAAATTGTAGAAGATTTATTCACTCAAGGTTTAGAACGCTACAAACAGGGTGAATCTGCGGCGACCTTAATTCCTGAGTTTGAAAAAATATGCGATCGCCAGCCCAAAGTTGCTAGCGGTTGGATTTGTCTATCTTGGTTATATTTGCTAGACAACAATGCTAAGCTCGCTCTCAAAGCCGCCCAAAAAGCCGTCAAAATTGCTCCCGAAGATCCTCAAGGGCATATTAATCTAGCGATCGCCATGTTGGAATTATCACAAAAAGGCGTTCGTGAACAGGTTGAAGCCGCTCAAAACTGGCTAATGATCTTAAAAGATATTAAGCCAGAAATTGTTGAGAATTTTGAAGAAGGGCTACGCCGTCGTCCAGACTGGAAAGCCCTTGAAAAGGTCAGAGACTGGTTGCTAAACTAAAATTCTCCTGAATATTTTTTATTGTTAAGTAGCTTAGCATAATTTAAAGCTAGATATAAAGCCTGAAGTCGCTCGCTATGCGAGCGACTTCAGGCTTTTGAGTTTAATTGTGTTAATTCTTATTAAAATAAACTTACTGAGTTTAGAAAATAACTTCATCTAAACTTATATAACTTTACAACTGCGGCAATTTTGTCAGGAAAACTTAACAACGGTTTTTTGTCAAGAGTGCTAGGCTACCTAAATATAAGTGGTCAAAGTTACGATTGGTCACTAAATTTTTAAATCGCAAGTAATTGCAAACTTTTTTACCACAAGTTTTTTATTTAGATAAGGACGTTAATAAAATGATCTTAGAAAACGTTAAAGTCAAACCTGACACCCGCAATCACAAAGGCTTCTTCGTTTTGGAAGCTTCTTATAAACTGGTTAATATCGATGGTAATGGTTGGGCGCTGATTTGTTTGGATGATTATGCCTGTCATTACGTTGATCCTGACGATTTGAAGTTACCCAGAGGCTGGAAGAAGAAAATTAGCAACGAAGTCACTAACGCTTAGCGATCGGCGTTTTGGATTTCTGAGCTGTTGATCATGTTTTCTGGCAAAAAAATACATAGATAATCCCTTCTCAGTGAATAACGCCTATTTTTTGGTGGGAAGGAAATATCAGATAAAAAAAGCGAACTTATGTTCGCTTTTTTTTACCTTGAGTTAAAAAATTCTAGTCTTATTTACTATCGCAATCAAAGGACTGAAATCTTCTTGTGAGTAACCACAATGCATTTGATAAGACAAAATATTAAATAAAATTTGCTAACTTTTTAGACAATCTACAAACAAATGGAATCAAATTTCTAATATTTTGTGGGATAACCACAGTTTTTTAGAAATACATATCTGATATTTGAATGTAGAATGCTAAAAAAGCAATGTCACACCTAAAAATTAGACAGATGATTGCCCTAGGCGATCGATAATAATTTATCTAGATACAGCGAGTGCAACTTCTCTCTCTTCAGGCGGCTTCAAACTAGGGAACAAGAAGTGATTTTCTTCAACATACTGTGCTCCAAACAGCCCTTTTTCTGCCCAGAAGTATCGATCTGTTGTATGTTCGTTACGTCTTACAAGCAACAGTGCTGGAGGAAGAATGCCGTGTGTATGAATGTACTTACGCGCAGCCGTCACGGGCTTATCTTCACCACTATCGATACTGAATTGAGGAATATGCTCTAGGATTTTGCGCCCTTCTTGGCGACGTCTACTCTTCCGCTTACGTCTCCTTGCCAAATCAATACCTCCTAATTTAGACCCTGAAATGCGATCGGGATTACAAAAACATTGTTATTATAGCCAAGGCAACTAGGAAATTTCAACTTTTCTTTACAAATTTTCGTCACTTTGTGTTTAAAGTGCCTTGACTTAATCCTCTTTTTGCGAATTCTTATAAACAATCACTATTAATTCGCTTCAAAATGATTTAAGGCTTCAGCAAAATCTCTGACTCCCCGAAACTGTCTATATACTGAGGCAAATCTTACATAGGCAACTTCACTAATTTCTTGCAAATATTGCAAGACCATCTCGCCAATTTCGACGCTAGTAACTTGATGGCGATCGCGTACTTGCAATTGGGCTTCGATTTCGTCAATGATTGACTCTAGGTTTGTTTGTGTTATCCCAGTTTTTTCACAGGCTCGAATCATTCCGCGCAAAAGCTTAGAGCGATCAAAGGACTCGATCGCTCCGTCTCGTTTCATGACTGTAATCGGGACAAATTCGATGCGTTCGTAGGTGGTAAATCGGCGATGGCAACTGAGACATTCTCGCCTACGTCGGATACTATAGCCCGCCTCTGCCGAACGAGACTCTAAAACGCGGCTATCGGTGTGCTGACAAAACGGGCAGAGCATGAGATATCTCGAATTTGTGAGTCTTTTATTCCCTAATAGAATAGCGCGAAGCGCCGTTCTATTTACTATAAGTAGCTTGGCTAATAAAAGCCCAAAACCTCAAGCCCTCCAGTAATCAGACTGCTTCAGGTTTTGGGCTTTTAGCTACTTCCTTCCCAGTAAAAGATTAGCGTTGCGGCGCTTCGCTAATCTTTTACTAATACACTCACGGAATTCGAGCAAAGCATTAAGATGTGAATCTGTCAGCATATTTTTGATCAAAAGCAGTCATTGCATCCAACTGCGAATCCATTAACAAACATTGTTCTAAATGCACAATATCTAGATCGGGCAGCCAGACACTTGTTTTAACTTCCACATATTCGCTATTTTCTAATCTATAAATACTAATCTTGCCATTCTGCCAGAACCAAACTTCGGGAATACCCCTTAGTTGATACTTTCTGAGCTTTTTAACGCCGCCGCTAGTAACAACAACTTCGATACATAGGTCAGTCTTTGCGGGATCGTTGCCAAAAGCAAAGGATAAATCAGCCTGAAACTCAAGCCTCGGTTCGATCGTTTGCGTGTAAGCACCTGTCGATGTGAAACGAATCCGCTTTAGCATAAAATACTGCCCCAATAGCAATCCAAGCAAAGCACAGATCATTTCATGGAGTAAACCAATACCCATAATTTCTAGCTCTCCCTCACAATAAACCATCCGCACACCACCAATTTCATCAAAGGCGGATTGCAAGGTTTTAAACTGCTCCCAAGTTACAGCCCGTTTAACGAGACATTGATTTTCTACCTTAGCTAAAGTTTGGTTCATTACTTTACCTGTGCTGCTGAATATTTTTAGTATAATCCGCTAAATAGTCAATATGTTGAAGGCAGTTATGTAGAAGCTGATTGTTTTGTATGATCCGAATGCGCTTTCTTTTGAAGACACGACAGCCAAAGGTGAGCAAAGATTTATCGCAATTGGCATGGATCATCTCTGGCGTTTATTGGTTGTTGTCTACACAGATCGCGGCGATCGCGTTCGATTGATTTCTGCTCGTCCTGCTACTCGTTCTGGGAGACGTAATTATGAAGACGGAATATGATTTTAGCCAAGCTAAGCGTGGGGCTGTAATTCCTCAAACTGGCAAAACCCGCATAACGATTTATATTGATGATGATGTACTTGAAGAGTTCCGAGAACGTGGTGATTCTGCTGGTAAGGGTTATCAAACGATTATGAATGAAGAATATCTTAATAAAGTACAACCACCCTTAAACGAAGAAATTTTGCGTCGTGTCATTCAAGAGGAACTTCTTGTATTAGTTAACCCAAGATTGGTTTTGTGAAGAGGCAAACAGCGATCGCCTATCCATCACCACAAAAAGCGATCGCCCCTCAAAAAACAAATCAACCAGCGATCATCGTTTGATTCGATTTTTTACCCGTAATGATTTTTACAACTAGCAATTAAAATCTCTGTATCACTCACTTGATAGACGAGACGATGCTCATCGCTAATACGCCTTGACCAAAATCCACTAAGTCCATATTTCAACGGTTCAGGTTTACCGATGCCCGAAAAAGGCGATCGCTCAATATCTTTAATAATTTCTCCGATTTTGCTATGAATTTTGCGATCTATTTTTACCCATGCGTTATAGTCTTCAAAAGCTTCCACTTCAAATAGAATTCGTCTTCTCATCAAATACTATCCCAATTAAGCTCTACGAGATTACTCCGATTTTGAATATTCTCCACCGCAGTTAAAAGTCTTTTTCTGTTAACAGGATTTTTTAGCAGAAAAGTAGTTTCATCACTTTCATATACAACTATTTCAATTTCCTTATTTTGGAAAGCCGCCTTTAAACTTTCTAGGAAACTGCTGTCAAGTTCATTAGCGTTTAATCTATAACTGATTTGCATACTCATAACGCCTCATAGCGCGAATTGATACTATGTATACAATAACATAGGATTTTTCAAGGTTCGGCAACATATTTCCCACAAACAGCGATCGCCCCTCAAAAATCAACCAACCAGCGATCGCCTATTCAATCCATAAACAGCGATCGCCTATCCATTCCCCACAAACAGCGATCGCCCCTCAAAAAAATTTATCGCCTAAAGGTAATCATTGCTTCTTGCTGCCAACCAACGTGCAAAAGATTGATAACTTTCGCCGCTACGTTTTCCTGCCAGCAATCCTTCAATACCGATATGTTCATCTAGATCAAGCCATTCAATTGCATAGCCATCGCCTAAGAGTTGCCAGTTTTGCCTTTCTTCGTGAGAGGCTTTGAGTAAACGTGGATACCAAGATAACGGAATGATTAAACTTCGTCCATCTACTAACTCGATAACTAGTTTCTCATCAGTCACATTAATTTTGGTTGCAAGGGGTTCGGTATCAAGTGTCAAAGTAGTCATGCCATGCCTCCAATAGTGTTTGATTATGTGCTTCTACAAGCTGAAAAATATCATTTAGTTCGTGATCTTTAAATCCTCGATTTTTCGACAATGTAACAGGGCTAAGCCAAAACTTGGCTAACTGGCGATCTCGTTTAATGTGAATGTGGGGTGGTTCGTCTCTATCTGAGCTAAAAAAAATAAAACTATAGGGACCAACTTGAAGGGCTGTAGGCATTTAAAAAGTCTTGCTGCTATCTTCCTAGTCTATCACCTAAATATATCCAAAAATTTGAGTCGCGATCGCCCCTCAAAAAAAATCAATCAACCAGCGATCGCCTATCCATCCCACAAACAGCGATCGCCCCTCTAAAAATCAACTAAACAGCGATCGCCTATTCAATCCATAAACAGCGATCGCCCCTCAAAAAAATAAATCAACCAGCGATCGCCTATTCAATTGATTTCTATGTGCAGAACTTTAATGATGAGATCTTTCTAATGCGTTATAGTTGTAAAACTGTCTAGGGAAAGAATAAAGAAATGTTAATTTCACAGCTTAAGGAAAATCCAGAGACTATAAATCACCAAATAAATCAGTTAACTTCAGTAATTGTAGAACGATTAGTTCAAGAGTTTGCGCCAGAACATATTTTTTTATTTGGCTCCCATGTTTGGGGTACTCCTCATATAGATAGCGATTTAGACTTACTTATTGTTATTTCTGATAGTGACTTAGCTCCTTCTAAGCGTTCTACCGTTGCCTATCGTTGCCTAAGGGATATTCCCTATCCATTAGATATTCTTGTAAGGACTCGCAAGGAAATAGATAAATTCGGACAAGTTCCCATGTCTTTGGAGTATCAAATTCTATTTAAGGGTAAGTGTATTTATGGATAGTCAAAGTGAACTGGTTAGCAATTGGTTGATCAAAGCAGAACATGATCTTCTGGCTGCCGAAAGACTAAGTGATAAGCCAGAAATTTATGGAGATGTTGCTATCTATCATTGCCAGCAATCCGCAGAAAAAGCAGTTAAAGGCTTTTTAGTTTTACACAACCAAAAGTTTCCTAAAACCCATGATATTAGGTTACTTGTTCAGTTAGCGATCGCAATTAATCCTAGTTTCGAGAACTATCAAGAGGCTTCAGAAATATTAACTCCTTATGCGACGGAGTTTCGTTATTCCGGTGACATCATGCAACCAACTCAAGAAGAATTAGAAGATGCGCTGGATAAAGCGAAAGATATTTTCAATTTTGTAGTCTCGCTAATGCCATAGAAGATCGCCTATCCATTCCTCATAAGCAGCGATCGCCCCTCAAAAAATTAACCAAATAGCGATCGCCTATTCAATCCATAAACAGCGATCGCCCCTCAAAAAAATAAATCAACCAGCGATCGCCTATCCATCACCACAAAAAGCGATCGCTCATCTAATCACCAGATCAACAATTCAGATCGGTAAGTCTCGCAAATAATAAAAGCGATCGCCTGTTCCTCCATCACTCTTATCTCTTCCCAAATATCCCGCCAACGGTGAAGAAAGCATTTGTATTATTTGCATCAAAGAAGCGTAGATTAATGCTATTTTTAGAAGAGTGGTTTAAAATCAGTAAAATAATTTTTGACTACAAAACTATAACATATCAGCTTTAAGTATGACAGAAATAAATAACTCGAATCAAGACTCACGAGAGACTCAACCACCTAAGCCAGTGAGAACCCTTGAAGCTTTACTTGAACTCTATGCACAAGGACATCGCAATTTTTCTGGATCAGATTTGCGGGGAGTAACAATAGATATATTGGATAAAGAAATTACACAAATTGACTTAAGTAGAATTATTCTCAAAGATTCTAATCTTACTTGTGCGATATTCTTCAGACAAAATATTACTCAATTCGATTTATTTGAAGCCGATTTTTCTAACTGTAATCTTCAAGGAGCCAGTTTATTCAGGACTAAGCTTACTGGAGCCAATTTTAGCAATAGCAATTTACAAGGAGCAAATTTATCCCAGTCTAAAATTGACCAGTGTAACTTTAGTAATTCATGTTTAAATGGCGCAAACCTAACGAGTAGTTCCTGTCGAGGTTCTGATTTTATAAGAGCAACACTCCAAAACGTAAGCTTTAATAATTCAGACTTTACAGCATCAGATTTTACTGAGACTAACTTTTCGCGCTCAACTCTGCCTCTGTTAGGTACTTTTACCGCAGCAAATTTCACTAGAGCTAATTTACTTTCAACATCACTATCTGGTCAATTTGCACTAACAAACTTTTCTGAAGCTAACTTACAATCCACTAAAATCGGTAGTACTTTCATCGCATCAAATCTTTCAGGGGCGAACTTGCAATCAGCATCTTTAAGCGGTGATTTCTCTCAAGCTAATTTTACTAAAAGTAATCTCTACAAAGCAGTTCTTAAGTCTTTTACTGCACAAGGAATAGATTTCTCAGATGCTGATCTACAAGTTTCAGAAGCTTCTAGCACAACTCTTAAATATTGTTATTACAACTCAAAAACAAAATTTAGCGACTGTCTTGATCCAGTTGCTTCAGGGATGGAACTGATTGAAGATGAAAAAGCTGAGATTGAATCAGAGGATTAGAGGCTGTGCTGAGAAAAACTGAACAGGGGTGGATATTTGATGAGGAAAGACTTTTAGAAGATTTTGTTTGGGATTCTTTAGGTGATTTAGATTTAGTTCCAATTAAGCGTCAATTTGGCATTAATGGCGAGTATTGCGATATTCTTGCCAAGACTAAAAATAACCAGCTTGTTGTATTAGAACTAAAAAATACAGACGATCGCTACATTATTCATCAACTCACCCGCTATTATCACGGACTTAGGACAACCAAGCCTTTTAAAGATTCTGTAGATTATGAGCAGCCAATTCGTCTAATTGCGATCGCGCCAGACTTCCATCGACACAACTTTATTGATCGTCGTTATAATTTGTTGGAATTTGAGTTCATTCGCTTTGAAATCCTCAATCAAATAGATAATTTTTATTTACACTTTCATCTTGAAGGGCGTAAAGAACTAACCATTGCAAAGCCAATTCCTTTTATTGAGGCTGGGAAAACTGCATCTCAATCTCAAGAAAATATTGATTTGCCAACACCACCAAGAATGTTACTTAATACGCTCGATCAACTTTTACCTTCAGCTAAAGCCGAGATTTTACGGTTTCGAGAAAAAATACTTAGTTCCAATAAACGGATTAAAGAAATTAAAGAAACAAGAAGCTTGTTTTATGGTCGTGGAAAAACTAAACCCTGTTGTCAGTTCAAATTAGTTCCGCCAAGTAAGATCAATCAATTTCAATTATCTCAAATTTCTCAGGTTTATCAATTCCAATGCTATTTGTGGCTACCAGTCCCCAAAAGTTTGCCAACTTTTGCAAATAAATCAAGTATTGGCAGAATGTATCTAGATTTTGAGCCTGATTTTCAGCGTGTAAAATCTATTTCTTATTGGAGTCAATCTAGCCGTAAACCGTCATTTGAGCCACCAATGCCGACTGAAAGATATTTTGATGAAATTGGCTTAGATAATTCCAACACAAATGCAGATCAATTGTTTGAGTTAGCAATCAAGATTAACTTAGAAAGAAGTTGATCATTATTCTTTAAAATTCAGCGATCGCCACACTCATAAACCTATCAAGCGATTTTACCTGTGAAATGAATAGGCGATAATAAGTAAGAGGCAATATCATCCCGCAACAATTGTAACCTGACCCTTATTTGCAGAACCTAAAACAGCTACTGCAATATCAAACTGAGGAAGATCTTGCTGAAAAGACAAATTGCGATCAACCGTCACAAAGATATCAAACTCTTCTACTGCGAGAGCTAAAAGCTTACCATTCTTGACTCCTGACCATCCCATCTGTGGAATCGTTTTCACTTCATAGCCAACAATTTCTCTAGCGAATCGGCGATCAATACACTCATCTAAAAGAACCCTCATATTACGCCGCCACACTCAAAAAGCTCTTTCCTAACTCCTCTAAAAAATAAATAACCTGTTCTCTAGTTACAGTTGGAAAACCATCCAAAAAATCATCAATCGATTCTCCTGCCTTGAGATAATCTAAAAGCGTCTGCACAGGAACCCTAGTACTTGCAAATACAGTCGTACCACCCATAACATCGGCAGATCTACTGATAAACTGCGAGTCTCTAAACATAAATTTGTGATATTTAGGTATATTCGATATTCTAGCAACTATCGATAGGCGATCGCTATGCCACTGCAAACTCAGTTAACTTCCGAGTCTCAGGATCATGAAAAGCCAAAACAATATCAGACTTAGGAATACCTTCCCTTAACAACTCATTAGCAATTCCCTCCTCTGTCCAATCATCCTCAATATAAATCTTTTGATTTTTAATACGGATATGCACCTGAATGTTTCTATATTTTCTCTTCTCTTGCCAACCCATTAAAAACCAAAAATATTGATCGTGAACTTCATCAAAAACTAGACAACTCTCACTTTTTCTAATGTTAGAGTTAGAAGCCCAGCTATGATATTCAGTCAAAATCTTTTTGATAACATCACGATACTTGTCTAATCTATCCATTGTAAGATTTCCTCTTGCATTGTATTCACAACCAATAACTTAATTGAATCTATGCGTATCAGGTCTTGAATTGAATCTCTTAGAAAAAAGTTTTGATAACTGCTTTCCTTGATTCCTAGATAAAGAGCATATTCAGGAGCAGTTAACTGGATCAAATTTCGATAGAGAATGTACTGCCCTAATGCTAGTTCAAAATCTCGCATTGGTGAAGGACTTAAAAAACTTTTAACCTCAACCACAATCTTTTTGCCCTGTCGTTCGGCAGCGATCGGCTTTTCGGCAGCCAAATCAGCAAACAGATCAACGTCTTTATACCGAATTAGATAAGGATCAGCCGTAATCAACCAGCCATCTTTGATGAGAGCATTTTTAACGGCATCATGATAAACGTCTTTGGCTGGCATAGCTATAAAAGTAAGAAAAGATGGTAAGCAAGCTCAGTCTAACCTCATTATAGGTAATTGTTACAGCAGCTTGTGAGGTGCGATCGCTATACACTTCAACCTGTCAACAATCAAGCGGCGATTTTACCCGTGACTTGCCTCTAGAAGTAATTTCTTTAATTCGGGAGTAAAAGAACTTGCCATATTTTAAGCCACCTGAATTAACTCTTGCCGATGAGTGACTAATTCAAACGCGATATTTTTGTTGTTCCCAATAACCATCTGATGATTAGCCGCAAGCAATTCGGGAATCATCTGTTTAAGTTTATTAGTCAGGCGATCGAGGTTATCAGCTTCCGTCACCAATCCAAGAATATCTGAACTCTCAGCAACCCAGACCTGAGCCTCTTGATCCCAAAACGCCTCAATTTTGTAATGACTGGTCATGCTCAACAACCGATTAACTTAGTTTTTATTATAGCTATTGATGAATAGGCGAGCGCCACACTCATAAACCTATCAAGCGATTTTACCTGTGAAATGAATAGGCGATCGCCCTACATATTTCTTTGGATGACGTTAAATAGTTAATATCTAAGTAAAATAGTAAGCAAATTAAAAATCTAAAGGTGTCAATTATGACCCAAGCATTAAACACCGCCATTGAGTCAGCTAACGCGCTGAGTCTAGAAGAAAAACATCAACTCTGGTTAATTCTTGACGAAGCGATCGCCCAAGCCGAAGAGCAAGGCTGGCTAGAAGACGATGAAACGGTTGAGGAAATTCAGCAAGTACGTGAAGAGTATCGAAAAGGTGAATACATCGAATTTCATCAGTATCTTGCTCAGAAATAGCCATGACTTACACAATTATTGTTACCAAGTCTATCCAAAAAGATCTAGACAACCTTCCTAATGACATAAAATCTAGGGTTTACGGCAAAATATCACAACTATCCGAAGATCCGCGCCCTGATGGCGTAACCAAGTTAAAAGGTTATGAAAATGAATATCGAATTAGAATCGGTGATTATCGAGTTCGTTATGAAACTCTTGATAAAGATCAAACCATTTTGTTGCTGCAATGTAAGCATAGACGCGAAGTTTATAAAAATCGTTAAATAGCGATCGCCATACTCACAAACCTATCAACAAGCAATCGAGCGATTTTACCTATGAAATGAATAGGCGATCGCCCGTATTTTCATCCACCAAAAATCGCACCTAAGCAATCTCCGCTAAAGGCATAAAACTTGCACTTTCCAAGGCACGAGAGGCAAACAAGCCCTAATATCTGCCTCAACTAAACCTTCGTACTCTTCCAAAATCTCCGTCACAGTTGCGCCATGAGCAAGCAGATTTAAAATGTACTCAACAGATAATCTAGTCCCTCTAATGACTGGCTTTCCCACCATTACTTCTATGCAACAAATTCTCTTCTTGCATATTTACCAAAACTTTAACGTAATTTGTTACAGCCATCATAACCAATTCAAGCATGAAACTAACCTGCATAGGGATGCAAAACTACGGCTTTGAGAATCCGATCGCCTTTCCATTGGGGTAAAGACAGCCATAATTTACCTTCGTCATTCCATTGCTGGCGGAGGGTGGCACTGCTGATTTGAGGATTATTGGATTTGAAACAGATAATATTTAGAGTTGGTTCGCAGACAAGTTCTAAATCGGTGGAAGTCTCGACCCATTGCCGTAGATGCTCGGATTGGTCAAGCGATCGCTCGACTAAATAGCGGCAACCAGAAATACCCATTGCTTTAAGTGCCATCCATAGTTTGAGGCTGTCAGTACGGCGAGTTCCTTGCAAGTTAAGATTTCCAAAGTTCAGGGCTTGATCATCCATATAAGGAAGCTGTCCATCAAATCCATCGACTAAATGCTGTTTATCTTTGACGATGAGCATGGCACAGGTTCGCGCTACCCATAGCCATTTTTGAGGATTGAAGGTAATGGAATCAGCCAGATCACAACCTTGAAATAGGGGCTGTAATTTTGGAGTGAAAATTCCTGCGCCACCATAGGCTGCGTCAATATGAAACCAACAATCATAGCGCTTAGCGATATCGCCCACAGACTTGATCGGATCGATCGCTCCTGTAACGGTTGTACCTGCGATCGCGGCTACAAAAAAAGGTTGCTTTCCTTCTCTAATCGCTTTTTGCATAGCCGATTCTAGTTCTTCTAAAATGATTTCGCCACGCTGGTTAGTCGGAACTCGGATTAGGTTATCTTTGCCAACGCCGATGACATTCATCGCTTTCTCAAAGGACGTATGCGCCGCATCAGAGACAAAGGCGACTAACTGATGATGATTTCCCAAAGATTTACTGTGGGGCTGTTTCCAGTTGCGAGCTAGCAATAGTGCGGAAATATTGGCAAGGCTGCCGCCTGCGGTGAGTGTGCCGAAGCAATCTGTTCCCATGCCAAAAAGGTTGCCGAACCACTGCATGAGTTGAGCTTCCATTTGGGTGAAAACTGGAGCCAGTTCATAACTCAGCATATTGTTGTTAATTGCCGAAATCAAGGCATCAGCCCAGATGGTGACGACAGCAGGAACACTGTCCATATGTCCCATGTAGCGAGGATTTTGAAAGTTGATTGTGCGCGGCAAGATCTGCGATCGCACTTCTTCTAATAAGGCTAAAAGTTCGTTCCCATGTTCAGGAATATTGATCTGAAAAGTGGACTGATCTTGAACAAAGGGTTTACTTTGAGTATCAAGAACAGAATCGACAATCGTATCAACAAAGGCGTAGCCCAATTTGCGGATGGCTTCGATATTTGAGCGATCGGGATTGAGAAAGTGTGAGTCTAAAAATTTATCAGTGGAAAAATTGGGAGGGAAATCGGACATTGTAGCGGGTTTTAAGTTTGAGACCTCATTGAAGGATACTTCCAGAGATCGGTTAATTTGGATTATTACAGCAATTTAGGTTCAAACTCGCCACTAACAAAAATGTACAACCCATTACGGGTCTTTGCCTTGCGACTCTTTATTATGGCGCGTTTGAGCGATAACTGCTGTAGTTCCCAATATGTTTGAGTTTTTCGAGGGTTTAGTTTTAGGTAGACCACAAATTTTTAGTTAAAAATACTGATTTGTGTCAGTGTTTTTGGACTAGTGATCTAGCCTGATTAATTGGCTGTCACAGCCTCGCGCACAGGAATCACGGTCACGGATTTAACGTCTTTACTTTGGTTGCGAGTGTCGTTGATGCTAACAACTGTGTAGCTTTTGGTATTGTCGGCGCGAAATATGTCTCCAACAGAGAGGGGCTTGTTGTAGGTCAATGCGCCAATAAAGCGTTGGTGAAGATCTGTCATTAAATACTGCATAAACTCCTCGTTAAATGTTTAAGAATGCTTCAAAAAAGTTTCAAAGCTTAAAAAAGCGATCGCAATCTACTCTTAGCGTATGTTGCTTCTGCCATTTGTATACCACTGTTTTTGCGATCGGTATATAAAATTTCTTATATTTTTTTGTAACTTAGTCACTTTTTGTCAAACACTTAGATGAGTGATGCAAATTTGGCTGCAAAGCTGAAAATTTTGCAAGTAGCGCCAATATCCCAATATGTAACTTTTCTATGACTTCATCGCCCGCGACCGAACTTGTGCTTGACTATGCCTTGAGCGCCTATGACTATGACTTGCCAAGCGATCGCATTGCTCAAGATCCAGTCACACCTAGGGATAGCTCGCGACTTTTAGTGATTGATGCAGCGCGTAACTTACAGCATGATCATTTTTATGATTTGCCCAACTTTTTGCAAGCTGGGGATTTGTTAGTTTTTAATAACACTAAAGTTATTCCCGCACGCATGTATGGACGCAAGTTATCGGGTGTGCCTGTCGAAATTTTATTAATCGAGCCAGTGGGACACGATCGCTGGTTAGCTTTGGTCAAACCCGGCAAACGGCTGCCGATTGGTAGCACGATCGTATTTGCTGATGATGTCAAGGCGACGGTAGTAGGGATCGAAACGACTACTAGAGCGCGGGAGCTACAGTTTCATATTGCGGCGGGGGCAGATCTTGACAAAATTATTGATCAGCTAGGTAAGCTACCATTGCCGCCCTATGTGACTAATTCTCATGCCGATCCATCTCGCTATCAAACTATTTATGCGGAGGTGTCAGGGGCGATCGCGGCTCCCACTGCTGGCTTACATTTTACGGAAGATTTATTTGAGAAATTAGCAAATAAGGGCATTGATAAAGCTTTTGTGACTTTGCATGTGGGTATTGGTACATTTCGCCCTGTGGAGACGGAGGACATTACGCAGCATGTGATGCATAACGAATGGTACGAAGTGCCTGAGCAGACGATCGCCAAGATCAAAGCGACTAAAGCACGCGGTGGGCGGGTGATTGCGGTGGGCAGTACGGTGGCGCGATCGCTAGAAAGTTCAAATTTACAAGCTTTTAAGGGCAAGACTAATTTGATGATTTATCCCAGTTATGAATGGCAAGTGATCGATGGGATGGTCACTAATTTTCATTTGCCAAAGTCAACTTTATTAATGATGGTGTCTTCGTTTTTGGGTAAAGATGGGCGCGAGTTTTTAATGTCGATATATCAAGAGGCGATCGCCAAAGAATATCGTTTTTATTCTTTTGGGGATGCCATGTTGTTGTGGCGAAACAATTTGACCAATGGCATTTAATGATATACCTACTGTCGATTTCTTTAGAGATTTGGGCATTAGTAGAGTAAAATAGGTTAAAGATCAGTAATATGACAGAATTACTAAATTTACGCATCGCGATCGTGCATGAATGGTTTGTGAACTATGCTGGCTCGGAGCGTGTAGTTGAGCAGATCTTAAATCTATTTCCCCATGCTGATTTATTTGCGGTAGTGGATTTTCTGGAGGATTCTCAACGGGACTTTATTCAACACAAAAAAGTTACGACTACATTTATTCAAAAGTTACCTTTCGCCAAAACTAAGTTTCGCCAATATTTGCCATTGATGCCTTTGGCGATCGAGCAGCTTGATTTATCAGCTTACGATCTGATTATTTCGAGTTCCCATGCAGTTGCTAAAGGAGTATTGACGGCTCCACATCAATTACATATTTCCTATGTGCATTCTCCAATTCGTTATGCATGGGATTTGCAACATCAATATCTCAAAGAGTCAAATTTAGAACGGGGGATTAAAAGCTGGATCGCTCGCTGGATTTTGCATCAAATTAGGATCTGGGATACACGCACAGCCAATGGAGTGGATTTATTTATAGCCAATTCTGAATTTATTGCCCGTAGGATTCAGAAGGTCTATCGGCGATCGGCGAGGGTAATCTATCCGCCTGTGGATTTGCAAAGTTATACAATCCGCGACCAAAAACAAGAGTTCTATCTCACGGCTTCGCGGCTAGTTCCCTATAAACGCGTCGATCTAATTGTGGCAGCTTTTTCGCAAATGGGCGATCGCCAGTTGATTGTGATTGGTGATGGTGAACAGATGGCAAAAATTCGGGCGGAAGCAGGTCGTAATATTCAGTTTGTTGGTCATCAAGAATCAGATAAATTGCGAGAATATATGCAAAATGCTAAAGCTTTTGTGTTTGCTGCGGAGGAGGATTTTGGAATTACGCCTGTGGAAGCTCAAGCCTGTGGGACACCTGTAATTGCCTACGGTCGAGGCGGTGTATGCGAATCGGTGCGTGGCTTAGATAGCGATCGCCCTACGGGTGTGTTTTTTGTAAAACAGAGTGTTGAAAGTATTTGTGCGGCTGTAATTGAGTTTGAGAATTCGGGCGATCGGATTGTGCCTCAGACTTGTCGCGATAATGCGATGCGATTTTCGACAGATAGATTTCAAGCAGAATTTCTGGCTTTTGTGAACCAAGCTTGGGAAAATCATTGAGCAAGCTTGTTTCAGCGCAACGCGCTGTATCAAGAATTTCGATTAGCAAACCTTGGCGCAGGGCTGCGAAATAGATATTGGAACTCTTTTTGGCGATCGCGAACTGATTCGGGACCATAGCCCCATAGACTTTTGTAATAGAAGAAAGAAATCCCTAAGCCGCGCTCTTGGGCGGTGATAACTTGAGCATAAACTCTAGATATGGGAATGTTACTATTGCGAAGTCCAGATAGAATACCGATACCTGTAGAGATTTTATTTTGGACTTCGATGATTTCAGGGCGACTGATTTGAGAACGAAAATCCTCTAAGTCAGGGCGATATACTTGGACGATTAATTCATCAACGATGTTTTGACGTACCCAGCCTAGCCAGTCCTGAAGTTGCTGTTTATAAGCAAATTCATAATAGTTGGGAGATACTGAAAAAATTGTGTTGGGCTTTTTTTGCTTCACGGCTTTATTCAGTTTTGCCATAAATGCGGTGATTTTGTTAGCTCGCCACCTTACCCAGTCAGGATCGTTGGGATCGTTGGGAGCGGCTTCTTTAGTTTCTTTTTGATATAGATTTAGGGTATAGCGATCGTAGCCAAAGGTTTTGGGGAGACTGGTGTGATCGTCAAACTGGATGCCATCTAAATCGTAATTAGAGACTGCTTCTAAAACTAATTCTGTCAAAAATTTCTGGACTTCAGGATGGAAAGGATTGAGCCATACAACCTCACCTGCGGCAGTAACTGAGGTCTTATCGCCGTCGATCTCTTGCGTGAGCCAGTCTGGATGCTCGATCGCTAGCTCAGAGGTGGGCGGAGCCATGAAGCCAAACTCAAACCAAGGCATGACTAACAAATTATGTCGATGCGCTTGGCTAATAATATCGGCAACCAGATCTTGTCCATCAGTACCGCGATAGACAAAAGGCTGAATTCCTGCATTTTTAGCCACTGTGCTAGGAAACATCACATAGCCAGAGTTCCACACCGCAGGATAGATGGTGTTGAAGTTTAGTTGCTGAAGTTGTTGAAGAGCTTCTCCAAGTTGTTTACGATCGCTAAACATCGCGAAGTCATTACTGGTGAGCCAGACCCCGCGAATTTCTTGGCGCTTAACTATTGACGGGGGGCTGGGTTGATTTTGGGGGATGACGGGGGCAGTTGGTAGACTTAGCGGGTTGAGTTGTTGATTTAGATTAGGTTTGTTTTTCTTGCTCGGCTTTTGAATGGGTTTTTGACTAGGTTTTTGAATGGGTTTTTGTTCGGCGATCGCCTGATTACTTTCTAAAAATATGGGTGTAAAACTATGCAAAAGTGTGGTGAATGCAAAAGTTGTAATGAAGAGACATAGTAAAAAATATTTAGGCGATCGCCATAGTTGCATGGCAATAATTTGCTTAAAATTTCGACCTATGATTTGTAAAAATATTTGCAGAAATATTTGCCCAAAATTATGTTTTTGCCAATTTTTAGGCATGAATCTCAGTTGCATAAGTTGCGTAAATGTGAATAATTGAGTCTGTTACAGAATTCGTTAGGACAACAAGCGTCTTTTTGCCGAACCACATTGATTATTGAAAAAAAGTGATGTAATGCTCAAACAAAATCACCGTGCATGGTTAGAAGTCGATCTATCGGCAATTAAGCATAATGTGCAGCAATTGAAATCAATGCTAACCTCGCCGACTGAGTTAATGGCGATCGTTAAGGCGGATGCCTATGGACATGGGGCGATCGAGGTCAGTCAAACGGCGATCGAGGCGGGGGCCTCATGGCTGGGCGTGGCCACAATTCCTGAAGGCATTCAGTTGCGGCGAGCGGGGATCACGGCGCGTATTGTGATTTTGGGCGCAACTAATGGTGTTGATGAGATCAAGGCGATCGCGGAATATCGATTACAACCGACGATTTGTAATCCTAAACAGGCTCTAATTTACCACGAAGTCCTATCGAGCATGGGCGAGCAAATCTCAGTCCATCTCAAGATCGATACAGGCATGTCACGGCTGGGGGTGAACTGGCAAGAGGCGATCGCCTTTGTGAAGCTCGTACAACATTTACCAAATCTACAGATCCTAAGCGTTTATTCACACTTTGCCACTGCCGATGACCGCGATCGCACTTTTATGCAATTACAATCTCAAAGATTTGCCGAAGTGATTACGGCTATTAGGGCTGAAGGTATCGATCCGCCATATATGCACATTTGCAACACGGCGGCGATGTTAAGCGATCGCCAGATGCATTACGATATTGTTCGCACTGGCTTAGGGATTTATGGACTCTATCCCGCTCCCCATCTCAAAAACATGGTTGATTTGATCCCTGCTCTCACCGTTAAGGCGCGAATTACCCAAGTCAAAGCGATCGCCGCAGGCACAAGCGTAAGCTACGGGCGATCGTTCATCGCGCCTATCGATATGCAAATGGCAACCGTGGCGATCGGCTACGCTGACGGGATTCCTCGCGGATTATCCAATCGGATTCGAGTAGCTGTAAACGGTCAAAAAGTGGCTCAGATTGGCACAATCACCATGGATCAATGTGCGATCGATGTGACCTATGTGCCTGATGTGCAGGTTGGGGATGTGGTCACATTTCTAGGCGATGATTCTGAAAACACTGCCGATGACTGGGCAAATTTATTAGGTACGATTTCATGGGAAATTCTATGCGGGTTTAAACATCGATTGCCAAGAATTAATATTAATACTGCCAAGGCAAATATTAATGGGTGCATCTCAGTTTTGCCGTGATTCTGCATTTATTTTGGTCCAGATAGCCACCCTTTTTTCCAAAAGAAAAATAACAAGCTTCCAGAAACAGCCAACATGCCTAACCAGCAGTAGACATAGCCATATTCCATTTTGAGTTCAGGCATATTCCCCGACAAGCTAGTTTCAAAATTCATGCCATATACCCCTGCGATAAAGGTGAGTGGAATGAACAAAGTAGAAATCACGGTCAAAAATCGCATGATCTCATTGGTGCTGTTGCTTAATGATGACAGGTAAATATCCATCAAATTTGCAGCAAGTTCGCGGTAAGTTTCGACCATATCGATTACTTGTACAGTGTGGTCATAACAGTCGCGTAGATAAACCTGTACTTTGCGATCGATCATAGGGCTTTCTTCGCGAATGAGCGAGTTAATGGCATCGCGCTGCGGCCAAATGGCGCGACGTAAAAGCAGAAGTTCGCGTTTGATTTTATGGATTTTATCAAGAGTTTGACGGGTTGGGTTTTCGACCACCTCGTCTTGCAAATCTTCGAGACGCTCGCCATAGTCTTCTAGTACAGGAAAAAAGCCATCAACGATCGCATCAATGAGGGCATAGGTAAGATAATCAGACTTTTGCGATCGGATCACGCCGCGATTGCGGTGAATACGCTGACGAATTGGCTCAAATACGTCAGTTTCGGGTTCTTCTTGGACGGTCAACACATAGTTTTTGCCCAAAATCAAACTCACCTGCTCGTCATAAAAACCTTTGCCATCTTCACGGCTAGTCACCATGTGCAGAATGATTAATTCTTGATGCTCAAAACTCTCTAATTTGGGGCGTTGCGGAATATTAACGATATCTTCGAGGGCTAACTCATGCAGGTTAAAGACTTTACCTAAGCGTTGCAACACATCTTCAGATCCTAAGCCCTGCACGTCAACCCATGATACTGAATGACTATCGAGATAGGGAATACAGTCTTCAGGTGTGGCAAGTTGAACGCCGATCGCTTCCTCATCATTGTAATCAATCAAGAAAATATTCGGAATGCCAGAATCTGCATCAATGATTAATGTCCCCGGTGGACTACCTGGTTCAGGTTCATTAAAGTCATAAAATCCTAATTCATCATCGTCTTCTTCAGAATCATCTTCAATTGGACTAGGCTTAAATCTGGTGGGGTTGTGAAGCATAGTTGAGCGAGCATGAAATACACTTGACAGTGTGCCACATTGTTCAGCTTGGTTCGTCTTTTATTTAAGTATGTGGCTTGTAAGTTTGCTTGCTTGAGTTTCAACTGTTTTTTCTTTGATTTTTCTTAGGTTTATGAAATATAAAAAAGCTTTAAAAAAGCTGAATGAATTTAATTTGCTGTCGATCGCCTCTGTCACTTGTCTAAGTACAGTTCTAAGTACAGTATTTACAGGAAACGCGATCGCGGGGGCTTTACCTAACCGCATTTTGTGGGGCAGTCCAACCTGTGATGTAAGTAATATCGAAATTTTGCGTAAACATGAATTACGCAAGTCGTCATTGGTCATAACACCTAATGATCTAAAGTCAAAATCTCAGTATGGGGCGATCGTTCAAAAACATAAGTCAGAATTGCAAGCTTGTCGCGATCGCCTTGCCCCACAAACTCAAGCAACATGGATAAGGCTATATCCCAATGATGCTAAAGCGGGGGTGCTAGAGGACGTATTTGATAAGGTCGCTAATCGCGGTTATAACCAAGTTTTTATCGAAACTTTTTATGATGGGCGGGTGTTGTTGCCCGTTGCCGACAATCCTACGCCTTGGCGATCGGTGATGGAAGAAGCCGTCAAAGCGGGCGAGGTATCTGCGGATTATGATCTATGGAAACAGGCGATCGCGATCGGTAAGGAGCGCGGCATCAAAGTCTATGGTTGGTCATTTGCCATGAACTTCGGCTATGGCTACAGCGAAATCAAGGGACGGGCTGGGGCTTTAGCTCTTAATGGCAATGGCAACAACAGTATTGCCAATACAAATTTTAATCGCCAGCTAGTTGCTGATGGACGCGCTTTTTATGAAGATGCCTATGAAGAGGATCATCTATTCGCCGATCCTTACAGTGCGATCGCCAAGGATGATTTAACAACAGTAGTCAAAGCGCTGGTGCAGCGTAATCCTGACGGCATGGTATTTGATTATGTCCGTTATCCGACCAATTCGACCGGGGCGCTGATTGATAACGTCAAGCAATTATGGATTCATGGCAAATCTTCGCGATCGGCCCTGCTCAATAGTATTGACAATAAAAATGTCCGCGAACTCATGGCGCTCTATCTGCAAAATGGCAACCTTACCGCCGATGACGTGATTGAGACAGAGAATCGCCTTACGGATAATCTTAAAGTGAAGCCCACCAATACTAAAAATGCGAAAGAAACCGCCGCGATCGCCGAAGGTTTACTCTGGAATATTGCCACTAATCATGCCTATCAAGGAGTACTTAATTTTGTAGCCGCAATTTCTGCGCCGCTCAAACAAAACAATATGGCGATCGGCACGGTCTTTTTCCCCAATGGCAATCGCACTGAATCAGGTAAATTCGAGGCGAGAATGCAGCCTTGGGATCGGTTTCCGAACTATATGGAACGCCACCCCATGACCTACGCCCTTTGTAATGACGGGAGTTGTGTGGCTGAACAAGTCGCCGAAGTTGTCAACCAATCATCACCCGAAACTCTAGTTTGTCCAGTTTTGGCAGGTACTTGGGGACAAGGTTTTGATGGACATCCTAGTTTTGAGAAGCAAATGCAAGCTATTCGGGTGAGAGAACCAAAGATTAATTGCTTCAGTCACTTTGTCTATGCATGGATGGAACCCGAAAGCGATCGCCTTCGTAAAGCGGGTAAAGCCACAGGTTTAGAAAGTGCGACTGTGCCGAATTAGTCAATATTTTTGCAATTATCTTTAATTAAAAGGCGGCGCGTTGCGCCGCCTTTTAATTGCAACCGAGGGACTCGCGAGTATCAGCGCCTGTTTTAGAATTTGTGCCAGATGCTGTGATGCAAATTTTCTTGACTTGTTGATTATCTAGAAGCGCATTAGTAAAGTCTGCACCCGTCACGTCAATATTGTCAAAGGTCGATCGCAACATATTGGTATCAGTCAAGATTGCATCGGTCAAGTCAACGTCTTTAAATTTGGAGATATAAGCGATCCCTGAACTAAAATCAACTCCATGCAAATTAGCGCCATCTAGGAGTACGCCATTAAACAATGCGCCTCTCAAGTCAGCATTGCTAAAATTAGTATGTCTAAAGGTGGCATTGGTAAACTCGCCTCTAATGAGGTTTTTTCCAGAAAAGTCTTCGCCCCCCGCCTCATTTAATAGCGATCGCGTCACACTAGATGAGCTAGCGGCTTGGACTGACAATGGCATCAATAGCGTTAAAAATACGACTGTTGCCAAAACGATACTTGTAATTATTTGCCAGTACTTCATAATTTTTTAAGAATAATTTAGAACTATTTTTTGGAATTGTTAATATCTATTAAACCGTAATATAGATCGTCTTTTTGTAACTTAACGGGCGATCGCGCCTCCAAAGAATGATCAAACACCACAGAGCGCTATCTGACCATTTTGGTTGATACCTCTTTGTGTAGGTAAAGCCAAGCACTCATGCATACCTTTAGCTAGATTCACATTTCAAAATATTTTGTTATATTTCTTTACATAAGGAACGCACACAAAGGACAAAGCAATGAGTAACGGTTATACAGTCAACGAACGCGGCATTCTCAACAACTATGCGATCGAGCCTAAGATGTATGTTGATGAAACTAACGAAGCTGGTTTTACTCCTTACGCCGAACTGCTCAATGGCAGGCTCGCCATGATCGGCTTTGTGTCCTTGCTAATCCTTGAATTTTCTACGGGGCATGGTTTGATTTGGTGGCTTGGTAATTTCTAAGCTATGAATTTTCCCAATCAAAATGTTTGAGACAAAGTAAAGAACGATAAAAAACGATATTTAAACCTCATCGAAAGATGAGGTTTTTTTTGTTTAGACTTTTTGCCAAAGCTGAATCTCGTAGCAGAGATGTTTATGAAAGAGCGTTGATGCTTGCAATCCTTCGGTAATTAATTTTTTAATCAAGTTTCCTAAAAAGTATCGCAAGATCGCATAGATCGGGGGAACGGCGATCGCAATGAGTTTAGCGATATATCTGATGGTGGACAAGCCAAAAGTTTCAAAGCTTTGGACACAAATATCTAGAGTCGGAGCGATATGTGCGGAAATATCATCAGTGGTGATCAGTTTAAACCCTGCATTTTCCATCGCTTTGTGTAGATCACGATTTATAAGGCAGTTAGAGAACATGCCTTCCCGATATTCAGGATCTTTACGCAGCATATCTGCGAGCAATACATAACCAGAAGATTTGAGAATAAGAGCTGCGCCATCAGCGATCGATTCGGGTGACATATATTGACTGCTCTCGCTGAATAAAAGCAAGTCATAGGTTGGCTTTGAAGGAAGTTTTTGATAATTTTCCACAAACTCATCAAAGGTATTTACATGAAATATCGATTGTGCTTTTGTTTTTTCTAAGAACTTAGCTTGTTGAAGTGGATCAGGTGCTACTCCTTCAACTTGCAGTCCTTTCTCAATCATCGTTAAAGCATTTCCACCATTTCCACAACCAACATCTAAAACTCTATAAATATCTGGAGGTAAAAAAGATAGAAGGTGAGTGGCATAGGCTTCTTGGGCTGTACGCAGCTTTGTGACGGTTAGTTCATCAGTAGCAGATGGAATTGGCAGCCAATAACCATAGTGAAGATAGGTAGAACCCGTTAGGTCTAAATAGTATTGGAGCGCGGCGTTTTGGTAGCGAATTACATTATTCATAAGTTACGTTACTATAGCGCTTTAAGTAGGTAGGCACAATTAAAATGATTGTGCGTTACAATTAAATGCTGTTTGAATCTATAAATACATTTAAGATACGTTTAGAATACGTTTAGGATTGTAAGCTCTGAATAACTTCACCTTTAAATTAGAGTGCCAGTGTGGTCACACCCAAGCAAGAGTTGGGCAATTTCATACTCCTCATGGAGTTGTGCATACACCTCGGTTTATGCCCGTTGGCACATTGGCAAATGTGAAAACTGTCACTCCTGCTCAACTCAAAGACTGCCAAGCCGAAATGGTCTTAGCGAATACTTATCACCTCCATCTCCAACCGGGTGAAGATATTGTTGCGGAAGCAGGTGGCTTGCATAAATTTATGAATTGGGATGGACCAATTCTGACTGATTCAGGGGGCTTTCAGGTTTTTAGTCTCAGCGAAATTCGTTCCATTAGTGAAGAAGGTGTGCAGTTTCGATCGCCTCGCGATGGCAACATGATCGACCTCACTCCAGAGAAATCAATCCAAATCCAAAATCAACTGGGCGCAGATGTGATTATGGCGTTTGATGAATGCGCTCCCTACCCTGCCACCTATGAAGCAATCAAACTGGCTGGACAGCGCACTACCCGTTGGTTAGCGCGTTGCATCAAAGCCCACGATCGCCAAGATGATCAAGCTCTATTTGGCATTGTCCAAGGTGGAGTCTATCTAGATTTGCGCCAACAATCGGCACGTGATCTCATCGAATTTGACTTACCCGGCTATGCGATCGGTGGCGTGAGTGTCGGTGAACCACCCGAACTGATCGAAAAAATTGTGCAAGCAATTACGCCATTACTGCCCGACAATAAGCCTCGGTACTTGATGGGCGTTGGTACTTACAAAGAAATGGCTCAAGCCGTTGCTTCAGGAATCGATCTATTCGATTGTGTGATTCCCACCCGCTTTGCGCGGCATAGTGTCGCTCTCGTCAAGGGCGATCGCTGGAATCTCAAAAATCAAAAGTTTAAGCGTGACTTTACTCCCATTGACAGTGATTGTGCTTGCTATACCTGTCAAAATTTCTCGCGAGCTTATATCAGTCATTTAGTGCGATCGCAAGAAATTCTCGGATTTACATTGCTATCGATTCATAATATTACTGAACTAATTAGCTTCACGCAGCAAATGCGCCAAGCCATTATCGATAATCAGTTTCTCGAAAAATTTGGGCATTATCTCACTGAATCTCAGCTTCATCTTTCATGATTTCTCATAGTTTTTCATGGTTTCTCAACTCATAATTTTGCATGGAGGAGCGTCATCAATGATTCGATTATCCCTTTATGTTTTTCTCTGGATTGGATCAATGGCGATCGCTATTTTGGCAACTCAGAATACATATCCAGTTAATTTGCGACTATTTAGCTTGGAGTCCATCAAGTTTCCCTTAGGATTAGTATTGGTTTTTTCTGCTGGCTTAGGTGCGACCTGTATTAATTTATGGCAAACTTCCATAAGTTTTAAATTGCCGAAATCCCCTGTTTTTCCTGCACAAAATAATCCTTTAAACACCCAATCTCCAACTAAAACAGCAACAACCAAAAAAGATATCTCTAAAACAAATAAGCGAACTAAAGATAGCTTTGATGACGAATGGGATGAAGACTGGGGCTAATGGGCGACCAGTATTTGAGTCGAAACATTTTTCTGGCGATCGCTAGGGGTTCTTCACAAAATGTGGGACTTATAGGTATGCTAACGAAGAAACTTTGGTTAGGCCATTTCAAAACTTCATGAGTAAATCTAAACGCGCTTTGATTACAGGTATTACGGGTCAAGACGGCTCTTATTTGTCGGAATTTTTACTGGCGAAGGGGTACGAAGTTCATGGCATCATTCGCCGATCTTCGACAATCAATACCGATCGCCTTGATCACATGTATCAAGATCCGCATTTACCCGAAACCAAATTATTTCTGCATTACGGTGATTTGACCGACGGGACAAGCTTAGGCAGAATTTTAGAAGCAGTCCGTCCTCATGAAGTATTCAATCTTGGCGCTCAATCTCATGTTCGCGTCAGTTTTGACTCTCCAGAATATACCGTTGACACTGTCGGTATGGGAACTTTGCGCTTGTTAGAAGCGCTGCGCGACTATAAATTACGCAACGAAAGAGAAATTCGTTTTTATCAAGCGGGTTCGTCGGAGATGTATGGCTTAGTCCAAGCTGTACCTCAAGATGAAAACACGCCTTTTTATCCGCGTAGCCCTTATGCTTGCGCCAAAGTCTATGCCCATTGGCAAACCATTAATTATCGTGAATCTTACGGACTATTTGCTTGCAATGGCATTTTGTTTAACCACGAGTCGCCAAGGCGCGGCGAAACCTTTGTGACCAGAAAGATCACGAGGGCGATCGCTCGCATCGTGGCTGGGCAGCAGAACAAACTCTACTTAGGTAATCTCGACTCTAAACGCGACTGGGGCTATGCCAAAGACTATGTCGAGGCAATGTGGTTGATGTTGCAACAAGACAAGCCCGATGACTATGTGATCTCCACAGGTGAAACCCATTCAGTTCGAGAGTTTCTAGAAGAAGCTTTCAGCTATGTCAATCTCAAATGGGAAGATTATGTGGAGATCGATCCCCGTTATTTCCGTCCTGCTGAAGTTGAGTTGTTGCTAGGTGATAGTACTAAGGCAAAACAAAAGCTAGGGTGGGAACCCAAAGTGACTTTCAAGGATCTCGTGGCCTTGATGGTTGATGCTGATTTGGCGGTGTTGAGCTTGCCAAGTCCCCAAGGCACAGTTTCTCAAGACACGGCGACATTGCGAAATGTGGGACAAGCTGCAACTTGGTAACTTATGGTTGGTAATGTATGGCGCTAGGAGATTTTTATGCCAGAGGAGCAGTCAAAAATGAAATTTAAAGATCAAAAGATTCTTGTAACGGGTGGCGCGGGTTTTTTAGGGAAGCGGGTGATCGCCCAACTGATAGCCGCAGGAGCTAGTCCAGATTTGATCACCGTGCCAAGGTCAAAAGAGCATGATCTGCGATCGCTGGATGTTTGCCAACAAGTTGTCCAAGAGCAAGATTTGATCATTCATCTTGCGGCGCATGTCGGCGGCATTGGGCTTAATCGTGAAAAACCTGCCGAACTTTTTTATGACAATTTGATGATGGGTGTGCAGTTAATTCATGCCGCTTATCAAGCGAATGTCCAAAAATTTGTTTGCGTTGGCACAATTTGCGCTTATCCCAACTTTACCCCCATACCGTTCAAAGAATCCGATCTCTGGAATGGCTACCCCGAAGTTACCAATGCTCCCTATGGTGTCGCGAAAAAAGCTTTGTTGGTGCAATTGCAGTCCTATCGTCAGCAATATGGATTTAACGGTATTTACCTGCTACCCGTCAATTTATATGGACCTGAAGACAATTTCGATCCGCGTAGCTCCCATGTCATTCCTGCGTTGATCCGTAAGGTCTATGAAGCTAAACAACGGGGCGATCGCACCATTTCGGTTTGGGGCGATGGCACACCGACCAGAGAGTTTGTTTATTCTGACGATGCGGCGCGAGGAATTGTGATGGCATCTGCCGACTATAACGAATCTGAGCCTGTGAATATTGGTACTGGTTTAGAGATATCCATTAAGGATTTGATTCATTTGATTTGTGAATTGATGGAATATGAAGGTGAAATCATCTGGGAAACTGACAAGCCCAACGGTCAACCGCGCCGTTGTCTTGATGTCGATCGCGCCAAGTCAGCTTTTGGCTTCACCGCAGCGATAGATTTTCATCAAGGTTTAAAAAATACGATCGCTTGGTATCGTCAACAGGCGGCTTAGTTTCACAATTACATATAAAAGTTTAAAAGTGCCGCGAAGCGGCACTTTTAAACTTTTATATGGGTTTCATGTCAGCGCAAAGCGCTGTCGTAAAAAGAGAAAACTTTGCATATGTGTCACGCTTTGGTATGATTAAAATCCGCGTGATGAAGCAACTAAACTTGTCAAGAGTTTTTTGTGGAATCATGCAAGGAGAGATGGCCGAGTGGTTGAAGGCGCAGCACTGGAAATGCTGTTTAGGGGAAACTTTAACGAGGGTTCGAATCCCTCTCTCTCCGTAAAATAATAAGCTTCTGCCAAAGGCGGAAGCTTATTTAGTTTAGGGCTTACGCAAAAGGACGAATAGTAGGGGCAATTCATGAATTGCCCCTACTGTCGAACAAGGATTTTAAGATATTTTTATGTAATTCTTTTAGTTTGTCGTGAGAAGCGCATTGTTATAGTAGTTGTAACAAAATGTAAATCGAGGATTGCTCTATGCTCTATACACCGCCTTGGCATCTAAGCAATGGGCTGCTAATGACCCTTTATACGGCTTTGCGAGTAAGCAAAAAGTGGGAAGATTTTACAGTCGAGCCAGAACCAATTTATCAAGACCATATTTTTACAGGAGCGCATGGAGTTCCAATTTTTGGTAAATATGCTATTCCTGAAGGCGCAAAAGGCACAATAGTTGGCACTTATGGCATTACGGGGGATTTAGATAATCAATGGTTTCTCAAGATTTTGGGTCGCAAGGCGATCGCTAAGGGCTATGCGATCGCTCTGTTTGATTGGCGGGCGCATGGCAAAACTGCCGAGTTGTCACCGACCTTAACCTCAGACGGGCTGCATGAAGGTGAAGATTTTATTCGGATTGCCAATACTGCTAAACAATTGGGCTGTCCTGCCCCATTTTGGTTGACGGGATATTCTCTTGGTGGTCAGTTGGCGCTATGGGGAATTAAGGCTGGAGAGACGATCGCTGATTGGGGTAGTGATTTAGAGATTACATCTGCTGATATTGCGGGTGGGGCGGTGATCTGTCCTAGTGTGGACTCTAATCGATCGCTTACTTATTTGGTCAAAGATGAACTAGGGCGATTTTTGGAAAGGGCGATCGCTCGCGAACTCAAAAGGTTAGCGCGACGGATCGCTAAACATCATCCTGAGTCAATTGATATGGCAGCCGTGGAAAGGGCTAACAGCATTTGGGGCTTTGATCATGAATTAACGATCGCCAAATTAGGTTTTGATTCTGTCGAAGCCTATTACGACGCTAGCTGCCCTTTATATTTCATGCCCCATTTACAAAAGCCGACTTTGATTCTTTATGCTGAAGACGACCCGATGTTTGATCCAGCGTTGGTGCATGATTTACAAAAAATTGCTCAGCATAATCCTGCGATCAAACTGATGCTGACCAAATATGGCGGTCATGTGGGATATGTCAGCAACAAAAAATGTCAAAACCAATATGGCGATGGCGATCGCTGGTGGGCTTGGAATCGAGTTTTTGAATGGATCGAATCTTTTTAAAAGCAGCGTCACCTCGATAAGCAGCATTTGCATCGCGAAAAGCGCGGTGCATAATCACAGAATTGTTAGTTAAACAAGTTTCTAGTCAAATTTTAAAAACATTGCGATCGCATCCGCCTTCAATACACAAATTTTTTAGCATTGCTATATGATCGAAAACACAGTAGCTATGCTCATTTTGGAAGACAATTTTCATCATGAGTGTCGCTAAATCAACGCCAATATGTTTAGAGATCAAGTTTTATGACACACAAATCTTGGGATAGTTATTTAGAATTGGGCTTCTGGGATAAAGAAGGTGACAAATCGAGCAAGCACAAGTCCTTTCAGATGCCGGGGGCTACGCCGCATTACAATCCCGATCGCCCTGGACAGGTTGAGCATATTGCCCTAGATTTGGAGCTTGATATCGCTCAACTGACGATCGCGGGTACTTGCAAGATTCGGCTGCGTCCTGTGCGTGATGGCATTAGTGACCTGACTTTGGATGCGGTGAATTTGCGGATTGATAGTGTTTCCATTTACGATCGCATTGAAGCTAAACCTGATCCAGACAAGGCTAAGGCTAAGTTTGATTATGATGGCGAATTTCTGAAGATTTATCTCAATGCACCAACTCAGGCGGATGTGCCGATTGAAATTGCGATCGACTATGCGGCTGAGCAGCCACAGCGCGGTATTTATTTTGTCCAGCCCACCGAACACCAACCGCACAAGCCAACTCAAGTTTGGACGCAGGGTGAAGATGAGGATTCGCGCTATTGGTTCCCTTGTTTTGATTACCCCGGGCAACTTGCCACTTCCGAAATTCGGATTCGCGTTCCCAAAGATTTGATGGTGATTTCTAATGGAGAACTGATTGAGGTTAAGGAGCATAAAAAAGAGAAGACCTATCATTGGTCACAAAAAGAAGTCCATCCTAGCTATCTGATGACCTTGGCGATCGGGGACTTTCTGGAAGTCAAAGATGAATGGAAGGGGAAGCCTGTAACTTATTATGTTGATAAGTCCCGCACTGCGGAAGAAGCGATCTTGACCATGGGCAAAACTCCGCGCATGATCGAATTCTTTAGTCAGAAATATGGCTATGACTATGCGTTCCCTAAATACGCACAGGTCTGTGTCGCTGATTTTATCTTCGGCGGCATGGAAAACACTTCCACAACTCTACTCACCGATCGCTGTGTGTTAGACAAACGAGCGGCGATCGATAATCGCTCAAGCGAAAGTCTGGTCGCCCATGAGCTTGCCCATCAATGGTTTGGGGACTTGGTGGTAATCAAGCATTGGTCGCACGCATGGATTAAAGAAGGCGCAGCTACCTATGCGGAAGTGCTGTGGACAGATCATGAATATGGAACCGAAGACGCGGCTTATTATCGTCTCGGTGAAGCTCGCAGTTATATCTCTGAAGATCGCGATCGCTACCGCCGTCCGATGGTGACTCATGTTTATCGCGAAGCGATCGAGCTGTACGATCGCCATATCTATGAGAAAGGTGGCTGTGTTTATCACATGCTGCGGTCTGAACTAGGTGACGATTTGTTCTGGAAAGCGATTCATCATTTTGTACGGACTCATGCTCACAAGACCGTGGAGACGATTGATTTGTTAAGAGCGATCGAAGAAGCAACGGGTAAAAATTGCATGTTTCTCTTCGATCAATATGTATTTCGGGGCGGACATCCTGAGTACAAGGTGGGCTATAGCTGGGACAGCGACAATAATCTAGCTAAAGTTACAGTTTCGCAAACTCAAGATGAACTCTTCGATCTGAAGATTCCCATTGGTTTTGGATTTGAAGAAGGAGAAGCTCAAGTTTTTACGGTGCGCGTTTTTGAGAAGGAGCAATCCTTCTACTTCCCATTGCCCAAGAAGCCTAGTTATATTAGCTTCGATCGCCATAACAACTATCTCAAACAAGTCACTCTCGAATATGGTGTTGCCGAACTCAAAGCTGGCTTGCAGTCCGATCCCGACCCCCTAGCGCGAATCCAATGCGCTGAAGCCTTAGCCAAAAAAGCTGGTTTGGAATCGGTCAAAGCTCTTGGCAAAGCTCTTTTAGAAGAACCATTCTGGGGTGTGCGTGTGGAGATTGCTGACAATTTGGCGGCGATCAAACTCGATCAAGCTTTTGAAGCCTTGGCAAAAGGATTAGAAGATCCTAATGCTAAGGTGCGGATGGCAGTACTCAGTGGTTTGGCTCAAAACAAAGTCCAGAAGAGTCTCGACTTGATTAAACCATTTGTCAAAAAAGGTGATCCTAGCTATGTTGTTGAAGCGACAGCAGCGAGGCTCACAGGTGATTTGGCGGCGGCTCTGAGTCCAGAACGGGAACCTTCTAAAGTAGTAAAGTTGCTCCAAACTGTTCTCAAAGAGCGATCGGGATGGAATGAAGTAGTGCGATCGGGGGCGATCGCAGGTTTAGCCAAAATCAAGGATTCCGATGAGGCTTTAGAAACAGTTCTCAAATATACGGAGCCTGATGTACCGCAACCCTTGCGCTTAGCTTCTATCAGAGCCTTGGGCGCGATGGGCAAATCCCAAACTAAGCCCAAAACCGAACAGATTCTCAATCGATTGAAGGTAATCGCTCAAGAAACATTTTTCTTAACCCAAATGGCTTCAGTGTCAGCCCTCAGCCAAGTTGATAGTGCCGCCGCCATTGGCGTATTGCGATCGCTGTCTGGTTCTACACCTGATGGACGAGTGCGCCGCGTCGCCGATGAAGCCATTCAAACCGTGCAGAAGGCGATCGGTAAGGATGCGGGGCTGAAGCAGTTGCGCGAAGAACTCGATCAGGTTCGTAAGGACAATCAAGATCTCAAAAGTCGCTTAGAGGCGATCGAGGCAAAAAACAAACCATAAAAAACTATAAACAAAAAAGCACCCACAGGGTGCTTTTTTGTTGGTATAGGTTTTAGTTATTTAGCCCAAGCTTTAATCAATCAACATTAGTTTTAAAGTCGCAGGTTTAGCGAGATCGCCTTCAAACAAAATTTTGCAATTAGCATGAAGATGACGCGCAATATGATACAAAGCTTCAATTTCGGTAGGAGCGTCTATTGCGATCGCAATTTCTTCGAGAGAAAGCGATATATTAGATGCTTTTAGGACAGTGACCATTTGTTTTTGCAAGGCTAAGACTTTTGCGCCAGCTTTTTTACCCGCCTCGACACCTGGTTGATGATAAGCGTTGATATTGACTAGGGATGCATAGAAGCTAACAGCGCGTTCATATAAAGCAATTAATGCGCCAACTGTTACTTCCGAAACAACGGGGATCGTTACTGTAATTGAGTCTCTCCCATTTTCGTAGAGAGCGCTGCGAGTGCCTTGCAAAAATCCTAACAAGTAATCGCCAGTGACAATACCTGCTTCCATTTCAGGATGCGGCTTAGCTGAGTCTTGCAAAACCTCGATAAAGGTCGCAAAAAAGTTGGGGATACCCTCGCGCAGTTGCTGCACATAGGCATGTTGATCGGTAGAGCCTTTGTTGCCATAGACGGCGATCCCTTGATAGACAGTATTGCCGTCAAGATCTTTTTCTTTGCCGAGAGACTCCATGACCAGTTGTTGCAGATAGCGACTAAATAGCAACAGGCGATCTTTGTATGGCAGAACTACCATATCTTTTTCGCCTTTGCCATTGCCTGTGAAATACCATGACATGGCAAGTAAGGCGGCGGGGTTTTGACGGATATCTTCGATGCGGGTGGCGGCATCCATTAAGCTTGCGCCCTGTAACATGGCGCGAATGTTGATCCCTTGGAGTGCCGCAGGTAATAAGCCGACTGCTGATAGCTCGGAGGTGCGACCGCCAATCCAGTCATACATCGGGAATTTATCTAACCAGTCATTGCCGATCGCATATTTTTCTAGCGCACTGCCGACACCTGTAATGGCGATCGCCTGTTTTGCAAAGTCCAAACCTGCTTTGGTGAAGGCAAACTCAACTTCTTTCATGCCATTGGCGGCTTCAGGCGTGCCGCCTGACTTGGAGATCACCAGTACCAAGGTTGTGCTGAGGCGATCGCCTAATAGATCAAGTACTAAGTCAATGCCATCGGGATCGGAGTTGTCGATAAAACTAATTTTGAGCGGTACATCGGCTTTAGCAAAGCATTGGGCTACAAATTGAGGACCTAACGCCGATCCACCGATACCAATTGAGAGAATGTCCGTAAACTTGGACGATGTGGGCGGATGAATGATCCCCGCATGAATCTTGTTTGTAAAATCTTCGATGCGATCGAGGGTTTCCGTAATGTCTTTACGCAGTTCTTCAGTGGGGGCAATTTCTGGCGATCGCAGCCAATAATGCCCTACCATGCGCTGCTCATCAGGATTGGCGATCGCGCCCGCCTCTAATGCTTTCATGTCCGCAAAAGCCTTGACAAACTTAGGTTGGATCTCGGTCACAAAGTCAGGCGTAAACCTTACTCGACTGATATCTACATAAACACCTAATTCTGAATGGTAGTATAGCCAGTCTTGATAACGTTGCCATAGCGCCCCAGACGAATTCATACGAACCTCACTTTTTGTGTCAATAGCTTAAAACAGACGATGCACATTGCCAATCGTAAGCTATAAAGATCAACGTTGTTTGATTCTATTCGTACATAACTTCATATTTAATGTCATATCTAACGTCAGTTTGGGTTATAGCGCTTTGCGCCTAGATAAAGCCTAAGAAGTTTTCTAAAATGTTAAAAAAAATAATTTCTAGCTTTACTAACCCAAAGTTTTCCACAGCTTTTTCCACAGATATTAGGGTTTTTTCCACAGATTTAATGGGTTTTTCCACAGGTTGTTTTATAAGAAAAAATGTCTTTGCCTTACTGATTAAGGATTAGTTAATAGGTTGCCTTATCCATGTGGAAAACCTTTTAAGAAGTAAATACTGTAAAGATATGTAACTGTTATTGATCTAAAATGCTGATTTAATCTAGGCATTCTTATTCATTAAGCATCTATCCTTAACCTTTCGTTACGTTGACAATAAGGACTAGTTGAACGCACAATGAAATTCCGACCTCTGAAAATGGTTGCCACGTTCTTATAAAACTTACTTAAAAGTTGAGGTTTCAGCATGAGTACGACTATCAGCATCCTTGCCGAAATTCCTGAAGAATTGCATGAAACTCTCAAAATTTATCTAGAGTTCCATCCTGATTGGGATCAAGATCGGGTATTTGCCGCCGCCTTGTCTTTGTTCTTGTTGCAAAACGGGGGCAGCGATCGCCTTGGCACATCATCCACGGAGTCAAGCAACTACCGCAGCACCGCAAAAGTATACTTAAACGCCCTGTTTCAGCATTCAGCTTAAATTTGTCCTAGGGCAATTAGCTGTAATAAACTTTGAGTTGATTAACCGATTTAAACCGTCTCAAGCCATGACCAAAACTCAATCAGCAGAAGCTATTCAAACAGAAGCTAGTCAACTATTAGACGTGCTTGTGGTGGGGGCAGGGATTTCGGGTTTGACAATCGCCCATGAACTTACTAAGATCTCCAAGCATCGCCGTGTCTTAGTTGCTGAAGCTCAGGATCGAGTGGGTGGTGCAATTACGACCGCTAGCAATGATGAGGGCTATCTCTGGGAAGAGGGTCCAAATAGTTTTCAGCCTGCCCCTGAGTTATTGCGCTTGGCGGTTGAAGTCGGACTCAAAGATGAACTGATCCTCGCTGATGGCAAACTGCCCCGTTTTGTATTTCTCGATGGCAAGTTAAATGCTTTGCCAATGAGTCCGCCCAAGGCGATCGCCACTAAATTATTGTCTTGGCATAACAAAATCCGTCTCGCTTTGGGCGCACTCGGCTTTGCGCGTCCTGCGATGGCGGGTGAAGAATCTGTTGATCAATTTTTTGCGCGGTTGTTAGGTCGGCAAGCAGTTGAGAACTTGGTTGCGCCATTTATTTCAGGTGTGTATGCAGGTGATCCTAAGAAACTCAGTGCTAGGGCGGCTTTTTCTAAAATCACTAATTTAGAAACTAATTACGGCGGCTTAATTGCAGGGGCGATCATGTCTGCGAAAGAACGTAAAGCCAAGCAGATTAATGATCCCCAACTTCCTAAGACCAAATCTGGCGAGCTTGGTTCGTTTCGGCAAGGGATCAAAATGCTACCTGAAGCGATCGCCGCTAAGTTGAGGGCGCAAGGCACAGCCGTTAAGCAACAATGGACTTTGCGATCGCTAAACAAGCAAGGTGAAATTTATATAGCGAGTTTTGATACGCCCACGGGTGAAGAAGTGGTCACAGCGCGATCGGTTGTCCTCACCACACCCGCCTATGTGACTGCCAAGCTATTGCAAGATTATTTACCTGTTGCTAGCCAAGCGTTGAATGAAATCTTTTATCCGACGGTTGCCTGTGTGGTACTTGCCTATCCTAAAAGTGAATTTGCCTATGACATGAAAGGCTTTGGAAACTTGATCCCCCGCACTCAGGGCGTGCGAACTCTAGGCACAATTTGGTCGTCAAGTCTCTTTGCAGGACGCGCCCCCGCAGGTTGGCAGTTATTATTAAATTTTATCGGCGGCACACTCGATCCCGCCTTGGCTAAGCTTTCAGAATCCGAAATCATTCAAGCCGTTCATCAAGATCTACAAAAAACGCTGCTCCGCCCTGATAGTCAAGTTCAACCCAAGGCGATCGCCGTGCATGTGTGGGACAAAGCCATTCCGCAATACGAGATTGGACATTTACAGCGACTGGCGATCGTTGAAGCCGAATTGCAAAAATCTCAAGGGCTATATATCAGTGCCAATTTCATCGGTGGTGTGGCGTTAGGTGACTGCATCAAACGCGGATTACAAGAAGCGATCAAAATTGATCAGTTTCTAGATATCTAGTGTCTGCTATGATAGTTAATACAAATTCAAACACTAGATATGCTTATGGTAGCTCAAATTAAGGCGACTCAAATTAAGACAAATCAGCCAGAGACTAAGCAAAATCATCCTAAGTCCTTCACAAATAACCCGAAAGATACTAATTCACCCAAGAATTTAGCGATCGTGAAACCAGTCCAAGGTTGTATTCAGGTTTTTGTCGCCCCCCAGCGTAATCTCTATACCGATATTTTTGCTCAAGCTTTGCGAGTTGCGGGACAAGGTACGCAGGTGTTACTTGTCCAACTTTTTCAAACAGGAATTAATCAAGGTTTGAGCAATCCCCGTCGTCTCGTCGAAAATCTTGAATGGTTGCGTTGTGATGCACAGCGAGATCTGTCAAATAATGATATTGACCTAACTGATATTGAAAAAGCTGCGGTACTTGAGCTATGGGACCATGCCAAGGTGACAATTCAATCGGCTAATGCAGGTTTAGTTGTCCTAGACGAGGCTAATTTGTTGGTGGCGCGATCGCTAATTACGGAAGAAGATTTGCTCAATGTACTCAAAACGCGATCGCCCAAAGTCAATATTATTTTGACGGGTGCTTCGATGCCTGAACGGATTTCAGACTATGCCGATCAAGTTACCCATCGCCGTAATTAAACCCATTGCACTGCTGTAACAAACAAAATTAAAATCTGTAGCGCACGCGCAGCGTGCGTCACGGGTTTTAGGATATTAGATTATGGAATATGCGATCGATTTTGGAACAAGTAATACGGTTGTCGCGAGGATTAATGAGCAGGGAAAGATCGAAACGCTCAATTTGGCTGAATATAGCTGTCTGATTGTGGATAATCCACCGTTAATTCCTAGCTTGGTGTATGTGCAAGATGCGGTAAACGCGCAGGTACTGATCGGTCAACAAATTGGCGATCGCGGTTTAGATCAGAATAACTCTAAAGATAAATCACGATTTTTTAAAGCTTTTAAGAGGGCGATCGCCGCCAATGCGTCAGAATTTGTGCCAGAAATTGATGGACGTGAAGTTGATTTTGAATTGGTTGGGGAATGGTTCTTAAAAAAAATTATTGAGAGCTTGCCTGATATTGACTCGCTAATTTTGACAGTTCCTGTGGATAGCTTTGAGTCTTATCGCAATTGGTTAGGCGGAGTTTGCGAGAAGTTAGCGGTCAATCAGGTGCGAATATTAGATGAACCCACGGCTGCCGCTCTTGGTTATGGAATTGGTTATGGAATTAATAGAGAATCTGAAACGGTATTAGTCATAGATTTTGGCGGCGGCACTTTAGATTTATCTTTAGTGAAGTTATCTTTATCCCAAACAGATCCCAAACAGCCAAAATCACCCCTCGGCTTTTTATTGAAATGGGGCGATCGCACTCTTAATCACACAAATAATAATCAAAATCCTCAAAGTTCTCAAATAGCCAAAGTTCTCGCTAAAACAGGACAAAATCTTGGTGGTATTGACATCGATAATTGGATTATTGATTATTTTCATCAACAGTTGGGACTGCCAAAAAATTCACTCGTTACCCGTTTAGCCGAACGCATCAAGATCGCTCTATCTATTTCAGATTCGGCAACGGAAGTTTATTTTAATGATCAAACTTTTGAGTCCTATGAATTGACTCTAACGCGATCGCAGTTCAATCACATTCTTGAAGAACATAAATTTTTTGCAAATCTCGATCGCGCCCTAGATCAGATTCGACAACAAGCGACTCGGCAAAATATGGACTTAGCCCAGATTGAGGCGGTGTTGTTAGTGGGCGGCACATCCCAAATTCCCGCAGTTAAAGAATGGGCAGTGCGACATTTTTCTACAGCAAAAGTCAAAGCTGATAAGCCTCTAGAAGCGATCGCCCATGGGGCGATCGCCCAAGGTTGGGAATTGCAAGATTTTATCTATCACAGTTACGGGGTGCGCTATTGGGATAAGCGCTACAAACGCCATAATTGGCACACAATTATTAAATCTGGAACAACTTATCCATTAGCTAAGCCAGTAGAACTAGTTTTGGGAGCCTCAATGGCTGATCAACCCAGTATTGAGCTGGTAATTGGAGAATTGGGCGAAACAAATGTGGAAGTATATTTTGAAGAAGATCGCCTAATAACTCGCGTTCTCGAAAATCAACAATTTACGGTTCAGGTTCTAAATGACAGCGATCGCGGACGGGCGATCGCCACACTATTTCCCCTTGGTCAAATGGGAAGCGATCGGATCAAAGTTAGCTTTCAAGTTGATAAAACCCGCACATTGCGGATCACGGTCAAGGATTTATTAACAAATCAGACTTTATTACAAAATATATCGGTTGTTCAATTAATGTAGCCATTCCTGCAAAAAAAACTAAAAAGAGGGTGCTTCAATCGAGTTTAATTAAAGGGCGATCGCATTCACAACAAAAGATTTCACGGCATAAATATGGGGATTGCACGGCGACAATTTTTGCAAGTAGGGCTGACTAGTCTGATCGGATGGCAATTTCTGACCCGCGATCGCGTGGCCTTTGCCTCAGAGCAGTATGTCCGACAAGCGACAACTTCGGCTCAACGGAAGAGAGCGCTGTTGATCGGAATTAATCAATATGATGTCAAGGAAGATATTTCGCAAAATGCGAATTTAAACGGATGGTTGCCTTTGCATGGTTGTGTCAATGACGTGGAGTTGCAACAGGAATTACTAATTCATCGCTTTGGTTTTGCCCCACAAGATATCGTCACCCTGACCGATCGCCAAGCTACCCGCACCAATATTTTTGATGCAATTACAGAACATTTAACCGCTCAGACTCTGCCCGATGATTTGGTGGTGGTGCATTTTAGTGGGCATGGTTCACGGCTGGGTAATTACAATACGCTTGTGCCTGTTGATAGTGGCTTGCCTCAAAATCTGGAAAATTTGCCAGATATTACGATGCTGGAATGGCAGGGCTGGCTAAAAGCGATCGCCACAGATCGGATTTTGAGTGTAATTGATGCAGGATTTTATTATCCAAATGTATCGACCCTAGGAAATTTTCGATTGCGATCGCGAATTGGGCTTAAAAATTGGCAACCTGCGACTCAAATAGAACCAACTGAGAAATCTATCGAAAAGCAGCCAATTGGCACAACTTTACGCGCCGCCTCAGGCGATATGCTCTGTGCCGATGCTCAATGGTCAGGGTTTAGCAGTGGTGCATTCACTTACGCCTTAGTGCAGCAACTTTGGCAGATATTGCCTGCGACGACTATTCATGTCGTGATGAGTAATTTGGCAACTACTCTCGATCGCCGTGCTTTTCACAATGAAGAGATTTCTATCGATAAGCAAATTGCGGCGATGGTGGAAATTGATGCGACTAAACAAAAAGCGATCGCCACTAGTACCTTTACCAATAATACTTTTGGCAATAATACCTTTTCGCCATTATTACCAATTGCTGATGTGGGCTGCGATGGCGTGATTACTAATAGCATTGGCGATCGCCTCACTGCCGATGTCTGTTTGGCGGGTTTGCCGATCGCCGTTTTGAGCAATTATATGGCTGGCTCGATCTTGAGTGTGATGACGACTGAGCATCTGGTTCAACTCAAATCTCGCAATGGGTTTAATGGGAAAGTTGAAATATTAGGCGATCGCAGGGCCAGTCAAAAATCTAACCAAAAGTCGAACCAGAAGTTAGAAACGGGGCAGTTACTCCAAGAAGTAATCCGAGTCATTTCTCACAATGTCAAATTGGCGATCGCCCTTGATATCGGCTTAAGTAAAATCGAGCGCGTCGATGCCACTAGCGCCTTCTCGACCTTGCCAAATATGTTTGGAGTCAATGCAAATGAGCAATGCGCTGATTGTTTATTTGGGATGCAGTCGGCTAGCTATGGATTATTTAGTGTAGGACATACCCCGATCCTTGGTTCTTTTGGCTCTGTTGGTGAATCGGTCGGCGTGGCGATCAAGCGCTTACAACCCTTTCTCGAAAGTTTACTCGCCGCCAAACTGATTCGCACCACCGAAAATCAAGCCAGTTCGCAGCTAGATGTGTGCGTCACCCTGAAGGCGATCGTTGGTGTCGATGAGCGCTCGGTCATCATTGCTAGCCAATCGGCAGCGCGAGCCTCGTTGATTCCTGTCAATAGCGCCAGTCATACAGTTCGGACTAAACCGATCAATATTGGCGATCGCCTTGAATGCCAGATTGAAAACTTTAGCGATCGCCCCTTATATACCCGAATTTTTTGCCTCGATCCCCGCAGCAAAATTCTCACGCCCAACTTTGTCACCACTCCCTACGCCAACGATGGCATTATTCCCCCTGCAACAACTCTGACTATTCCCCAAGCCCCGATCAATTGGGCAGTATCTGCTCCTAAAGGTCTGGTCGATGTCCAAGTTGTGATTAGCCGATCGCCACTTTTGCAAGTCCCCAAAATTTTGGAAGCTTCTCAACGTCAAGCTGCTTCTTTAAATGGATTGATTGCGATTCCCAATCCGCTACAAGTTGCTCAAGCTTTACTAGCCGATCTTGATCGGGCGATGAATCCTTCGGACTTAGATAATTTTATAAATATCAGTGATACATGGATGTTAGATGTGCAGCAGTGGGCGACCTTTAACTTTAGCTATCAAGTTGCGTGAGAACCCATTGCGTGAGAACCCATCAAAAAAAATCAAAAATCAAAACCTATTGATTTTCTATTGATTTTCTATATAGTCTTGAACCCAATTATGGCCTAATCGCATGAGATTGCTCAATTTAAAATCCCACAAAATGACAATACCATTGACACTTGCTGATGCGAGAGTGTCACCATCAGGGCTAAAGCAAACACTCTTGACCGCAGATTGATGTCCTTGGAGAGATAGCAGTTCCTTCCCATCGATACTCCATATTTTGACAGTGCGATCGCTACTACCAGAAGCTAATACATTGCCGTCTGGACTAAAACAGACACTTCTTACTTCAGCATTATGTTGATTCATGGTTTTAATCAGCTTGCCATCAACGTTCCATAATTTAACACTGCCATCTTTACTACCACTGGCAATCATCTGATTATCAGGGCTAAAAGCCACGCTATAGACCTCCCCCGTATGTCCACTCAAGGTATTTAATAGAGTTCCATCCCATAGCCATATTTTGACGGTTTTATCTTGACTTGCCGTAGCTAACATATTGCCGTCAGGACTAAAACAGACCTGATAAACAGCATTTGCATGACCACTTAAAGTGCATATCCATTCTCCTTCTTGACTCCATAACTTGACCATACAATCACCACTGGCGGTGGCAAACACTTCCCCATCACTACGATAAGCAACACCGTAAATGGGGAGACTATGCTCGTTATAAATAGTTTTAAGTAGATTCCATTTTGAATTCCAAATTTTGATGGCGCGATCGCTACTAACCGACAGCAAAAAACGCTGGTCAGGGCTAAAGCAAACACTGTTAATCACTTCTTTATGCCCTGATAAAGAAGTAATCAGTTTAGTATTATTGTGCCAAATTTTGATTGTGCCATCGTTACTAGCTGTCGCTATAAATTGATGATTACCCTGATGATTGCCTCCAAAAGTAACGCAATTAATTTCATCAGTATGACCAATTAGGCGTGGGATTGCATTGCCACTGGTGCGCCAAAATTTGATGTTAGTATCTTGACTCCCTGTGATGATCGTACTGCCCTTGGCATTAAACGCAATGCTATGGATACCGCCTTTGTGTCCATGCATGGTTTTGAGCAAGTTTCCTTTGATGTCCCAAAGCTTAATCGTGCGATCGCTACTGACAGATGCCAAAAATTTACCACTAGGATGAAAACGCACTCCCAAAACCTTGTCAGCATGACCTTCAAGGACTGCCATCAGGTTTCCTTCCATATTCCAAAGTTTGATATCTCGACCACGACTTGCCGAGGCAATAATTCGACCTGATGGAGAGATGTCGATGTCTTCAATAAAGCTATCGTGAGCTTTAAATGTTTTAATAGGCGTTCCCTTGATATTCCAGACGATCAATGTGCGATCGGCGCTACCTGTGACCAGCCTGACCCCATCAGGACTAAAACAAATACAAGTTATCCATTTGTGATGACCGCCCACAAAGGTCGTATAGGCAGTGCCATCATCACGCCAAAGTCGGATTTTTGCATCTTCACCCACAGAGGCGAATATGGCATCGGTCGGGCTAAATTTAACATCTAAAACTGGGGCTTGATGGTCTTTAATGATTTGGATTGGTTGATCTAAATATAATTTAGTAAACTTATCCATTTTCCAAAGTCTAATCGTACCATCGCGGCTTCCTGACACTAGATGTTGTCCATTGAGACTAAAACTGAGGCTCGTAATCCAATGGCTATGTCCCGTTAGGGTTTGCCGTAAATTCCCTTTGAGATCCCAAATCTTAATGGTGCGATCGCTACTTCCTGACGCGATTAGGCGATCGCCTTGTTGGACGGCGAGGCAGGTAACAATATCTAAATGTCCCGCCAAATGATTGTATTCCAGCACATCGTAAACGGTTTGATGAAGCGCGGTAATTCCATGCATCCGCAATCTGGCTTTTTTTGCCATCGTTGCTTCTAGAGACTGTAACTGTTTACCCGCTTCCAACGCTTCTAACAGTCCTTCAAATTGCTGATTGAGAATAAATGTGGCTTTTGCCGAAGCACTCTTAAGTACAACCTCAGCTTCCATCAAGCTTGTCTCTAAATGCTGTTGCATTTCCACTAATCTAATCTTGGCTTCCTGCTCAGCGACTAAGGTTTGCTCTAGTCTACGTTTAGCCGCAGACAGAATTTGATTGGCTTCGGCTTGGGCAAAGAGCGCGATTTCCACTTCTCTCTTTTCGAGGTCTTGACTAGTCGAAAAAAAGTGATAATCATGATTACTCAAATTTTTGTCGGCAGACCAAGCTAGAGCATCCTGTAGAGCTTGTCCGCGCAACAGTCGAGACTCATCTTGATAGTCAGAATCCATCCAAGCTTTAAATGATTCGCCATAGGGTCGCAAGTTGGCCAAAGCTTGGTTGACCCAATTTTGATTAAAAATCGCGGCATAGACGGGGTTATAGACTCTTAGTCGCCCTTCGCGCTTGACCACTAATCCAGTGATGCGTAACTCTGTCTGTTCAGGGCTATCATCAGAGCTAATACCACCTTCGAGCTTTTGCAAAGTTGGCTCAGAACTCAAAATCTGTTGATATAAACCGAGTAACTTACCTTGACGGTTTTCGCTGCTCCAGAGAATGCGATCGCGAATTGTTTTAAAATGCTCAGGCTGATCTTGAATTTCCCAGTTTTCGACCAATCGCGATCGCACTAGGTTATTTATCCAAATAAATTCATGTTTTAAAGGAATATTCTCTTGTTCGCTGAGGATAAGTTTACAAAGTTTTTGGGTGAGAAACGGTTGTCCACCCGTATAGGCAAGAATAGCTTTGATCACGGCGACAGGATTTTGTGATTTTGCCAGCAATCCGCGCATCAGGGGACGGGCTTCTTGTAATTGAAATCCTCTTAGCTCGATCGCCCGGCCAATATTAAAAGGAGTGCGTTGTTTATCACGGATCAAATCGGCAGGAGTGGCTACGCCAAACAGCGCAAAAGTTAGGCGTTTATAAGCTACGCGATCGGCGCGACGATTAAATAATTCACGGATCAGCGCAAAAAAATCATCGACAGCAAAATTCAAACTGAGGATACTATCAATCTCATCGACAAAGAGGACGATCGGCGAAGAGATTTTTTTAAGCAATCCTTCATCAAGAAACTTCCCAAAACGCTGCACTGGCGACAGCAATCGATGACGCTCCCACCATTCTTCAAGATCAAAAGAGTCATATAGATTTAAGCTGCTGATAATGCTATCAATTAGCCCTGCATACCATTGCTCAGGAGAGATATCTGATGTGCCGATCGCCGTAATATCGATCGCCGCACAGATAAAGTTTTCTTGCTGTAAGCGTTGCATGGTGCGGACTCGCAAGCTAGACTTTCCCATTTGTCGAGAGTTGAGAACATAACAAAATTCGCCTGCTTTCAAGCTCTCATACAGATCGCTGTCAGCCTGTCTTGCGACATAAGTAGGCGCGTCTAAAGATAAACTACCGCCAACTTGATATAGATAAGTTGTATTCTTTTCTTCAGACATCATTCGACCCAAATAAACGTGAATAAGTGCATGATGAAAGCTGCATGATAGAAGCTAAATACTTTGTTTAAAATAATCACGATAAAGATTACACATAGGGATAACTTGATTTCCTTGAAACTTGACTAAACCAATACTCCGCAGCTTAAAAGCAATTTGGCTATCTAATTGTAAAGGGCGATCGCTTGCCACTAGATCTCGATAAGCTTCTATCAATTCAGGATCTTCTTTTAAGTTACTTAGTTGACGACGAAGATGATCGCCATAAATTCCCTCTTCAGTGGGCGCAAGTTGTGATAATTTTTGCCAATCTAGGCGATCGCGAGCAATTTGATATAGAGCTTGCCTTACCAAATAGGGATGTCCGCCCGTGAGTTCCATTAACTGCTCGACATTCGCCGATTGCCAAGGTAGCTGATGACGTTGGGCTAAATCGGCAATTTGAGGACAAGTCAACTCTGGCAACTCAATGGGTAATCCCACATTAAATGGAGATTGATTAATATTTAAAGGTATATAAACTTCTTTAGAATGGACAATCACTAACCTAAGCTTTTTCCAGATATCTTCGTTTTTCGCCTTCTCGTGCCAAGCCCGAAGCAAACCGAAAAAATCCGCCGCAATTGCAGGATATTGAAAGATCAGATCCACTTCATCGAGTCCTAACACTAAGGGAATCTCGGAAACGGCTAGTAAATAACGTTGAAAGTATTTAGTGCATTTGTTCTTGCTGCCTAGAACACCTTGCCAATACTGGTCCAAATTTTCATCTAAATTTAGCTCTGAGGCGATGCTGGCACAAAACCAGCGCAAAAATGAATCTAGTTCGCTAAAGACTTCGCTATCTGCTTGCTGAAAATATAAATGGGCGACTTGACATCCTTTATGTTTCGCATAGGCGAGGGTTCGTGACAATAGAGATGACTTGCCCATTTGTCGTGGGGCTTTGATCCTAATTAATGCACCCGCTCGAAGTATAGTTTCACAGCAGTCTTTTTCAATGGGAGGGCGCTGCACATAAAAGCGCGAGCCTAATTCTAATTGCCCTTCAGGGGCTTCTAATTGCAGCTTTTGAACTGGTTGTAAGCTTAGGGTGGTGGCGGCATTAGAATTATTGAGAAGTTCATTTAGTGCTTGCGAAGCTTCTGTCGCATCCTCAAAACGTTGGCGATAGTCATAGCGCACCATTTTGTCAATTATCGCGGCTAGCCTTAGACTGGTTTTGATATTGACTTGAGCGCCAGCTAAGGCACAACTATATTCATTGGTTTGTTTGTCTTTAGGTAACTCTTTAAATGACAGCCCAGTAATCGCCTGTAAGCACATTAGCCCTAGGGCATAAATATCGCTACAAAATTTCGGCTGTCCTGCTAACTGTTCATTTGGCATATATACTAGCGAACCAACTACCACCGTTCGAGTCTCGTTGCCTTCTTCTATTAATCGCTCGATCGCATCTGTACCCAATGATTTGACTGCTCCAAAGTCAATCAGGACAATCTTGCGATCGCTACGGCGGCGGATTAAATTAGCGGGCTTGATATCCCGATGAATGACTTGGGATTTATGAACGAAAGCCAATACTTGTAAAACATCTCGCAAGGCGGTCACAACTTTGGTCTGAGTCCAGATCTGACCGTTTCCAATCTCAGATTCTAATGTCTGTCCTTCGATAAACTCTTGCACCAAATAAAATTCACCCCCTTGCTCAAAATGGGCAAATAGGCGAGGAATTTGATCGTGATTGCCTAAATCATGTAGAGCCTTGGCTTCAGTGTCAAACAGTCGCTTGGCGATCGCCAATTCTTGGGGGCTATGAAGTTGGGGCTTAAATTGTTTGACCACACAGGTCGGAGTGTTGGGCAATTGTAGATCGATCGCCAAAAATGTCTGCCCAAAACCACCACCACCAAGCGGCTTAACGATTTTATATCGTCCTGCAAGAGTTGTGTCGGTTCTGGTCATGTTGTTTTGGAGAACCTAAAGATTTATATGATTTTACATAATATGGCTCAATCATACAGCGATCGCTATAATCCTGTAAAACTTAAGAAATGGGTGGAGTGTTCTCTTTTGCCGCATTATGGCGATCGGCATAGATTTAAAAGCATCTAGAAAGAGTTGCGTAAGAACACCATTGAAGAGAAAATCTGATATAGACTAAAAATTAGATGTCAACGCAAAACTAAAATCGTGATTATAAAAATAGTTTCTCTAGTCGCCACAAGTGCTGTGTCGTCAGTGTTATTTGCCTCGGCGGGTGCGATCGCCCAAATTAACAATGCCCCAACGCTGTCTGAGCAAACCTTACGCGAAGCTCAACAACAGGAGCGATCGCCCCTTAGTATAGGTGGCGGCAACCTAAACTTTCTTCAGTTAATTAATAGCATCAATCTTGCGGGTGGCAAGTCTGCTGAGCAGTTTCGCGCTAGCCAAGCTGAGTCTCTAGATGAGGCTGTATCTAGTTTTAAAGATCAGCAGCGCCGTGAAATTAAGATTTCGATACCTACATCAACGCCCAATAGCGTAAATAGTCCTAAATAGGTACTCATGACTTTGTGCGCTGTTTTAGAACTGAAAAAGATAAAACCCTTTGCAGGGCGCAGCCCTACGAACCTTTTTTCGTTTATTTGATCGGTAATTAGTGTAACTAAGTTTTTGGCTATACCATTTAGGTTCGTTAGATGGAAACACTCCCGCAAATTTTAGGGTTTCTGGATCGCTGTTTTGAATCTATTAAGATCCCTTGTCTTAGCAACCTCAATGTTGACTATCTTTCGTCAAGACTTTTAGGCTTTAGAAACGAGCGACAGTGGATGCTTGTTTTTAACTCAATTACTTGGTGTGCGGCTGGCGAGGGACTGACCACGATAGTTGAATGTGTTGGTAGTCTGAGTAGACAAAGTGATCAACCTAATTTCCATTTTAACAGTAATCGATATTTCAGCACTGGGCAAATTAAATATGATGAATCACTAAATGACTATCAGGTTAATGTGCGTGAGAAGCCTATCCCCACTTCCCAATTAAATATAGTTGCTCATCCAGATTTATATAATGATCCTGAGCTTGATGTGGCGATCGCTTTATTAGATGATTATCGTGAATCATTATTGGCTTCTAGTGATGAATATGGCGTGTTTATTCCCGATGGATTGACTGAAGTTTTGCGACTTGATCAATGGCATCATCCAGATTGGGGCTGTCCGCCAAGTCAGACTGAGAGTTTTCCTTTGATTGCAGAAGTTTTATTTACGGGTAATTCTGATTTATACCAACCGCCAACAAAGCCAAATACTGATTGGCGGCTTTGGTTTCCGAAGTAGTGACATAAGCAATCCGAAATGAGTTGAAACAGGCTTCGACTTCGCTCAGCCAGCGTGGACTGATGGCTGAGCGAAGTCGAAGCCACAAATGATTTAGGATTGCTATAAGTAATAGATTATTTCTGAGATTTATTGCCATATCTAATCGAATGAATTAAGCGTTTTGGGAAATCGATTAGTCCTTTCCAAAAAATAATTAGCAGGTCTTCGATTTTAACCACGATCGCATCAACCCAAAGGATCACAGTCATCACAGGATTATATGCATAGCCCATAATGCTTGCATTTGCCTCGATCCATGCTCGCAGAGGGCGATCGCCTTCTGATTTTGTAGTTGCTTGTTGATACATTAATAAGCCTTCTTCATAAATTAGACTTTGTTGTAGTTGATCTTGAGATATTTGCGAAGTTGTGGTTTCAAAATTTTGCAGCTCTCCCGACGAGTTGATCGCCGCCATGTCTGATGATTTGTTGAAGGCGTGAGATTCATATTCTAAGGGAAGTGGCCAGGGTCCATTATCATCACTAAAGGCATCTTCCATCGTTAGCCAAGACAATTCTCTGATGGTGATGTCTGAAGTTTCATCTAGAGTTGGTTGCGATCGCTGTTTACCAAAAAAATAGGCGATCGCCTCTTCTATTAACTTCTGTAAGCGTTCTATCTGATCGTCAGATTTGAGAGTGTTAGAATTTTCAGTACTTGTCTGAAGTTTATTGATTGCTTCTGCGGATAGCAGGTCAGGGTCATTACCTTGAACTTGATTCGTATCTGGATTAGTATCTGGATTAATATCTGGATCAATATCACCATCTAGCGATCGCTTGCCGATAAAGTAGTTGATTGCGGCTGTAATTAGTTCGCGCAGACGATCTAAGTTTGAGCTTAGAGGTGCATTTTCTTTGATGGCTCCAGAAACTTCTTGCGGCGCAGGTGATTGAGATTTTTGGCGGTCAGGTAACAGGCGATCGCTAGAATGTCCCGAAACTTGTCGCCGTTTTAACTGCGAACTATCGGTTAATGTCTGACTATGAGATGATTCTAGCCCTGACAGTTCAGGAACTTCTATCCCATTGGCTAAACCCTCATTTTGAGTATTAGAATCTTGAATATTAAAATCTTGAGCATGAGATTGATTACCAAAAAAATAGGCGATCGCCGCTTCAATTAAGCTCCGTAACTGCTCTAGCCTTGTATTTTTGCCTAGATCTAAATTCTCAGCTAATCCATTACTTTCTTTGAGAGATTGAGATTGATTTTGTTCAATTTGTCGCTGCCAAATTTCAGCAAAAACACGATTAGCAATTAATATTGGTTCTAATTCATTATTTTCATAGGGTTTAGCCAAATTATCTGGCGATCGCTTGACGATCGCCGCAATATTGCGATCTAGTTGGATTTTTGTGCGATCGAACCAGTTCACAAATTTGGCTAATGGGCGTAAAAATAATGGAATTTGAGAATTGGGTAAATCTTGATGAGCAGCTTGATCTTGTTCAAGCTGCTCATCTATTAAATCTGCTTCGGGCAGAAGTCCCCCTGAATCTGGTTGCGATCGCAATTTATCATTAAGCTCAACTTTAGATTGAGAAAGAGCAGGAAAAGTACGCTTGACCGCCGATGCTATCAGATATACAGGATAGAGCGCCGCTTTCGTAATTTGATAGGCAAGCAAACGCGGTAACTCTTGGATTTGTAAACCCGTAAGTTGATCGAGTTTTTGATCGAAAAATCTCCTCGCGCTACGCCCTAACCTTGCTGGCGCTGATTGATCAATCCAATTAAAAAGGCGGCTTTTAAATATTGGCATAACTCACTCCCATGTCTCTAGCTCGATCGCCACATCTCGAAATAGAGCGAGAATGCGATCGCGCCGCACTTCAAAATTAGCCGCTACAAAAATAAAGCCAATCCCTGCCAAGATTCCTAGCGACCACATCAAAAATGAATATTGAGTAACTAAAATCACGGCTTGGGTAAGCACTAGCAAAATAAAAGTGAGCGTTCCGATAAACAAATAAGCTCTCACTCGCGCTCCTAGCCCTGCGATAATGAAGATGGAACTCAATCCCCATGTCAATAACGCAATACTTGGATAACCGAAAGAATATAAAAAAGCGATCAGACTAATTCCGCCACTAAGGAGGCTTCGGAACGCATGACGTAAGGCTCTGCTATGGGGCGATCGCAAATTTGGTTCGACTTGAGCAAAATATAGTCCAGAGCCACCGATCGCCGCCGTATTGATCAAGAAGTTAAACCTCGAAAGCTCATACATGCTCGCAGATGTATACTGAAAAACAGCCCAATCGCAAAGGAAGACCGTAATGTAACTGATGCGAATTTGCTGCTTTGCTTGGGCATAGATAGCGTAGAAAGCCGCCACGATTAATAAACATGGCATAGCGATCGCATTATTAGTAATCAATACAAAAATCAAAGGGAGTGCAAAAGCCGTCTGATGCCAAGATCTCGCCGCCCAACCCCATGCTTGCCAAGGTGGTAGATAGAGCGTGGCTGAAATTATACAGGCGATCGCGGCGGCGTAAGGTTTTATGAAGTTTGCAATCAACCAAGGATTTGGGAATGCGAAGAATATCAAATAAGCGATCGCGCCGATGACTGTGGTTATGCCTATGTAAATCCAAAAATCTGATTCTTCTATCCCCCCCTTATTAAGGGGGGCTAAGGGGGATCGCCTTCCTTGAGCGATTGCATAAGCCGCCAGAGCGATCGCTATGCCGCCGCCGATTAATCCACCCGTTCGAGATAGATTAAAATAGCTTCCTGAAATCAGAAATACGGCACTAGCAAGCCAATGGAGATGAGCCGAAATGCCAATTTCTTGAACTGACAGCCGTAAATACGGCACGATCCAATTAGCAAATATCTTGTACCCATAGGCGATCGCACAGCCTAATGTGGCTAAAATCACCATCCCATCGCCAATAGAACCGCCCGTAGATTGGGCTACCATTTGATAGAAAAGTAGTTCATAGGCTGAGAAGGTGGCGATCGCCATTGATAGATAAGTCAAGGCTTTAAAAATTGGATTGGAGGGCGAAGATCTGCGCCCAATGCCGATGCCAATTAGGGAAGTGCTGAGCGAAAATAATCCTGACAGATTACTAAAATTGCCAATGCGGAACAACGAACCCATGACCCCATAAATTAAGGGGATCACATGCCAACTGCGTGGATATTCAGTTTTGCCAGTCTTTTTCATCCACCAATCGCCCAATAATTGCGTGAAAAATCCGAGGGCAAGATTAGCGATCGCTAGTTCAATTGCAGAGCCATTAGTAACCGCGATCGCCCCTGAAGTTAGCAGTTCAACGCTCCAAGCAATTCCCCATTCTGTCCAAAAGGGCGGTGCTTGGCTTGTTCCTAGTCCTATAGATTGCCAAATTCGATAAACCAAGCCTAAAGCGACTAAAACTGTGCTGGGTAATAGATTTATGAATATTTGACTATCTCGATTAAAACCAAATACCAGAATGGCTAAACAGGTTTGTAAAATTAGTAAAGCGGTGGAAAGTAGAGCCGCCCAAATGTCAAAAGCTTGAGCATAGGATTGATTTAATGGCAGATTGAGGTTGGGTACATGGCGATCGCGCCGATATTTGAGCCAATGATTGAGCACATACAACACCAAAACGCTGATAATCGCGCCATTAACCCCAAAGGTAAATTGGGCGATCGCGCCATCACCGATTTTAAATTGCCAAAGCATCGCCGCGATAAATAGCAATCCATAACCAACAGTATTAAGCGTTGTCCATAGTGATTCACGGCGGCGGGTATTGACTAACATCAAACCATAAGCCACTCCCAGCCCGATCAACCGTGAACCATCGCCATGCCAAGTTAAAAATTGGGCGATCGCCAGTCCTGCAATACTCAGTTTAATCGCCAGATCGCGATCGGCAAATTCGCGCCAAGTTCCCAAAAAGGTTAGAGAGATTGGTACGCATAGCCAAGCTACGCCCCAATAACTGCCCCAATATCTTGTGTCATTCAGCAAAATGCCTAGAAATTGACTATTATTAATGTCGATGTTTTGTCCTGCCGCCCCATAATTCCAAAGCAGGATATAGCTTAGCGCCGCCAAAGTCGCGCCAATATGCCACGCACTATCCCGCCACGCTTGCATATGCAGATTCGCACTAGTCACGGCTGAGGGACGAAGACTAATCTTGCCAATTACTAAAACCGCACTCCATTCTATTAGTACTGCTACTAACAGCAAGCCAACCCATCCAAATACAAAAGTGGAACGAGTCAACAAAAATATGCCAGAGATAAGCGCCCCGAAACTAATGATATGGGCGGAATAAACCAAATTGCTCAAGTCTGGACTAGTTGCCGATCGCCGTGCTTGGATCACTAATAAGGCGATCGCCGAGAGCGTTAAATTGGCAAATACGGTGGCAGGATGTCCAATACTGCTGAGAGAGGTAAGTAAAACCCCAAATCCTAAGGCTAATAATTCAGATCTAATCGCTAAAGCATTTTTTTGGCGATCGCGATAGATTGCGCCGACAACTAAGGCGAAGATCAAATAGGGAAATAGGAAGACTCCCATTAAACTTAATTCAGATTTAGTCTGGAAGAAGTCTAATAATTGCTGAGTTGACTGCGATCGCCATGCTTCAGGAATTAATCTTTGACCTAACCAAAGCAGTTGCAAACCCCAAAAGAATAAGTAAGTTAAATCAATTGGCTTTTCAAATTTGACAAGGCGATCGGCTAATATCCATGCAATCAACAAACTAATGATAAAAGTCTGCCAAGGATATTGATCCCAAACCGACACTAGCCAACCTAAACTGAGCAGGATTTGTCCTAAATTAGCTTGAAACGAACCAAAATTCTTGTCCCCCTTTCCCAAGGGAGAAGGGGTAATGGTTTCAGAAGAAATCTTGTCCCCCTCTCCCCCCGTGGGAGAGGGGCTAGGGGTGAGGGTCTTAGAAACCCCTAAAGCAGTTTTGTTAGTAATCTGAATCAAAATCCAACCGCAGATTCCAAAGGCTAGCCCTAATTTAAAAACTGAAACATTCCCAAATAAAAGCGCCCGACTAACCAGCAATACGGTGCTATAAGCTCCCGTAATTAAGGCAAGGGGAAATGTCGAACTATCGGCAGTATTTAAGTTTTCTCGTCGATTGAGAAATGTAGAAACCGCCATCCCACTAATTCCTAGATAAACGGCGATCAATGGATAGATCGAGTATGGCAACCAACCAAGATGCAGCCAACTTAAAAATAAAATCGCCGCAATTGAAATTCGGCTAAATTGTCGCTGAACTCGTCTTCTGTCTTTGGGAATGGCTTCTGTCGCGATCGCCTGAGCTTCTCGAAATCTAAAAGATGTTTGTAATAAAAAAACCGCAATTCCTGACAGCACACAACCTGCGATCGCGCCCAGTCCGATTCCCACAGGATTTGTCAACAGTCCTAAACCATCGATCGCCCAAAAATTAGCAGGGACGAGCAGCAATGTCACCAATTGCAAAGCCCGCGTCGTCATCCGCAAGCGCTCATTCTGGCTAGTCCAAAAACTCACGCCAAAAAATCCCAACGTATAACTCAACAGCAACAAATACTGCCCCTGTCCCGAAAAACTCTCCCACTGACTAGCCGCTAACAATCCTGACGAAACGACCACCAAAAACACGCCTAAAAATAACAGCCACATCGTGCTGAATTCTGAAAGCAGCGATCGCACAGTTTGGGCGACTTGACTAGGCTCTTTGGGCGGTTGTTGGAGGGCTTTGGGTTTAACGAATGTGGGTGATGCGATCGGCGATCGCGATAACCGTGAGCCTGAGATATTTGCAGGTTGTAAAGTGGCTGTAGAGACAGACCGATTATTTCGTGAAATCGCTGACTCTGTCACTTCGACTTTGATCTCACAGATTAAGCGAGTTCTGCAAATCTGCCTAACTTGCGCGTCATTCACCAAGCCTAGACCTAACCAAAGATCTAGCCCTTGGAGTAAGGCTTCATTTTGTCGCGCCACTAACATCAGACGGCTTTGCGATCGCCGATCATTGCGCCATCGAAAATCCACTTCAGAAATTAGTCCTAACTCAAACCAAGCCTCTAAACCCGCGAGAACATCATGATAAGGAATCAAGATATCTAGATCGAGGCGTAAATATTTGATCGGCTCTGAGATCGGTTCTGATTGCATTGGCGATCGCTCCACATCAAAAGACAAGCATGAGATTCATTATGCTAAAAGAAAAATTTGAATTTTTCTTTTAGCGCATAGTACTCTAAGTCAGTGATTAATTTTGTTTAGACTCAGAACCATCGATAATGCGCTGGAACAGATAACCTGTACCTCGCGCCGTCAAGATCAACTCAGGATTGCTAGGATCTTCTTCCAGCTTGGCTCTCAAGCGCGAAATATGCACATCGACAACGCGAGTATCCACATGTCGCTCTGGTGTATAACCCCAAACTTCCTGCAAAATCTCGGCTCTCGAAAAAGCTTCACCCGATCGCCCAACCAATAGCTCTAACAAACTAAACTCCATACCTGTCAAGCGAATCCGCTCATCAGACTTATAGACTTGACGCTTGTTGGTATCAATCTTGATCGTATTAATATGAATCACACCCGAACTGGGGATTCCTGATGTGCCATTGCGATCAAAGCGCCGCAATACTGAACGAATTCGAGCTTCTAATTCTTTGGGCGAAAAAGGCTTGACGACATAATCATCTGCCCCTAGTTCAAGTCCTGTAATGCGATCGGCGACATCGCCTAAAGCCGTCAACATGATGATCGGAATATCAGATTCTTTGCGTAGCTCTTGACATACCCCATAACCATCCAGCTTTGGCATCATTACATCAAGCACAACTAAGTCAGGACTTTCCTTATGAAAAACTTCGAGCGCTTCTTCGCCATCTGCGGCGGTGACGACCTCGTAGCCGATCATCGACAGACGTGTCTCCAAAATTCGGCGAATACTTGCTTCGTCGTCTACAACTAGAATTTTTTCCTTTTGGTTTTCCAAGCTAGTTTCCACTCCACTATGCTGCTAGCTGTAATTCAGTAAAAATTTATGAATTTACATATTTGTTTAACTAAGTTTACAAGAAATCGGTCGTTACATTCCGAAAACAAAACTTAAAACTTTAAAACAAATCCAAACAAATTCAAATAAATCAAAATAAACTTTATGGCGATCGCAAATATCAGCCTAAAGAATTATAAAGAAAACGTTAATTTAGTCATAACCTAGTAGACATTTCCAAAAGATTGATGTATATTATTCGAGTGTGAGGAGCGAACAAAGGAAAAAGCCTAGGAACGAAACAGGGAAAGTAACCTAGGCTTTTTCTTTTGGTTACTGTTAAATCGATAAAATAAGAAAGAGAGATCAGTCTATGGCTGACCTCTCTTTTTTGTTTTTCCTCTTTTTTTATTTTTTATCGATTTAATACCAACACGCTGTGCCAAAACTAAATTAATAAAGAAATCAACAAAAAATTAATAAGGGGAGTTGAGCCTTACAAGCACAAAAGGCGGAATAACAAGACTAATAAATTCCTTCTCCTGATTGGCATTCCAGTCGCTAAGCTCTTCGGCGCTCGGATGTCGTATCCAACTATCAGCGATCCATGCTTGGACTAGCTGCGTGTTGTCCTCTGTGAGCGCAACCCCCACATCCACAATGTCTAACTTTGCGCCAACAATGATTACTCGCGCCCTTGCTGCGTGAGGAGCTAGCCATCCCCAAATCGCCGCATCCACCATTTTCGTTAAGTCTTCTTTTAAATTACTCATCAATAATTAATGTTGATAGATTTGTTGCTATGTTAGGACAAATTAAAACCCAAAAAGTAAAAGACGACGCTTTGCGCCGCCTTTTATTTTTTAAAAATATAAAACCCTTTGAGGGGCTACGCCCTGCGACCCGTTTTTGTGGCGCATTTAATAGGTAACTACTGTAAGAATTGCTATAGTCCTGTTTGACCTAAATTATCACAAGCCATAATCTAATGCTCGAACCAGTCTATATCATCGGGGCGGGACCTGGCGACCCTGATCTCATTACCGTTAAGGGGCGCAATCTCTTAATCAAAGCCGATGTAATTGTCTATGCAAATTCACTGATTCCTGATTCAATGCTGCAATTTTGTCGAGATGATGCCGAAATTATTCCCACTGCTAGCAAATCTCTTGAAGAGATATTGGCAATTGTCATTGATAGAGTGCGATCGCACAAATTAGTAGTCCGTTTACACGATGGCGATCCTAGTTTATATGGGGCAATTCAAGAACAAATTGTGGCTCTAGCTGAAGCCGAAATCCCCTTTGAAATCATCCCTGGAGTTAGTGCTTTTCAACTAGCGGCGGCGCGATTGCAAACAGAACTCACAATTCCTGAATTAGTGCAGACGATTATTCTCACTCGTATTAGTGGACGCACCCAAGTTCCAGAACGCGAAGATTTATCTAGTCTCGCTGCACACCAAGCATCATTATGCCTCTATCTCAGCGCCCATCATGTAGAAAATGCTCAAGCTAAATTAATGGAACATTATCCTGCCGATACTACCATTGCTATTTGCTATCGACTAGGTTGGGAGGATGAACGAATTTTGACAGTTTCCTTATCAGATATGGCTGCGGTCACACAGCGAGAAAATTTAACTAGAACTACTCTCTTTGTAATTAGTCCTGCATTAAATCATCTAAAAAGTAGTACAAAAGAGCGATCGCAATTATATAGCTCCCACTACAAGCGCCTTTTTCGGTAAATATTAATCAAAAAGTTGCTAGCATCCTAGAGGGTATGATAAACCTCTGGTTTCAAAAGATTTTCACAGTAGAAAAGCCTTTCCTTCAGATTATTACCCATTTGCGTTCATACTTATCTTTCTGAAAATCGATGAAAAATCTTTCTGAACAAAACTTTTGTCGATTTTTGACTAGGAGATCACAATAATGCCCAGAATTTTTGACAATATAGAAAAATCTCTGTTGCCAGAGTTGCGCGATACTCTGGATGGGGCGATTAGGGCAGATTTTTGTGTGGGGTACGCTAATTTAAGAGGATGGCGATCGCTTGAAGACAAGATCGAGCAGTTTGCGGGAACAGATGACGCACAATGTCGGTTATTAGTGGGAATGCAGACTTTAGATAAAGATGAACTGCAAACTTTATTGAGTTTAAAATCAAGTTTAAAACATGAAATAACAGGAATTGACCGCGAAAAGGCGAATCTGCTCAAGCGTAAATGTATTCAAGAATTTTATGCTCAGTTGGCGATGAGTGTGCCGACTAACCAAGATGAGAAAGCATTACGGCGGTTAAGCACTCAGTTAAAAGCGGGGAAGGTGACGATTAAATTATTTTTGCGTCATCGTCTTCATGCCAAGTTGTATTTGATTTATTTGCCAGAAAAAACTCCGCGTATGGGCTTTTTGGGAAGTAGTAATCTCACGATGTCGGGTTTGTCTAGTCAGGGTGAGCTAAATATTGATGTGAATGATCACGTTGCTACGGCGACTTTGGAGGAATGGTTTGAGGACAAATGGAATGATAATTTTTGTTTGGATATTTCCGCAGATCTTGCGGAAGTAATTGACAATAGCTGGGCTGGGGACAAACTGGTTCCGCCTTATCACATTTATCTGAAGATGGCTTATCATCTGTCGCAGGAGGCGCGAGCGGGGATTGCCGAATATCGATTGCCCAAGGAATTACGCGATCGCCTTTTGCCATTTCAAGCGATCGCGGTGCAGACGGCGGCGCGGAAAGTCGCAAAATATGGCGGCGTGATGATTGCGGATGTGGTGGGTTTGGGCAAGACTTTAGTTGGTACGGCGCTCTTGCGGATTTTGGAAGATGAATTACCGACAGCCTTGATTATTTGTCCTAAAAATCTGGTGTCGATGTGGGAGGATTACCGCATTGAGTATGGATTACGCGCCACTACGGTGATGTCGATTAGTGATGTTTTAAAAAAACTGCCTGATTTGGTGCATTATCGGGTGGTGTTGATTGATGAGAGTCATAATTTACGCAATCCTAAAGGCAAGCGGTATCGGGCAATCCAAGATTATATCGATCGCAACAGCAGCAAATGTATTTTGTTAAGTGCGACTCCTTACAACAAAAATTATCTTGATCTATCGGCGCAATTTCAATTATTTATTTCCGAAACCCAAAATCTCAAAGTTCGTCCCGAAAAATATATTCGGTCGATTGGTGAAGCGGAGTTTGGCAAGCGGCATCAAGTACCAATGCGATCGATTAAGGCTTTTGAGTTTAGTGAATATGCCGATGATTGGCGCGATCTGACTGGTTTATTTATGATTCGGCGGACTCGTAGTTTTATTAAAACTAACCATACGGAGTTGCCTGATGAGCATGGAAGAAGATATTTAGTATTTCCAGATGGCACGCGATCGTCGTTTCCCGATCGCATTCTCAAGACTGCAAAATTTGGGGCAGAATCTGGCGATCCCTATGCGTTGTTGTATAGCGATCGGGTGGTGGATGTGATTAATGCTTTGAATCTGCCGCGTTATGGATTAGGGAACTTTGTTTTGCAAGGGAAAGGGGCTAGGGGTGAGGGCTTATCCGAATTAGAACAAAAGATTTTGGATAATCTCTCCCATGCGGGGCGGCGGTTGATGGGATTTTGTCGGACAAATCTGTTTAAGCGTTTGGAAAGTAGCGGGTTTGCATTTTTGCAGTCTCTCGATCGCCATATTTTGCGGAATTATGTTTATCTCCATGCGATCGCTAATAATCTCGATATTCCCATTGGGACGCAAGACTCGGCGCTACTAGATATGCGTGATGCTGATGAGGATATCGATTCGTTGGTTTTGACTAATTTTGATTTGGAATTAGAAGAAGATGCAAGTACAGATGTGGAAGAAGAATCGCGTACTGCCGAAAATAATTTCCGCGATCGCGCTGCGGCTGTCTATCAACTCTATGCGACTAAATATAAAAAGCGGTTTAAATGGATTCGTCCTAATTTGTTTAAACCAGAGCTACAAGAGGCTCTGCTAGCCGATGCGCTGGCTTTGATCAAGATTTTGGGCTTATGTCCTGAATGGGAATCTGGGCAAGATCGCAAATTGGAAACGCTGATTAATTTGTTGACGGTCGAACATGGCGATCGCAAGGTGTTGATATTTACGCAGTTTGCGGACACAGCCAAATATTTAGGTGAGAAATTAACTCAATTTGGGATTAAAGATCTAGCGATCGTTACGGGCAGTACCAAAAATCCAACGGAGATCGCCTATCAATTTAGTCCGAAAAGTAATAAAAAGCAGGATAAGATTCTCAAAAATCAAGAGTTACGGATTTTGATTGCGACAGATATTCTCAGTGAAGGACAGAATTTACAAGATTGTCATATCATTGTCAATTACGATTTGCCTTGGGCGATTATTCGCTTAATTCAACGGGCGGGGCGGATTGATCGCATTGGTCAAGCATCAGAACAGATTCTTTGCTATTCGTTTTTACCTGCGGATGGGGTGGAGAAATTGATTAATTTGCGTGGTCGCTTACGCAAGCGGTTGAATGAGAATGCGGAAGTGGTGGGTACGGATGAGAAATTCTTTGAAGGTGATGATGATCAGGTGGTACGCGATTTGTACAATGAGAAGTCGGGACTGATTGATGATGATGACGATAATGAGGTGGATTTGACTTCGGAAGCGTTACAAATCTGGAAAAATGCGACTGATAATAATCCTGAGCTAAAGAAGACGATTGAAAAATTAGAGAATGTCTCTTTTTCGACGCGATCGCATATTCCTGAACCAACTAAGCCTGAAGGGGTGCTGCTCTATCTCCGCACGGCTGAGGGGAATGATGTATTGGCTTATGTTGATCGCGATGGGAAGAGTGTGACCGAATCGCAGTTAGCAATTTTGCGCTTAGCCGCCTGTGAGCCAGATACACCTGCGATCGAGCATGATGATCAACATTTTGGATTGGTTGCGATCGGGAGAGAGATGATCGCGCTTGAGGAGAAATCTACAGGTGGTCAGTTTGGTAGCTCTAAGAGTGCCAAGAGGCGTACCTATGAACGCTTAAAACGTTATGCAGAAGATAATCCCTTACTTGCACCTGTGGAATTGACGCAGGTAATTTCAGAACTTTATAAGTATCCATTGCGACAATCGGCGATCGATGTGCTGAACCGTTGTTTAAAGGAAGGAATTAGCGATCGGCAATTAGTAGATCTAGTTTTGGAGCGCCGACTTAATGATTTATTATGTATTATTTCTGAAGATGGACAGCAAGGAGATCCACAAATTATTTGTTTTTTGGGACTGTTTGACAAGTAAAAAGATAAAAGTAAAAGGGTAAAAGTTATGACTGGATTATATGAAACGGATTTTTATCAATGGACGGTTGAGCAGTCGCAGTTTTTGGCTTTGGGTAAGTTGCAAGGTTTGGATTTAGAGAATTTATTTGAGGAGATTGAGTCTTTGGGTAAGCAACAGCAACAGGAGTTAGAAAATCGTCTGGCAGTTTTGTTAGGGCATTTGCTAAAGTGGGATTTTCAACCAGATATCCGTACCCGTAGTTGGCGGGCAACAATTAAGGAGCAAAGGTTACGGATTCAACTTTTACTCAAAAAAAGCCCTAGCCTAAAGTCTTATTTGGTTACTGCGGTTGAAGTGGGTTATTACTTAGGGGTGGTATTGGTGGAAAAAGAAACACCTTTTGATGCTAAGGATTTGCCAGCAGAATGTCCCTATACGATCGCCCAGATTTTTGATGTTAATTTTCCTGATGGTATTCAGACATATTTTGATTAAGGAGATAAAAATATGAGTAATGGATTGTATGAGACGGATTTTTATCGGTGGACGATTGAACAATCAAAGCTTTTAGCGATCGGTAAATTAGAGGGTTTGGATTTGGTGAATTTGGTGGAGGAGATTGAGTCTTTGGGTAAACAAAAACAGCAGGAGTTATCAAATCGGTTGGGTGTGTTGATTGGACATTTGTTAAAGTGGCAATATCAACCAGAAAAGCGATCGCGTAGTTGGCAGGTAACAATTCAATTGCAACGGGAAGAAATTCGCGATTTGTTATTTGATAATCCTAGTTTGAAATCTCATTTAAATCGGGCTTTGCCAAAGGGATTTCGTTTAGGGTTGGCTTTGATTTTGGGTGAGACTCCGATTAGCAAAAAACTATTGCCCAGTGAATGTCCTTATAGCTTTGAGCAGTTATTAGATTTGAGTTTTCCTGATGATATTGATGTGGAGTTTTAATACAAGTAAAAAGTAGAAAGGAAAAATCAGCACAGGATGTGCTTAATTTGCTAAAGTTTTTATAAATAGATCATAAACAAATAGTATAATTATAAAATCAGCCTTATAGGAAAACAGGTATGCAATATCTGAACTTGCAGGAAATTGATCCTTCCCTTGCTGCAATTGTTAATCAAATTTCAGTCAACCAATCTGAAATTGTCATTACTCGTAATGGAACACCTTTAGCCCGAATTATTCCTTATAGGATTCCTCGTAATGGGAATTACCCACTTTTGGGGATGCCTATTACGATCGCTGATGATTTTGATGAGCCAATGCCAGAGCTGGCTGGCGATCGCTAGGCGTTATCAAATTCCATTGGTGACTTGTGATAGCAAGATTTTGAATTATCCTCATGTAGAAACAATCTGGTAGTTATGGCAATTAATCTAAAAAAGTCGCGTCAATATTTACAGGATTTTGATTTTTCTAGCCTTTTTATTGAGGAGTTGGGGTGGTCGAATCCGCCTAGTGGTGGCGCGATCGCTTTTAAGTGTGATGGCAAAACTTTTTATCGTAGAGGTGTGGCGGAGTTGGCGGGGGTGTTGGTTTTAGAGGTGACGGCTGAGGATGGCGAGATTCCTGATGGGAAGGTGCGGGCGAATGTGCATAAGGAGATTTGTAAGGTGGCGCTGGAGAATTTGGTGATTTTCTTGGATCGCGATCGCCAAAAAAGTCTTTGGTATTGGGTGAAGCGTGAGGGGACTAAGCAATATCCGCGTCCTCATGCCTATAACAAAGGACAGTCGGGGGATTTGCTGCTTGGTAAGTTAAGGGCGTTGATTGTTGAGCTTGAAGATTGGGATAGGGGGATTGGTATTGTCGATGCTACTAATCGACTCAAGGCTTTTGATATCGATCGCGTGACGAAGAAATTCTATGAGTTTTTCAAGAAAGAGCATGATCAATTTTTAAAAGAAGTCCTTGGTTTTGCGTCAGAGTTCGATCGCGCTTGGTATGCGTCTTTGATGTTGAATCGGTTGATGTTTGTTTATTTCATGCAAAAAAAAGGTTTTCTCGATGGCAATGTAAATTATTTGCGCGATCGCTTAGCTTTATGCAAACAACAACGGGGCGAGGATCAATTTCATTCGTTTTATCGTTATTTTTTATTGCGGTTATTTCATGAGGGTTTGGGTAAGCAAGGGCGATCGCCTGAATTGGAGAAATTATTAGGCAAGGTTCCCTATTTGAATGGTGGTTTGTTTGAGGTGCATCCCTTGGAGCAAGCTAATCCTGATATTCAAATTGAGGATCAAGCTTTTGAGAAGATTTTTAACTTTTTTGATGGTTATGATTGGCATCTGGACGATCGCCCGTTGCGGAGTGATAAGGAGATTAATCCTGATGTGTTGGGTTATATCTTTGAGAAGTATATTAATCAGAAGCAAATGGGAGCTTATTATACGAAAGAAGATATTACGGAATATATCAGCAAAAATTGTATTATTCCCTTTGTTTTTAATGCGGTTGAGCAGGTTGAGGGTTTTGGGGATATTTGGCAATTGTTGAAAAATAATCCCGATCGCTATATTTATGAGGCGGTGTTGAAGGGTGTGGATGTTGATTTGCCTGAAGATATTGCCGCAGGGATTGGGAATGTATCAAAACGCGATGGTTGGAATCGGGCGGCTGGTGGGGAATATGCGTTACCGACTGAGACATGGCGCGAATATATTGCGCGGCGCGATCGCTGTTTGGAAGTACGGAAAAAGCTGGCTAATGGTGAGGTGACGCAGATCAATGATCTGATTACTTTTAATCTGAATATTCGCAAATTTGCGGAAGATGCGATCGCGGGTTGTGCTAGTCCTGAATTGTTGTTGGCTTTCTATGAGACGATTTCGCAGGTTTCGGTTTTAGATCCGACCTGTGGATCGGGGGCATTTCTATTTGCAGCGTTGAATATTTTGGAACCTCTGTATGATGCTTGTCTAAATCGGATGCAGTGGTTTATCTCTGAGAACAAGGGGCTTAAGCCCCTTGCCTGTGAATGTGGCGAGGATTTTGAGCAGATTTTAGCGAAGATTGCGGATCATCCGAATCGCCGTTATTTCATTCTCAAGTCGATTACGATTAATAATCTCTATGGTGTGGATATCATGGAGGAAGCGACTGAGATTTGTAAGTTACGCTTATTTTTGAAGTTGGTTTCTCAGGTTGAGGCTGATCCGAAGAAGTCTAATTTTGGCTTGGAACCTTTGCCAGATATTGATTTTAATATTCGGGCTGGGAATACTTTGGTGGGTTTTGTGTCGCTGAATCAGGTTTGTGAAGCGATCGCTAAAGAAGCTTCGGGACAGAAGAGGTTGATTTTTGATGATGGTGTGTTGGATCGAATTATCAAAGGTGCTGTGGCGGCGGATCAGGAGTTTAAGCGGTTTCGGTCTTTGCAGACTCAGGGTGAGGTGAATGGTGAGGATCTTGCATGGTCAAAAGCAAGTGTTAAGGAGCATTTGGCGGTGTTGCGTGAGGAGTTGGATCGCTTTTTGGCGGAGGAGTATGAGCAGGGTTTATCGAAAAAATCGGCGGCTTATGGTAAATGGAAGTTAAGTCATCAACCTTTTCATTGGTTTGTGGAGTTTTACGGGATTATTAATGCTGGTGGTTTTGATGTAATTATTGGCAATCCGCCTTATGTTGAGTATAGGAAAGTTCGAGATCATTACCAACTTAAAAACTATGTATCACAGTCTTGTGGAAATCTCTATGCTTACGTTATAGAGCGTTGTATAAATTTGTCTACTAAAAATTCTTTGCTAGGAATGATTATTCCTATGAGTGCATTTTCGACCGAAAGAATGACAGAATTATCACAATTGATGACTTCTAATACTTCGGATATATGGTTTTCAAATTATGGAGTACGTCCATCTAAAGTATTTGATGGAGTTAATTGGAGACTGTCTATAGTGATTAGCACATTAGGACAGTCTCATCGAGTCAATATTTTTTCTACCAAACATCTTAGATGGCGTAGTGAAGAACGAGATAAACTATTTTCGATTTTGTCCTACTATAAAACCGACTCTGAAGTAAAATTTATTTCACTTCCTAAGTTCTCAGACATGGAAGTAGATAATATAACTAGAAAATTGTCCAGCTTAAGTAAACCTAGCAATTGCATCAAAACAATTAAAAACTCAAATGAAAATTTTGTTCACTATCAAGAAGCAACTCAATATTGGATTAAAGCAATGGATAGACTTCCATTTTATGAAAAAAATGGTTTGCAGTTGCCGCCTGCTCATGCAAGATTTTTGTACTTTGAAAATAGTGAAGATTCATGTTTAATGAGCGCTTTAATGAATAGTAGTTTATTTTATCTTTACTTCAATGTTTTCTCCGATTGTTATCATTTGGGAGATGCATTAGTTCGTTCATTTCCAATTGTCAAATCTTTAAAAAACGAAAAAATATTACAGTCTTTATCCAATAATCTGATGGATGATTTGGAAAATAGATCAACTATAGAAGAGATTAAAACTAGCAATGGAGATAGGATTAAATATGCGTCTTTAACATATACAAACTCTAAACCAATCATTGATGAAATCGATCGCGTATTAGCCCAACATTACGGATTCACCGAAGAAGAACTAGACTTCATCATCAACTACGACATCAAATATCGCATGGGTAAAGACTCAGGAGAAAATGAATAATGGCAAAAGACTTATTTCATGATGTGGTTAAAAATGCTCTAATCAAAGACGGTTGGAAAATTACAGACGATCCATTATCCCTAAAAGTTGGAGATTCAGAACTTTATATTGACCTTGGTGCAGAGAGATTAATTAGCAATTCCCAACACTGCCTATGAAACCTTTTTTAAAAAAGAATTTCCACGCATGGTTATCAAAGAATGTCAGCTTGATGTTTTAGTTTATGATGTCAAAAAGGAGGTAATCATCACATGGACAATCTAGAAAAAATTCACAACTACCGTAACATCATCAAAAAATTTCTTCGCCAATACGCCTCTTATAAACCAGCAAATGGCGAAATTCAAATGCAAACCATATTTGATATAGAACAAGATCGATATCAAGTACTAGCAATTGGTTGGGATAAAGAAAGACGTATCCATGGCTGCTCAATGAATCTCGACATTAAAGCAGAAAAAATTTGGATTCAAGCCAACAATACAGAAATAGATATTGCTGAAGCTCTAGCTAATCAAGGAGTGCCTAAAGAAGATATCGTGATAGGTCTGCAACCTGCTTATTTACGGCAATATACAGGATATGCAACAGTTTGAACTCAGAAGATTACTTAGATATATATTCTCACCACCTCCCCTCATTAGCGATCGCCTTAAACTTAATGTGCTTAATGGCGATCGCGATGTCCGCACAGGACTGATAAAATGAAAATAGAATAAAAACCTGTAGGGGTTGAGCATTTGCGCCACAATTCCCAAACACATCACCAAAATCTCCATCTGCAAATGCTCAACCCTCTTCGCCATTCACCGACAAATTATCCCCGCGTCATGAGATTCCAAATAAGAATAAATTGTCATCACATTGCGAGGTTTAACACCAGCAATAAATTGTCCCTACGTTGCGAGGTTTAGGGCAGAGCATTCCCAATTTAAAATGGTCTGAAATATCATAAATCTCTGTGGGAATGCTCTGCCCCTACGGTGATATTATTGATATATTTTTTAATTGGCGATCGCTTTAAACTACGGATTCACCGAAGAAGAACTAGACTTTATTATCAACTACGACATCAAATATCGCATGGGCAAAAATAGCGAAGAAGAGGAATAAAAAATGATTAACCTAACGCAAATTTATACTCGACTCAATGTCACACCTCAACAATTAGCCAACTTTTGTAAACAACATCAAATCCAAGAACTTGCTATCTTTGGTTCAGCCTTGCGCGAAGACTTTCGCCCCGACAGCGACATTGACCTATTAGTTACCTACCAACCCACAGCCAAACGCGGACTATTCGAGAAAATGAACCTCAAAGAAGAACTCGAAACACTATTTCAGCGCAAAGTCGATCTAGTTAGTAAAAATGCGATCGCCCAGAGTCGCAACTGGATACGGCGCAAAAATATTCTTAACTCAGCCGAGGTGATTTATGTCGCGTGATCAAGCAGCGATTGTTGACATCGTAGAAGCAATTAAACTGATTTTTCAATATATAGAAAAAGTCGATCAAGATTCACTAGCAACCAACACAGAAAAACAAGATGCACTCTTACGCCGTATAACCATCATTGGCGAAGCCGCAAAAAGACTGTCAAAAGGTTTTAGAGACGAGCATTCAATCATTCCTTGGAAAAAAATCGCAGGAATGCGCGATGTCATTACCCATGATTATGATGAAGTTGATCTCAGTGAGATATGGACAGTTGTTCATGAAAATCTACCAGAACTTCTAGAATACCTTGAGCCTTTAATCATAGATGCTGATAAATGAGAATGAGGTTTAGTAAAACAATAATTAGCTCTATATTTCCTATAGTTAGCGATCGCCTTAAACTTAATGTGCTTAATGGCGATCGGGGCGATCGTACAGGATTGAGCAAGTAAAAAAGTGAAAGTAAAAAGTCAAAAAAGCAAAAAATAAAATTCAAAGATATTGGAGTAGACCATGAAAATCAAATATGATCCTGAAGTAGATATTCTTAGAATTACCCTCAAAGATGTAGATATTGAAGAAAGCGAAGAAGAAACATCAGGGCTTATCCTAGACCTTGATATAAACGGTCATGTCGTTGGCATTGAAATCTTGCAAGCATCCAAACGCATCGACAATCCCCAAGCGATCGAATACATGATTACCCAATCAGTAGTTCCCCCACTCAATCCTAAAGTTTTAGTCAAACAATAATTAGGAGAATAATACTATGCACATTCAACTTGATGATTACGAACAAGATATTTTAGAATCTGTAGAACGAGGTGAATGGAACTCTGTACAAAACTTACAGCAAGCGATCGAGCAGCATCAACACCATGCGCGTAACTACATCGCATCAATCCAAAAAGTCACAATCGAACTACCCAGTAGTGACATCGCATCGTTAGAGCAATTAGCAAATACTTCAGGCGTATCCGGCTCAAGATCTGGAATTTCGGATAGTGTTTGAGAAGTTCCAATTGCTTCAATACATTTTCTAACTTTTGCAAGAACTTTGCGATCGCTGATTTTGTCTAAATCTTTTTTGAAGCGTTTAGCGATTTGATATTTCATTGAGGTAAACTCTCTAGGAGAGATTGTGACTCTAATTCAGATAAAAAGCCTTCATTACGCGAGTTTTCACAAGCTAAATAAAGGATAGAGTCTTCTAATTCGGAGGAATTATTTTGAAATAAAAGTTGGAGAAAGCCTTGCCGAATTTCTAATGGTAAGGTTTGAAACAGGCTATAAAAGCCTGTGCTATAGCAATCCTAAATCATTTGTGGCTTCGACTTCGCTCAGCCAGCGTGGACCGATGGCTGAGCGAAGTCGAAGCCTGTTTCAACTCATTTAGGATTGCTATATAGCAATCCTAAATCATTTATGAGAAAAATAGGGCTTCGACTTCGCTCAGCCAACGATATACGCTGGCTGAGCGAAGTCGAAGCCTCTCACAACTCATTTCGGATTGCTATAGTTAGTAATGATTCTTTGATTTCTGCTTGGCTCACGACATTTTTTCCTTTTCTACACATCCATATATAAACTATATAGCCACTAATCTTTCTGGGAAAATCAGTGATAGTAAAAAATAAAAAATGCTATAATGACCTAAATTACTACTATTTTTCCCTATGAAAGGCATTGAATATATCATAGATGACCAAGGAGACAAGACCGCCGTTGTCATTAATTTGGAGCAATGGGGTAAGGAATGGGAGGCATTTTATAATCTTCTATTGAAGCAATCATTTCCTTCTGAAAGATGGGTACATCAAGATTCTTTCTCGGAAAAACTAGATAAAGCTTTACAATGGAACTATAGTCATCCTTCTCAATTATCGAATTTAGACTCATTAGAAGCTCAACTATTGAAAAATGAGTAG
>JANODY010000113.1:0-51577 GCA_031412945.1 Cyanobacteria bacterium SOY_65_metabat_81
GTGAGAGGCTTCGACTTCCCTTCGACAAGCTCAGGACATCGCGCTCAGCCAACGATATACGCTGGCTGAGCGAAGCGATGCACTGAGCTTGTCGAAGTGTCGAAGCCCTATTTTTCTCATAAATGATTTAGGACTGCTATAGCTACTTAGTAAGTCTCAACGTGCCAACGACCGTCTTTCTTCATTTGCTTCTCAAATTCCTTCCAAACGATACCACTCTTCTCAGCCGTCTTCGTCATAAACTCAGAAATGCCATCTTCCATGCCGCGCAAACCACACATATAAGTATGAGTAGTTGGCTTTTGCAACACTTCCCACAACTCATCAGCATATTCAGCCATGCGGTTTTGGATGTACATCTTCTCGCCATTAGCATTTTTCTGCTCACGGCTAATGGCCACATCGTAACGGAAGTTGCGCTTGTTCTTGTATGCCATCCATTCTAGATCGGCTTTGTAAAGAACTGTCGAGTCAGTTGGTACGCCAAAGAAAAGCCAAGCCAAGCCATTGAATTTATAATCTTCATGCTTTTCCTTAAACATTCGCCATAAAAATGCACGGAACGGGGCGATTCCAGTGCCTGTGGCGATCATGATCACCGTGGCATTAGGATCATCGGGCAGCAACATTTCTTTACCAACGGGACCAGTCAGCCTTACGTCATCACCAGGTTTGAGATCGGTCAAGAAGTTAGAGCAGACACCTTTGATCGTTTCCCCTGCTTCGTTTTGATATTCTAGACGCTTGACGCTCAGAGAGAGAGTTTTGCCATCGAGATCGTCGCCGAGACGGGTTGAAGCGATCGAGTAAAGGCGCAGTTTATTAGGCTTGCCATTTTTGTCTTCCCCCGGAGGGACGACACCAATACTTTGACCTTCTAGATAGCGAAGGCTACCGCCTGAGATATCAAATTTGACATGGCGAGTATCACCCGCAGCGCCTGCTCTAACTAGAACATCGTTAGAGATACACTTTGCAGTAAAAGGACTAGCGGGGCGATAGATATTGACGGGGATATCTTTTTCTGAATCTTTGCTCATGAGATGATGTATGGCATAAGTAATAAGTAACTATTATATTTTCAAATGCGACCTGTCGCTATTTTGTAGCCTAAAGATAATTTTTAAACTTATTTACAAATAAGTTTAAAAATAAGTTCGCGAACTAAATCCGTCCCAGAATCAAAGATTTTGTGTTAATGTCTTGATTTATTCGCGCTCTCAGTAATTTATCGCAGCCAAAACGTAGGGGCATAGCATTTGCGCCACGATTTTAAGAATCCTCACAGAAATCTTGATCCGCAAAAGCTATGCCCTCTGTGCTTTTAGAGACAGTTTGTCCCTGCGTTGCGAAGTTTTGGGCAGAGCATTCCCAAAAGAAAATTACCTGAGAATTTATAGATTGTGGCGGGAATGCTCTGCCCCTACGGTTCTACTCTATGGGCGCGAATAAATCATGACACTAACGATTTTGTGGTAGTGCGGAGATATTCTCATCCGCTGATAAGTTAAGCTGTTTATAGAAAAAAATATCTAAACAAAAATATTTCAAATGTACGGAACTTTAAAAGCTGTCTGGGCGATCGTAGCCATTTGCCTAGTTATTTTAATCTTGTTGCACAGTCCTAAGAGTGATGGCTTGGGCGGTTTTAGCGGTCAAGCTCAGCTTTTTTCGAGTACTAAAAGTGCTGAAACGGCGCTAAATCGGATCACTTGGTTTTTGACGGCCACTTTTTTGGGCTTAACGGTGGTGTTAAGTGGTGGTTGGTTTACGACATCTACCCCAGCCGTAAATGCTCCAGTGCCATCACAATCTGCGCCTGCTGTGCCAAATGCTCAGCCGATCCCTCTAAATTTGCCTGCGCCAAGTCCAGAAATACCGACAGAAAAGCCTTAATCGCAACTAATTATCTTAAATACAAAAGGCGGCGCAAAGCGCCGCTTTTTGTATATGTGGGTTTGTTTTAGGCGATCAACAAAGCCTCGGCTAGCTCTTTGTCCATCTTTTCAGCACTAGCGATCGCCTCAGTCATAATTTGACGAGGACTTAGCCCGTTGTGATATGCCGCTAGCCAATGTTGGGCTTCGTTGCCGCGATCGAGAATTTTTTGCAATGGCGACAAGAAACACCACACACCCGCATCTTTAGCCCGCGATCGCAATTCTGCGTACTGATTAGAGATCCACTCTCTAGCCGTGATTTCTGCGCCTGTTTGCCAATGAATCAACAATGCATCAAGACTATCTTTAGCGGCGGCTAGTTCATTTTGATCGGCGATCGCCTCAAGTTCGCTAGATGTAAATTTGCTCGCCTTAGGCGCAAGGGGATCGAGAGCCGAACCGATTCCCGCTTCTAAAAATTGACTTATACGCATTTCTAAGAGCGCAGTCATGGCAAGTAACGCCACAGGATCGATGACTAGATCGGAAATTCGCATTTCTAGACGGTTGAGATTGTAGGGGCGATTATCGCCATTGGGTCGCACCGATGACCACAGATGGCGCACATTTTGCATCGTGCCTAGTTGCAATTGCTGTTCTGTCCATTGCACAAAATGATGATGATCGCGAAATAGGGGAACTAGCTTAGGGGTTTTGGGAAACATTTGCCAACGAGAAGAATGATAACCCGTGGATTTGCCATCTAAAAAAGGAGATGCGGCACTGAGCGCCAGATATAGCGGTGCTTCGAGGCGAATTAGGCGACAGGCGGCGATCAATAGTTCTAAGTCAGGAATGCCGATATTAATATGAATACTGGCGGTGACGACATCAGTGCCATAGGTCTGCTCGATATAGGTGTGATAAGGATTTTGAGGATCAGAGCGATGAAATTGATCGACTCCTCCCAAGGCTAACGTACTCCCTGGCATCAGAGTGTAATCACCAAGCGATCGCAAATAGCGCCGTAATCTTTGACGTGGCTCCACCAAAGCCATTAACAATGGTTCATATTTATGAAAAGGCGGAGTTATATATTCAACATTGCGGCTGTCGGGTTCGCGCACAAATCCGTTGAGATTTGCCACAATGCGATCGCTAAAGCCAACCACATCCCCCGTTGGTGTAGAGGTGTAGATTTCTACTTCAAAGCCTTTTGATAAAAGCACGGGAGATTTCCTTTTGCTATGTTCACTTTTATTAGCCTACCTCGCAATGCGATCGCTAAACCCAAAAATTGCTAAACCCAAAAATTAAAGAGAAAGCGCTGTGCTAACTTTTCAAGCGTTCTTTCATTTCTTTAGCCGCCAGCGCATAGCCACCATCAGCACCATCTACAAAATGCACTTGACGACCATCGCGCTCAAAAACTAAACAAGTCATCAGAGCGCGATCGGAAATATGAAAGCCATACACTAGACGACCTTCTTGAAACTTTTTTTCTAAGAAATCAGTTAATTTTTGACGCTGCTTAGTCTTCCCAGAAATCACCATTCGTAGCACATCATCAAATTTTTTAAAGTCCGTGGCTTCTGAAACAATCTGCGTATAATCACTCCAATTAAAAGCTCCAGTCTTGATGTTAAATGTCATAAAAACAAGTCCTAGTAAATTGATTAGGCGTAGTTTCCATAGATATACAATTCGCGGTAGCCAATTTTTAGAAGCGCTAAAAACGCGCATTTCTGATGATAGATTTTTCTTGCGAAAAGCTAGCTGTAAATTCTCAGATACGACAGGATGACATTCATTACCTTTGCCATAAATGCGATCTATTTGGTTAATAACTTCTCGATAGAGTTGATCAATTTGGCTCTGGCTAGGGGCGGTCACGGATACAATCAAACTCAGGATTTCTTCATGTCGGGTTGGGATATCTTGCCAACGACATTCTAGTCCTGAAAAATTAGCGATCGCCGCCTCTGAGTTTTTAGGCTTAGGGCTGTATAAATCAGTTGTCGCCAGATTTTTAACTAAGTCGGTAGCATAACTAATACCACCACCTCTCAAAATAGCTTGATCATAGTTTGCAGAAATCCGCAGTTTGGCTATTTTTATTTCATGATTTGCGGCGATCGCCGCAATTGGGACAATGCCTGTGCGTAAGACGAGGTTAAATTCATCGGCGGCTAATTTCTGGACAGCTAATAAGGCTTGCTCGGCTTGGGGAATAAATTTCGGTGGAATAAGTATTGATGCGCCATCGCCCCCAAATACAAACGGAATCTCCAGATCGCCGACGATATTCAAAATCACAATAATTGAACAAGCACCTAATAGATTCACATCTTTATATTTTCCCATCGCGATCGCTTTGGTCGATTCAACAATGTCGGTAATGATTACCGCCCAATCATCGGGAACCAGACAAAAATTTTCACTATGAGTAATATCAGCAAAGTTTTGGAGTATGGGCAAATCAGCGTAAAAATTTTCAGAAGTTACCTTTTTTTGCGGAAATTTTTGAATATTCATGGCTGTGGGCTTAGATCAAAATATGAATGTCTATAATCGTACCAAACTAAAAAATCAGCTATAACCGCCAGTTGACGGTTATATTCCTTAAAATTTATTCGGTATAACGGAAGTTAATGATGGGTAAGCGCGTGCTTTAACATGACCTCTGCCGATTCTAAGGCTTCGGGCAGTTTGCTCGCATCCTTACCACCCGCTTGGGCGAGGTGCGGACGACCACCGCCGCCGCCGCCACAGATTTTGGCAATTTCGCCGATAAATTTACCCGCTTGTAAACCTTTGGCATTCACTTCTTTACTAAAACAAGCCACAAGGGTCACTTTGCCATCATCACTAAAGGAACCCAGTACCACCGCACTATGTCCAAGTTTGGCTGACAGCTTTTCCGCCGCCGCTTTGAGCGCTTCAGCTTCGATATCTGGCAGTTGAGCCACCAAAATTTTAAAGTCTCCCACAGGTTCAGCTTCATGAATTAAGGTATCAGCCTTGACTAAAGCTAATTCTTGCTTGAGCAGTTGCACTTGCTTGTGAGCCACTTTTAGCTCATGCTGTAGCCCTGTAATCCGATCGCCAATTTCTTCAGGTTTGATTTTAAAGCGATCGCTTAGATCTTTGGTGATATTGTCGCGGAGAGTGAGGTACTCCAGCACAGATTGTCCTGCGATCGCTTCAATGCGCCGCACACCCGCAGCTACGCCTGTTTCGGAAATGATTTTAAAAATACCGATTTCACTGGTGTTTCTAACATGCGTACCGCCACAGAGTTCCATCGACACATTAGGAATATCCATAACTCGCACTTCAGCGCCGTATTTTTCACCAAACATGGCGATCGCACCTTTAGCTTTTGCTTCAGCGATCGGTAACACTTCGATTACTGAATCATGGGCTTCGGCAATCCAGTTATTAATTTGCAATTCGATCAGGTGAATCTCTTCCGTAGTAACGCTACGATTGAGATGGAAGTCAAACCGCAGGCGATCGCTATTCACTAATGAACCAGCTTGCGACACATTAGGATCAACAATGTTTTTGAGAGCGGATTGGAGCAAGTGCGTAGCCGTATGGTGGGCTTGACTGCGCCGCCGCTCTGACACCGCAACTTGAGCATTAATACGATCACCGACCGTCATCTCACCGCGCTCTATCTGTCCAATGTGAATAAACAAATCAGCTTGTTTTTGAACATCCGTAATCTTGGCAATCGCATTGCCGCTTGTCAGATAGCCGATGTCGCCAACTTGACCACCCGACTCAGCATAAAAAGGCGTGCGGTCTAAAACCATCTGCACTTTACTACCCGCGATCGCGGTGTGTGAAAGTTCTCCATTAACTAAAATGGCTTTCACATCGGCATTACTACTCAATTCCTGATAGCCAATAAATGCAGTCTTACCCAGCGTAGTCGCCATATTTGCCCAATTGTCCTTTGCCATCAGGTCAATATCTTCATGAGCCGATTGCGATCGCACCTGTTGCTTCTTCATCTCTAGCTCAAAACCTTCCGCATCAACCGTAAAGCCCTGCTCTTCGGCAATCTCTTGGGTTAGCTCTAAGGGGAATCCGTAGGTATCATAAAGGGTGAAAGCATCCACACCAGAGATGGTTTTGCTCAATTGCAAATCAACTTTTTCTAGAATATCTTCGAGCAGCTTCTCACCGCGCTCTAGGGTTTGTAAAAAGCGAACTTCCTCAAGTTTGATTTCATCCTTAATTACTTGCGCTCTTTCGCGAGTATTGGGATAAACCGATTCAGAAAGGGCGATCGCCACTTCCGCAACCTCCGAGGCAAATGTACCTGCGATCCCAATCAACCTTCCATGACGCACCACCCGCCGCAACAGACGACGCAATATATAACCGCGTCCCACATTTGAGGCATTAATTCCATCCGCAATCATATGTACCACCGATCGCACATGATCGCCAATCACCTTGAGAGAAGTCTTTACTTTCTCATCGCTTTGGTGATAGTCAATCCCTGCGATATCCGCAGCTTTTTTAATGATTGGGAAGATTAAATCTGTCTCATAGTTATTAGGAACGCGCTGCAAAACCTGAGCCATGCGTTCCAAACCTAAACCCGTATCAATATTTTGCTTTTTCAATGGCGTGAAACTGCCATCAACATTGCGATTTAATTCCATAAAGACGAGATTATAAATCTCCAAAAAACGCGAGTCGTCTTCTAAATCAATATGCTCGTCGCCCAATTCAGGATGAAAATCATAATAAATTTCTGAACAAGGGCCACAGGGCCCTGTCGCCCCAGAAGCCCAAAAGTTATCATCTCCCATGCGTTGAATCCGATGGGCCGGAATGCCGATCGCATCACGCCAAATCGCAAAGGCATCTTCATCAGTGTGGTATACGCTCACAACCAAGCGATCGGGCGATATTTGAAAAACCTTAGTGACTAATTCCCAGCCCCATGCGATCGCCTCTTTTTTAAAATAATCACCAAAGCTGAAATTACCCAACATCTCAAAAAATGTATGATGACGCGCCGTTCTACCGACATTTTCAATGTCATTGGTACGAATACATTTTTGAGAAGTCGTAGCGCGAGGCACTTCAGGCTCTTGCTGCCCCAAAAAAATCGGCTTAAATGGTAGCATTCCTGCGATCGTGAGCAAGACAGTCGGATCAGCGGGTACGAGTGAGGCGCTAGGCAACACCTTATGACCACGCTCCTCAAAAAAATTGAGAAACTTTGCGCGGATTTCAGCACCAGTAAGAGAAGGAATGCTAGCCATAAAAATTTTAATTAATTCAGAAGACGATAGGAAAAAGTTAAGCTAGCAACCAAATATATTTGGCAGCCTCGCAAGAATACGATTAAAACTCTTACAAATTTCAATAGATTCTTATCTGCATTATACCGTCAAAACCTTCCCAACTACTCATTTTGTACAGCGCTTTGAGGTAATCTATACCAAGGTGTTTTCGGATATTCGTGATGCTCCCAATGATAATGACCAAAGTTATAGCAACTCACAAATGACCACAACAGAGCATAAAAATTAGCCTCAGTTCGGGGAGAAAAATTTGGATTTTGGTAAACTTGATGATGGGGAAGATAAGTTCCAAAGAAAAATAACTGCAATGAGCTAAGTACAAGTGGCGCAAGCCAAAAAAGAATTAAGTTTATGATTGAAATTTTGCATATTACTATCAATCCCCCAAATATCATAATCATAGTAATCAAGAAACTAATTAGCGATCGCCACGAAAAGTATTCACTAAGGAACTTAAAGTACCAAAATACTGGATGTGAAAGGCTTCCATGAAAATCGGGATCGCCAACTTGAGAAGGATAACGATGATGATTAGTATGATTTACACAGCAGCGATCGTAGGGTACAAAAGCGTAAAGCCCGACCGCGAGACGACCGATTATATTATTTAGAGTTCTATTACTGGGAATTAGATTTCCATGCATCGCATCATGAGCAAGAATAAATAAACCAGTATGTAGATATGTACGCCCCAAAACAAAAGCAATAAGCCAAAACCAAGAAGTGTCTACAACAAAAACATCAAGTGATGTAAATAGGCTGATAAACCAAAGACTGAGTATCGTAGAAGCGATTAATATTCCAGTCCAGTCATCGTATGTAAATGCTTTTTGTGACGAAAATTTAGGCATATTCGATCGCAAATTATTGGAATTATGCATAACTTATCGCGATCGGTTTTATGGTTGAGCAAAATAGATCAGAAAAGCTTTAAAAGCGTCGCAAAGCAACGCTTTTAAAGTTTCTCTGCTTTTGTTTCTAGCGAATCAAGTTCAACAATTCTTTAGGAGATGCGAGGAGGTCGATCGCCACAAAGAAAATCTTGTTGCTAGGGTCAAGTAGAAAACGCCAAGAGATATTCATACCAACACCAGATCCAAACCAAGGAGTTTGCACTTTACCAGTGATTTTGATTTGAGTATAACCGCCGTCTGCGGTCTCAGAGACACCTCTTTCTGGGACAAGCACAAGATTTTGACATTCTTCTTTAAAGAATCGCATAACTGCATCTTTGCCCACAATTGGTCTTTGGAAAGGAGGCTGCAAAGCACCATCAGCAAGGAACAAACCAATCAAAGCGTCAAAATCATTAGCATTCATGTTATCCATGTAAGACAATACTGTGGGATTGTCAATGCCTTCGATCGCAACTTGTGTGCGTTTTGACATTTCTTGAGGAGCTGTCACTGGTTCAGAAACACGAGTATATCCACCCAATTTATTAGGGTCAAATCCCATGTCTACAACCGAGTTCCGCAAAATGGTGATTTGTTGGCCGGGTTCTAAACTCTTTAGTGTCTCTAGAACTGCTGAAGCGTTGGCTGATAAGCGATAGCCTTCAGGAATAGGAGCGACAATTCCCTGTTCCATCCATTCGCCAAGTTGATACCAAAAGCCTAGTTTGATATTTTGAGACCAAACAGCATAGGTACGGCAAATGGGCGTGTCAGCACGATTGGCTAGGTCACACATGACTTGAGTTTGTTCTTTAAAACTCATCTTCTTCATTTCATTCAATGTCAACTCAGCCAACTGCATACTTGCAGCACCCGGAGCGGCGATCGTTACAGTTTTGCCCATCTCAAGGTAAGTAAACCAAATCCAAGCTAGTTGATCTTCTGGGCTAAGCTGATTAAACCTTGCTGTAGTAGCTGGGACAACATCGGCAGCTAGGGTGTTCGGGAAAATGTTTCTGGCTGAGGAAATGGTGTAAGTCATAGGAATATTTTTGAAATTTGACTGAAGGGTTTAATTTAAGGATTATACATGAGGGAATCAGCTTAACTCATGAGCTCAACATAGAACTTTAGGGTTGAACAACTTGCAGCTAATTAAGCTCTAAGTTGAGAGTCCAAAAGTTCTGAAATCAGCACATCTACATTATTGGGATGCGTAATTGACAAATCTAAAATGCATTTGGGCTGCTGCATTTGTGTTGCTGCGTTTGTGTTTGTTAAGATTGACTGAGTATATGTACTCATACTGTGTTTACAGTTTAAAAACCTCTAAGGGTAGATATTAAGAAAAACTTTAATTTTTAGTTTTGTAGCAACCAGTACAAATTAGTTCAAAATTAATTACAAATTTAAACCCGTGAAGTTCCGAGCTACAGAGTCGCAATTTTACGGGTTTTTGTAATTTATTTTGTACAAGCGACTCATCCACACTACATGTAGGTGAGGGCTACAATTTTTGCAATTTTGTCGGAATTCAGTCCTTCTAGTTCTTTGAGCGTAATCCACCCATCCTTGATCAACCCCGCAAATACAAAAACCAACATGGGCAAACAATAGTCATAGCGACCATCAACCTCATGTCGTTTGATGCTCAAAAAGTCATGTAAGCCCCACATGTCTTCTATTTCAGTCAAACAGCTTGCTTTATAGCGCACTGAATCAATAAGAGCGTCAGTTTCTCGTTTATAGGCTATTTCAAAAGCTTTGTGAGCTATATCTTCTTCACTTTGCGTCCAGCCAGCATTTCCAGCATTCATTACTTGCATTATCAAAACCAAAAACAAAACATTTATTTATATAAAGAATAATAACAAATTATGTCAGATTGATCCCATCACCCAAAATCTTTAGCTGTAATATTTCGCCACGATCCACAGATGAAAATTTCACTAGTTATCATTACTTTGCATCACTACCGTCCCATGAGTCGGCTCTCAAAATTGTGGCGATCGCCTTGACCGATCAGGCCCAACAAAAGGCGGCGAAACTCAAACGGTGCTAAAAAAAGCGGTGCAATGCGCCGCTTTTTTATGGCTTTTTTTGTTTGTTCATCTGCCCGATCTGATGCTTCATGCGATTAATTTCGCGATCGATTTCATTATTTAGATCAGGTTTAGCTGGTTTGATGGGCTTAGTTGGTTGAGCCGATGGTAACTGCTTAGGCTCTTCTTTTTTGCCCTCACCTAGCACCAATCTCCACGCCACAACCATCAAGGCTAATACGATCAAAATTGGCATGGCATAAGCCACCAACATCAAGGCGATCGCTAAAATTATGGTCAAAAAGTGACTGCCAAGCACGGCGATCGCTATGCCAATAATCACCAATAACAAAAACCTCGTTGACCCACTCATACCAATCTCATCGCTTAAATACTGCTGATACTTTTGAAGCGATCGCCCGAAGGTGCCAAAATAGCTTGGCTTAAAGTTGACTTAAAATCCTAGCCCTCTCTAACCGCTTCTAACCCTCTCTAACCTCTTAGTAAGAAAGTTAAAAAGACTTAGAAGCAAGTCACAGAGTCATAAAATGAGATGGGGGTGAAGGGACTTGAACCCATACGACCTTACGATCAACGGATTTTAAATCCGTAGCGTCTACCATTCCGCCACACCCCCGAAAGTCTTTGTTATCATAACGCAAAACGTGTAAATTAACGATCAAAATTTTACAATTCATATTAAAGCCCATAAAGTAAGGTCAACACTTCATTCTGACCTTGCTTTATGGGCTTTTAATCTAGGACTAGTTACATCCTTAGATATCTTCGTCGTCCCATTTATCTTGGGTATAGCCAAGTTTAGTTGCGGCAGTTTGTTCTTCGGTAGTCAGATCTTCCCAGAGTTTTTCAGCCGATTCAGGAATATCATCTTCTCCTTCCCAACTAGATTGAGTCCAGCCTAAAACGCTCCAAAGCTCTTTATCTTCGCTAGATAAATCATCCCATTCTGGAAAATCTAATTCATCATCCCAATTTTCTTCGTTCCAACCTAGTTGAGTCCAAAGGGCTTGCTCAGCACTGCTAAGATCAGACCAGCTTAGCTCGCCCCAGAATTCATTAGGATCGCCTGCTACTTCGCGGATAGTTGTCATAAAGCTTTCTACGGATTTAAGTTTGCTCACTGACAATCATAGGTTTTGTATGGCTCAAGAAGCAATAGTTAAAATTTAACCTTATGACCAAATTAACCTGCCAATCAAATAAACCCATTAAAAATTTAAGAAGTAGTGTAGAGGAAAGTTTAAAAGTGGCGATCACCCCAACCAAAGGAAGTGCAAACAGATGTATAAAAGCTTTGTGCATCACTACCGATTTTGTTTTTAACGATTGCGATGCGATTCGCCATGTTCAGATCTGGCAGACTGAACAGGAGATTTAAGGATCACCCGACCAGATTGATTTTTGGGCTGTGTTTTTGCTGACGACTTGTTAGGTGATGGATTAGTAGCCGCGCCGCGATCGCTATGTCCACCTCGTCTAGGCTGATGCTTTTGTTGGCGACCCATGATGATTGGTTCAGCCTTGGCCCGAGGGTCAGGATCGAAACCATCAATGATTTCTTGAGGGATCGATCGCTTGATTAGCTTCTCGATATCTGATAGAAACTTGCGCTCATCGACACATACCAAAGAAATTGCTTCACCTGACGAGCCAGCGCGACCTGTACGCCCAATCCGATGCACATAGTCTTCTGGCACATTTGGCAATTCATAATTAACCACATGGGGCAGTTCACTAATATCAAGCCCACGCGCCGCGATATCAGTGGCAACCAAGACCTGCAAACTGCCATCTTTAAATTTGCTTAACGCACGAGTACGGGCGGCTTGGCTCTTATTGCCATGAATCGCCATCGCCACAATGTCGTCTTGATGTAGTTGTTTGACGAGGCGATCGGCTCCATGTTTAGTGCGCGTAAATACTAAGACCTGATACCAATTATGGGTTTTGATCAAATGGGTGAGCATCTCTCGCTTGCGATCGCGATCGACAGGGAAAACTCGCTGAGTGACCAAATCCGCAGTCGCATTTTGAGCCGCAACTTCGACCATCACAGGTTGATTGAGCAGCGTACTAGCAAAGGATTTAATTTCGTTGGAAAAAGTTGCTGAAAATAAGAGGTTTTGACGTTCTTTTGGCAACAGCGCCAGAATGCGTTTGATATCACGAATAAAGCCCATGTCTAACATGCGATCGGCTTCATCTAAGACCAACACTTCAACCCGAGACAAATCTAAGCGCCCCTGTTGCACATGATCTAAAAGTCGGCCGGGGGTTGCCACTAATATTTCGACACCACCTCTCAGGCGATTAATTTGGGGATTAATATTCACGCCGCCATAAATGACCATTGAGGTGAGGGGCAAATGTCTACCATACATCTGCACGCTGTCCTCGACTTGGGCGGCAAGTTCGCGGGTGGGGGTAAGTATTAAGGCGCGAATGGGGATTTTGCCAGTGGGCGATCGCTTGACGACCTTATTAGATAGCAAATGCAAAATTGGTAGGGTAAAGCCTGCGGTTTTGCCCGTACCCGTCTGAGCGCCAGCCAACAAATCTTGACCTGAAAGCACGATGGGGATCGCTTTTGACTGAATCGGGGTCGGGTTAGTATAGCCCCGCGCCGCGACAGCACGGACAATTTGATCGGACAAGCCTAATGCTGAAAAACCCTCTGCTGATGCGATCGGGACAGATGATTTATGAGTTAAAGAAGATTTAATTACGGGAGGGGCAATTGAAGAGGAAGACATAGAACTCCAAATTTTTTATCGGGCTGTCGCTGTTAGTGGATCAATTTGTAGCCATACCAATTCTTAGATGTTTCAAGACATTTCTAAGAATCTAAAACCTTACCCAGAGGGATTTTAAAGCTTCAACAGAGACGATGCTGTTGTTGAAATTGGTGTCAGACGAATCAGAGACAGAAATATATAACGTGACAACAGTATCAATAACTGGGAACAGATACTGTAGGTCTACATATTAGCAGAGGTTCGTGATTTCGGTGGTTTGCCAATAAAATCATATTGATGTCGCGATCGCTTAAAAATAATGCAAAAACCCGAATTCCCAGCCAATGAAAGCGATCGCCAAGCCGCACTAGATCGCTACAACATTCTCGATACATTGCCAGAACAGGTCTATGACGACCTGATAAAACTAGCGGCGGATATTTGTGGAACGCCGATCGCTTTGATATCTTTAATCAATCGCGATCGGCAATGGTTTAAATCTCGTTTTGGTCTTGACGCAACCGAAACATCTCGCGAAATTTCCTTTTGTGGTCATGCTGTTTTTGACAATGAGATAACGTCTGCACGGACACGGTACTTAAGAAGGTACAGGTATTGGACTCGCAATCTGTCGTAAAATAGCAGAACGTCATGGCGGATCATTAGTTGCTGAAAGCGAACCAAATCAAGGCGCGACTTTTATTTTCACTATGCCCATTCATCAAGTCCAAGGAGATGCTCACGAAGCCTATTAATGGACTTTGGCTTATTTGTATAGGCTATGAGCAAAATATGATGTTTAATAGAGATCATGATTATCCGCCTCGTGCAGAGTCGCCAGAAAGTCGTACTAAATATTTGCATTTATAAAATTTAAATTCAATTTGTCGAATACTTTAGTCTGTAGAACTTTGGTATTCAATCCTTTAATCTTAATTCATGCAACTTAGTCAACTGGATAAAATTTTAGGGCTTGAAATACAGCGCCGCCGTATAGAAAAAGGTTGGTCACAAGAATACTTGGCAGAAATCACAGGTTTGCATAGAACCTATATCAGTCAACTTGAGCGAGGTCTAAAGAGTCCTTCTATTAGAGTTTTTAGTCATATAACAAACGCTCTGGGATTGACAATGAGTGAATTTTTATATCCAGTGGAAGGGGTGTTAAATGCTGGCAGAAAATGAAACTCAAAAATTAAGACAAGCGATTATTGCTACTATAGCTTCTCCCCTAATTGGAGCAATAGAAGACTACACTTGGGAAGCTATGTTTCACTATGTTAAGGATATTAATTTGTCAGATCCAGCATTAGGACGTAGCAAACTACTTTACGATGCAGTTGATTCTGCAACTTCAACTGGTTGGTCGCTAAAGTCTCTACAATTAAATAATTTGACTTCCGTAAATACGTTTTCTTTTGTCATTCAAAGAGCAGATATCATCAAAAAGGCTGCTCAGCTTGGGTTTGCTAGTCTAACTGAACTATCTTCACCTACCGATCTTGGAAATGCTATTATCCAACATTGGAATAACAAAATCATATCAAATCAGGCAGTACAAGGCGTAGTTAATAGCTACGAAAGTATATTGCTGAAAACTATTAAAGGTTCTGAATATATCTATTGCGAATTTCCTCTCAATCCATTTGATCCCAGTACATTTTCGTGGAATTGGACGATTGACAAAAATACTGGACAATCGGGGGCAGGATTACAAGGAAGCGTTGGAGGTAAAACAGAATTAGTTTGGTACAAAAATCAAAAACAGCTTTTTAGAACTAGAACACTTCCTCCAGAAGCAGTTTATATCAAGGTTGAACGAAATCGGCTTACGCCTGATCGATACGTTAATTCTATTCTCTCAGCCTTACAAGATCAACTCAGTCAAACTCTCTAAACATGAGCTTGAAGAATAGATTCAGCTATTACTTTACTTAATAATGGGGGAACTGATTCACCTATTTGAGAAGCCATATCAGTATATGTCCCTAAAAAGTGAAAACTATCTGGATAAGAATGTAGTCTTGCAGCTTCACGAATTGTAATTGTGCGATTTTGAGTTGGATGGAAAAATCTACCAGAGCCAGGGTGAAAAACCCATCTTGTAATAGTTCTTGCTGGTTTACTCCAGTAAAGTCGTCCGTATGCACCACTGTAATGCTTTTTAGGAGCCAGTTCAGGGGGTAAGTCTCTGGCATCTTGACCTTCACTGAGAATACGCGCTCTTGACATTTGAATAGCGCTTAAAGCACGGGCAATATGATTGGTAAGTTTTGTACTTCCATTCCGTATCATTGTTTGATATATAGTTTCGGGTGGAGAAGGATAAACTTCCTGATCGTATTCTTGACCTGCCTCTAATGCTGGTAAATCGCCAATGGCATCTCTGACTGTGACAACTGAAGAAATGTTCGGTTTTAGAAGAGTAAGTTGATTACAAGAAGTTGTAGCCCTATAATCACCTCGAATATCCCCAGAATGTGTAGGTTCAGGAAACTGAAGTGATTTATCCAAACTGGCTAAGAAAAAAGCCCTTGATCTAGTTTGGGGTATTCCGTAGTTTGCAGAATTTAATGATCCTGAATTAACTTTATACCCTTGTAATTCAAGTTGTTGTGTAATTTCATTTCTTATAAATCCGTTGTAAGCCTTCAAAATTTCAGGTACGTTTTCCAATACAACGTAAAGCGGTCTGAATTCTTTTACAAATTCTAAAAATACCCGATATAGATGATTGCGGGAATCATCAAGATAACGATATTCAGCAGGAATATTTCTTGAAAATCCTTGACAGGGTGGACCGCCTATCAATGCTGTTAATTCTTCTTTTCTTATTCCTAAAGACGATCGCAACTCAGAAGGATCAACCTTGCATATATCGGCGTTAATAGTTTTAGCGTCTGGGTAATTATACTTGTATGTTGCTAAAGCTTTTGAATTCAACTCGATCGCGCATAAAGATTCAAAACCTGCAAGATGAAATCCTGTAGTTAGACCGCCTGCGCCAGAAAATAAGTCAATGATTTTATATGTCATATTTGAATACTATGGTATTCAATACGTATCGTCAAGTATCAAAAAGTTTGTTTTTTGTGAGAATGAGATCGCCTTTAATTTCCTGAAAGCCAAAATAGCGATTATTAGCTAAAATCCTATTTTAATCAACCGTCAGGTTTTGTGAAGCGATTAGATACTGATGATTTAGACGATCGCATATTTGCCCAAAAATTGAAGTGATTAGCGATCGGCATGAGCAAAGAAGCCTAAGATTACACCAGATTTTTTTATCCTCCCCAAAAATTGCGAGCTAAAATAGTAAAAAATCACTATCAATTATTGAATATGAACGAATTAAAAATCTTTACCGAATATCCCGATCGCGCGATCGCAATTCTTCAAAAAACAATCCGTACCGAAATCCTGCGAATGGAACAAGGTAAAAAACAGATAGAACAAAAATTACAAACATTCGAGCAGAAATATCAAATCTCCTCTCGTGAATTTGTCACCTCTTAGACAGCCGAAAACCTAGAAGGCAAAGACTTAGAATATGTCGAATGGTTCGGCGAATATCGCTGTTTAGAAAATATTACTCAAGATTTACAGATTCTTTTAAGCTTACAAAATATCAGTCAAAATATCAGTATTTAGCTATTTTCAATACTTAGTTCTTGCAGTTTCTCGGCTAGAAGATTACGGTTTAGCGAAAACAGTTACAGAGCATATATCAAACTCGTCTCAAGAAGCGATCGCTGAAAACTTAATCTCAACCTTCCGATATGAGAACACCAGTAATTTTCTGCAACATTGACAGCGATCGCCTCAAGCAAGAGAGATCGCTTTTTTTGATGTTTCGTTTAGCCTTGGCAAGAGTCCGTATAAAATATAATCACTATAAAGGAAGATGATCATCATGGCGATCGCATTTGATGTGTAAACAATCAAAAAACAAAGTTATGAAACAAAAAGAACTGCTAAACCGAATCTCGATTAATCCTAATATCTGTTTTGGAAAACCCTGTATTCGCGGACATCGCATTTGGGTATCTCTAATTCTCGACTTTCTCGCCAGTGGCACTAGCATTCCTCAACTACTAGAAGAATATCCCCAACTGCAATCAGAAGACATTTATGCTTGCATTGCCTATGGAGCCGCTATGTCAAGCGATCGCTATATTGATATTCCCATTGAGCAATCAGCATGAAATTTAAACTAGACGAAAACATCGGTCAAAGAGGCATCAATCAATTAAAACAAGCAGGTTACGATGTTTCTACTGTACTTGAACAAGGGCTAACATCAGCATCTGATCCAACTGTTATCAAAGTTTGCCAAGCAGAAGATCGCTGTCTTGTTACATTAGACCTAGACTTTAGCAACCCTCTACAATATGTTCCATCTGAATATAAAAGAATCGCCGTCTTAAGACTTCCTAATAGAGCCACAATAGAAGACTTAACTGAGGCAATTCAAACTCTAATTGGAGGATTACAGCGCGAGAACATCACAGGAAATCTCTGGATAATTCAGCGTGGGCGTATCCGTATTTATCAGCAAAGCGATTAGATACTGATGATTTAGGCGATCGCCCTTAATATATTCAAAAACTCCTCTCAAGAAGCGATCGCTGAAAACTTAATCTCAACCTTCTGATTGAGAGCGCCAGCAATTTTCTGAAACTTTACTGGCTACATTAAAAGTTAATTTGGTTTTAGTGCTTTGAAAAAACCGATTTTGTTGTTTTCATAATGAGAATTGCTAGACACATAAGAAGGTACAGGTATTGGACTCGCAATCTGTCGTAAAATAGCAGAACGTCACGGCGGTTCATTAGTTGCTGAAAGCGAACCAAATCAAGGCGCGACTTTTATTTTCACCATGCCCATTCATCAAGTCCAAGGAGATGCTCACGATGTCCATTAAAGGAAAAGTATTACGATTTTGGTGGCGGAGGATGATGAAGACGATCGCCTGTTGATGCAAGAAGCTTTAGAAGAAAATCGCCTTGCTAACGATCTACATTTTGTTGAAGATGGCGAATAATTGATGGAATATCTCCAGCAGCGCGGTAAATATAACGATCCTAAAAGTGCGCCTCGCCCTAGTTTAATTTTGCTCGATTTAAATATGCCCCGCAAGGATGGACGCGAAGCTCTTAAGGAAATCAAAGCCGATTCTAACCTTCGCAAAATCCCAATTGTAGTCCTGACGACTTCTAAGGCTGAAGAAGATATTCTCCGTACTTACGATCTCGGTGTGAGTTCATTTATTGCTAAGCCTGTCGTCTTTGATTCGATGGTGCAAATCATGAAAATGATCGGTACTTATTGGTTTGAAATTGTGGAATTACCCGATCGCGCTTCAAGAGAATAATCGAATGACCGCTAATATTTGTAAGGTTCTACTTATCGATGATGACGAAGATGACTACATTGTGGTTCGTGATTTTTTGGACGAGGCTGAGCAGTTATCTTTTAAATTAAATTGGGTCGATAACTACGATGATGGATTAGCAGAGATTGGCAAAAATCATCATGATGTATATCTCTTAGACTTTCGGCTTGGCAAGGGTAATGGCTTAGAACGCGAATGCACCAGTTATTTCAAAATTTGCTGAGCAATGCGATTAAATATATCGATAAACCAGATAGCGAGATTCATGTCGGACATAGTGAAAACAATGGATTTTGGGGATTTTATGTCAGTGATACGGGAGTTGGGATAGAAAAGCGACATTTTGATAAAATCTTTCAGATCTTTCAAACCCTTGTCCCTCGCGATCAATCCGAAAGTACTGGGGTGGGATTGGCGATCGCCAAAAAAATTGTCGAGATATATGGTCGATTTATCAGTTGAAGCACTGATTAAAATAACCGATGAAGCGCTCTATCAAGCAAAACAACAAGGACGCGATCGCTATGAAATAGCCGTTGTTTCATGAAAATGCGTGTAATCAAGATAGCGATGTCCATCGGCTCCCATATGAATTACATCCACAAAACGGCGATCGAACATGAGATTACGCGCTGCATAAATATGTCGGGCGTGAATTGTGCCTTCTATCGTTTCATCAACACCCGTAAGCGACACCAAAATTTGAGCATGTAATCGTTCCATTGTTTCTAAAGTCAACCCATATAAAGGACTAACGCGATCGATTGTATGCATTACTGTCCATGATAATAAAAAGACAGGAGATTGATCGCGCACTAACTTCAATTCATGCAATCGCCGCATCATTTGTCCTTCGGCACTAATTTCATCAACCATTAGATAAACACTCAACTTTGCCTCAAGAATGTTATTCCGCCGTTCATTGGCGGTACGAAACATGAGTGTGGGGATACCATTGTAATCATGAATCGTCGCCACATGGCTAAACATCACGCGGGAAGATGATTTGGCAAATCGCGTAAAGGCTATTCCTGTAATCACGGCGAATAACATTAAACTGGTGATCGATTCCAATGTGACAATTAGATTGGCATAAAGTGTATGGGGATTCATCACTCCATAGCCAATAGAAGCAAGGGTTTGGACACTAAAGAAAAAAGCTTCCAAAAACCCTACTTCCTTTATACCTGCGATCGCATTTCCATCAAGTAAATAGAGAAGCGCAAAGACGGCATTCAGAAATATATCGAAACCCATCACGATCGCCATAAATCCAACCCAAGGAACTGTCAGCAAAAGATGATAGGGATCGCGAAAATAAGAATACCAAGAGTTGCCACCAACAACTTGCAGTACACCATCACGCTGCTCTAACTTAATTAAAGAACGATGAAGCTTACGTTTGACTCCCATGTTAATTCACCCTTATAGTAACTTTTTCATTATGGTAATATGGACAACGCTTTACGCTGCCAATATTAAACTTATGATTTAACTTAGAAATGCAACAAGTCCACACCTACTCAGATTTAAGCTCAGGTCGTCTAGTCAGCCGCTACAAAAGGTTTTTCGCAGATATAGAGCTAGATAATGGCGAAATAATTACTGCCCACTGTGCAAATACAGGACCAATGACGGGTGTATGCAAAATTGGTAGTCCTGTATTAGTTTCCCATCATGACAATCCTAAACGAAAGTTAGCCTATAGTTGGGAAGCGATTTATCTAGATGAGCAATGGATTGGGATTAATACAAGCCTTCCCAATCGCGTGATCGGACATATGCTCGATCGCCATTTGCTTCCAGAATTAGAGCCATATACAACGGTTAAGGGAGAAGTTGTATATGGCAACGAAAAAAGCCGTATTGATTTCTTGTTGACTGATAGTAATAATGGAACAAGAACTTATGTAGAAGTCAAAAATACAACTTGGTGCGTCGGTAATTTGGCTCTGTTCCCTGATACCGTCACAACTAGAGGACAGAAACATTTACGCGAATTAATGTCCGTAATTGAAGAACATACGGCATCGGCTTTAATATTTTTTATCAATCGTGGTGATTGCGATCGCTTTGCCGCAGGAGCGCAAGCCGATCCCGAATATGGCAGACTTTTTCAAGAGGCGATCGCTAAGGGCGTAAAAATATTAGCCTGTCGATTTGCGATCGAACCTACAAAAATCACATATTTGGGCTTAGCAAAACTAGAGAGTTAAAACAAAAGTGATGATTTCCATCCATTTTGTTTTAATTCTCTTATGTGAACGGTCTAACAATTTTCCAAAATGTGTAAGGCACTCCAAAGCTCAAAACAAAATAGATAGTCAACTCTGCCATAGGTCAATAGATAGGTTATATCGGTTGGAGGTTAAGTTTGTAGCGAGAATTTTCTTTGATCAACAAATATACAACTTTTTTAGGTTTTTTGCTATAAATTGCTGCACCTAGCACATGTGAAAACAGCACTTGTTTTGAGTATTCTTGAATCTCCAAATTTTTTTGATCAAATGCTCCAACTTGTGGTAGTCTTTCTGGCTGACGGGGTTACTCCGAAACTCAAGTAAAAAAATCGTTGCTCATACAAGGAAATGATCTCTGTGAAAAATCTAACTAAATTTTTGATCGGCTTGACTGCCTTGGGATGCATGTCAACGATCGCCGTTTCCAAAACCGAAGCGCAAGCAGCCTATGGCAGCTATTTGGGCGTGGGCGCTAGCTTTGGGTTTACTAGCGGAAACCCAAATGCGGGTGAAACCTCGCGCACATCGGCGGTAGTGGCGGCTCGTTATAAGTTTTTAGAATTTCCAGTTTCCGCTCGCGCTCAAGTTCTGATCGGCAGCAGTACGGCTGTTGTGCCGACAATTTCTTTTGATGTGCCGTTAAATTTTGACACAGATCTTTACATCGGCGCAGGTGTGGCTCTGTCTAATACCCTTGATACGACTCCAGTGGGTAACAAAAATAGCTTTGTCGTCCAACCTGGAATCGATTACACATTACCAAACAGTAACTTAGTTTTATTTGGCAATGTAATTTTTGCTTTTGATGCCTACCGTAATTCTTCTGGCACTTCAGCAACTTCGTTGCAAACTGGTTTAGGCTTACGTTTCTAAGATAGCTTTGCTCAGATCAAGTCTCAAAAAGAAAAAGGCGGCGCATTGCGTTGTCTTTTTCTTTTTGGGTTTTATGTAGTTTTTCAATGATAATATTCGTAAAACTGCCATAGCATTAAGACGATGAGCGCACCAACAGCCACAAAAATCGGACTCAACCCCTCCCTGCCAAGTACTCGACGTATTCATGCACTGATTCGTGATAAAAACGAGGTCGAGATCAAACTACTCACAGGCGATCAACTACGCGGCAAGATTAGCTGGATCGATGATCAATGCATTTGTTTGGATGTATCTGGGCATAAGGTGATTATTTGGCAACATGCGATCGCCTTCATCAAAGGATAACGATAAAAGCCGCGCTTTGCGCGGCTTTTATAATGATCTTGATCTGAATACTTTATGGAGGATATATGGTTGCGACAATACCTTCTGTTTTGAAATCGCCCCTAGTCATTAAGTGGGAAAAATTACCAGATGATGTACCGCTAGAGGAAGAACCTGTGGATAATGAAGGTCAACCGCTTTTAGCAGGAGCTTTGCGTGAAAGCTTAGAGTTAGCAGGTTTTATTAAGCCAAACATGTTAATCGTTTCTAACTTTGGGCTATGCGCCACTATCAACGATAAGCTGTCGATCAAAGCTCCTGATTGGTTATATGTTGCGTCTGTTGAGGCGTTTGAAACTGTCCGCGATCGCCGCAGTTATACGCCGATCCTAGAGGGTGCGACACCTGCGATCGTCATGGAATTTTTGTCACATACCGATGGGGGCGAATATTCTGTGAAGCGGACTTTTCCGCTTGGCAAATGGTTTTTTTATGAGCAAGTTTTGCGCGTGCCTGTTTACGCCATTTTTGAGCCAGCCACAGGCGATTTAGAAGTCCATAACCTGCAATCAGAACGTTATGAACTTGCCCAAGCAAATGCTGAAGGACGCTTCTGGATTGAATCTATGAAGTTGTACTTGGGGGTATGGCAGGGCAGAAAAGAGGAGCGTGATGGCTATTGGCTGCGCTGGTGGGACGAGTTAGGTAATATTTTGCCTTGGGCGGTGGAGCTAGTCGAACAAGAACGCGATCGCGCCGAACAAGAACGTCTGCGTGCGGAGCAAGAATACCTGCGTGCCGAACAAGCAAATGAACGAGCTGATAAATTAGCTAACTACTTGCGATCGCAAGGTATCAACCCAGATGAGTTATAAGAATTAAACCCTAAAACCTGTGGCGCGTGCGCCACAGGTTTCGGTTCTGGTTTTATATTTAATTGCGCCTAGCTACTTATTTTATTTTTTAAAAATATTTTTAAAACTATGCAAACCGAAAATAATTTCTCGCTGTCATCGGCAACTAGTCTCTGGCAAATGTGGCAGCACGTTGCCCAAACTTATCCAGAGGCGATCGCCCTGTATGATCCCCACGCTAAGCCGCCAGTGCGTCTTACTTATCGCGATACGTTCGAGCAGATTAACGCATTTGGCGCAGGTTTGCGATCGCTAGGCGTGCAGTTTGGTGAAAAAGTGGCGCTGATTGCCGATAATTCGCCGCGCTGGTTAATTGCTGACCAAGGAATTTTGGCGATCGGGGCAGCCAATGCCACCCGCAGTTCTCAAGCCGATCGCAGTGAATTGCTGTACATCATCGAGCATAGTGATAGTGTGGCGATCGTCGTTGAAAATCTAGCTACGCTGCAAAAGCTCGAACCCGAACTGCATTCACTACCAGTTAAAAATATTATCTTGTTGTCTGATGAAACGCCGCCCAAAGGCGCATCTAACTTTCAGGAATTACTGGCAAGAGGCAGCAGTAAAGATTTAGGAAATGTGGATATCCAGCGCGACACTCTCGCCACACTGATCTACACATCAGGCACAACGGCTCGACCTAAAGGCGTAATGCTCACCCACGGCAATTTCTTGTTTGAGATCGAGGGGGCCCAAAAAGTTTTGCAACTGCAAGTCAACGAAAAAGTATTGAATATCCTGCCAACATGGCATTCTTACGAACGCACCTTTGAGTATTTTGCTTTTTCGCAAGGTTGTACTGAGATTTACAGCAATCTCCGCATGATCAAAAAAGATCTCAAAGAGCATAAACCAGATTACATGGTGGCTGTGCCAAGGCTTTGGGAATCTATTTATGAAGGGGCGCAGAAAAATTTTCGCGATCAACCAGCCAGCAAACAGCGTCTAGTCAAGTTTTTCTTCGGTATTAGCCAAAAATATATTGTCGCCAAGCGAATTTTTCAAGGCTTAAATGTAGAAAATCTTTACCCTTCTTTAGTCGATAAATTGGTGGCTCTGCCTGTGGTTGTGTCGCTATGGGCGATTCATAAGCTTGGCGATAAATTGGTTTATCAAAAAGTGCGCGAAGCCACGGGTGGACAACTCAAGTATGTCGTCAGTGGCGGCGGCTCGATCGCTGAACATCTAGAGGACTTTTATGAAATTGTCGGTATTCAGATTTTAGGCGGCTATGGCTTGACCGAAACTGCCCCGATTACCCATGTGCGCCGCCCCGATCGCAATATTCGTGGTGGTGATGGACAGCCATTCATCAAAACCGAGACTCGCATTGTTGATCTTGCCACCAGAGCCGATGTGGCGATCGGTGATCATGGCTTAGTCCTAATTCGTGGACCCCAAGTCATGCAGGGCTATTACAAAAATCCTGAAGCCACCGCCAAAGCGATCGATGCTCAAGGCTGGTTTGACACAGGCGATCTGGGCTATGTCAGCAAATGGGATGATTTGGTCATTACAGGTCGCGCCAAAGATACGATCGTCTTAACCAATGGCGAAAATATTGAACCACAGCCGATTGAAGATGCTTGCATTCGCAGTCCATACATTGATCAAGTGGTGCTAGTGGGGCAAGATCAAAAACAATTAGGTGCTTTGATTGTGCCTAATTTATCCGCCCTCGAAGCCGCAGGTTTAATTCGTGCCGAAGCTAATTTGGCAGATATAGGGCAAGAGTTGAATAATTCTAAAATCCGTAACCTCTACCGCGAAGAACTCAACCGTGAAGTTCAAAACCGCGCAGGCTATAGCGTTAACGATCGCATCGGCGTTTTTGAGTTCTTGCCTGAGCCGTTTACCATCGACAATGGGTATTTGACGCAAACATTCAAGATTCGACGTAACATCGTATTTGAGCGTTATCGAGATATTATTGTCAAAATGTTTACTTCATAATTTAAGAAAGGCTTTGCCTGTCTTAAATAAGAAAACCTTAACAAACTGGAGATAAGTGTGAATTCGATCGATTTTTCTAATCAGCTTTTATTGCGTCGTACCGCCAATATCCAAGTCATCGTGACGCAACGCTGGAAAGAGGAAATGCAGCAACAACTGCAACAACAAATTGCTCAACTCGACGCTCAAGTCCAGCAAGTCGATGCTCAAGGCTCTCGCCAAATCAACGAAATCGAACGTCAAAGCATCAAACCATTCTCGGCGGAAGTGTCCAATGCGATCGAGGGCATTCGCGCTGAGATGAATCGGGTCAAAGCCGAGTTATTAGAACAAAAGAATCAATTGCTGACCCAATTGACTCAAGTAAACAATCTTGAACTAGAACAAGAAGTCTCTCAAGGACAACTTGACAGCTACTTCCCCGCAGGCAAAGGCGATAACTTGATCGCCCAAATGCGGGTAGAAATCATCCTCCGCGATGGCGTGATCGAAGATATCCGTACTGGTTTCCCTGCTGTTTAAAAACAAAGACCCTCACCCCTAGCCCCTCTCCCAAGGGGGAGACAAAAAACTCTTGCTCCCCTTCTCCCTCTTTGGGAGAAGGGGCTGGGGGATGAGGGAAAAGTATCCGCCCACTTAATTGCTAAAAAGATATGAACGTTCTACTGGTTTACCCACTGTTTCCAAAAACATTTTGGTCTTACGAGAAAATCCTAGAGCTAGTAAATCGGAAAGTGTTACTACCGCCGCTAGGTTTGATCACAGTTGCCGCCATCCTGCCCCAAGAATGGAATTTTAAGTTGGTCGATCGCAATGTTCGCACGATTACCGAGGCGGAATGGCAATGGGCGGATCTGGTGATTTTGTCGGCGATGATTGTCCAGAAAGATGATCTTTTGGCTCTGATCAAAGAAGCTAAACGACGCGGCAAAAAAGTTGCTTGCGGCGGGCCATACCCCACATCGATGCCTGAAGATCCTCAAGGCGCAGGTGTGGACTATTTGATTTTGGATGAAGGCGAAATTACTTTGCCAATGTTTGTCGAGGCGATCGCCAAGGGTGAACCCAACGGCACTTTCCGCACGACCGAAAAGCCTGATGTGACCAATACCCCCGTGCCGCGCTTTGACCTATTAGAATTTGACGCATACGACTCGATGTCAGTGCAGTTCTCACGCGGATGTCCCTTCCAGTGCGAATTTTGCGACATTATTGTGCTTTACGGACGCAAGCCGCGCACCAAAAATCCCGCGCAGTTATTAGCCGAACTCGATTATTTATATAGCCTCGGCTGGCGACGCGGCGTATTTATGGTCGATGACAACTTCATCGGTAATAAGCGGAATGTGCGGTTGCTCTTATTAGAGCTAAAGGAATGGCAAAAAGAACATGGCTATCCCTTCCGTTTTAATACCGAAGCATCGATTGATTTAGCTGCCGATCAAGAATTAATGGATTTGATGGTGGAATGCTATTTTGATGCCGTATTCTTGGGCATTGAAACCCCTGACGAAGATAGCTTGCAGATGACTAAGAAGTTCCAAAACACAAGGACATCTCTGGTTGACTCCGTTGAAGCCATCACCAAAACTGGAATTCGGGTCATGGCGGGCTTCATCATTGGCTTTGATGGTGAGAAGAAAGGAGCTGGCGATCGCATTGTCAGATTTGCCGAACTTACAGGTATTCCCACGACTACCTTCGCTATGTTGCAAGCTTTACCCCATACAGGGCTGTGGCATCGCCTCGAAAAAGAAGGCAGATTAAGAACTCAAAATGGGAACTTGAATCAAACCACCTTGATGAACTTCGAGCCAACCCGTCCCGTCGAAGAAATTGCCCGTGAATATGTGGAAGCTTTCTGTGCCTTATACGAGCCTCATGCCTATCTCGATCGCGTGTATAGCTATTTCTTAAAGCTAGGCGCACCCAAAATCAAAGTTGAGGCAAAGCTGCCAACGCTCATCGATCTTAAGGCTCTAGCGATCATTGTGTGGCGACAAGGGATTAAGCGCGATACCCGCTTTAAATTCTGGCATCATCTATTTAGTATGATCCAGAAAAATCCTGCGGTGTGGGAGCATTACCTGATCGTCTGCGCTCACAATGAACACTTCATGGAGTACCGCGATATCGTGCGTAGTGAAATCGAAGGTCAACTGGCTGATTATTGGGCAGAAGAACAACGCATGAAAAAGCTTCAACCAACTCCTGAAAGAGAGCTTGATCTGGCAAGTTAGTTGAACAAGTGAATTAGAAAGGGCGATCGCCTTTTTTAATTCACTCGTATCAGCATGGCGATCGCTTTACTCTTTGTTTTTACCTTTTACAGCAATTTGCTTTCAAACCCGCCACAAATAAAAATATAAAACCCATTGCGTGGATGATTTCTAAATGCGATCGCATCTTTTCAATCTTTTTAATCTGTTCAAAATTTTACATCTTCATAAAGATCATCAAATTTCCCTTCAAAGTTGATACTCGATAATTGAAATTTATCTTGCTCGACCGAATATGATTTTAAAACCCATAATCCCTCTTCATTGCGGCGAAAGCATTCAAGGCGTTGGCGTTTGGTGTTAATTAGAACATACTCTTCAAGGCTGTCTAGTTGTTGATAATCAGCAAATTTATCGCCGCGATCGAAGCCTTCGGTAGATTTTGATAGAACTTCGATAATTAGTTTTGGAAAACGCTTGTGATTTGAAGTTTGGATATCTCTAGGATCGCAAGTCACCATCACATCGGGATAATAAAAGCGATTCAACGCATCGATTCTAGCTTTCATGTCAGACATATATACTCGGCAACTAGAGCCGCGTAAATGGTTGCGAACTAAAAAAGCCATGTTTAATGCGATCGTAACGTGGGGATCGTTTGCGCCAGCCATTGCATAAACATATCCATCGATATATTCATGTTTAATATCGCTTTTTTCTTCCATTTCGAGATATTCGTCTGGACTTATGTAATCAAATTTCGGTGTTGCAATCATGGTTTACCTGCTCAGTTTACCTGTCATTAGTAAACACCATCGTCAAGCTAACGTTAAATTTTTAAATGTTATGTAATGACTACATAGTACTTTAAAGTCATGAGTCCAGATGATGGGCTAAGAATTATACAGAAAGCCATACTTAAAGAAATTACATAAATCTACATAAAATATCTGACCTTTTTTTACTTTTAGCCTACCTTTTTCGAGTATTAATCTGGTAATCTTTGTTAAGATTCAAATTTAGCTGCATAAAAAATTAATATTTTTGGTGCAATTGCTAGGTATAAATTCTTAGTCAAGTAATTTTTAGATTGCCGAATATCTAACGACTAACGGCGATCGCAGATTATTCGAGTGAGATATTTATTAGCCTAACGTTTTGGTTTGGTGTGAATTCGCGACCAGAAATTTCTAATGAAAATAAGGAGAATATATAAATGACTTGGTTGCGTTTTCAAATGGATTTAAGTGATGAACCTAAAGATAATTTGATTTTGGGTGAACTGGCACTTATGGAAGGCGGTAATGCGATTAAAACATATCCTGTGACATCGGGCATTGCTCCACATCAGCACAAACGATCTCAGTCATTAAAAGGAGCAGGACCAATTCCAAGTTGTGACAGTGTTGGTCTCGGCAGTTATTTTGTGAACACAGAACCAATAGACCATACTGGTTTAATTGGCGTTGAAGGAAATTTTTATTGGATTAACACGCCGCCAAAAGTTGTCATTGCAGGTATTGAGCGCAGCGAATTTGGTATTCATTTTGATGCAAACGTTCCAGGCTCGGCGGGATGTATTGTCTTTGAAGAACCTAGTGAATGGGATGATTTTCAGGATTTTATGTCTGAATATCGCAGTAAAGGCTTTAATAGTATCGCTCTAATCGTTGAATATAACGCTCCTCCTGCACCACCTGCTGACCCACTATTCTCGATTGGTAAGCCACAGAATAAATCAGTAATCAAAATTGCCGAGCCATTAGTATTCCAAGGTGGTATTACCGACAATAAAGTCAAAAAAATTGTTATCACAGCAGGTCCAGGCGGTCCTTTTCCTGTAGGTGAAGCTGTTCCCGATCAACAAGGAGGATGGAGGTTTCAGAAAACTCTGTCAAATACAGGAAAAGATCGTCCTTTCTGGTTTGTTGCTGAAGATGAGAACGGAGAAGAGCTACAAAGACAAGAGCTAGTGTTGACGCTAGTCGGTGCAGATCAAACTCTTGCACCAAGCAAGTTTTTCACCATTAGTGAGCCAGATTCTGGAGCGCAAAGCAAGGTAAATCGTTCTGTGAAGTTTTCTGGCACTGCCAAGCCAGAGGTAAAAGCAATAGTTGCCAGCGCTGGTCCAGAAGGTCCATTTAAAATTGCCTCAGTAGTACCTGTAGGTGAGAAATGGGAGTTTGAATACAAATTTAACAGGTCAGGTATTAATCGTCCAATCTGGATTAGCGCATTTGATGTATCTGGGAATCCATTGGAAACAGCAGAAACTAAAATTTCTGTTGTTCCTGGCAACGCTGATCTGAGCAAAATTCCAATTGTAAATGGACCGGATTCTGGAGAAAGCCAAAACTGGAGAACTCCTGCAAAGCCCTACATTGAGATACTGGTTCGTGCCTTTCAAGATCAAGGAATCTTCAATCCTATTGTATATGCATACGCTTGTGCTTCCATCAGCCGTGAATCTAGCTGGAATCCAGAAATAAGAAACACATCGGATGCTGCTTCTGAAACAGGGTATCCTGGTTGGGGTCTAGCACAGATTACATGGATAGACAACTACAGGGCAGCTCAAGAGGATACTGGTATTCCATTTGTCTCTCAGCCTGAACTTATGACTGATCCTTACAGTGCGTTAAGAGCAAAGGCTGCTTACTTTAAGCGCAATGGAATGATTCCTTTTATTGAATCAGGTGATTATGAGTCTGCCGCAGGAACTTACAATGCGGGTTTCTCTAGTTTCCGAAGTGTCTACACTCGCAGAATTCTAAACGATGTACCTTACTGGATTCCTGTTTTTAGAACAGATTCCTAGTTCTCCAACCACGTCGTTTCTCATAAAAAACGATGTGGTTGAACTAATTTCAAATCAATCATTATGATTACTAAAGGAGATACAACATGAGTTGGTTAAAAATGACATCTGAAGCCCTATATTTGATGAAGGGTGGAACCAATGAGTATTTAGACGAAGTTAAGCTAAAACAGCTAGGTACACCCGACAAAGAAGAGTTTGAATTTGATGTTCCTAAAAAATGGTTTGATGGAAATGGCGCTCCTAGAGTAATTGTTGTGGATGTTGGTTCCAAGGAGCGACTCAAAAAGGCAGTATCTGGCTTTTCATCAGACACTATGTTTGATAGTGTGATGAAGCGTTCAGATTGGAATGCGGCTGCCCCCAAGAGTCAATTTGAAGTCAATGATCGTCCCAAACATATTGTGATTCACCACACAACAGGACCGCAATCTTCAGGTGGAAAGGAGAAAGCCAAACAGGTTGTGAAGAGTATTCAAAATACTCACATGACTACTGGTGAAAAGTGGAGTGACATTGGCTACAACTTTTTAAATATGGTTGATGGAGTTTTAGTTGAAGGTCGTTCTGACTCTCTCGCAGAAGCAATTAGAGGGAACGTGGTGAGAGGCGCTCACGCAGGTAATGGTGGCAATCCTTCACCAGGAGTTGCCAATGAAGGCGATTTTACGACTGCGATCATGAATACTGCACAGTGGAACAGTTTAGTGAATATGTGTGCTGCTCTGTGCCTGTCCTGTGACATCAAGCCTGAAAATATTAAAGGACACAGGGATTTTTTAGCTACTAAATGTCCAGGTGAGTGGCTTTATTCTCAATTGCCACGATTGCAGAAAGAAGTCGCGGCAAAATTGGCAAGCTAACACGTATCTAAACATAACCACAACGGAGAAAAATAATGACTTGGTTAAAACTCACTTCTAAAGCTTTGTACTTGATGGATGCAGGGGAATACTTGGAGAAAGTAGATCTGATTCCTACGGATAAGCCTAATCAATTCAAGATGAATCTGCCTCTGGAGCAGCTCAGAGGAACAAGCACTCCTGGTAAAGTGGTAGTCTCTCTCAAGTCGCCAACAGAACCCACCAAGAAAGTTGTACCAACGCCTCCTAAACCAACTCGCAATGAGATCCGCATCACTAAAACTGGAAAGCAGGATGCAAATGGCTTGGTGATTTTAAAAGTCGCTTTGATTAATACATCAGGCACTGAAATTGAATCTATTTCAGCAGTTTCAGGTGCGGCTGGTTGTCAGGTTTTTCGGTTGCCATCAGCAAGTATCTCAGGGAGTTGCGAACCACTACCTCAAGGACGGTGGAAACTTGGTCCAGTTGAGTTTGCTAGCGGTATTAAAAATAATTTATCAGAAGATTGGCCAGAAAAAGGCGATGGAGTCGGTCCAGTTTGGGTTTCGATGACTTGTCAATCCATGACAGATAGATCAGCGATTGGATTTCACATCGACAATAATTCTCACTCTGCTCCCGGAACAGTTGGTTGTGTTGGTATCCCCAACGAGCCAGCACTTGCAAGTTTGAAGAAGTTTGTTAAGTGGTTTGAAATTCCAGCAACTGCGCCTCATTTTGCGGTGGTTGATTGGGGTCTATAGATTTTTAGAGATAACTTTTGAAACACTCTGTTTTGTGAGAGTTTTAAAAAGTTATCTTTACCCTAATCACTCCCAGATCCTATTCGCGATCCACCTCGATCGAAAACCCTAAAACCATTTTAACTCTAAAACAATGTCGCAGCCTTCTCTCCCTCAATACGACCCCAATTCAGACAAGCGCAATGATGACTTAATCAGTCAACAGAAAGCTTATCAGTACGATCATGAGTACCTACCACCTTTAGCATTGCTGAAAGAAGTACCCGCAGTTGAAAACTTCTCGGCACAATATATCGCAGAACGAGTTGTAGCGACGGCTGAACTTGTCCCAAACATGTTAGCTGCCAAAGCTAGATCTTTTCTAGATCCTCTTGACGATCTTCAAGATTATGAAGACTTCTTTAATTTATTGCCATTACCTGAAGTCGCCAAAGTTTATCAAACAAACAATTCCTTCGCAGAGCAAAGACTCTCTGGATCAAATCCATTAGTCATTCGTCAGCTAGACGAAAATGATCTACGCGCCCAAGTCTTACATCGGCTCGACAGTTTTCTTGAAGATTTCGAGCCATTGTTTGATATTCCGAAAGAATTGCAAGCTGGCAACATCTACGTTGCTGACTATACAGGGACGGATGCTTACTACCAAGGACCCTCAGTGGTTCAGGGCGGTAGCCATGAAAAAGGTCGTAAGTATTTACCCAAACCACTAGCTTTCTTTTGGTGGCGAAGTACGGGGGTAGCTGATCGCGGTAAGTTAGTGCCAATTGCGATTCAACTAGATGCCAGCACCGATCGCAAGGTATATACGCCCAAAGACAGTAAGGTGTATACACCATTTGAAAAGAATCCTCTTGACTGGCTATTTGCAAAATTTTGTGTGCAAATTGCAGATGCTAATCACCATGAGATGAATTCCCATTTATGTCGAACCCATTTTGTGATGGCTCCAATCGCGATTGGTACAGCCCGTCAGTTAGCCTATAATCATCCGCTCAGTATATTACTGAGACCACATTTCATGTTTATGTTGACCAATAATCATCTTGGTCAACAGAGGCTTGTTAATATTGGTGGTCCTGTTGATCAGTTGCTGGCAGGCACACAAGGTGAGTCAATGGAGCTTGTCAAAGATGCCTATAAAGCATGGGATATCAACGAATTTGCATTTCCCAAAGATATCGAAAATCGCGGAATGCAAAACATTCCTCACTACCCTTACCGAGATGATGGGATGCTCGTTTGGGATGCCATCCGCACTTTTGTGTCTGGCTATCTGAACCATTTTTATCCAAGTTCTACACATATTGCTGGAGATACGGAACTGCAAGCATGGGCAAAAGAATTGTCCGATGAAAAGGGTGGCAAGGTTAAGGGAATGCCATCTCAGATTAATAGTATCAACGAGTTGATTGAAATTGTTACTACAGTAATTTTTACTTGTGGACCACAACATTCAGCAGTGAACTTTGCTCAATACGGATATATGGCATTTCCTGCCAATATGCCATTGGCAGCTTATATTAATCCTAATGATCAACAAGAGGTAATCACGGAGGAGAAAATTCTGGCACTACTCCCCCCTCACAAGAGAGCAGCCGAACAAGTACAAACACTCTTTGTTTTGTCAGCTTATCGGTATGATCGATTGGGCTACTACGACAAAGCTTTTCAGGAACTGTATAAAGAGAAACTTGAAGATGTTTTTGCAGATGTCAACAATAAAGCAATTATTGATATAGTAAGGCAGTTCCAACAGAACTTGAATATGGCAGAGCAGGAGATTGATGCCAACAATCAGAAGCGCGTAGTTCCATATCCTTATCTAAAACCTTCTTTGATTCTAAATAGCATCAGCATTTAGGTTTGGTTTCGGCAATAGATTTGCTGTTGCATTTGATCCAAAACTCGCTCAACTTCGATGCCGACATTGAGTTAAGCGAGTTATTTTTTTATGCTTAATCTGGATAGTCCATTCCATCGGATGCAACTTTAAGTTGAAATCAAGGCAGTATTTTTATCCTGTTGCTCTTCTTAAGGCTGGCGATAAAGATACATTGATTAAAATTGCAAATTCAGCGATCGCTAATGGCTCTCTATAAAAACTATCAAATCAGTTTAATTTTCATTAACTTTAAATTCAAGTCTAGAAAACTACAAATTAAAAACTACTGTAAATTTTAAAATAAGGCTAATAATTATGAGAATTTCATTAATCCTTGGTATTGCGATCAAGCATTGCCAAGCGATCTTAATCGCGCAGATGATAATATTGTAAAGGGAAACAATAAACTAGATGATAAAACTATTAAAGAGATAAATGCTGAAGCCGAAAAAATATCATTACCATTTGGATGGGGAGAATCTGAGGTTTCGCAGCAACAAAATCGGAGTATAAAGTTGCTGAACTTCATACCAGTTTCTTCACTTTTCATTACCCTCTTTGGCTAGATTATCAGTGCGATCGCAATTTCAATGGGTTCATCCTTCTGGTTTGATTTACTTGGCAAATTCATTAACGTTGAAAATGTAGGCAAGATTCCAAATCCTAATACCTCAAGCAGTTCTAGCTCAAGCAACTCATCTAGTGGTTCTAGCTCAAGTAACTCATCTTCTAGCTCCACCTGAGCGATCTCTACTAAACCATGACTTATGAAATAGGCGATCGCACTCTTCAAAATTACAATCAAACAAATTTGTTAAGGAGTACTTCATGACTAATAATGCTGTGGAGCGATCGCTTTTAGAAAGTCTTAATGCCTATGTAAAGCATTTTGAAACATCTAATACTCAGGAAGACCTTCTTGCGATCGCTTAACCTGAATTACTCATCAGAACTAAAGTGATTTGCTTGCGGGGCGATCGCTAGCTTTTTTGATGATCTGTTAGGAAAGTAAAAGCCTCGCGGCGCGAGGTTTTTACTTTCGGCGGCTATATTTTTCGACAGTTGTCAACAATTCTTTTTCGCCAAAAGGCTTAGTCAAATACTCAGTAGCCCCAACCATCCGCGCTTTAATGCGATCGATAAAACCATCTTTGCCAGTCAGCATAATAATTGGAACCTTGGCAAAAGCTGAGGATTTACGCAGCATCCCGCATAGTTCATAGCCATCTAGCTCTGGCATGGTGATATCACACAAAACCAGATCGGGCTTATGTTGAAAAATTAAGCTTAAAGCCTTAGTGGGACTAGAAACTGCCATAACCTGATAGCCATGATTATGCAAAATATATTCGACGGCGCGGCAAATAGTCACACTGTCATCAATACATAAAATGCGCGGAGATTCAACTTTGACTTGCTGTGGCACACTCATTACTAGGGGCGCGATCGCCACCTGTCTCAAGGCGATCGCCTCACAAACTACAGAGCCAATTTCGCAGATATTTTGCCCAGAATATCGGGATAAATGACGAATAGAAGTCTTGCCATCGATCCAAGCTCTCAAATATGGCAGAGCCTCGCTATCAATCAATACAGGACATTGGTTAATCGACTGCAAGACGGGATAAAATTGTTTCCATGTTTGAAGCTGTCGTGAATATATGGAGCTAATTTCAGAAAATTTTAGTCTGGTTAGCTTTGGCGTGAGCGCGGGACTGACCTCAAAAACAAATGTGCCTTGATAAAGACCAAGGACATCAAAAAGGACTTCGTGGATCGTACTTTCGAGAATGAACTTGGCTTGAGCCGGATTTAAGATTTTGGATTCTAGTAGCGCCCAGATCTGTCCATATTCCAAGACATTAATTCCTAGCTTGGAGGTGACTAATTGATCAAGAGCTTTGTCTAGCCCTAACCCATGTAAGTAGTCGCGCAGTCGAGTCAGGTTGTTATTTGTGTCAGTGGCGTAAATTAGTTCTCCATGATCAAAAAACAAAAACCAGAATTTGCCTGTGCTGGACTCAATCAATAACTCACCAGTTCTTTGTCCAACCTCGATTAGGTGAATAATTGTATGTACGTCAATTTCTCTAAGCGTGCCTTGCATGAGGTGTTACAAATTTAGTTTTTGTTCTTTTAGGTCTGGCGCTCTGTTTACATTATCAGAATTAGACTTCACTCCTCGATTTTAAAGCTTTTTGAGTCGCAATAAGTACCTTGGCTTAATAAAACCCCCAAAATCAAATAAGCTGACTTGCCCCATTCGCGGGAAAATCAGCTTATTTAGTAAAAAAAAGTGCAAAATGCAGTAACTAGAACAAATCGGGAGGAAGCAATACTGTGTCGATTACATGGATGACTCCATTGCTTGCCTTTACATCGGCTACAACAACTTTGGAGTTATCAATAATTACATTTTTACTAGTTTTAGTAACCTTAACAGAACCGCCATCAACGGTCTTAACCAAAACTGAGCCATCTTTGATATCTTTGGCGAGAACGGCGCTTGGCACAACATGGTAAGTCAAAAGTTTAACCAAAGTTGCTTTGTTTTCTGGCTTTAGAAGTGTTTCTACAGTCCCTTTGGGCAATTTGGCAAATGCCGCATCGGTCGGGGCAAACACGGTGAAAGGTCCTTTGCCAGAGAGAGTTTCAACGAGTCCAGCCGCTTTGACAGCCGCGACTAGTGTTTTGAAAGAACCATTGGCAACGGCAACTTGAACAATGTTGGCTTTGACTGCTGGTGTAGTTTGTTTGGTGGTAACTGGCTTGACAGGTGCTGTCGTGTCGCCCGCTAGGGATGGCAGACTGACAAGCAGGCTGGCGGTAGCGATCGCGATTCCAGCAGTTTTAATTAAAAAGTTGGCAGATTGTTGAATTTTCATGGAGGGAATGTTAAAGAATAGATAAGTTTTGTTACTTAAATTTAATATTACATGATTAGTACGTTCTGTCAGTGTTCTGGACTGCTAAACCTGAAAAACTCTATAAGGCTGGAATTCGGGCGATGACACCGCTTTTTAATGGTTCGGGGCGTTCTTTCCAAGCCATCATTCCATCGGAGCGATCGCCATATATTTCGGCACAGGCTAATATGGCTGAGGCAGTTGCGGAGAGGTGTTCGGCATCGCTGGGCAGATCGCCAAATAAATATGAATATTTGCTCTGAGCGGCAAATGTGACTACACAGGCATGGCTGCAAGCGCTCATACATGAGACGGCTCGAATCTCAAACTGCGATCGCATTTGCCAATGTTGATGCAATTCAGAAAGCTCTTTTAATAATGTTTCACCGCCACTGATTCCAACTTTTTTGCCATTTTGCCAAGTGCTGGCGCAGGTCGTACAAACTAATAAACTGTGGGTCATTCCAATTTTGGTAAATATGCAAGCAGTCTCAAATCCTTCATAAAACAACAAAAAAGAGTTTACTCGCTTCCCCCTGAAAAACCAGTGTTGCGCCGCAACGCTAAATTCTTGGTTTTATTTTAGTAGGAAGGGAGTAAGTAAGCAGCGCTATGCGCTGCTTACTTAAACTCTTTTTTGTGATTATTTTTCGCCGTTAGGTGACGAGTTATATAGCGCGTCCAGTCTGGAGCGAGCATCATCGACATTAATTGACTTAATTACCATTAATGGCTCATCTATATATTTTCCATCTTTGTCCCACAACTCAGGATGGGTAAATTGAGGAGATACCCGACGATTACGATCTTGATAGCTTTTTGCTTCATTTTGGGATAGAGCGATCATGCTGCGGATCAAGTTGCTGATCGCAAAGATCGACAGGATCGTAAAAGCGAGTATATAAATAATTTGAACCATGACTGCTTTCCTGAAAATTATAAGTAAACTAAGAGAACTAAAGAAATTTCAATTTGAGAATAAAAAGATTTAAATGGCTTGATTACGATAGTAGCGCATCCCTATGGCTTGACATTCCATCAGTAGTTGATGCCAAGGTCGCATGGTGGTCATATCTATGCCAACTTGGTGGCCTGTCACCCGAAATAAGGCGATCGCCACACTTACTTCTTTGAGCGCATGTTCCACACGCTCTAATGTTTTTTGTTGGTCATCTTCTGTCAAAAAATCTAGACGCTGGCTGGAAAGTAGTTTTTGGGCGCGATCGAACCAATAGATAAAGTCATCTAGCAATGGCTCTAAGAGTTTTTTGAGCATTTCAGGATCGGGGTTGGCGGTGTTACTCATCGGTGCTATCTTTTGTTCGTTTAAAAATTGATTTAAGAATTGGTTTAAAAAAATATCAAAGAAAATTATTTTTGTAGGAGTTATTATAGCATTTTGTTACTTTTCTTAACATTCAACCAAATCCTATGAGTCTAAATTTTCTGGCTAAAAATCCTGAAGCTAATGCGATCGCCATCCAGCAATTGATCGAGGTGGTGGCGAAGTTGCGATCGCCTGTTGATGGTTGTCCTTGGGATTTGCAGCAAACCCATGAAAGCTTGATTCCTTATGTGATTGAGGAAGCTTATGAGGTGATTGATGCGATTCAAGGTGGTGATCATCGGGCGATCGCCGAGGAGTTGGGCGATTTATTATTGCAAGTGATTTTGCATTCTCAGATTGCCAGTGAAGCTGGTACATTCACGATCGCCGAAGTTGCTGAGGGTATTTCCCAAAAGTTGATCCGCCGCCATCCCCATGTATTTGGTGATGTCACTGTTGAAAATATAGAAGAGATCCATCAAAACTGGGAAAAGATTAAGGCGGAAGAGAAGGGTGAGGATTTGGCGACAACTCAAAAGCTGAGTTATAAGCTCAACCGCTATGCGCGATCGCTACCACCTTTGACGGCGGGGATGAAAATTTCTCAAAAGGCGGCGGCAAATGGTTTTGAGTGGGAAAATGCTGAGGGTGTGTGGGCAAAGTTTCATGAAGAGCTAGATGAGTTACATCAGGCTCTAGAGCATGAATCTAAAGAGAATCAACAAGCGGAGTTAGGAGATTTGTTATTTACACTGATTAATGTGGCGCGTTGGTACGATCTTGATCCATCGGCGGCGTTGCAATCGACTAATCGCAAGTTTATTCAGCGTCTAGAAGTAATTGAAAAATTGAGCGATCGCCCCATTGATGATAGCTTTACGCCATTAGAGCTTGATAATCTGTGGAAACAAGCTAAAGAGCAACTCAAATAAACGTTTGCCATAGGCAAAATGAAAACCGCTATATCTATTGGTGTAGAACCCGATGGGTGGAAAGAATCTGGCAGATGGGTTAAGCGTGGTTTGTATCGTACTGTTTTGCTTAATTGGTATATCAATGCAGACTGTGATGTGGGCTGCAAATATACTTAGAAAAGTGGCGACAATATTGGGGGCTTTGCGATTTAGTAGAGACTCTTTGGTTGCGCCTCAGCGAATTAAACTTTAATTATTCTGGAATCTCAGTCGGGTTAATCGCTGAGAGTGTCAGATACTAGCGATCGCCAAGTTATGGAGGCATAATGGAAAATCAAGATTATTCAGAAGGCTTAACTTGGACGGCGGAAGCCAAAGTCAAGTATAAAAATATTCCCTACTTTGTGCGATCGCAAGCTCGTCAACGCATCGAACAATTAGCACAAGCATCGGGTAGTGATACGATTACGGCTGAAATTGTCGAAAAAGCAAGAGTTGAGTTTGGTCAGTGATGCAAAAAACATCTGGGAAAATATCTGGCGATCGCGGTTATTTACTTACCGAACAAGCTAATCCCCATAGCCAAAATCTAGATCAGCTTAGCGCCATAGAGATCGTCGAACTGTTTAATCAGGAAGACGCTAAGGCGGTAGCGGCGGTTGGACTAGAAAAAACGACGATCGCCCAAGCAATTACTTTAATCGCGGCGGCGATCGCCAATGGTGGACGTTTGTTTTATGTCGGAGCGGGTACGAGCGGAAGATTAGGTGTCCTTGATGCCGCCGAATGTCCGCCCACTTTTTGTAGCGATCCTGAGTTAATTCAGGGGATTTTGGCGGGTGGGATGGAAGCAATGATCCGAAGCTCTGAGGCGCTCGAAGATCGGGAAGATGATGGCGCAATGGCGATCGCCGCCAAAAATATTAGCGATCGCGATGTTGTATTTGGAATTACCGCAGGCGGCACAACCCCCTATGTGCATGGGGCGCTCAGGGAAGCCAAACAACGGGGCGCAAATACGATCTTTTTTTGTTGTGTACCGCCCGACCAATTTCCGATCCAATACGATATCGAGATCCGTCCCCTTGTCGGAGCCGAAATTTTGGCGGGATCAACAAGGCTCAAGGCGGGGACAGCCACCAAACTAGTGCTGAATACCATCTCGACAGGCGTAATGGTGCAACTAGGCAAAGTTTATGGCAATCGGATGATCGATGTGGCGGTGACTAATAGCAAACTCGAAGATCGCGCCCTGCGGATCATTGGCGATCTGACTTCGGTTAGCCGAGAAGAGGCGACTATACTTTTAGAGCGATCGGGTAAAAAAGTTAAGCTGGCTCTGTTGATGTATTGGGGCGGAGTAGATGCGGTCACAGGCGCACAGATGCTGCAAGATTCACATCAAAACTTAAGGAAAGCGTTGAAATCATGACAGGTTCAGAATTACGGCAAGCGATCGTTAATAAATGGGACTTTTCCTATGATGTGCAGTTACGCAAAACCCAAGGTAAAATATTTTTGCAAGTAATGTGGCGTTACCAAGAGCAGCAGTCTTTTTCGATGAGCGAATCAGATTTTATCCAACATCTTGACGCGATCGCCTCATATTTGAGCGATTGGAGCGTAGTCGAACAGGTGCAAAAGTTTATCGAAACCACCAAAGAACGCCCTCGGTTGGGTAAAGCCGTTAGTATTCCTCTGCAAATTGGCGATCGATCGCTAGAATGGCTAGTCGAGTAAAATACAACATATCTTCCTATTCCCAAAGACATGATCGAGGCTAAAGAAAACTTTCCTCAACTCACTCCTAATGAATATTTTGCTTGGGAAGAAAAACAACTAAACAAGCACGAATATATCGAAGGTGAAGTCTATGCCATGAGTGGCGGTAGCAGAAACCATAGCTTAATTGCTGTCAGGTTTACCACTTTGTTTTCTAACCACCTATCGGGGAGTACTTGCGAAGTTGGCAACTCAGACCTACGGGTAAAAATTGTTAGAACCAATAACTACATTTACCCAGATGTGAGCGTCACCTGTGACGATCGCGACAGAACCACCACTCAATATATTACCTATCCATCTCTAATCGTTGAAGTTTTATCTCCCAGCACCGAAGCTTACGATCGCGGTGGTAAGTTTAGACTATATGCCAATAACCCTGTATTACAAGACTATTTACTGGTTAGCTCCACCAGTACCGAAATAGATCTGTATCACAAAAAAGATAATGGTGAATGGGTGATTACTAATTACCAAGATGGCAACGCGATCGAGCTAAAAAGCATAAATCTTACTTTCGCGATCGCCCAAATTTATCAAGGACTCACACTTACCCTAGAGACTGAATAAGTGGACGGGCGCAGTCAAATATAAAACCCTAAAAGCTATAGCGCACGCTGCGCGTGCGCTATAGCTTGTGGATCTGGTTTTTAATTATGCCCAGCTACTTAGTAAATTTCTAAATTGAAACAAATGCTAGCTGACTTTACGAACTAATGATTGTAAGCTTATGATGAAATACTTGTAGTTGTTGGCTTATTTCAGCAAACCTTTAACTCTCTTCGTTACGCCGCTAATCATAATTAAGTCAAAAACGTCAGGGCAAAAATATGAGTCAAGCAGGAGCTAGCCCTTGGGATCGTCAATTTGTTAATCTTGGGCGAATCATGCAGTTGTTGCGTGATGAAGATAGTATTGACAGTCTATTGAGCGCTACCCTTGATTATCTTCGAGACAATTTCGATTATAAATTAATCTGGATTGCTCTCTATGAGCCAGAAAATCATCGACTGACAGGCAAAGGTGGGATTACCCCTGCGGGCGAGATTAAATTTTTAAAAGATCGATTTGCGCTAAATGCAGGCGACTTACTCGATCAGGTGATTTTGCAACGTAAGCCAGTCCCGATCGCCGATCTGCGCCAAGAAAAACGTAGCGGTGAATGGCAAAAGGTTGCTCAAAAATTTGATATTCAAGGCACATTAATCTGGCCGATCTATCATCGCGATCGCAGCTTTGGATTGGTTTTATTAGGCTCAAACCTATGGAATGTGACCCCACGCAATGAAGAAAGAGCCAGACTGTCGGTCGTTCTGGGGACTCTTGGCGCGACCCTAAGCCGTCTTGATGCTGAGTGGCACTATCAAAATGTCAAGCGTCCAGATGAACCACTTTGGCAAATTTTATCTAGAATCCGCAACATTCCCACGCTCACCGAACGACTTGAAGAGATCGTGCAGGAAACCCATAGCTTTGTGATGCCCGATCACACAAATATTTATTGGTTTGAACGCGAACATCAATATTTTTGGCGACGAGTAGCTAATCGCCAACCAGGTCCCAAAAGTAAACAACCAGTTGACAACTCCGCAGGCGTGACCGTCAAAAATGCTCCTAGCTTGTATCAAGCCCTGAGTAAGGATCAACTGGTCGTGGTTGTCGATGCTAAGTCCATGAACAAGGGCGAAGTTAGCAATCGCGTCATGGAACAATTTGGCGCAGTCTCCATAATTATTGCGCCCATATTTTTTCAATCAGAGCTTTTAGGCTTTTTGTCAGTCGAAGGTGACGAACCGAGACTCTGGACAGAAGACGAGCGCAATCTTGTGCGCGGAGCGGCTCAACTCGCGGCGATTACGGCTCCTCTAGAAGAAATGGAAGTTACCCTTGAGCGCATCGCCGCCGATCAAGTCCTCACCGCAGGGATCGCCCGCGCCATTTATTCAGATATCGATTGGCAAAATGCGCTGGATCAGGCGGCGGAAAAGCTATGTCAAAGACTAGGGCTAGAGCGTTTTTGGGTAGCGAGCTATGACAAAGATAATGATATGTTTCGGGTTGACTTCCAATATCATCCCAAAAATCGCCGTCCTATTCCCAATCTATTAGCAGGGCTAGCCACGGTCGATGTCCAGATGATGGAGCAGTCTCCCGATGCCGCTACTGTCGAAAATCTCGATAGCGATTTTAAGTTTCTATCATGGCGAAATGCACTTATTGATCTAGATGTGCGATCGATGATTGTCAGTAGCACTTCGACAGGCAATGTGTTAGAAGGGATTTTGGCGGTGGCTCACGAAGCGCCACGCACATGGTCACGTCCAGAGCGAGAAATGGTGCAAGCAGTTGCCCAGCAAGTTGGTTTAATCGTTCATCAAAACGAACTGCAACGCATCGCTGATGAACGCCAAAAGTCGCATCAGGCGGTACAGTTTGGACTAGTGGCTCTCCAACAGTCTAATGCTCTCGAAAAATTGCATCATACGGCGACTCAATTAATGGCTCAGGTGACTCAATCGCCTCTTGCGGTATTAATAGTGTGGCTGCCCGGTCGTCAAGGGGGACAGATTGCCTCGGTATTTGCCAGTCGTGAAGAATATCAGCTATCAATTAATGAAACTCTGATTGCGATCGAAGAAGATCAACTGGTGCAATGGGCAATTCAAAGTGAGGGCATTTTACCGCTTAGTGTCCATGATTTACCCGAATCAACTAAGGCTTGGCTTAATGCTCCTGCTCTTGGGCATATGATGGTGACGGCTTTGCGGACAAGTCCTGATCATCAGCCGACAGGAATGATGTTAGTCGCCGATCGCGTAGGAAGGCGCTGGGTCGATCGCCAGTTACAAGCTTTTAACATGTTAGCTAACCAACTGGCTTGGTCGCGCCGCCATTTGCTGTTAGTCGATCATCTTAAGTACAATCGCCAAGAGCTAGAGCGCCTCAATTGGTATAAGCATCGGCGCTTAGAAGATATCTATCGGACAGTCAGCAGTGGTGTACAGCGCTTATTGGATGCGGAAGCTCGTGCTAATGGCAGTGGTGGGCTTAATAATGTGACTTTGCAAAGCTCTCTTAAGCAATTGCAGGGTTCGCTCTCGCCATTACCGCAAATTATCCGTAAAGAGCAATGGCGCTTGCGTCCAAATTATGAAACTGCGCCCTTAGCGGGGATGCTCAAACGCGCCTTAGAGCGGGTTGATTCTTTGATCAAGCAAAGGCAGATCTGGTCACAGGTGCATAACCAAGCCAATGTGGTTGTCGGTGGTGACATTGCTAAAATGGATATGATTTTAAATGAATTGTTGCTATTTGCCTGTGGGCGATCGGAAGTTGGCGGACGGATTGATCTTTGGTGTCGTCAGATTGATGAGAAGCTTTTAGAATTATCGATTACCGATTATGGTGTGGTTGATGGAGCCTTGCTGCAAGAGTTACATCAAGGCAGGGCGATCGATCCACTGTCTCCTTCGCTACTAGATCAACCTCCGGGGCTACATCTAGCTATTTGTCAGAGCCTGATGCTCGAAGCAGGGGGCGAGTTATCACTTTATCAACTAGAAGACAATCGCATTCTTAGCCGTCTTATTTTGCCACTTTCTAGTTCTTAGGATTTTGGTCAAAAGAAATTGCTGAGTGCGAGAACTCATCAATGCAGTCATTGTGGTACGGTGTTAGAACCTGATGCGGCGTTGAATATCTTGGCTTTAAATAGGGTAGGGCATACCCAAATTCACGCCTAGGTCGAGTTCGACCTCTGTCAAGTTAGCTCAAATACAAAATCGCCACGAATGCCAGACCATACTCATATTCATGTCAGGGGTGCTAGACAGCACAATCTTAAAAATGTCGATCTGACGATTCCCCGCGATCGCCTGATCGTGTTTACAGGTGTGTCTGGCTCTGGGAAGTCATCGCTCGCCTTTGATACCATTTTTGCTGAAGGACAACGCCGTTATGTGGAATCGCTGAGCGCCTATGCGCGGCAGTTTTTGGGGCAGGTTGATAAGCCTGATGTGGACTACATTGAGGGTTTGAGTCCCGCCATTTCGATTGATCAAAAATCAACTTCGCATAACCCGCGATCGACAGTCGGCACGGTGACGGAGATTTATGATTATTTGCGCTTGCTCTATGGTCGGGCGGGTGCGCCGCACTGCCCCATTTGCGATCGCAATATTGCACCTCAGACCATTGATCGAATGGTCGATGCAATTATGGAACTTGGCGATCGCACTCGCTTTCAATTACTTGCGCCCGTAATTCGCGGCAAAAAAGGAACTCATAAAAAATTATTAACTGGGCTTGCCTCTGAAGGTTTTGCGCGAGTGCGGGTTGATGGAGAAGTGCGCGAGCTTAGCGATAATATCGAACTGGAGAAGAATAAACTCCATGATATTGAAATCGTGGTCGATCGCCTAGTTCGCAAAGATGGCATTCAAGAACGGTTGACTGATTCTCTGGCGACTTGTCTCAAACGTGCCGAAGGCATTGCGATGGTGGAGATTTTACCATCTGAACCTGTGTCTGAGAGCGATGGTAAGCAGTCTAATATTTTGACATTTTCAGAAAATTTCGCCTGTCCTGAACATGGCGCGGTGATGGAAGAGCTATCGCCAAGGATGTTCTCTTTTAACTCTCCCTATGGTGCTTGTCCTGATTGTCATGGACTGGGAAGCGTCAAGACTTTTAATCAAGAACTGCTAGTTCCCGATCCATCTTTGCCAGTCTATACGGCGATCGCGCCTTGGGCCGATAAGACGCATACCTATTATATTTCGATTTTAGCCAGTGTGGGCGAATATGCGGGTTTTGAGATTACGACACCTTGGGAAAATCTATCTCAATCTCAAGTTGACATTATTTTATACGGCACAACCGAAAAGATTTTAATTAAGCCAGATTCGACTTATCGCGATCGCGCTGAAGGCTATTACAAACGCTATGAAGGGGTGATCGCCATGCTCGATCACCAGTATGCTGAAGCTGGAGAATCCCAAAAACAGAAGTTAGAAAATTATCTAATTGAGCAGTCTTGTGCGGTATGCGATGGAATGCGCTTGAAGCCTGAATCCCTCGCTGTGCGGATTGGTGGATTTAACATTATTGAGTTTGTGTCTGTTCCCCTTGGTACTTGTCTCGATCGCCTAAAAAATTTGGAACTCAGCGATCGCACTCGTCAGATTGCCGATCGCGTCTTACAAGAAATCTTGGCAAGGCTGCAATTTTTACTAGATGTCGGTTTGGACTATCTCACCCTTGATCGCTCCACCATGTCACTTTCTGGCGGTGAAGCCCAACGCATTCGCCTCGCTACCCAGATTGGGTCGGGCTTGACAGGAGTTCTCTACGTCCTTGATGAGCCGAGTATCGGACTCCATCAGCGCGATAATTTCCGACTCTTAGGAACTTTAACCAAACTGCGCGATCTTGGCAATACCTTGATCGTGGTCGAGCATGATGAAGAGACTATTCGCGCTGCTGATTACCTTGTTGATATTGGTCCAGGCGCAGGCGTGCATGGAGGTCAGATCGTGGCTCAAGGCAGTGTCAAAGATATTGAGAATCATCCTGACTCACTCACAGGCGCATATTTATCCAAACAAAAACAAATTCTCACACCCGCAACCCGCCGCGAAGGGAATGGCAAACATCTAGAAATTTGTGATGCTTCTCTTAATAATCTCAAACATATTCATGTGCAACTTCCATTAGGAAAACTTGTCTGTGTGACGGGTGTATCAGGTTCAGGAAAGTCCACGCTGATTAATGATCTATTGCATGATTCTCTCAATCATCATTTTTCGCGCAAAGTACCAGCACCTAAAGGAATTGGTGAAATTAAAGGGTTGGAATCTCTAGATAAATTTATCGTGATCGATCAATCTCCGATCGGACGCACACCACGTTCTAATCCTGCGACCTATACAGGGCTATTTGATGTGGTGCGTGAAACCTTTGCGCTGACGACTGCCGCTAAAACTAGAGGTTACAAAGCTGGACAATTCTCTTTTAATGTCAAAGGTGGGCGTTGTGAGGCTTGTTCTGGACAGGGTGTGAATATCATTTCCATGAACTTTTTGCCTGATGTCTATGTGCAGTGCGATATCTGCAAAGGCGCACGCTATAACCGCGAGACGCTCCAAGTCAAGTATAAAGACAAGACGATCGCTGATGTTCTCGATATGACCATCGAAGAAGCGATGCACTTTTTTGAGAACATTCCTTCTGCTCATACTAAATTGGGAATGCTAGTTGATGTCGGTTTGGGCTATGTGCGGATTGGTCAATCTGCGCCCACACTTTCGGGCGGTGAAGCGCAACGGGTCAAGCTAGCGACCGAACTATCGCGCCGTGCTACGGGCAAGACGCTCTATCTCATCGATGAACCGACCACGGGCTTAAGTTTTTACGATGTCCACAAATTATTGGATGTGTTGCAACGCCTTGTCGATAAAGGGAATAGCATCATCGCGATCGAGCATAATCTCGACGTAATCCGTTGTTCTGATTGGGTGATTGATTTGGGTCCTGAAGGAGGCGATCGCGGTGGTGAAATCATTGCGGTGGGTACACCTGAACAAGTTGCAGAAGTGACAAGTTCTTATACGGGTAAGTATCTTAAACAAGTTTTAGCGGAATATCCACGCAGTAGTTAATCGCAATGAATCAAAACAACGAATTACATAAAATTGAAAAGCTGATGGCGATCGCCACAAAATTCACTCCCAAAGGACAAATTGCTAATATTCAAACCTTTGGCAGTGGCAATATTAACGATACTTTTTTGGTGACTTGGCAAAGCCTAGAAATGCAAGAGATAGAAACAAAATCTTTCATTTTGCAACGCATCAATACCCATGTGTTTAGTCAACCGCAACTGGTGATGCAGAACATCCGCACTTATACAGAACATGTTCGCGATCGCCTTAACAAACAACCACTCGACAGGCGTTGGGAAGTACCGCAATTATTGCTAACAGATCAAGGACTAGATTATTTGCAGATAGAAAATGGCGAATTTTGGCGATCGCTGAGTTTTATTGAAGGTTCTCAAGCTTTTGAGGCGATCGCCCATAGCGAACAGGCGCGAGAACTTGGTTATGCCTTAGGCACATTCCATCATCTGACCAGTGATTTAGCGCCAGAGAAATTAGCTGACACCTTAGAAGGCTTTCATATTACGCCGCGTTATTTACAGCAGTATCAAGCAGTTTTAGCGAGAAGCAATCCTCAGCGATCGCCTGAAGTAAATTATTGCTTGAAATTTATAAGCGATCGCCACGGCGTAGCCAATATTTTAGAAGATGCTAAAGCCAAAGGGAAGTTAGTATCGCGGACAATGCATGGCGATCCCAAAGTGAATAATATTCTATTTGATCAGCAAACTCAACTAGCGGTGAGTATGGTCGATTTGGATACGATCAAGTCGGGCTTAATCCATTATGACATTGGTGATTGTCTGCGATCGGGCTGTAATCTTGCGGGTGAAGATGCTGCCCAATGGGAAAGCGTGAACTTTGATACCGATCTTTGTCAAGCAATTTTGGAAGGATATCTATCCGTGGCGCGATCGTTTCTAACTGAATATGACTATGCCTATATTTACGATGCAATTCGCGTCATTACTTTTGAGTTAGGATTGCGCTTTTTTACGGATTATCTAGCAGGAAATCAATATTTTCATGTCAAATATCCTGAACACAATCTCATGCGATCGCTAGTTCAGTTTCGGCTTTTGGAGAGTCTTGAAACTCAAGAATCGGCTGTTAGAGCGATCGCTGTCAGCAGTCTTAAAACCCAAACAGAATGAGGCGGCGCAAAGCATATTAAAAAAGTGAGGTATAAATGTTCTTATTTCCAGTCCATCTAGCCATGCATATCCCCGATGGCTATCTCAGCTTACCAGTGAGCCTAGTTACAGGCGCGATCGCGATCGGTTTAATCACACTTTCTCTCAATCGAGTTCAATCAACATATAAAGAACGCACTGTTCCACTGATGGGAGTCTGCGCCGCCTTTATTTTTGCCGCCCAAATGGTCAACTTTCCGATCATCGGTGGAACTTCTGGACATTTGCTGGGTGGCACTCTAGCAGGGATTTTATTAGGTCCTTGGGCTGGCTCACTGGTCATGTCAGTAGTTTTTATCGTGCAATCGATCATGTTCCAAGATGGTGGACTAACTGCATTGGGGGCAAATATTACGATCATGGGCTTAATTGGCACTTTTGGCGGCTATTATCTTTATCGATTGATTAGATTGGCGATCGGGCGGAATACTTGGCTAGGTATGAGCATCAGCACGGCGATCGCCTCATGGACAAGTGTAGTTATGGCGGCGGCAGTCTGTGCAGTTCTCTTAGCTCTATCGGATACTGTGCCTCTCTCTCTCGGCTTAACAGCGATGCTATCATGGCATTTGATGATTGGTATTGGTGAAGCATTGATTACCAACGCCGTGATTAGCTTTATCTGGAAGACTCGACCTGAACTGATTTATGATGCTCCCAACTACAAATCTGTTTATAAAGTTTCTATCGATCAAACTGATGAATAAAAAACAATATTTCATGCTTTCAGGACTAGCCTTAGCCCTTAGCATAGCTGCATGTCTAGCCCCATTTGCTAGTAAGTCTCCTGACGGATTCGATCGCGTTGCTCAAGATTTAAAATTTGCCCAAAAAGCTAATGCTGAATCTCCAGCTAAGCAACTTCCCTTTGCCCAGATTTTTGAAGAATATTCGATCAAAGGGCTTCCCAATGAGAAAATATCGACAGCCTTAGCTGGACTCGCAGGAACGTTAGTTGTATTTGGCTTAGCATGGGGCCTTGGGAAATTAGCAGTCCGCAAATAGAGAAGGGCTAGCCCTTTCTCATAAAAATAATACGGTAAGTGAGAAACTCAGTGCTTTAGCGCTGAGAGGGAAACGAGCGAGGCAATTTATTGCCTTTAGTCTTTTTGATTGACTACATTCACAAAACAGGTGATATAATGTGAATATGACACAACGAGCTTTTAAGTACCGATTCTATCCAACTCCTGAGCAGAGTTTCTTGCTCAGAAGAACGATGGGTTGCGCTCGATTAGTTTATAACCGTGCATTAGCCGCAAGGACAGAAGCATGGTATGAACGACAAGAGCGAGTCGGATACCCTGAAACCTCGACAATGCTAACCAGTTGGAAAAAGCAAGAAGACTTGCAATTTCTTAATGAAGTTAGTTGTGTGCCATTGCAGCAAGGTTTGAGGCATTTACAAACCGCGTTTACTAATTTCTTTGCGGGAAGGGCAAAATACCCTAACTTCAAGAAAAAGCATCACGGTGGCAGTGCTGAATTTACTAAGTCTGCTTTCAAATGGAAAGATGGCAAAGTATATTTAGCAAAATGTACCCAGCCTTTAGATATTAGATGGAGTCGTCAACTGCCAGAAAGTGCAGAGCCATCAACGATTACAGTGAAGCTCTCGCCCTCTGGACGGTGGACAGTATCTTTGCTAGTAGATGTTGTAATCGAAGAATTACCTGAATCTCCTAACAAAATAGGTTTGGATTTGGGTATTACTAGCTTGATGGCTTTGAGCAATGGTGAAAAGATTGCCAATCCTAAAACCTTCAAAGCTAAGCGCCGTAAGCTGCGTAAAGCTCAAAAAGCCCTTAGTCGCAAGAAAAAAGGATCTAACAATCGCCACAAAGCAAGATTGAAAGTCGCTAAAGTTCATGCTGAAATTAGCGATGCTCGTAATGATTTTCTTCACAAATTGACAACTAGACTGGTTCGTGAAAACCAAGTGATTGCAGTCGAAGACTTGTCTGTGAAGAATATGGTCAAAAACCACAAGCTCGCTCTCTCGATTAGTGATGCTAGTTGGGGTGAAATTGTTAGGCAACTTGAATATAAGTGCAATTGGTATGGTCGAACACTCATCAAAATTGATCGTTGGTTTCCTAGCTCTAAAAGGTGTGGACATTGCGGTTACGTTGTGGATAGGTTGCCTTTAAATATCAGAGAGTGGGATTGTCCTAAGTGCAGTACGCATCACGATCGCGATGTAAATGCTGCTAAAAATATTCTTGCCGCAGGGCTTGCGGTTAATGTCTGTGGAGCGACTGTAAGACCCGAACAGAGTAAATCTGTTAAGGCTGGTGCTATGAAGCAGAAACCCTAAGAAGCGACTCTTGGAATCTCAGTCGCTTTAGCGCTGAGAGTAGTCAATATAATCGCTCTATTAACCGAAGATATTCGATAAGAAATTATAAATTATGGAATCTACATATAAAGCATTTTGGTTGGAAGGCGGCGATCTGGTGGTGATTGACCAGACTCAACTTCCCTTTCGGTTAGTGACCAAGACCTTGAAAACTAGCGCTGATACAACATTGGCGATTCAAGATATGACCGTGCGCGGAGCAGGCGTAATCGGTAATGTCGCCGCCTTTGGCGTATATCTGGCTGCTAGAGAAAGTCATGGCGATCTTGATAAGATTAAAACCCTTGCGGCGGTGATTCGTGGCGCTCGTCCCACCGCCGTTAATTTAATGTGGGCAGTCGATCGCCTGATTAGTGTTTTAGAAAAAGCATTTGCCAAAAAACTTGACCTAGTAGAAGCTGCTCTCAGAGAAGCGATCGCCATCGCCGATGCCGATGTGATTGGAACTCGCAATATTGGTAGATTTGGCTGTGAATTGATTGGATCAATCGCCAAAACCAAAACCAAGGGAGAACCTGTAAATATCCTGACCCATTGCAATGCGGGATGGTTGGCGATCGTCGATCGCGGTAGTGCTTTAGCGCCAATTTATGAAGCCCACGATCGCGGGCTGAACATTCATGTGTGGGTCGATGAAACTCGTCCTCGCAATCAGGGTGCGAACTTGACCGCATGGGAACTTGGACAATCAAACATTCCCCATACGCTCATTGCCGATAATACAGGCGGATTGTTGATGCAATATGGCAAGGTCGATCTCTGCATTGTCGGAACTGATCGCGTTACGCGTAGTGGCGATGTGGCGAATAAAATCGGCACATATCTTAAGGCTTTGGCGGCTTTTGACAATCAAGTTCCCTTTTATGTGGCGTTACCCAGTTCCACTTTTGATATGCACATCTCTGATGGCATCAAAGAAATTGCGATCGAGACTCGTAATGCTGATGAAGTCTTGTATATGCAAGGGTTGCAAGATGACGGGGCGATCGGGAAGGTGCGGGTTGCACCATTACAAACCACTGCTTTAAATTATGGATTTGATATCACTCCTGCTCGACTAGTGGCGGGTTTGATTACTGAGCGTGGTATTTGTTCAGCCGATGAGACATCAATTGGAGCGATGTTTCTCGATCTGATTCCCTAAGTTATTAAGGCTTACTCAGAGAACAGTCCTGCGATCGCTGAGATATAGCAATCCGAAATCATTTGTGGCTTCGGCTTCGCTCAGCCAGCGTGGACAGAAGGCTGAGCGAAGCCGAAGCCCGTCTCAACACATTTGGGATTGCTAAATAGAGCT
>JANODY010000114.1:0-12005 GCA_031412945.1 Cyanobacteria bacterium SOY_65_metabat_81
CCCATTCAAGACCAAGCACAAAAAGGAGATTGGAACTACAAGTTAGATCCAGTTTATACAATCGGCATTTTAGACTTTGTTTTTGATGAAGATAAAAACGATGACAACCTTTTACATATCGTTGAACTAAAAGATCAAAATTGCAAAGTTTTCTACGAAAAGCTGAAATTTATTTACTTAGAATTACCAAAGTTCAAAAAAACAATCGATCAACTAAACGACCATTTTGACAAGTGGCTCTTTTTGCTAAAACACCTACCCGACTTAGAAGAGCCGCCTTTAGCATTGCAAGAAAATGTATTTATGCAACTGTTTGAAGTCGCACGGATTACGAACTTTTCTCAAGTGGAAAGAGAGGCTTATGAAAACAGCTTAAAGTACTATCGAGACATGAATGGTGTCATCGAAACAGCGCGAGAAGAGGGTAAAGCTCAAGGTATTCAGGAGGGTAAGGCTCAAGGTATTCAAGAAGGCAAGGCTTTAGGTGTGCAAGATGGCAAGCGATCGCTTCTACTCAAACAACTTTCTCGCAAACTAGGGGCTATACCCGATGCAATTAAGGTTCTATTGGACGAATTAGCGCCAGAATTATTAGATGGATTAAGTGAAGCTTTGTTTGATTTGGAAAGTTTGGAAGATTTACACAATTGGCTCGAAAATATGAATGGCTAGCAATAAGTGAAAGAATAGGCGATCGCCTATTCTCGCAAACCTTTCCAGAATTAAATCTTACCGTAAATCAAATCTTTCAAGCTGGTGTAATCTGACAGAATTAGGACTTACGCAAAGGAACTTGAAATCGTGATTCAAATGTAGGGGCAATTCATGAATTGCCCCTACATTTGGTTATTGTGCGTAGGAGGGATTGAGGGGGATCTTACCAACTACTTGTTGACAACGCTCTTGGACTTCTTAATCATCTTGCGAGCAGTCCAAGCTCCACCAAGGGCAAGTAGCCCAAAACTGGGATCGAAGTCAAAGGGAACGGGTGTGGCATCAGGAGTGAGGCTCAAGGAAGTGACAAAACCACCATCATTATTAGTGCTGGTAGCAAATAATGAGCTTAGATTGAATTCAGTAATAGAACCTGTATCGAAATTGTAAATATTGATCGAACTTGAAGCCGTATTAAATGAAATTCCTTGCCCCGTCAAACCGATGATAGTTGTACCATCCCATTGAAAGATGTTATCTGGGTTACCGAAAGTATTGTTAAGCCCAGTAATTGGGTTACTGTTTGCAAAACCTGTAATACCCGTGACAGTGTAGGTGTTGTTAGGTATAGCTGTAGGGGAACTGTCACTAGTTGCTAGCAAAGCATTTACAGTAAGCGGATCACCACCATTATCAGTATCAGTTGTAAAAGAAAGATTAAACGAAATTGCGGAGGCGGGTAGGGCGATCGCAACGGAAGATGCGATAATGGCTAGAGCCGCAAACCCTGACACAGCAAGGGTTTCAAGGATTTTGTGGGGGGGGGGTAGAACTTGTTGACTGATTCATAAGTTTCCAGTGTATGGGGCTTGTTTACGAAATAAACGACTTAATTCTATCATTACTAAACCGACTTGTTTGTAGCTTACCTCACACATAATTCAACGTTCTTAGCCATTATTCAGAAATATCACCATAGCGATCGCGGTATTTTTGCAGTAACATCTCAGCTTGTTCTTTAGCTACACGTTCTTGATTAGCGATTAAACGTTCTTGATTTGCGATCGCCTCAGCTTGAAGTTGTTTTTGTTGAGCTTGCACCTGTTTTTGCTCAGCTTCCACCGCTCTCTCATCACCCGTCAGCAACAAATTTCCCGCATCATCCCACCAGCGCAACCAAGCTACACTATTCTCAAATTGCAGCCCCAGTTCCACACCCATCGGCGGAACGGCGTAATGACCGCGATCGTTAGGCTGGATCTGGGTATAGCGATTATCAAACAAGTGATAGACCTCAAGGCTATCTTTCCATGCATCAAAAATGGCATAGTAAGGAATACGAATCGCTTGTTCATATACCCAGAATTTACCCGCTTTTTCGGTTTCACTAGGGGGCGTTGCGTCTCGTTCTTCCTTGCCACTGCCAGAGACAAATTCGATCGCTATTAAAGGCGCAACAAATTCTTTCCACATCACATAAGAACGGCGATATTCTCCATCCAGAAGTGGTGAGACATTAGGCACATAGAACCAATCAGGGGCTTCGGCTCCTTTTTCGGGTGGTTCCATCATTCGCCAATAGATGCCGCTATCTTGACCGATGCAGTAACGTCCATCGGGATGTAATTTTTCTAAGACTGGGGCGATCGAGCTAGTTAAAACAATGCTTTGTGGGTGTTCTTGGAAATTTTTCACAAAGGTTCTGTCTGATTCGGGTAGTTGCTTATGATCGGGAAGAGTAATTGATTTTGCAGCAACCAATGGAGGAGAAGGTGCTGTGGACTTAATTGGGGTTTCGGTGGTTTGCATAGTAGCTCTGAGAGATACATCTAGTTGATTTTAGCAGAAATTTTAGGTGTGGCGATCGCCTTGAGCAAAAAACTAAATAAGGGACTTACACAAAATGATTGAACCCAAATATATTGCGGTGGGCGTAGTCCGTTGCAACATCTTTGGGTTCAATTATGAATCGTTTTTGTTTGGAGTTCCCTTAAGCCTTTAACACTCGTACCACTGTTGTTTGCGGAAGACTACTAGCATTAAGCTCTAAACTTGAACCTTCCAATCTTTTGACACTATCCTTGGGCATCAGCGCCAAAAACTCATCAACAGAAGCCAATTGACAGGAATTATTAGACTTATCAGTGCGGTAATAAACAGGGATAACAATACGCGGATTTAATTCTTGAACGATCGCCTTCGCTTCGGCTGGAGAATAAGACTTAGCTTGCATCGCCTCACTAGCTTGAGCATTGCCGCCAATCGGCAAAATTAGCACATCAGGACGACCCATTAAAATACGCTGCGAAGCATTGATCGGGGCGGCCGCGCCACCGAGGTGCAACACAAAAATGCCCGACTGCTTCCATTTCCAAGCCACATTTCGCCCAAAACGACGACCACCAATGCGATCGTGATCCATCGTAATTCCTTGAAGATTAATCCCCTTGAGCGTATAAGAACCGGGTTCAGACAACACTCGTGTATCTTTTGGCAAATTATCTAAATATCCTTCATCAAGCAATCGTGAGCTAATCAAAATATAGTCAGCCGATGGTTTCGGGGCAGATAAATTAGCTGTGCAACCCGCAGGACGGAAAGGATGGGTTAAAAAGCGCGTGCCATCCCCTGACACTAAAAATGACATATGCCCCAACCATTCAAGCTTCAAAGTCGAATTAGTTTGAGAGTTAGCGGCATCAGCGATGATTCCTGCGGTAAATGCTGAGATTAGTCCACCCTGAGCGAGTCGGAGAATTTGTCTGCGGCGCATGTTGTTTAGTTAATTATTATTTGTGGATTATTTGTGACTATTTGTAGCGGGACGCGGCGCTTTGCACTGAGTTAAGTGACGCTTAAGCCTTTTAAGAAATTTTTCAGCAAGTCCTTACCAGTCTCAGTCAAAATGCTTTCAGGATGAAATTGCACACCTTGGACGTGAGTATATTGTTTGTGTTGAACTCCCATAATTATGTCATCTTCAGTCCAAGCTGTAACTTCAAGAACATCAGGACAGTTTTGAGGATCGATCACTAAACTATGGTATCTAGTTGCGGTAAATGGGTTGGCTAGCCCTGCAAAAACACCGACTCCCTTATGATAAATTTGCGATGTTTTGCCATGCATTAAATATGGTGCAGAAATAACTTGACCACCATAAATTAATCCCATGCTTTGATGTCCCAAACATACACCTAAGATCGGTGTATTTACTCCCATTTCACGAATAATATCTAGCGACACGCCAGATTCTTCAGGGCGACCGGGACCAGGGGAGATTACGATTCCTGCGGGATTTATTTGCTTAACTTGTTCGATGCTTATTTCATCATTACGCTTAACTACAATTTCTCCCAATGCAGGAAATTCGGGTAATAGCTCGCCAAGGTACTGCACGAGGTTGTAGGTAAAGCTATCGTAATTGTCGATGACGAGGATCATGTTTCAGTGCTGGTATTTGTGAATCTTTGGACTTGAAAACGATCGCCAATTCCTTAGTCAATTTATCAGAAAGGATGGGTTAAAGTACTGTCCATAGTCATTATAAAAACGATTATGAAATGATTATAAAAAGTTGTAAAAATAATTTTGACTAATGTTTATAGATGTGGTATGGTGCGCTACGCTACCAATCCAAATTGCTTAAGTAACTTAGTTATTTGATCTTAATGAGTTATCACTCCCAGACATATGCGATCGCTAGTCGCCAAAAAGATTTAGAGAGACACTTGCTAGAGTCGTCTCTAGTTGACCGTGAGCAATTGGCGGTTGCCAAGCGATGGCAAGAGCGCCAAGAAGGACCATTGTTGATGATTTTGTTGCAGCTTAGTTTTATTGACTTGCACCAGTTTAGTGGCTTGCTTGATTGGACTGGACAAGCGTAGACTAGCCGCCACTCACAGGGGGGATAAGTGCAACTTCATCGCCATCATTAAGCGATGTGTGCGGTTCGGCAAAGCTGAGATTAATCGCATAACGAGTTAGCGATCGCCACTTTTCGAGATGTGGTTGCTGACTGACGAGGCGATCGAAAATCTGCGACACTACTGCGCCCACCTCAAGCTTTATTTGCATTTCATCAGTGGCAAATACTTCTTGAAAAATGGCAAATAGTTTGACCGTGACTTGAATCTCTTTGATTTGCATTTCCGCGATTTGCATTTTTTCGGTAACTGGCGATCGGGACATAATTTTTTAAGTTAATTATAGCTGTCGCTATTCTCAATAAAAAGTCAAAGGCAACGCGAAGCGTTGCCTTTGACTTTTCAGGTTTTATGGAGAAGCTTCGTTTTCGGCGTTTTCATAGGCGGCGATGATGTTATGGACTAGAGGATGTCGTACCACATCAGACTTATCAAATAGGTTAAAAGAAACGCCCTGCACTCCTTTTAAAATATTCATAGCGACAATCAAGCCCGACTTTTGATGACGGGGCAGATCGATCTGAGTGATGTCACCCGTTACCACCATCCGCGATTTAAAGCCGATACGGGTTAGCACCATCTTCATCTGCACCGCCGTTGTATTTTGAGCTTCATCGACAATGATAAAAGCATTGCTGAGCGTGCGTCCGCGCATATAGGCAAGAGGCGCTACTTCAATAATGCCGCGCTCCATTAACTGTGGGACTTTTTCAGCACCAATCATTTCGTTGATCGCGTCATAAAGGGGGCGCAAGTATGGATCGATTTTTTGTTGTAAGTCCCCAGGTAAGAAGCCTAGATTTTCACCAGCTTCGACAGCAGGACGGGTGAGAATAATGCGCTCAAATTTATTACTTTGCAACGCACTCACGGCGGCTACGGCAGCAAGATAAGTTTTGCCAGTACCTGCGGGACCAACGCCGAAGATTAAATCATGGCTTTCCATGGCAAGTACATATTGCTGTTGTCGATAGGTGCGCGGCTGGATTGATTCGCCCCGACGATTACGAGAAATCGTCGCCCGATCGCTCCATGATGTCGCCCGTTCATCGGCGATCGCTTGACTGGCGGCGCGAATATCAACGGCGGCGATCGCATTGTCTTGTGACCAAAGTGGCTTCAGAGCTTTAAGTAATTGCTCGCAACGATTAATCTGGTCTGTAGTGCCTTCAATCAATAAATCTTGCCCCCGCATTACCAGCCGTACACCTGTCATTTCTGCAAGTATTTTCAGGTTTTCTTCGCGTATCCCTGCCAAGGCGATCGCATTACTCGGAGTTGGCAGGCTAAAAATGTACGGTTCGGCGCGGGGAGTACCCATTAATTTTGTTGTCTTCTGGAAGGCGTTTACTAAGAGATTATAGCCAATCTGGAAGCCGATACTTAATTAGCAACGGTATTAGCAACGGTACTTTTGGGCAGCGCCACGCAGTCTTCAGGCATCCATGAAACATATACTTGGCTGTCAAAGGGAGGTGTTTTTTCGCCCTGATGATTAGATCGAACTAGCATGATCCTGACGGGCGGCACATTTTCGCTAGCATGTAAATCCACCACAAACTGCGAGTGATCCCCAAGATACAACACATTATTTAAAACACCTCGATAGGTGTTGTACGGTTGATTGGGGTATTCAGTGGAGAGTTTGATTTTTTCAGGTCGCACGCTGACCACGGCTTCGGGGATCGGTTGCCAAGTTTGAGGTTTAGCCGCCACGATCGCCAAGCCTGTTGATGATCTCAGTTCCACAAAAGCACCATCCTGCTCAATCACCCGACATTCAAACAAATTAGTCTCGCCCACAAAATCTGCCACAAAAGCCGAAGCAGGGCGATCGTAAACCTCGGCGGGTGTGCCAATCTGCTCAATGCGACCTTGATTCATCACCGCAATTCTAGAAGAAATAGCCAGCGCCTCACCTTGATCGTGAGTCACCATGATGAATGAAATTCCTAACTCATACTGCAAATTAGATAGCTCTACTTGCAGTTCTTTGCGGAGTTTAAAGTCTAGAGCCGCCAATGGCTCATCCAATAAAATTACTTTGGGACGGTTGACAAGGGCGCGAGCGAGGGCAACTCGTTGTTGTTGACCACCCGATATTTGGCTAGGATAGCGATCGCTCATCTGGTCGAGGCGCACTTGTTTGAGGGCATCCTTAACCCGTTGCGATATTTCTGGCTTGGCGACACCTTTTACAGATAAGCCAAAAGCGACATTATCAAAAAGAGTCATGTGACCAAATAGAGCATAGCTCTGAAAAACCGTATTTACAGGGCGTTTATAGGCAGGAATATAGGTCATCGGTTGACCTTGGATCAGCACTTCACCTGCGGATGGCTCTTCAAAACCGGCTATTAGTCGTAATAGCGTCGTTTTGCCACAACCCGAAGGACCTAAAATACTAAAAAGTTCACCTCTCTGCACTTGCAGATCGACACCTTGGACAACAGTGTTTGCCCCAAATATTTTAAATACTTTCTGTAGCTCCACATCGGGAACTGTACCCATTGGCGCGGCGATCGGCTTGGCAGTGTTTGATTGGACCATGTTGTGATGCTCAAACTTCTACTAATTTGTCACAAAGTTTCTCGCATTTTAGCGCGTTGCTAAGACAAAATCCAAAAGAGTTTGATCAGCGAGACGCGCCACTCAAAATTTTTTAGATTCTGCAATTGTCATTAGTCACAATTAGATTTTATAACGTAACGCGCTAACACCCTTAAGCCCTAAGTTGTGCGATTTCCTGCAAACTCAACCCCGAAGCCTGACTAATCGCCTCATCATCAAGAACATCCAGCAACTTCCGCGCCATTTCGATTCTTGCCGCCACTTTACCCTCCTCTAATCCCTCTTGCCGCCCTTGATTTAGAGCCTTCTTAATTGTATTTCTTTGATCGTGAATAAACATCTCCTGCATTTCCATATCCTCAATCTGCTCAGGCGTGAGATTCACCTCATTCGCCACCTCAAAGGCTTTTTTGATCTCTGGGACAAGATTCATACTCTCAGGCTCAACATCCAACTGTCTCGCACGTTTGAGGAAATACAGCCACTTATCAGCTAATGTTTCTAAATTATTTACTTCTTTATGAAACTTTGGTAATTCGACAAATACCAACTCAATGTCGTAAATAGGATAGTCAATCAAAAAATCTTTTTCTTTGAGAATAAACCGCGAGATTAATTGATTTATTTCTGGAAATATCTCAAAATCAGTAATTGTCAGGGCAATCACGCGATCGCTCAAAGCGTAGTCTTGACCTAATTCCAATTGGGTCGAATAGGTCTTAGCGATGTTGTAGAAAAAGTCTTTTTCAAAACCTTCGATATTCAAAACCTGCGTTTTGATAATTACAGTTGTGTCATTGTCGAGCTTAGCTTCTACCTGCAAACAACCCGCTTTAACGCCGCGTATCTTTGGCGATAGGTAAGGACGGATCTCTAAATCCTTAATTACGCTATTTCCATCATAAAGAATTGCATTGAGAAAGCTGATTAAAATATCATGGCTCTGCTCTGAGCCAAAGATTTTTTTAAATGCATAGTCGGTTTTAGGATTAATAAATCGCATATATTTAGCTAGGTAATGGCTCTTTGCATCAATTTGACTAAAATACAGCAAATCACTGTCGAAATCTTGAAATTAGATAATTTAATAAGCAATTTAATGCAAAACACCTGATATTTACACAACGGGAAGTTGCTACTGTTTGATTTTTTGTGAAGAGGTGATCGTGATGTTGAGGTGTTGAGGGGGCGATCGCTGTTTGATTTTTTGTGGAGAGGCGATCGTGATTTTGGGTGTTGAAAGGGCGATCGCTGTTTGATTTTTGTGGAGTGGCGATCGTGATGTTTGGGGTTGAGGGGGCGATCGCTGGTTAATTTTTTGGGGAAAGGCAATATAGATGTTATGCTTGACGTAATACATAACACTTGCCTATGTCTCAAAAATATAAAGACAAACGCACAGCCAAATTTGCAGCGGGCGATCGTGTCAAAGAATTTCAGTCTTTTGAAAGACAAGCATACAAACGTCTAGAAATTCTAGAAGCCTCACCTAATAAAGAATCCTTAATGGCTTTGCCGAGTAACCGTTTTGAGGCATTAGGTGGAGATCGAAAAGGGCAGTACAGTATCCGCATAAATGACAAATGGCGTATTTGTTTTGAGTGGACAGAAATAGAAAACTGCCCATTTAACATCGAAATTGTCGATTATCACTAAAGGAGAAAAGAACTATGGCAAGACCCGCAATTCACGCTGGCGAAATCTTAGCAGATGAACTAGAAGAACTTGGAATTAGCGCGTCAGAATTGGCGCGATCGCTCCATATCCCCACAAATCGAATCACGCAAATTCTCAAAGGGCAAAGAGGTATCACGGCTGACACTGCACTACGTCTAGGTCGATGGTTTGGTACTGGTGCAGAACTATGGCTTAATTTGCAAAAAGCTTATGAGTTACGTCTAGCCGAAGAATTAGCGGGAGAAGAAATTCAAAAAACGATTCAACCTCGTCAATCTATTCACAATCAGCAGTTAGTTCAAGTTTAGATGGATTAACTTTGGCTATTGAGAGAGGCGATCGCTGTTTAATTTTTGTGGAGTGGCGATCGTGATTTTTGGGGTTGAGGGGCGATCGTGATTTTTGGGGTTGAGGGGCGATCGCTGTTTGAATATTGTAAAATCAAATTATGAGTAAGAAAGAAAAACTACTTGAACTCCTAAAAAATAGCCCTAACAATGTGACGTTTGGCGACATTCGTAAACTTTTAGAGCTAGAAGGTTTTGATTTAGATAGAATTACAGGCAGTCACCATATTTTCAAGGGAAACGAAATAGTTTTAGTAATCCCAGTCCATAACAACCGCGTCAAGTCTGTATATGTTAAAAGAGTCGTAGAGCTTATTGAAGGAGAACAATCATGAAATATCCAATAGTAATTTATCCATGTGAAGAAGGTGGCTTTGTCGCTGAAATTCCAGCATTAAAAGGATGCTTAGCTCAAGGTGAAACATTAGAAGAAACCTTGGAAGAGTTAATTACAGTGAGAACCTTGTGGTTAGAGACAGCAGAGAAGCATGGACAAAAACTTCCAGATCTTGTAAATGCGATCGCTAGAGTGAGAGCTTTAAGTGCGATCGCTGGTTGATTTTTTTGTAGAGGCGATCGCATCTAAACTTATGCTGCACTAGCCATAAGCCTAACTGACGGTCTATCCGCACGAGTTGGCAAACGGAAACGACTCATTGGCAAAGTAGAAACTGAAACCGTATTGCCAAGCATATCGAAAAACTCAACACTATAACCAGTTTCTAACCCAATTACATCATGCCGTTCTACCACCGTTCCAATATCTCCCGCATAAATACCTTCTTCAGGCAAATTAATTAGTAGAATCACATCTGAATAAAGTGGAAAATTCATCACAGCCTCCAAATATTGCTAATCAGGAACTAAAGTAATTAAGCGAGCAAAATCTGTACCTTTATCTATTTGCCATACAGTCTTAACAAATAACTGTCTATTTATCGGAGTCAGCAGATTTGCACTAATTTCATATCTCACACCATACGCAGTTTCTTTAACTACATTAGCATCTACCCCAAGATGAAATCTACGAATGTCAGATTCTAACCGCTGCCAATTTTCTAGTGAATATCCAAACAAAATCAATAGTTTAGCCTTTGTCCCACCGCGCTTATGCTCACTATTGAGCAAATATTCAGTTAGCTCTGACTGCTCAATGACTGCGCGATCGCTGTTTGATTTTTGTGGAGAGGCGATGTTACAGCCATTAAATTTGTTTTTTGCTAAACTACATACCAAATACTCATTACTTTGAGGTTATTTGTGAGATCAATAGAGCTACTTACGAAAGAATTATTATCTCTCCCTAGCATTTCTAGAGCGCTATTAGCAGAAAAACTAGTCGAAAGCTTAGAATTTGACACCGATCCATCTATCCAAGCAACATGGACAGCCGAAGCAAAAAAAAGACGGGATGCAGTCCGTGGTGGTTCTGTTCAAACAATCGAAGGAGAAGACGCTCTAGCTCAGATAAGGCGGTTACTTGCATAATGAAGTATGTATTTCATCCCGAAGCACTAGAAGAATATTCTGATGCAGTTCAATATTATGCTGAACAGAGAACGGAAATTGCACAAGCCTTTATCAATGCAATTGAAGATGCAATTTTTCGGATTAAAGAATCTCCTAATCGTTACGCCGCAATTGATGAAGATATTCGACGATGCATGACAAGGAAATTTCCCTACGGAATTCTTTACACCATTGAGCAAGACTACATTCTCATTTTAGCCGTCATGCATTGCAGTCGAGAAGTTGGATATTGGAAAAATCGGAAGTAATTGAGATCGCTGTTTGATTTTTTGGGAATTTTTGGGGATTGTAAGGGCGATCGCTGTTTGATTTTTGGTTTGGAGCGATCGCTGTTTGATTTTTGGTTGGGGCGATCGTGATGTTTTGGGTTTTGATAGGGGCGATCGTGTTAACCTGTAAGTAGAAATTAGGGAGTAAAGCTATGACTGCTGTGGTACAAGAGCTTCTAAACACCTTTGACAACCTAACATATTCAGAAAGATTAGATTTATTGTCAGAAATTCTGAGGCGCACAGTTTATCTAGACTTTGAGCCATTATCCGATGAAGAATTAACGCTGAATGCCGAGGATATCTTTCTAACACTAGATGAAGAAGAATTAGTTTATGATTAGTCCCAATCGAGGAGGAGTATGGCTAGTCGATCTTGGCTATGTGGCAAAGGTCAGACCATGTTTAGTTATTAGTATCCCAGCCCTAGATAGCGATCGCGCATTAGTAACCCTAGTTCCACATACAACGAGTTTGCGCGATTCCAGCTTTGAGGTAAAAGTCAAAGCTAAATTTTTGCGAGAAGGCGCATTTGACGTACAAAATATCATCACAATTCCTCATGCCAAACTTTTACGCAAACTGGGAGAGCTAACATCAGAGCAAATGGAAGACTTAGAAGATGTCTTACTCGTATGGTTAGGGTTTGAATCTGAAGAAGACGAAGGCTAAGCATAGAAAACTTTGAGAAAGGCGATCGCTGTTTGATTTTTGGTTGGGGGTGATCGCTGTTTAATTTTGATGTTGAGGCGATCATGATTGTGGAGTTGATGGGGCGATCGCTGTTTGATTTTGTGGAGAGGCGATCGTGATTTTGGGTGTAGAGTGATTGCCCCTCAACACCCAAAACTGAACTCTATGTTAGGATTTTAAATATTTTAGTGACTAGAATTATCTGATTGACTGACAAAAGTGGTAAAAGAAGGGGCGAAAAAGTATACAGATGGTAGATTTGAGTAAAAAAGAGGCGTATGCTGTTTTTTGAAGAAAAAGGAGCATAGATCAAATGACCCAAAACGCCTCACGAATCTATA
>JANODY010000115.1:0-13331 GCA_031412945.1 Cyanobacteria bacterium SOY_65_metabat_81
CTCTTTCCGATGTATGGGAACACATCCGCTGGAGGGGCGACCTCAATATAATACAGTTATTACTCATGTTACGCAGAGCGAAGATCTACCCTCATCCCCCTCGCCCAGAGCGGGAGAAGGTGAGCAAGAGTCGCTTTTGAAATTTTATTGTTACCCACTCCATTTTTGGGAGCTACGGTGTACACACAAGTTATAAAATCCAGTCAAGTAAACAATTAATCGCCCCCTAGCCCCCAATTCTGGGGGAACAAGAAAATAAAATTCTTTCAAAGTCCCCCAGAATTGGGGGATTTAGATCAATCAAAACGTAGACAGTTAGACTTGTGTGTACACGGTAGTTTTTGGGAGAGGGGCTAGGGATGAGGGTCTTAGAACCTTCTGCGTAAGGTGAGTTATTAGACAGCAACAGGAAACCCATACTGATTGAGATGATATGCACAATTAACATTTTCTAGTAACATTTAGGAACGTTTTCTAGTAACATTTAGGAACATTTGAAGCCGCAAATCTGTCTTTTCACAAAAAGCTTGTCCTGTGCGTTTAGGAAGATTTTTAAAATGATTGCAAGAAAATTTTTGGTTAATTCATCTTCGTTTTTATTAGGATTAAGCGCGATCGCTCTAGCTACCATCACTTCACCGCAGACAGTTAGAGCTTCAGAGCAGCCCAAACTGGATGAACTGGTCTCACAAGCCGCGTCCAGCGATCGCAACATATCGCAACAGGCGATCGCCAAGTTACGCGAATTTAAGAATGCTGGTGTTGATGCTTTTTGGAAAGCTTATCAAAAGGATTTATCAAATAATCCGCAATTACGCGCCACCTTAGACGCAATTTGTCAGCAAAAAGACTGTGACGCATCGCGATTGTATTGGTACAAAGATTTGGAATCCGCCAAAGTCGCTTCTAAAGAGACGGGTAAACCAATTTTATCTTTGCACTTATTGGGCAATCTCACCGATGAGCTTAGTTGCGCTAATAGTCGGTTTTTCCGCACGGCGCTATATCCTAATGCTGGAGTGTCGCAATTATTGCGCGATCGCTTTATTTTGCATTGGCAATCAGAGCGCCCCGTCCCGAAGGTGACGATTGATTTTGGGGATGGGCGTAAATTAGAGCAAACGCTTACGGGCAATAGCATTCACTATGTTCTCGACAGTGCGGGTAATCCGATTGATGCGATCGCGGGTTTGTATAGTCCATCGGCTTTTATAGAAAATCTCAAAAATGCTGAAAATGCATTTACCTCGTTGCAAAATGTTAATGGGAATCTAAACTTGCGGCGTGAATTTTTGACAAAATATCATCGCGATCGCTTAGCCACGCTAGAAAAAAATTGGCAGACCGATCTAGCTCGGTTACGCTTACCCAAGCAACCACTACTGCAAGCGATCGCCCCAAATTCAGCCCCAAGTTTAGCGCCAAGCGCTAGGTTGGCAAGTCAATTGACTGTCGGTAAGGCGCTGGTTGAGTTGCCAATTTTGAGTCGGACTGACCGACAAATATTATCTGAACTTGCGCCGCCTGCGACCTTTGCTAATCTTAGTGATGTCAATTGGGCAAGGTTAGCTCGGCTCTATCAAAATCGGGTCTATCTCGATCAAGGTAGTCTGCAAGTGATGGAGCGCAAATTATCTCCAACCGCTTCTTTAAAATCAGTAGTTGATAGTTTTGAACGGGCGATCGCGGTGGACACTGTTCGCAATGAATATGTATTTCATGCCCAGATTCATAATTGGTTTGCCAGTGGTGAATTTGCCAATAATAGTCCAGAAGCTTTGACAGCTCTGAACCGCCGTGTTTATGATCAACTATTTCTCACACCTGCAAATGATCCTTGGTTGGGCTTGGTAAATCAGAATATATATACAGGGATTAGCGATCGCCGAAATTAGGGTCGTTTAAAACCTAAGCAGCGAGTGGCGGCGCAACGTCTAATTTTTCGCTGGGAAGGGAGTATGTCCCACATTTAGAGGTAGGATTTAAAGGAATTTCTTGTACTTTCACCTAAAATAAAATTTCCTATGTACGACTGCATTGTTGTGGGAGCAGGCCCATCTGGTGGTTCAGCATCCTATCATTTGGCAAAAAGAGGACGCTCGGTTTTATTACTCGAAAAAGAGAGCCTGCCCCGATACAAACCTTGTGGTGGCGGTGTTTCGCCGATGGTACAAGAGTGGTTTGACTTTGATTTTTCACCTGCGATTTCGATAAAGGTCAACAAAATTCGTTACACATGGCAAATGGGCGATCCCGAACTGGTAGAACTAAACACTACAGAACCAGTTTGGATGGTGCGTCGCGATGTTTTTGATCATTATCTGGTACAGCAAGCTCAAAAGTTAGGGGTTGAACTCCGCGACAATACTGGCGTGACGGGGATAGAATGGAAAAGCGATCGCTGGTTAGTCAAAACCGAAAATGAGGTGTTTGAAGCCAAGTATGTAATTGCTGCCGATGGTGCAAGAGGCTCAATGGCAAAATGGTTAGGATTTAAAGAACGGAAACGCCGCATGGGAGCCGCCCTCGAAGTTGAAGCCCCACATTCTACTCCTGATATTAGCGCCGCTCACTTTGATTTTGGTTCTGTTCAAAATGGCTACATTTGGAACTTCCCTAAAGCTGACGGTTATTCCATTGGTGCGGGTACATTTATTGGCGGTGAGAAGCAAAACCTGAAGGAGATAGCTGCGGCTTATGCTGAAAAATTTGGAATAGATGTAACTTCCATGAAGCAATTCGGACATCCCATTTGTCTTTGGGATGGCAATCAACCACTGCATACGCAAAATGCGCTGCTCACGGGTGAATCAGCCTGTATCGTTGATCCCTTTACGGCTGAAGGGATTCGTCCTTCGCTCCTAACTGGCATGTTGGCGGGTAAGGCGATCGATGAAGCGATCGGCGGTAATGCTGACGCGCTCAAGCAATATACTCTTAAAATTCAAGAGGAATGGGGAGAAGATATGGTATGGGCGCAGCGCATTGCCAACATTTTCTATCGTGTTCCCAGCTTCGGTTACAAGATGGGAGTAAAGCGCCCTAGTGCTAGTCAGCGTATGGGTAAAATTCTTTGTGGTGAGATGCGTTATCGCGATGTGGCTGGTTCAGCGATTAGACGGCTTACTAAAGGTTTAATTCCCGGAATGGGGTAACTTTAAAAACGGCGCTTAGCGCTGTTTTTAATTTGATTTAAAATAGTAAAATGGCTATGAACAAACAAACATATCGATTGCTATTTTTATCTACTCCCGTTGGAGCTTTGGGTTCGGGTGTTGGCGGTGGCGTAGAATTAACCTTGCAAAATGCTGCCAAAGCCCTGATCGCAAAGGGGCATGAAGTAGAAATAGTTGCTCCTGAAGGTTCTGTAACAGATGTCACTAAGTTGACCCAGATTTCAGGTAATGTGCAGATTTCCGCCCAAACTAAAGTTGGGGAGAATCTGGTGGTACTTCCCCAAAATTCTGTTTTAGAAAACATGTGGAACTATGCCAGAACTTCGCAAAATCAGTTCGATTTATTATTTAATTTTGCATACGATTGGCTGCCTCTCTATCTGACCCCATTTTTCGATCGCCCGATCGCCCATTGGATCAGTATGTCGTCACTCTCGCCAGTAATGGATGAGATGGTGAGCAAGACCTCAAAACTTTTTCCTAATACGATCGCTGTAAATACTCGCGCTTGTGCTGATACTTTTAGCGATGGCGATCGCCTGATGATTATGGGGAAAGGAATTGACCTGACCCAATATAACTTTGTGCCTAAGCCTGAGCAGCCAAGCCTCGCATGGGTAGGACGGATTTCTCCAGAAAAGGGTTTGGAAGATGCCGCCCAAACTGCCCAAAGTACGGGCTTACCTTTACATGTATTCGGTTTAATCCAAGATCAAAGTTACTGGGAGCAGATTCAATCATCTTTTCCTAGAGCCGAAATTCATTACGAAGGATTTCTATCCACTGACAAATTGCAACAGAAGCTAGGGCAATGTAGCGCCTTACTGATGACACCACGTTGGATTGAGGCTTTTGGCAATGCGGCGATCGAGGCTTTTGCCTGTGGTGTGCCAGTGATTTCCTATAGCAGTGGTGGGCTTAAGGAGATTGTTCGACATGGCAAGACGGGTTTTTGGGTGGACATGGGCAGTGTGTCGGGATTGATTGAGGCAGTTTCCCAATTAGATCAAATCGATCGCTTTACCTGTCGTCAACAAGTGGAAGTCGAATATTCTTTAGAAGTATGGGGCGATCGCCTTGAAAAGTGGTTTGATAAATTAATATAGCAATCCTAAATGATTGGTGAGTAGGGGCAATTCATGAATTGCCCCTACTCACCAATCATAAAATCAAATTACAACTGCAAAATTAGGCGAACTTTACCTGTTACTGCATTGGGCGATCGCCATTTGAGCATTATTTTTTCGAGTTCGGCGATCGCTGAAGAATCTTGTAATGTCGAATCCTGATTATTAATTAAGATATTACGAATGCGATCGCCCCTAACCTCAATCTCAAAGGCGATCGCCCCTGTAGTAGATTGAGTAATAGTTTGGGATTGAATATAGCGAACTAAATCTGTATTGATATCACTTGGCAATTCAGATTGAATTTGCAGGACTTTAATATTGATGGGCTTATTAGTTATGGCATTATCTGTGGGCTTAGTTTCCGCCCTATCGGTATTTGCCGATCGCGAGGCAACAGATGGAAGCGAAGCTGAGGGCGCGGCAGGTGATGATTTAGAAGATTCTGCGGTAGCATCTTTGCTAGAAGACTCTAAAGATGGTTGTGAACTGCTAGTTGTGATGCCATCAGACATGGCGGGACTATTATTTATGGGACTGTTATCGATTTTGCGTTGACGATCGCTACTTGAGTTACCCACAACCGTGGAATTTGGAGGATTTGGGGCGCGGGCGATCGCGATTTTATCGGTACTTTTGGGCTGTTGATTTTCTAGTATTTGCGGTTTGCGATTTGGGATTTGGGAAGACTGTGATGGAATGGAAGCAGAAAAATTAGGTTGATTTGCCGATTTGGAAGCGTCGGCAGTTTTTGGATTATTTTCTAATGTGTTTGTAGATTTATTTATGGATTTATTTTCTAGAGTTGCTGATGGTGATTGTTCAGGCGATGAGGTGGCGGGAGTAGATGCCATTTGATAACTAGGTTGTTCTCGCGAAATCAAGCGAATTGTGCCAATACTGACTCCAATAAGCGCGATCGCCGCGACAATAATTTTTAGCCAGTTGGGATTAAGTCGGCCCACTTCTAACACGACATTAGGTAAAATCACAAACTCATTGGCACAGAGTTCTAGACTTTCATATAGATCAAATAATTGCAATGTTGAGAGTTTAAGGTTAGATAATTTAGGAATGGCGATCGCATGATCAAGACTATCAAAATCATCTTGGACAAGCCAGCGATCGCAATAATTAGTAACTGCTTCGATTAAATTAGTAATTTGCTGTTGATTGCCTTTAACAACTCTTTTATTATCAAATAAGCGCAGTCGAAAGCGCAAATTTTGAGCCACGATTTGCGATTGCCACTCAGATAGAGGCGATCGCTCTGTCCAGATCTCTAGCAAACAAGTTGGCAATTCATAACGACGGCTGACGGTATTTGATCCTGAAATATTTGATCCTGAAAATAAATAACGCATCTATTGACTCCGCTCGAATAGGGCAACCCAAAGGCGGCGCGATCCGATTTGTGAACTGTAAAACAGCATGTCTATTAATAATTTTAACGCTAATCTTTGGATTGCGTCAGGTTGAGCTTGATCTTCTTCCGCCATCCGTTCTTGATAGAGCGTATTAAAGCGATCGAGATAATCACCCAAAATATTATCGCGATGGGGTGGCTGCTTTTGCGCCGTGCATTTCTCTAACCGCGCCACCGCATCACGGATCGCAAATTGTTGCTGCGCGGCCAATGTGCAACTAATTAAGGTCATGGCTCGCGCCTCATCGACATCTAATTTTTTGCGCCCTTTGCCCTTGCGTAACGGGCTAGCCTGTCTCAATCGCCATAATGTAATGCGATCGCTTAAAATCTCTTCTAAATTCAACTTTTCGGCAACCGCAAGCATCTCATCAGAACCGAGTCCCGTTAATGCTTCTAGAGCCAGCAGCACCAAATCCAAATGCGCTTTGATCGCATGTAATTGCGGCAAATCTGGATTGTCTAAAGATGTGGCAGGATGAGAACTCATGAGCTTAAATTAGATTTGATTTGGGGTAGGGGCGGCAATGGTAATGGAAGCCGATGAATAGTTTCTGATGCTGAAGTTTGCTTCTCAGTTGACTTTTCAATTGACTTCTCAATTGACTTGGCGATCGCTAATTTAGTTGCTTTTTCAATCACACTGATATTATTTGATTGATTACTCGATTCTCCTTTTGAGGCACTCCGCGCTCGCCCCTGATTTGCCCATGCTTGCATATAGCTAATCTGTTCTCTAGCCGTACTCGCAAGGGGATAAGTCTCAGTGATCGCCGCCAAAATATCATCAGTGATAACATCGCGCTGTTCATGAAAAGCGCGATACATGCCTTCCACGATCGCCTGTTCAATCTCTGCACCACTAAATTCTTTGGTAATCGTTGCCATTTTATCTATATCAAAATTGCGTAATTCCATCGGACGAAATCTCTTGAGATGGAGTAAAAATATTTCTTTGCGCTCTTCATAGGTTGGCAAATTGATAAAGAATAATTCATCAAAACGCCCTTTTCGTAATAGCTCAGGTGGTAAAGCATTAATATTATTAGCTGTGGCAACTACAAATACAGGACTGGATTTCTCTTGCATCCATGTCAATAGAGTTCCTAACACGCGCTGACTAGTTCCCGAATCTCCCGTACTATTAGAAATCCCGCCAAAAGCTTTATCAATTTCATCGATCCAAAGGATACAAGGCGCAAGGGCTTCGGCTAGCTGAATTGTTTGGCGGGTGCGGCTCTCAGACTGTCCGACTAAACTCCCAAACAAGCGTCCAACATCTAATCTTAGTAAAGGTAAGCGCCATAAATTGGCGATCGCCTTCGCACAGAGACTTTTGCCCGTGCCTTGAATGCCTAACAACAAAACGCCCCGTGGATTTGGCAATCCAAACGCCCTTGCTTCATCGGAAAATGCTTGTTGGCGCTGCATTAGCCACAGCTTGAAATTATCTAAACCACCAATGCTATCTAAGGTTTCGTTAGGCGTAAAAAATTCTAAGAACTCAGTTTGACGAATCCGTTTTTGCTTTTCGAGCAGCACGCGATCGATATCTGATTCATTTAAATAATGTTTTTGGACAATTGACTTAGAAAGTATGTGACAAATGCGATCGCGAGTCATACCCAGACAAGCCTTGATTAATTGTTCGAGGCTATGAGTTCCCAATCGTAACTGCTCAGGCGGAATCATTTGTTCGATAATATTCCGAATCTCTAGACTCTCAGGTAATGGGAAATAGAGAACGGCAACCTGTTCTTCAAGTTCAGTTGGCAACTCTAGCAATGGACTTAATAAAATCAAGGTCTTGCGCGAATTGCGAAAACTGCGATAGAGATTGCGAAGTTGACGCACCAATATTTCATCAAGTCGCTGAGACGCTAATCGTCGATGCAGATCTCGAAATATATAAATTGTTGCCGTTTGCCGCTCAGCACTCTCGACTATTTGCAGCGCTTGCAATAAGTTATTTTTGCCCTCTTGATTATGTTCAAAGCCGCGCACTAGATCGTAATAGAGCATTTGACGCGGCGGACCACATTCCTGTGCAACTTGGGCGATCGCCTTTTCAGCCCGTTCCTCTTCCCATGTCACGACATAAATAATCGGGCATTTAGCTCGAATTAGCAGACTAAGTTCTTCTTGGAAATTCAGAGACTTCATAACCCTTTATCGGTATTCCTGATCGCTATTGATGATGCAAAGCTACGCGCCGCAACAATGATTTTAATTCTTTTTGTGAAAAGGGCGCATGAATACTCACTCTTTCGGGTTGCTTTCTTGAGATTTAGTATAGAATATCTGCTGAATATAGATCGCAGGAATTAATCATTGCTCACCAGCACCAAAAATCCATTAGTTAAACAACTCCGATCGCTCGGTGATAGCGCCAAAGATCGCCGCGAGCAGGGGCTGTTTTTAGTAGAAGGAACTCATGCCCTGACTGAAGCGATCGCCACCGCGTATCCGATCGCCATCGTCTGTTGCACTGAAAAATGGATAGCTACGCATTCAGATTTGTATAATCTCCTTGAGACCTCTACAGATGCAGTCGCCAGATTAGAAATCGTCTCTGAAGAAGTGCTTCAGGCGATCGCCACCACCAAAAATCCCGATGGGGCGATCGCGGCGGCGGTCATGCCATCTGCAAAAAGAATTAATATCAAAAATTTAGGTTTAGCTTTAGAAACAATTCAAGACCCTGCAAATATCGGGGCGATCGTGCGATCGGCGGCGGCGGTGGACATTGATGGCATGTTAGTCAGCAGTGATAGCGTGGACCTGACCAATCCCAAAATCATTCGCGCCACCGCAGGGCAGTGGTTTCGCTGCCCTATGCAAACATCGGCTCATCTTGCCGAAGACATTCGCAAATTGCAATCACAGGGCGTAAAGGCGATCGCCACATTAGCCAGTGCGGAAACAGCTTATTGGGACTATGATTTTCGGCAACCGACTCTAATTTTATTAGGTAACGAGGGGAATGGATTGTCTGAAAAATTAATCGAACTCGCTGACGCATCGGTATCTATTCCTCAAAGCGATCGGGTTGAATCATTAAACGTATCCATCAGCGCCGCTTTACTGCTCTACGAAGCCAAACGTCAGCGCCGAAGTTAAAGGCGATTAATTTTTAAGGCGGATTTAGGAGGATCAAAACTTCACACACATGAGGGCGTGGATTGAATGAACATACAAATAGATTAGTTAGGGAATTTTTTACATAGACTAGCTATCGTAAGCCATTTCTCGGATTAACGGTAGCCGATCGCTAATGTAGTGACTAAGATCATGCTGTTGATGGGAGTCGAGAGATGAACGTTGTTGAACCTGATCAACTAACCAACTCAGTAGTCCATCATCATCAAGATTTAGGAGCAGATTTGGTTGAGCTTGGTTTACGGAGTCCCAAAAAAGGCGGATGATAGCAGGTGACATGTTCATTTGCCCTAATCTTAATATTTTCCTAACAATCTATAGGTTAGTACATCCGAATACAAGTATTGTCAAAATTCACACAAAATGAAATAAAAGCCTCCTTCCGATAGATGGATCGATAAATAAATATAAGTAGCTAGGCGCAATTAAATATAAAACCAGAACCGAAACCTGTGGTGCAGCGTGCGTCACAGGTTTTAGGGTTTCATATTTAATTAAGCCCACTTACTTACAAAATATGTCATTAATTTATTAAGCTTTGCAAAGGTTAGTTTAAGTTCATAAGTTTTTAAACAGGTGTTTTATGACTAGACAGGTAGAAATTTGGAACGATCGCGCTGAAATTGCGGCAAGGGCATTGTCTTTATGTCAGATTGCTTATGACGAGGCGATCGCCAAAAATGAAAGATTTACCATCGTGGCGGCGGGTGGTAGCACGCCTAAAGTTTTGTATGAGCTACTCGCCACCAAAGATTGGGACTGGTCAAAGGTGCATGTCTTTTGGGGTGATGAGCGCTATGTGCCTGTCACCGATCCCCAAAGCAATCAACTCATGACTCGTCAAGCATGGCTCGATATTGTGGATATTCCTGCGGAAAATATCCATGCGATCGCCACCGATGCTGATGATCCTGCGATCGCGGCGACAAACTATGAGCAGCACATTCAGGAATTTTTTGGAATCAACGCGGGAGAAGTTCCGCAGTTTGATTTACTCTTGTTGGGTATGGGTGATGACGGACATACGGCTTCGTTATTTCCGCATACTCCAGCCCTCAAAATTAGCGATCGCCTTGTGACCGTGGGCGAAAAAGATGGACAACCTCGGATTACTTTCACAGTCCCCTTGATTAATCAAGCTAAAGAAATCATCTTTATGATCGAAGGTGCGGCTAAGGCTAAAGCTTTAAGAGCGGTACTAGCTCCTAGTGGTGATCTTAACCAATATCCTTCGCGGTTGATTACTGGAAATGCGATGGGCCGAACTATTTGGTTGTGCGATCGCACCGCCATGAATCAAAAAAAACTTTAAATTAGCTTTAGTTCGGGTTGAGCCTGCCAACATCGAAAGCTAAAACAGCAAAAGCCAAAACAGCAAGTTTTTGTTGTTTTGGCTCTCATTAGAAAGTTCGCTTCTCGAACCGTTTAGCTAGCTGTTTTTGGGCTGGGGTAGGAATCTTGTCTTTTTATTCTCCATAGTGAGTTTTTGCTCTAATGATCAATATTGATTGGTCTTCTTCATAAATCTCGTAAACAATACGATCTTTGAGGTTAAGACGATAGGAACGCAAACCGTTTAGGTCGCCCTTCAGTAATTTTCCGAGGTAAGGATTTGGGGCGAGTGTGTTAAGCAAAATTTCTTGAAGTTTCGCTTTTTATTTAGATGTGAGTTCGCTGATATCTTTTTGAGCTTGTTTAGAAAAGAGGACTCTGTAGATTTTCATCCAAAGACTTGCTTCATAGAGAGTGCCTCTCCTGATTGATATTCTTGGCGTGCCGATGCAACTTGGGTGAGCAGGTTGGGTAATTGCATTAATTCCGCAGTTTCAATTAGAGATTCCCATTCTTCTTGAGTAATCAGAATATAACTGCGATCTTCACGAACGATCGCTACTCCTTCTGGTTCTTGCCCTGCCCGATCGCATAGTTCATCAAGGTTTGCTTTGGCATAATCTACTGTGACTTGATACATATATTTTTAGCCTAATCCTATGTCCTAAGATAACATCAACCAACAAACTCAAAAAATCCACATTTTCTCCTTTTACCCTTTTCCTTTTTCCTCGATCGCGCTACCCAAGATATCAGACGACAGGCAAATTATATTTTAGCTGTGGAGACTTGTTGGCGATTTAACCCATTTTCTTTTTAGCTGCTGTTGATGGATATCTGTTATTTTCGATGAGTATTTGTCGCTCTAAAATACGATCTGTATCATTAAAATCAAGAATCCTTGCTGTGACTTCGCCGATATCTGTAGTTGATCGAATTATCGCTCCATCTAGTTGAAAATGTTCTCTCCATGAGTCTCTGCGAGGGTTAAAGAATCTGACAAGTTCTCCGCTTCGCCAATTAATTGAGCCTAGATCTGTGCCTTTTTGCAGGTTACAGAATAGGCAAGCATAGCAAAGATTTTCGGCTGTCGAGTCACCGCCATGTTTCACGCTAATAATGTGGTCTACTTGGCAACCAGAGGATCTATCTGATGCAGAAACTAAACAGTATTCACAAATGCTGTCAGCGCGTTTGATGACTAATTGTCTTATCTGAACGCTAATATAAGTTCGAGGCATTTCATTTAGCCTCAGCATTGATGATATATCTATGGGCTTTAGCTTTGGCTAGGGTCAATATATGTTCTATCGTCAAGAAATGATCTAGTTCACGCTGGTCTTCTTTTGTAAGCGTATTATTTTTGGCGTTGTATATTAAATCCTCTAAGCGCTCTTGTGCAACTTCAGAGAGATGGAAGTCGATCACACTCTGGGGCGTTGTGCCAGATGCAATGAAGTCAACAATTTCATCGTAAACTTTGATGGTTTTAGTGGCTGTGTTCATGGCTAGGTTTCTGGTTACGATAGATTCAGTATTTGAGCTTTTTTCTTTTTCTTAGTTAGCGATTCTAGTCATTATTACCCAAAAGTTTTATTGTATCATTAGGACTTTCGACAATCATTTGTTGTAATGTTTCGGAACTCAATAGTTCATCAAGGTTTGCTTTGGCATAATTTAGTGTGACTTGATACATATATTTTTAGCCTAATCCTATGTCCTAAGATAACATCAACAAACAAAACTCAAAAAATCCACATTTTTTCCTTTTACCCTTTTCCTTTTTCCTTGATTACCCTAGGCAGCAACTAATTGTCTTTCTTGGATAGGGTGATGGTATAAAACCATTAATTGTCTTTCTGTTAGGGTTTCGATCGCATAGGCTTTTCCATTGAGATCGCTAAATTCAACTTCAAAGACTTTGGGTTCATAAACTTCTACAATTGTGCCGACTTGTCCTCGATATAATTGGCAGTCTGGGATATCTTCTAAGAGTGCGACTACATCTAATAATTTCATGATCATCTCCTTTTAAGGTATGTAACAGGTGACTAAACGGGGAAAGTTTTCTTCAAAACGTACAATCCAGACACTATGAACGATCGCTTGTTTATCGCCTCTGGTCATTTGAAAGTCAATTGTTGCATTCCCAAATCTGACCGAAAGACTCGCGCTTTATGTTGACCATCGGGATGGGCGGGATTGAGGCAATATCCAGATAGTTTTTGGGAGTCAATTATGGCTTGTTCGGGATTAGGCAACTTCATTGTTTTTAGGCTGACCCTTTTCGTTAATTAGACATGATTTGCTGGAGCAGTTGCATTATTTCATCAGGATTATTTTGCATCATTTGTTCTAAATCTGCACTATCTAAACCTGTAGACGCTTGCAGCTTTAGCATTAACAAGCCAGTCATGACATTTTGAGTATAAGGATGATTTTCGCCAACGGTTGACATCAAAATTTCTAACGCTTGTTGATAGAGCGGTTCGGCGGCTTCATATCTGCCTTGGGAATAGTACAGCCCTGCGAGGTTATTGAGACTGGCAGCGACATCGGGATGGCGATCGCCTAACAGATCTTGCCTCAAAGCGAGGGCTTGTTGATAGAGCGGTTCGGCGGCATCATATCTGCCTTGGGACTTGTACAGCGCTGCGAGGTTATTGAGACTGGTAGCGACATCGGGATGGCGATCGCCTAACAGTTCTTGCCTCAAAGCGAGGGCTTGTTGATAGAGCGGTTCGGCGGCTTCATATCTGCCTTGGGCTTTCGCAGCCGGTGGAGCACATCGCCCGGTTCCTCACTTCCCAAACAGGAAGCGAAGCTCGTCCATCTCGCTCGAGATGAGGTCGGGCACCGAGCGCGCGACGCTGTCGAGGCGAATCAGGGCGTTCACGTTCGCGTCCTTCGGGGCAGCCGCGCGCAGCCGGTTTGCGAAGGCGCGATTCACCTCCGAGGTGGCCTGGAAGTCTGCTGAGAGCTGCGTCAGGTCCCAGTCAGGACTGCCCCCGTCCTGAGCCACGAGGTGAATATCAATTCATGCTCTTTCAAAGTCACATGACTCTGTACCGCGAAAGCAGAGCGTACGGCTGCGGGGAACGTCTTCCTCCC
>JANODY010000116.1:0-14402 GCA_031412945.1 Cyanobacteria bacterium SOY_65_metabat_81
GATATATACTTCGCTTTGTTTGATTTCTTGGCGCGTAGCCCATGTTTGTAGCGCTGTTTGTCCCAGTTGACGTATTTCTTCCACCACTCTTTGCTCGGCGGCATCCGCTTTGATTAGATCGCCTTCCGCATTTTCTACAACGGATAATAGCCCTTCGATTTTCGCTTTCAATTCAGGATAATCATTTAGTCTTTCTTCTATGCTTTTACTGGACGATGCTGTTTTGGTTTTCATACTCATATCTCGTTTTATGACTTCCTTCGACTATAACTGTTGTCTATCATACGTTTTATCCTCCTTTATTGCTCCCATTTCACTTTTAATTACACCCCTATTTAGCTACCAGCAAAAGATTCATCGTCTGCGTTCTGCCTAATATCAATTGTTCTATTTATCTCAAAGTGATGTAGAGGCAATCCCCGCGTGATCGCCCTCTGGCGCTAAAGAGCATATAATGAATAAGAAAAAAAAGAGAGAAAGAGTGTAAAAACAAGAAGATAGCAACTCAAACTACAACTCGAAAACCGATAACGTCGCCGCGTCTGCCTGTATAGCTCCTATTGCGAACCGCCGAACGACAAACGATAACGTAGTTGTACCACGAGCCACCACGAAGGGATCGCTTTGTTCGTTCGCCACCATTTAGCCAAGCAGAGCCATCAGTGGGCGCACCATGATAATTTTCATGCCAAACATCTTCGCACCATTCCCAGACATTGCCATGCATATCATGCAATCCCCAAGAATTTGCTAACCTATCTTCAACTGAATGAGTTTTACTTCCTGAGTTACCGTCATACCATGCATAGTTCCCCAACTTATCAACATCATCTCCAAAACAATATTTACCAATACTGCCAGCCCGACAAGCATATTCCCATTGGGCTTCACTAGGTAGTTTTACGGTTTGTCCAACTATTCCCGATAGCTTCTTGCAAAATGCAATGGTATCATCCCACGAAACCTGCTCAACAGGAAGATTCTCATTGTCTTGGAAGTTCGATGGATTGTATCCCATTACGGCAATATATTGCTTCTGCGTAATCGGATATTTACCAATTTTAAAAGCTGGCAACGTAACTTTGTGAATTGGCTTTTCATCATGATAGTCACCACTTCCCATTGAAAAACTTCCCGCAAGAATATCCACTAACTCTAGTTTCACTCCATTTGGCAAATCCAAAACTAGCACGTTAGATTTTTCCTTGGGCTTATCAGCTTTTTTAGGTGTCACGACTATTGGACTAGCAACCACTGACAATCCATATTTGCGATCAATATCCGCAATATCCTCATCGCGCAATCGCAAATGAGCCTTCTGATAGTCGTGCAAATCTTTTAACTCTTGAGATGTTGGTGGATTTCCTACTGCCAACATCTCTTTTAGTAATTCCTCATACTCTTGCAACTTACGCGCCTTAGCCAATATCGGCTTCAACACATCCGCCTTAAGCTGCTTAGCATCTCCTTCCGACAATCCCAATCTAATTCGCAAAGAATCCAACAAGAGTCTAGCAGGAATTGACCACTTCCCATCCACAATCCGACTATCTAACTCGCGCCGATAGACCAGTTGCGGATCGTCTTCCGCTTGAGCAACTTTGGCAATATAGATTTTCCCACCCTGCTCCACAGGATAAAAAGCAGGAGTCATATTTGGTGACTCTTGTGACACCTTCAGAGCCGCATATTCATGCAACTCATCAATAGAGATGTTGCTGTCGCGATCACGATCCGCCGCTCCCGTCTCAATCCCCTCCACCAAATAGCGCGTATAGATCGACATCTCCCCATCAGGCTGAAATGAAAACTGCGTCGAACTCGAAGAAGTCAAAATTGCCCGTCCTTTGCCGCTCAACTGATTTTTGAGGTTCACCGAACCATCATCCATCACCGTCATACCCTGAGCAAACGCACCACTAAAGCAACAGTTAAAAATCAAAACTTGGTGCTGTGACTTGCTCTCATTCATCGCGTCTTGCAAGTAAGCCGCCGCCACAGTCGTTGGCTTGACAATCTTGTTTGCTTCCTTGCGAGTGCTAGGCGTACCCAAAAACAGCTTGTTCGCCTCATCAACGATGCCATGTCCCGAAAAATAAAACAGCACCAGATCGTCTCTTTTGCGATCTGATGCATTAAACAAATTATAAATTGCATCCTCGATCGCCTGTCTCGAAGCATTTTTTAAAACTACAACGTCATCTGTGGCAAATTCACCATTTGCCACCAACACGCGCTGCATCGCATCCACATCTAACAAAGAGCCATGCAAAGGTGCGAGCTTTTCACATTCAGGATATTCACTTGTGCCAACCAACAAAGCCAAACGTTTCATCTAGACTTAAATTCCTTACTGACCTTGACTTGCCCACTGTGCAATCTGTTCGTTAGCTTTTTGGAGCGCATATTCAAATTCTACTTGACTACTAGCCTCGATCGCGATTTTCTTGCCATAAGCCTCAACCGTCATTTTCAGGTTTTTAGCAAGAATGCGCTCCTTCAGAAATCCGCCTAATTTTTGCAAATTCGCCACACTAACCTCAGCAGCTAGCAATCCCACCACATATCCACCTAAAGCCATCGCACCTTCAGGAACATCAGTTACCGCAACAAGGTCAGCGTCTTCGACACCATCAACCGCCCTAACCTGTTTCAGCAAATTACGCGCCGCCGCTTGTAAATCCTCAGCATCTAGCGAAGAATCGACTAATTCCAAGTTGACAAAAACGTTAATAGTCATAATTCACTGTTTTTTCGATATTGCTTAGCTTATCAAAGTTTACCAGAGACGCGCAGCCTAACAATCCTCTGTAACTCGCTTGCTTGAAAAGCGCTATAATTGCCAAACTGACAAAAATTTTTGAATAGTCTAGGTAGTCATTGAGCGTGCCAAAAGTCGGTATTATATACAACGATGCAAAACCTGTCGCTGAGCAGGTAGCGTTGGATATGAAGTTGTGGCTACAGAAGCGCAACATCCAGACTGTTTTAGCCACAGGAAAAGGCGGTATTTTGGGCTATGGCAAGCCAGACGCTCCTGTTTGTCATACAGACATCGATAGTCTAGTCCCATTGGGTTTCGATCGCGATTTGATGTTTGTGATTGCTCTCGGTGGTGATGGCACTGTGTTATCCGCCTGTCGCCAAATTGCGCCATTAGGATTGCCAATCCTAAATGTGAATACAGGACACATGGGCTTTTTGACTGAAATCTATCTGACTGATTGGGAAGAAGCGATCGCCCAAGTTGTTGAAGGCAAATATGTGGTTGAGCAGCGATCGATGATGGCGGTGCGCGTATACGACAGCCAAGGCTTGCTATGGGAAGCCCTATCGCTCAATGAAATGGTCTTGCATCGCGAACCCTTGACCAGTATGTGTCATTTTGAAGTGAAGATTGGTCCGCATCTACCCGTTGATATCGCCGCCGATGGCGTGATCATCTCCACACCCACAGGCTCAACGGCTTATGCCCTATCCGCAGGGGGCCCCGTGATCGAGCCAGGCATTCCTGTATTTCAGCTTATTCCCATTTGCGCTCATTCAATGGCTTCACGAGCCTTAGTTTTTGCCAATACCGAAAAGGCGATCGTCACTCCCGCTAATAGTCATCGGTTGGTCTTAGTGGTCGATGGTAATGCAGGATGTTATGTCTATCCTGATTATCGTGTTGAAGTGGAGCGATCGCATTATCCTGCCAGATTTATCCGCCTACAAAAAAGTGAATTTTTTAAAGTCTTGCGTGAAAAATTGGGCTGGGGACTACCCCATATCTCTAAGCCCACCTCACTCGATTTGGCTTAAAATCGCTTACAGAAACCTAAATACAGCCATGAGTCAAACATCTTGTCTGACTTATTCCCTTCTCACTAAAGAAATAGACATACAAAACCAAGAATTAGCGTTGCGAAGCGCCGCAACGTCTAATTTTTCACTGGGAAGGGAGTAGTTTTCAAATGCGCTTTAATTAAAAAAAAGCCCATGAATATATAACTCATGGGCTTTTTAAGTATTTTGCAAAACAGGCTAGGATGGACTCTAACCATCGACCGATCGCTTAGAAGGCGATTGCTCTATACAACTGAGCTACTAGCCCAAATAAATCTACGGTTTAATATAATACATCAAAAATTAGTCTTTGTGCTAGTTTTCGGAATGATTAAAAGATAAATTAGCGCTTCACACTAAAATCCAGACCAACAAATTTTTTGAAGGTGCTGCTTTGCAACACTTTCAAAAAATTGATAGCGGTTCGCGGTTGTCTTTTATTTATTAGGACTAGGCTTAGGTGGAGTCGCCGAAGGCGCTACTTGTGGGGCAGATGGTTGCTTACTGTTTTTGAGAATGTATTCAAAGGAAGTGCGTGATGGCACAAACTGAAAACCGTCAACTTCAGGATTTGGTTTATTGTCCTTTGATACCATCGAACTCATAACATCAAACAACGAGGCAACTTGAACCTTAGTCACTTTGGTGATCTCAGGTTGATCCTTACTAGCGCGATCGAGTAAATTTTGAAGGTCAGACTTGTCCAGAAAGAATGGTACGACCTGCTCTTTTTTGCCATTTTGATCGATGCTCATGGTTAATAAGCCTTGGTTATTAGCCGCCCCACCGATCGCAAAGAAAACAGGCACAGCAGGAATCTGGATTTTGTCGGCTGCCACACCTTGAGCCGTCAATATCGTCCGAGTCGAATCAACACTTGCCTTGGCGGGCATAAACTGAAAAACAACCTTTTTGTCTTTGTTTTGGCGGATCAATTGGAGCGCATCGTTCATCGATCGCACGATGATCTGCGCCTTTTTACCAACTTCAGGACTAGACTTCTGCACCTGATTTAGCATTAATTGAGCTTCATCGGGACCAAGAAAGAAAAACAAAACTTGACTGTCATCAGGCTTCGCATTTGGCTGCTGTGGCACTGACCCCAAGAGGGGCGAACCTTTATCATCAGTAATCGTAAAAACAGGAATACTACCCAAGCGCTCTAATACTTGCACTTCAGTAAGAGCTTCAGCTTTGAGCGTAAACATGGGACTAACAGCGATCGCCCCTGCGATGGCTGCTAGTTTAACCAACGACTTAAATACGGACATATTTCTCCTAGCTACAATATTTGTTAGTTTTGTTTGGAAAAGTGAATAAAAAGTAAAAAGTAAAAACTAGTTGCTTGAAAGTTATTTGTTCGCAACTTTAACAACATCTGATTCCCAAAGACAACCTGTTTATACCAGCTTTCTAGCAATTTGCGAGGCAGTTCGTGATTGAATGGTCACTTCCTAACTTCCTATAGCACTCTCCGAGACTCGAATATTATAAGTATAGTTCCTATTAAATATTTAATAGGAACTCAATTTTGTCCAAGTACTTATGCCTAGCGACGTTATGTCACAAGATGAAAACTTTCTCAGTTTTGATGAAATTTTTGAGGAGCTAAATTATCGTCAAGCACAACGGACATTGCGAGATATTGTGGCGAATCTGGACTTGTCCGATCGCGAACGGCGGGGACTAGAAGAGCCGCTCGAAGAACTTCAACAAATGCTGGATAAATTAGAGCGGCAAGTCTTGCAAATTGCCGTATTTGGCATGGTGGGGCGCGGCAAATCATCGGTACTAAATGCGCTGATGGGTGGACAGGTATTTGAGACGGGACCATTGCATGGTGTAACAACCAGTCGTCAAGCCGCAGAATGGCAAATATCCCGCGAGGCGATGCAAACTAATGGCGATCGCACAATTCTGAAAGCTTCATTTCAAGGTCGCGGCGAGGCAAGAATCGAGTTGATCGACACCCCTGGGATCGATGAAGTTGATGGGGAAGGACGCGCCGAACTTGCCAAACGGATTGCCCAACAAGCCGATTTAATTTTATTTGTGGTGGCGGGAGATATCACCAAAGTTGAATATGATGCACTTTCGGAACTGCGCGGCGCTAGCAAACCAATTTTGCTGGTATTCAACAAAATTGATCAATATCCGCCCGAAGATCGCCTTGCTATTTATGCCAAGATTCGCGATGAGCGGGTGCGGGAATTATTAACTAAAGATGAAATTGTGATGACGGCTGCTTCACCGCTTGTTGCCAAGGCGATTCGGCAGCCCGATGGATCTTTTGAAGCTGAGTTAGTGATCGGCAAGCCTCAAATCGAAGATCTAAAGCTAAAAATTTTAGAGGTACTCGATCGCGAAGGTAAATCTTTAATCGCCTTGAATACGATGATGTTTGCCGATATGGTGCAAGAGCGGGTAGTTCAACGCAAGATGTTTGTCCGCGATCGCCAAGCTAATCAAATTATTTGGAATTGTGTAATTACTCAAGCTGTGGCGATCGCCGTTAATCCCTTCACCGTAATTGATGTGATTACTAGCGCCATTATTGATGTATCAATGATCGTGGCGCTGTCTAAACTTTATGGCATTAATATGAGCAATCGCGGCGCAATTTCATTAATGCAAAAAATCGCGATCGCCATGGGCGGCATTGGCGCAAGTGAGTTTCTCGCCACCTTTGGCTTAGGTTCCCTCAAAAGCTTACTCGGTGTCGCCGCGCCTGTGACTGGCGGTTTAACCCTTGGCGGCTATGTCTCGATCGCGATCGCCCAAGCGGGTGTAGCAGGATTTTCGACCTATGCCCTCGGACTGGTCACCAAAGAATATCTGGCTAACGGGGCTTCATGGGGAGCCGATGGTCCTAAAGCCGTGATTAAGCGCATTTTAGAAACCATCGACGAAGACTCGATCTTGGCAAGAATCAAAGATGAACTTCGCGCCAAGATTGATCTGCGTCGCCTTAAAAAAATATAATTTTTTTAAAATAATGGCGGCGCATAGCGCCGCCATTATTTTTTGGGTTTTATGTTGTCCAATCTTTAGCTGGCAACTCACCCACGTCTGGGCTGTCAACAATAGATTTCAACCCTTCTAAAGTCGAAGGTAGCGATCGCGGATCAAGAAACAAAACTTTGCTGCTGCCACTTGAACCGATCGCCGTACCCATCGTGATATAGCTCTGAGCTAACAAAAATTGCAAAGCCTCCTGTGCTTGAGCGTTACCTTTCATTGATTGCAATAATACCTGCATCGCCTGAGCCGTACCCTGCGCTTTTAGTACTTGTTCCTGACGTTCCGCCTCAGCACGCAAAATTCGCGATTGTTTCTGACCCTCGGCTTCGAGAATAGCCGACTTTTGGGAAGCTTCCGCATTTAAAAGTTGAGAATCAGCTAGCCCTTTTGCCTTGTTGATGGCTGATTCTCGCTCCCCTTCAGAGGTGAGAATGGCGGCTCTTTTTTTACGCTCCGCCGTCATTTGCATTTCCATAGCTTCCTGCACCGCTTTAGCAGGTAAGATGTCACGCAACTCAACGCGCGTCACCTTTACGCCCCAAGGATCAGTGGCTTCATCAAGGTCTTGCAGCAAAACCTCATTGATCTTGTTTCTTGCCGTAAATGTCTCGTCAAGCTCTAAATTGCCTAGCTCAGCCCGAATCTGAGTCAAGATAATATTTGTCATCGCTTGACGCAGGTTATCAACCCGATAGAAGGCTTTTTCCATATCAACCACGCGCCAATACACAACTGCATCGGCGGTAATCGACACATTGTCACGGGTGATGCATTGTTGAGGCTCAATGTCTAAGACCTGCTCTTTGATTGACCCTTTATAAGTAACGCTGTCAATAAAAGGCAAGATAAAGTGGGGGCCCGCAGGAAGCTTGCGTTTGTATTTACCAAAGGAAGCCACGAGGGCTTCTTCGCCTTGATTGACGACCTTAAAAGATGAACTGCCGAGTCCAAAGAAGACACCCGCGCCGATCATCAAGCCAAATAATACGTCCATAATGTTTTTTCTGAATTATTTATAAGTAGACGGGCTTAGTTAATTAATGTCACGATTCATTCGCGACCCAGTGATTTATCGCAGCAAGACCGTAGGGGCTTAGCATTTGCGCCACAATTTTAAGACTCATCACAGAAATCCCGATCTGCAAATGCTAAGCCCTCTGTGCTTTTACAGACAATTTGTCCCTGCGTTGCGAGTTTTTGGGCAGAGCATTCCCAAATGAAGATTATCTAAGAATTTATAGATTGTGGCGGGAATGCTCTGCCCCTACGGTTCTATTCTAGGGGCGCAACCTCACAAAATGGGATACCCCCTTGCCACTAATTCTTAAGTTTTAATGTCTATTTTTAGACTGGGAAGGGAGTAATTTAAATGACAACTACTTTAACCATTCTTCGAGACTCGTGGTTAATTTACCCGTGATTTGAGCCGTGAGTTGATCGCGCTTTTGTTTATTTAGCCATTTTTGAAATTGTTTGGTGTATTCCTCACTTTCAGGTTGATAAGTAACCCATGCATCCAAAGCTACGGCCAATCCCCAAAAAATCAGAGGATAGATCGCCCAACCAAGGCCGCCAGAGGTGAGCAAGTTAAAGGCCACGAAAAAAGAATTAACGATCGCATATTTCAATAAACTAGCTTTAAATGACTTCTTTTTGTATTTATCAAACTCTACTTGCTCTTGACGAATACTTTGTTTAGCTTGCCATTCTTGCACAGAGACCAGAAAATCAGCTTCACTGACACCCATATCTGAGGCGATCTCAAATATTTGCTGTTTAGTCAGATTTTGACCATTAGTTCTTTTTGCCAGAGCATAGCGGAGAATCTGATCGACTTGTTCTTCTGAATAAGTGTCCATATAAGTATCTATATTTTTCTTTGAGGGGGGATCGAAACTTGCCGCGATTAGAGTCTAACGTTTCGATGATTTTAGTTCAGCTATAAAGCGATCGCAACAATCGCGCAGCCAGTAAGTATATAATTTAGGATTTTGCTTGATATCAGCTTGCAAAGTTTCTAAATCTATCCATTTCCAATCTTCCGCTTCTTCAGGATTGAGAATGGGGGCGCGATCGCTATGACCGACAAATACGCGATCGAATTCATGCTCTGTTAAGTCATTATCTAGCGCCGCCTGATAAATAAAACTAAATATTTCCTGCAATTCGCAATCAAAACCCATTTCTTCTTGCAATCGGCGATGAACTGCCATCTCTGTGAGTTCATCGGGGCGCGGATGACTACAGCAAGTATTTGTCCAGAGTCCACCTGAATGATATTTATGTACGGCTCGCTTTTGTAATAAAAGCTGACCTTGTGAGTTAAGCACAAAAATTGAAAAAGCCCTATGCAGTAGGCCTTCGCGATGCGCCTGTAATTTTTCGATAACTCCAATTTGGCGATCGTAAATATCGACTAAAACAACTTTTTCTTCTAATAAATCAACTAATTGTGCATTTACATTCATGATATTTGCAAAAAAATGTTTTTAAATATTTGTTGATATAGTTGTTGCTCAAATTTTTCCTGCTATTTGCAAAAGTGTCACTTCCCAGACCAGTCTTGGCTGCACATAACGAGCAATCAACTCCCGCGCCTTGTCGAGATGTTGCAAAACTGATTTTGATCTTTGCTGTTCCCAAAAATAATTTTGTAAATAATCAATCAACCACAGTTGCAAATCTACTTCTAGTTCTTTGGTGATTTGTTTGGCGATCGCCATCGCACTTTTGGCATCTCGAGGAATTTGACGCACGGAACTTAATAAGTCAACAGGAATACTCTTGAACCGCTCAAAAGACTCGATCGCATTACCTGCTGATCCTTGAGCTAGGGCGATCACTTCGGACGGAATATCAGTATGTCCTGCGTGAATTAGGACTTCTTGCATTTGCGCCTGATTTAGCCTTGTGAAAGGAATCCTTTGGCAGCGCGAAACTAGGGTCGGCAAAATTGAGCCAGCATCAGGGACAATTAAAATAATCGTCGCATAAACAGGCTCTTCGAGGGTTTTGAGCAAACTATTGGCGGCAGACTCTGCCATTGATTGCGCTTCTTCAAGAATTACGACCGATCGCTGACATTCAAGGGGCGATCGGCTCACAAATTCACTAATTTCACGAACCTGCTCGATCCTGATTTGGGGTAGAGCGCGACGTTTTAGCCCCGCCGCGTCTGCTTCTTTTGCGGTCAGCATTTTGCCTTTGTCTAAATAGGTTGGCTCGACCCATAGCAAATCAGGATGGTTGCGATCGCTCAGACGATTAGCCGATTTGCGATCGCCCAACAAGATTTCAGCAAAAGCCGATGCGGTTTTGCTGCGCCCCACGCCACTTGCCCCAGCAAACAAGTATGCAGGGGCAATGCGATCGCGTTTAATGGCAGCTTTTAACAAGGCGATCGCCTGAGATTGCCCAACTACAGCATCAAATGGTGAACCGAGCGAACTAGCTAGCAAATCTTGGGAAGTCATCATTAGTCATTCCATAGATTTTGGGACAACCTCTGAGCGCTATTTGACTTAAATCCAACCCGATCTTGGCGATCGGATGAAGCATCCAACAAGTCAAAAGTCCGCCGCCGTAACCACCATCGAATCGCCTCATCGACCATTGCCGCAGGATCATTAGAAATTTCCTTTAGTTCTATCAACAACTCTGGCGCAATATCTACTTTATAAGTTAGATCTACTTCAATGATCTCAGTCTCTATAGCTGGCTTTACTTCTGGCTGATTTGTCAAAGTTTCAATATTCAGGTCAGGCATGGTTTGGTTAAGATTTTTCTCATGATTAACAGGATTATTCATGGCATCTTTCGCTCCATTGGTTACTTCTTTGGCTAAAGCCGCATTAGGGGCGATCGCCACCGATTTAATTTTATTCAGGTGATTTTCTTCACTGACATTTTGCTTGCCCAATTGCTTGCCCAAGATTAGCTTATGCCAAATTAACTTACTAAAATTCATGATTATAAACATGATGAGTATAAGCCCGAATTGAAATAGTCCAATTGTCAGAAGCAGCCTTTCTTTTAGCCAAAATTCATACATAACTTTTGAGATCGGCAAACTGTTCATCGATAGGCCACTGATTTTTCTGACTTAGGTTAGTCATTCCACTCACCGCGTGGTGGCACAACAGGATTCATCGTCAGTGGGCGAGAGCGATCGGCTTCTTTGATGGCGCGGCGCTGTAACCATTGACGGATCGCTGTATCGATCGCTTGCTCAGGATCATTTGTCACTTCGCCAAGTTCAGCTAGCAAGGCAGGATCGATGTCTACACTTTTTAGCACCTCATTAAATAATGCTTCATCAGCCGATTGAGTTGTCTGTGGTGCGTTGGCGTTGTCTGCTGGCATATGAGTTTCTAAATTAACTGGTACTATGCAGATTTTACCTAGATTTGTTACCTTCTGAATGTACAGTGCGATCACAATCTCGCTATAAAAACCAAAATCTATTCCGCCTCAAAACTTCTCAAGTTTGCGCGGCGCTGGCTTGCCAAATAATAAAAACCACAACTTATGTAGATTATGCAGAAATTATTGATTTGCACTGACCTCGATCGCACCTTATTACCCAATGGGAACCAAGCCGAATCCCCTGAAGCACGAAGAATATTTGCCAGTTTAGTAAGCCGCCCAGAAATATGCTTGGTATATGTGAGCGGTAGAAATCTCTCGTTAGTCCAAGAAGCAATTCAAGAGTATGATTTGCCATCGCCGCATTGGGTCGTTGGTGATGTTGGTAGCACGATTTATCAACTTGAGGGCGATCGCTGGCAATCTTGTCAAAACTGGACGCAGGCGATCGCGGGTGATTGGCAGGGCTTAAATGCTGTCGATTTAGAGCCATTATTTACCGATTTAGTCGAAATATCGCATTTAATTTTGCAAGAACCTGTTCGCCAAAACCGTTTTAAACTGAGCTATTATCTGCCCTTAGATATTAAAAAAGATACTTTGCAGCAGTACATCAAAGTTCGTCTTCAAGAACAAAACATTGCTGCAAGTTTGATCTATAGCGTTGATCAAGCCAAGGCGATCGGCTTATTAGATATATTGCCAGCCAACGCCACTAAATTTCATGCTGTGAAATTTTTGATGAACCAACTAGGTTTTGATGACAGCAACACTGTTTTTGCGGGTGACAGTGGCAATGACATGCCATTACTGATTAGTCCAGTCCCTTCTATTTTAGTGGCAAATGCCCATGAGGAGATCATTGTCCAGTCTCAGAGGCAAGCAGAAGCACAAGGGAACATCAACAGTTTGTATTTAGCAAAGGGTGACTTTTTGGGTATGAATGGGAACTACAGCGCAGGAATTTTAGAAGGAATTTCCCATTATTACCCAGATACACAACAATGGATGGAGCAGATTTATTTGTGGCGAGTTTGAATAGGAAGATTTTATGTACGAACAGATTTCTCACTCACTTTTAAATTCTATCCTTGACGATTTAAAGCCTGAAATTCGTCGCCAAGACTTGCGGCATTTTTATACGCGGCTCGGGGCAAATTTTTACGCGATCCATTCGCTGTTCTATACGTTGTATGGACATCGGGATGATTTTAAATTGCAAATGTTGCGCCTAGTAGAAATTATGGCAAAAGGATATATCGATCGCTCTCCAGAATTGGAACGTTTGGATATGCAGCGAGAACAAGACCACAACTGGTTTTTGTCTCAAAAATGGGTGGGCATGGCGCTCTATTCCAATGGCTTTGCCGACAATTTACGCGATTTAGCCAGTAAAATCAATTATTTTGAAGAATTAGGCATCAATATGGTGCATATTATGCCAATTTTAAAATGTCCTGAGGGCAAGAGTGACGGCGGCTATGCAATTAGTGATTTTCGACAAGTTGACGAACGTGTTGGCAATTTGGAGGATATTCGCCTGATTGCTGAAGATTTCCGAAGACGTGATATTTTGCTAGTCCTCGATATTGTTCTCAATCACACTTCTGATGAGCATGAATGGGCTAAGCAAGCCATTGAGGGCGATCGCCACTCTCAAGGCTATTACCAAGATTATTACTATATTTTTGAAGGTCGAGAAGTCCCTGATATGTTTGAGCAGAGTATGCCAGAGATATTTCCTGAGACTGATGCAGGGAACTTTACTTGGAATCCGAAGATGGAAAAATGGGTGATGACAGTTTTCCATGATTATCAATGGGACTTGAATTATAGCAACCCTGCTGTATTCATTGAAATGCTAGATATTATTATGTTTTGGGCAAATCAGGGTGTAGATGTGTTGCGTCTTGATGCAGTAGCGTTTTTATGGAAGAAGATTGGAACTTCTTGCCAAAATGAACGCAAGGCCCATCTGATTTTGCAGTTAATGAAGGACTGTTGCCAAGTGTCTGCACCTGGAGTCTTATTTATTGCCGAAGCGATCGTTGCACCTGTGGAAGTAATTAAGTATTTTGGTGAAGATGCGATCGTTGCGAAAGAGTGCGAAATTGCCTATAACGCGACTTTAATGGCTCTGCTCTGGGATGGAATTGCTACAAAAAATACTAAGCTGCTTGGTCAAGGTATCCAAAGCTTGCCCAATAAATTGGAACGTGCGACTTGGCTAAATTATGTGCGTTGTCACGATGATATTGGTTTTGGTTTTGACGATAACGATATCCGCTTAGCAGGCTACGAACCTAGATCTCACAGACGCTTTTTAGTCGATTACTTTAGCGGTAAATTTGATGGTTCTGCTCGTGGCTTAGAATTTATGGATGGACGTATCTGTGGTTCACTGGCTTCTCTAATCGGCTTAGAATCTGCCTTAGAAATCGAAGATAAAAGTTTGATTGCAGATGCTATTAATAGAATTCTCTTACTGCATGGCATTATTCTATCTTTTGGCGGAATTCCTTTGATTTATAACGGTGATGCGATCGGCGTACTCAATGATTACAGCTTTAGTGAAGATCCTAGCAAAAGCAACGATAATCGCTGGGTACATCGTCCCAAAATCGATTGGGAAAAAGCCGAATTACGCAAAAAACAAGGCACACCGCAACATGCGATCTTTACGGCGATGAAGAAAATGATTGCTATCCGCAAAGAAATTTCTGCATTTGCCGATTTTAACAACCGCGAACTGCTTCATTTAGAGAATGAACATTTGTTGGGCTTTATTCGATTTGATCATCAGTATCTATCTACAAAAGTGCTAGTACTAGCCAATTTTGATGTCAATCCACAATATTTAGACTTATCGACATTAAGTCATGCAGGTTTTAGTATTTATACTCAGTTTATTGATTTATATAGTGGTAAAAAGCCATCTCAACATGATCAACATATTGTTCTGCAAGGTTATCAGTTTTACTGGTTGACAGCATTAATATAATCGAGTAAATGGTTTGAGCGCGTAGTCAGGCTTTGCAAGACGTTGAAGTGTGAACCAAGCCAATTGATTGATTATAGCAATCCTAAATGAGTTGTGAGAGGCTTCGGCGTCGCGCAGCCCACAGTCCCCCCGGGGGGGGGGAAGTCGAAGCCTGGTTGAAAACAATTAGGGTTGGGATAGTCCATTA
>JANODY010000117.1:0-6618 GCA_031412945.1 Cyanobacteria bacterium SOY_65_metabat_81
TCTGGGTTTCTGTCCTGACACAAATGGCTATAGCTATAAAAGCAAAAAAACAAAAAGATGTTACTTTGTAACATCTCTTTAGTTTTTTGGTTGGGTTTAACGCGATCGCAGACTTTGCCAATGTTGACGATAGATTAGCTCTAATTGGTTGCCACACTTCATAAATAACTTAGCTTGCTGATCTTGGAGCGCCAAGAATAAACGATGAAATGCTGAAGTGAAAAGTGCAATAATCAAACCTGTCGCCGTTGTAATTAGGGCTTCCCCGATACCTTGAGTTATCGAGCCTGACTTAGTATTAGCAGCCACATCACCGATTTTGAGTGAGCCAAATGAGATGATCAATCCTGTAATTGTGCCTAATAGCCCAAGTAAGGGCGCAAGGGTAATCGCGGCTTCTAGTAATTTTTCACCCTTGAGCATTCCCGACAGCTCTTCATCAGCGCTACTCTCTAAGGCAAGGCGAAATAATTCGGGATCGGGATCTTCAAAGGATAAGGGCGCATAGAGAAACCGCGCCACAGGAATTTTTAACGACTGTTCGGCGACTTCAGCCGCCAGTTTTAGATCTTGACGGGCGATCGCCAAAATATTTTCGGCAGTTTTTCGTTCTTGTTTAAAGATACCCACCCAAAAGATTAGTCGCTCCATGATGCCCGCTAAGGCAAACACCGATAGAGCCATCAGTGGGTACATTACCCAGCCACCTGCCTTAATCAACTCAATCACTTGGGGTTGACTCCTTTTCTTCGCGTTCGCGACTAAGTTGATTGATCAATGATAGGACTTTGACACCGCGTTCAAAGGAGCGATCTTCATGAAATATGACTTCAGGAACTCGGCGCAATGACAGTCTTTGTCCGACCTCACGCTTGATAAAGCTAGTAGCTGAGGCTAGGGCTTCCATCGTTTGTTGACGAGCTTCTTCAGTACCGTAAATACTGACAAAGATTTTCACATGTTGGAGATCGCCAGATAGTTCGGCATCGGTCACGCTGACCATACCCATCCCAACGCGATCGTCTTTAATGTCTTTTAGCAACATATTGCTAACTTCTCGCTTAATTAGTTCAGCGACACGGGCAACTCTTCGGGTAGTAGCCATAGTTTTACACTTAATACAGTAACTTTTATTTTATTTTGATATTTTTAATAAAACCTTAAAACCTGTGGCGCACGCGCAGCGTGCGCCACAGGTTTCGGTTGTGGTTTTATATTTAATTACGCCAATCTACTTACGCGGCTCAATTATGCGATATCTAGTCCTAGCATAGCTCTTAATACAAGTGATACACCAATAAATCCGCTCACGATCGCCGTAATCATGGCGATCGCCGTAATCGGTTTTTTGAGCAGTGGAATGATCGGCGCAATGACAACAGATAGAACGCCACCAGTGATTAATGCCAAAAATTGGGGATAACGAAGTAGATTTTGGATGAAGTTTTTCATGGGTTTATTGGTTAATGTCAAAAGATCATGGCATTAGATTTTGGATTGAGGGCGAGAGGCTGTTGAGATTTTGGGTTGGTTTTGGTGAATAGTATTTTGCGAAAATAGTTTTGCCAAAGATTCTGGATGATAATCCCAGCTTAGTAAACCTGCGAGTCCCATAAATAAGCCAAAGACGGCGGGAACCATCGCCGCTCCATAAAGCCAGCCTTTTTGAGTGAGCGAAGTCATGGCTAGTAAAGCGATCGCGAGGGCAAAGGCTGCCTCTGACAAGTCAAACTGATCATCATGGACATTCAGTTGTTCATATAGTTTTTCAGCCTCGATCGCTTGTTGCTGTAGCCCAGCTTTTTCTTTGTCTTGCTTGGCGGCGATCGCTTCATAGTTGGCAATTTCTTTGCCATAGGCGGCGAGCAGTTTGGGCTGTGGCTGTGGTTGCGTTTGTAAGGTCTGAACTTGCAATTTTAATTGAGCAATTGTCGATTTGGCGACTTCCGCACGCATATTTCGAGCTTGATAAAAAGCCCATGTGTCAATGCGATCGGCTTGGGCTTTTTGCATGGCTTGCACCACGTTACCACTTTTGACTTGGCACACCCCCATAAAAGTCACAAACAAAACTACAGTGATGGCGACGTAATTATTGAGTTGATTCTTTTTTTCTTTTTTCTGCTCTTCATGCGGATCAGTTGACTTTTGAGCTTTGTCGCGATCGCCTGACTCTTCATGTCCATCTTCGTTATTATCTTCAATAACTTCAGCAATATCGGATATTTCCATAATTTTTAGCTGTATTCTTCGTCCTATAAAAACTTATCCCAAACCAACATAAATAAGTGGGCTTAATTAAATATAAAACCCTAAAACCCGTGGCGCACGCTGTGCGTGCGCCACAGGTTCTGATTTTATATTGATTTTATATTTAATTGCGCCTAGCTACTTAAGGCTAATTGTAAAGTGTTAGAAACCATTTACCGCAGTTATCGATTAAACACACCACAGAGAAGGTGCAGCCCCACACTGCTAATTATTTCATGAAAATAGCGTGATCAGTTTTTCGATCGCGATGACATACCACTTTTGCATTCTGAGCAATTCGCTATCGAGAGATAAGGTCGGCGGAAAATCGCAGATGTAGTTTAATTCACGCAAAGCCGAAACGATCGCACTAGGTGAAATCCACCATTGCTGAGCCAGATCTAATACATTGAGAATGGGAATGTTGTTTAAGTCTAGAGATTTAATTTGAGCGCGAAATTGATGAATGGATGGAACTGACGGAATGTGAGAACCAAGATAGATATAATCGGGCTTGGCTGTGGCGATTAGCCATTGCAAATGGGTGAAGGATGGCGGTAAAGTCCATAATACGATCGCTTCATAACCTTGATCGATCCGATCGCGATGGGGGCGATCGCAATCGACATCGCCTTTAAATTTGTCAGCAGGGCGATCGCAACCGTATAGCAATAAGGGGCGGGGCAATGGGCGTGGCGCTTCGCTCAGTTTTCGCCATATGGGAATCTTGGTGATCACGGGTGCGGGTTTGTATAGCAATGGCAATTGCTGATGCGGATTTTGAGAACTTTGCATGGTGATACCTGTAGCCTCCCGAATACCAACTATTTCTAATTCTACTGAAGTTGTATCTTGCCATTGATTAGCGCGTAATTTGTAGGCAATATCTACATAATCAGGTATAGGACAATATTCTCCCCAACGCCATGCGATCGCTTTAAGTTTTTCACCATTGCCATTATCAACGGCAAGAGAAAGATGTTTGACCTTATCTTTGCCGCGAGTTTGTTGAGAAAGTACCCGCACATTTTCGCTATAAAACACAGGATCGGGATTGCCAAGCCCACAGGGTTGCAGCCGATCGCAGGTTTGTAACATGGACATAGAGATTTCGCTAAGATCGGCTAGCACATCGACATTAATGAGTGGACTGATGTGACTTGGCAAAATATTTTCGCGATCGGCAAATTCTTTTAATCCATTTCTCAACTTGTCCATGTTTTCCGCAGGAAGCGTAAAACCTCCAGCCGCCTTATGTCCGCCGCCTTTGTTGCGAATATTAGCGATGTATTCGAGGGAATGGAAGACATGGAATTCAGGAATACCGCGCACTGAGAAGCGCACAGTTGCCCCTTCTTCGGAATCATCAGCATCTTCATAACTACCAATAAAGACGGGTGCGCCATAACGTTCGACTAAGCGTGAAGCGACAATTCCAATCACGCCATGATGCCAGCCCAAAGAAGTCTTGCTCCCCTCTCCCCCCTTGGGAGAGGGGCTGGGGGTGAGGGCCTCTTTTACTTCGCGATCGACAATTACCAAAACTCGCTCTTGCGTAATGTCAAAACCTTCTGACTTACGCTTAGTCATATAGGCGATCGCCTCTTGTTCAATATCTTTGCAAAGCTCTTGACGTTTTTTGTTAGTAATTTCACATTCGTTTGCCAGTGCGATCGCCGCGCCCATGTCTTCACAAGTCAACAGATCGATAATTACTTGAGGATTGCCAATCCGCCCGATCGCATTAATTCTTGGTCCCAAACCAAAGCCGATCGCTTCGGGCTTCATTCCTGCTTGTTTATCTTTGGCGATCCCCGTTGCATTAATCAGCGCAATAATGCCAATTACTTTAGATTGCGAAAGTAAGCGCAAGCCTTTTTTGACGAGGCGGCGATTGATACCCGTAAGAGATGCAAGATCGGCGATCGTGCCTAGCGTGAATAATTCTAATAACGGATTTTCTAATTCAGATCGTTTACCGAAGCGATCGCTTAGCTCTAAAGCCAACACATAGGCAACCCCAACCCCTGCGATCGCCGCGTAAGGTGAATTGGGATCAACTTTATATTTGGGATTTAAAATTGCCGTGGCGGGTGGAATTTTGCTTGGGTCGGCGGGGACTTCGTGGTGATCGGTCACAATTACCGAAATATTTAAGGATTCGGCAAGGGCGATCGCTTCGTAAGCGGCGATGCCATTGTCCACAGTGATGATTAATTTGACATGGCGATCGTGGCAGTCCTGCACAATGCGCTGATTAATGCCATAGCCCTCATTCATCCGACTAGGAATTTCATATTCCACAATCGCGCCCAATAATCGCAAAGTCCGAATCAACAAGGCAGTGCTAGTCATGCCATCGACATCATAATCACCGCAAATCGTAATCCGATCGCCATTTTTAATAGCTTGTTCAATGCGATCGATACTCGTAATTAAATCAGGAAATTCCTGCTTAGGGTCGAGCAGTTCTTCCAGTTCAGGATCAAGAAAAACCTTCACAGCTTCAGGCGTATGTAACCCGCGATTTATCAACACTTGCGCGATCGCGGGTGATAGCCCTGTAGAATTGGCGATCGTTTCCGACAAATTTGGTTGTGACGGATAAATTTGCCATCGCTGTTGAGGTAAACGCATAAGAACAATAATATAATTATTAAGAATGTATTAAAAAAATTCTGCCAATCCAACTTTTGCCAATCAAAAATACGATGGGGAATATTTCCACATTACCCAAATCAACGCTCCAACTCTTGCTGTTTATTGACGATCGCCCCAAAGCAAAAGATTTAGTCAAGGACTTAGAGTATTTTTTGCTAAGTGAAAGCGACTGTCGATCTGAGATGCAAGTGATTAATGTGGCAAGTCATCCGCAACTTGCTGAGCTATTTAAAGTGGTGATGTCTCCGACTTTAATCAAATTATCACCTTTGCCCCGCCAAGCGATCGCTGGCAAAAATATCCTCAAGCAACTAGAAACAAATTGGGGTACTTGGAAACAGCAATTATTCGACCAAACACTTAATCAGCCCCCTGAACTTTCTCAAAACATTGGCTATATAAGTGAAGTGGCGCGTCTTGCTGATCAGGTATTTCGGCTCTCTCAAGAAAAAGCCGAAATCGAAGAACAAATTAGTTTTAAAGATCGCGTCCTCGGTATGCTGGCTCATGATTTACGCAATCCTTTGACCGCGATTTTGTTAGCGATCGATACCATTGAACTGAGTGGCGACAAAATTGATGCCAAAATGGTGTCGCGTCTTCTCAATCACGCTCGTAACAAGGCTCGCGATGCTGACGAGATGATTACGAATATTCTCGAAGTGGGACGGGGGACTAATGCCGAATTTCGCACTCAGCGCCAAAAAATCCAACTAGATCAGCTTTGTCACAGCGTGGTCAATGATTTTTATTTTAGTAAGTGTTTAGAATCAAAATCTCAGAAATTGATCAAAGACATCCCGACAGATCTGCCGCCTGTCTATATCGATCAAGAAAAAATTCGTCAAGTTTTAATCAATCTCCTCGGCAACGCGACTAAATACACTCCCGAAGGCGGCAAAATCGAACTAACGGTGATGCATCGGACTGCTCAAAAAATTGAAGTTAGCATTATGGATGATGGTCTAGGCGTTCCTGCGGCGATGCGCGATCGCATATTTGAAGAGCGCTATCGACTGGAGCGTGATGACAAAACTGATGGTTACGGCATTGGCTTGTCGCTATGTCGCCGCATTATTACCTCACATTATGGTCGAATTTGGGTCGATGACGCGATCGGCAAGAAAGGTAGTTGTTTTCGATTTACCCTTCCCGTTTATTAAACACAAGAGGGTCAAAGTAGGGGTTTAACATTTGCGCCAATATTTTTATATTCACCACCACAATCTCGATCTGCAAATGCTAAACCCTCTTCGCCTTAATCGATAAATTGTCCCTGCGTTGTGAGGTTGTGGGCAGAGCATTCCCGAAGGAAGATTATCTAAAAATTTACAAATTCTTGCGGAAATGCTCTGCCCCTACAGCGAAAACGTGTTTTTTACAGCTTTATTTTTGTAAAATCTTTTTTCATAGAGGCTAAATGAACAATTAACTGCCTCCCGCCTGAGATGATAAAATTCCGCAATGATTGACAATATTTGTAAATTTTTAGCAGAAAGCTTCTCCAGAGACTTCGCCAGTTGGATATTGGGTGAAGCCATAACCCTAACCAAAATCGAACCATCGGAACTCTCAGTCGAACCCATCCGCGCCGACTCCGTAATATTTCTTGAATCAACCGAAATTATTCTGCATATCGAGTTTCAGACCGATCCAAACAAAAATATCCCCTTTCGCATGACCGATTATCGGCTCAGACAATATCGT
>JANODY010000118.1:0-13589 GCA_031412945.1 Cyanobacteria bacterium SOY_65_metabat_81
GTAAGTGTCGTTGATGCGTCTGGGTCAGTTGCGATCGCAGTGTAAACATTACCAGTTGCGTTTTCGGCAAAGCTTGCTGTAGTTCCACTTGTGATGGCTGGGGCTTCGTTGACGTTGGTGACGGTAATGGCTACGGCTTGACATGCTGTTAAAGTTCCATCACTGACTTTAACTAAAATGTTGTAGACGTTATCCGTACCAGCATCGGTTGGAGCTTCAAAGTTAGGGGTAGTTGCGAATCTGACGGCACCTGTGTTGTCGATGCTGAATAATCCTGCGTCAGAGCCAGTCAAGCTATAAGTAAGTGTCGTTGATGCGTCTGGGTCAGTTGCGATCGCTGTATAAACATTACCAGTTGCGTTTTCGGCAAAGCTTGCTGTAGTTCCACTTGTGATGGTTGGGGCTTCGTTGACGTTGGTGACGGTAATGGCTACGGCTTGAGATGCTGATAAAGTTCCATCACTGACATTAACTGAAATGTTGTAGACGTTATCCGTACCAGCATCGGTTGGAGCTTCAAAGTTGGGTGCAGATGAGAAGGTGACTGCTCCAGTGCTGTCGATGCTGAATAATCCTGCGTCAGAGCCTGTCAAGCTATAGGTAAGTGTCGTTGATGCGTCTGGGTCAGTTGCGGTGATGGTGTAGGCTGGGCCTATGCTATTTTCAGCAAAGTTGGTACTTGCGCCACTGGTAATAGTCGGGGCAGTATTCGGAGTACCCAAACGCTGTAGCCCTGCTCCGATGCCATCTGGGTCGGCTGCTTGGAAAAACAAGGTGTCTAGGAAGCTGACCAGTCCCGTGGGCAGGACAGCCATATCCGCAATTTCGGTGTTTGCCTCTGTGCCATCGGTAGTCCAGATTTTTCTGCCATTAATGCCGTCATTAGCAGTAAAGTAGAGCGTGCCATTGACATTGGTTAAATTTCTTGCATCTGAACTAGCATAGCTACCAGTCCTGATATCCTTAACCAGCACCGTACCCGCATCCGTGCCGTCACTCTTCCACAGTTCAGTCCCATTTACGCCATCAAAAGCCGTAAAGTAGAGCGTGCCATTGACATTGGTTAAATTGCTTGCATATGAACCAGCATAGCTACCACCAGTCCTGATATCCTTAACCAGCACCGTACCCGCCGCCGTGCCGTTACTCTTCCACAGTTCAGTCCCGTTAATACCGTCATTAGCAGTAAAGTAGAGCGTGCCACTGACATTGGTTAAATATCTTGGAGATGATGAATTAGAGCCACCAGTCCTGATATCCTTAACCAGCACCGTACCCGTATCCGTGCCGTCACTCTTCCACAGTTCAGTCCCGTTAATACCGTCATTAGCCGTAAAGTAGAGCGTGCCATTGACATTGGTTAAATATCTTGGAGATGATGAATAATAGCTACCAGTCCTGATATCCTTAACCAGCACTGTACCCGCCGCCGTGCCGTCACTCTTCCACAGTTCATCCCCGTTAATACCGTCATTAGCAGTAAAGTAGAGCGTGCCATTGACATTGGTTAAATTGCTTGAATTTGAATTTTGTGTGCGGAACAGATCTGATTTGACTAAGGTTGCCATTTCAATTTCCACGGACTCTCCATCTATGGTTATTACCCCTAAATCTGACTCCGCCCGAATTCTTTGCAACTCCTCATCATCTAGCGGCAAACCTAGCACCACCGCCGCAAACAACTCACCCTCATCCCCAGCGCTATCAACTAACCCATTCAGACGAGCATCCACCGCATGACCATACTCCTCCAGCAAAATCTTGGTCAATAGCCCCATATCTCCCAAATCCACCAGATCTTGAGACAGATAGATCTTACCCGTCTGGATCGCATAGCCACCCACGGCTCCATTCAACGCTGACCCCGCCACCACCTCCACAGTTGGCAAAGTCCAAGTACCCGCCGACCACTCCTGACGCAATAAATCAATCTTATCTCTAGACTGACTACCAAAGATAGATTCGATAAGCGTTTCAAAATTATCAGAAGAGATGAAGCTAGCGAGGATGGGATTGATAAGTTCTGAGTAGTTAATCATGGTGTTTTGGGTTTGGATTAATGTTTAAGTTAGTGTTTTGATTAATATTCCGATTGATAAAATTAATTATTCAGAGTCGCCACAGGTGGCACTCTCCAAATAGTCTGAGTTCCATCCAGTTCTGTATCGGGACCGATCAGCACAGGATTGTGATAGCCAGGAAGCACAGTGACCGCAAAAACTTCCTCCACGCCACTGTCAAACCAAAAAGTCGCCACCAAATTCCCAGTTGCCAGATTCACAATCCCCAAGCCGCATTTCAACGGCTCAGAATTTTCCTCTATGGGCAGTCCCGAAAATACAGCAGTCTCCCGAATTTGCGACAAGCCGACGAAAGCGTGTCCAGCCCAAATATCAAGTCCTCGCGTAAACCCAGGGAGTTTAGCGATAATCTCGTGACTCTCTGTAGCAGGGTTGTAGCGATTTAAACTGCCATGCCCCGAATTTAGAAAATAAAGCTCACCTTGGTAGATGCGCGGCGAGTGGGGCATCGATAGCCCTTTCAACACAATTTTGTTACTGCCCACATCGATCAGGCAGCCCCCAGTAGCTTTATGGTCGCGCCATCCATTTTCATGATCGGTCTCGCTAAGGGTGGTGACATAGGCAGGGCTACGTCCATCCGCAGACATCGCTAACCCATTAAGATGACAGCGATCGCCAGCTAAGTACTCTGCAATAAAGGGCGGCTTCCACTGCGGGACAAAGTTCCAATCTCCCTCCAGCGTTGACAAACAGTTAAACAGCGTATTAACAATCCATAGCTTTTCGCCATCATAGGCGAGGTCATGGCTCATCAATGGTCCCGTGAGGTGACAAGAGCGGGCCAAAAAAGCAATGTCATAAACTCCTTCGGGTTGGATATGCGCCGCAATTCCGCGATCTGCGGGTAGATGCCAAATTGCTTTTTGAGTCCCCAAGGTCAACCCTCTGGGAGTGCGAGTTAGCCCCATCGCACGGTCAAAATGAGTAAATTTCCCCTGAATTTTGCCCTCATGTACACCCAGACTTACCACCTGCCCCGCTTGATAGGTGGTGATTAATACTGACAGATCCAAATTTGTCAATAACTCTGGCAAATTGTTACTGTGGCGATATCGGACAGCTATATCCTCACCTTTTTTGGCTGTTGGCGGCAGGGAAGAGTTAGGCAAGCTAGAGGTGGAATTTGTCATTATGAATTGGAGTGGGGAATATGAGCTATTCTGACAAGTTCTCAATGAAGTAGATTTTCAGAATAGTGCTGTCAGAAACCACCTTTAATTTAGATAAAACTATAATAATTTTGCTTAAATTAAAGCTTGCGAAATATCGTTTTACTTCACATGTTATTTTTAGCACATTAAAAGCTGAAATTCAATATAAATTTATGTATAGCGATCGCTTAAAGCTTATGTGGTTTCATGGATAATTAACTCAAAAACTAAAACTGGACTTGTGATGAACACCAATAGCGTGATTATTTGGCTAACGGGCTTGAGTGGCGCGGGTAAGACAACGATCGCCAATAGCCTCAAAGATGTAATCTCTCAGCGCGATCTAAATGTTGAAGTCCTCGATGGCGATGTAATTCGCACCAATCTATCTCAAGGTTTGGGTTTCTCTAAAGGCGATCGGGATATCAATATCCGCAGAGTCGGTTATGTGGCGAATTTACTCAGTCGTAATGGAGTGATAGTCATTGTTGCCGCCATCAGTCCCTATCGCGAAGTTCGCGATGAAGTCAAAGCCAACAGCCATAACTTTATGGAAGTATATGTAAATGCTCCCATTGAAGTCTGTGAATCACGCGATGTCAAAGGCTTGTATGCCGCCGCAAGGAATGGCAGTCTCAAAAGATTTACAGGTGTTGATGATCCCTATGAAGTTCCATTATGTCCTGATGTGACTTGCTTTAGCGATCGGGAATCCATTGCTGAGAGTGTATCGAAAATTGTCAATGCTTTGGATGACAGATTGGGATAAGTTTCTCTGAGTATATAATAATTACAGTTCCTAAATCTCAGCATCTACAGCCATGAGCCAACCCATCACCCTAGACGACATCTTCGCCCTCTTCCGTGAAAGCGAACAACAACGCAAAGAATATCAACAAAATGCCGAACGAGAAATGGACAGGTTGCGCGAACAAAGCGATCGCACTGATCAACTAATAGTCAATCTCGCCGTCCAATCTGCGGAAACTAATAAACAAGTAAGCGGCGAAATTGAAAAATTAACCGCCCAAGTTGCCCAAACCAACAAACAAGTGGGAGGATTAACCAGCCGTTGGGGAGAATTTGTCGAAAACTTGATCAAACCTGCCGCCGCTAGACTATTTCAGGAAAAAGGAATAGAAGTTCATCTCACCGCCCTTCGAGTCACGGGTCAAGATGAACAGGGTTCTATGGAAATTGATATTCTTGTCGAAAATACCACTGAAGTCGTAGCGATCGAGGTTAAATCCCATTTGGAAGTTCGTGATGTCAAACGATTTATCCAAACCTTAGAACGCTTTAAAAAAGTATTTCCTAAACATAAAAACGATAGACTTTATGGAGCCGTTGCAGGAATCAAAATCGATGAAAGAGTTAATGAATACGCAATTCAGGAAGGATTATTTCTAATTCAACCCACAGGCGATTCAGTGGCGATCGCTAATAGTCATGACTTCCAGCCGCGAACTTGGTAAGGCGATCGCTTAAACTAAATCCATACAACAAATTCATAGATATTTACTGAGCAAAAACAATATGCCCAAATGGTTTAACACAGCAGGTCCCTGCCAACCCGAGATTCACTATACATTGTCCTCTAGCGAGCGAATACCAGAACTAACGCAACTGATCGCCCAGCGCAATTATTTTGTCATCCATGCCCCTCGACAAGTCGGCAAAACCACAGCGATGTTAACGCTTGCACAGGAACTGACCGCTAGTGGTGCTTATACCGCCGTGATGCTCTCTCTCGAAGTGGGAGCGGTTTTTTCCCACGATCCCAATCTTGCCGAACGTGCAATTTTGAATGAATGGGAAGATTCCATTGAATTTCGATTACCTTCTGAACTACAACCGCCCGTATGGGAAAAAGGAGAATCGGGTCGTCAAATTGGCTCAGCCTTAAGTACTTGGGCAAAGAAATCATCGCGTCCGTTGGTCGTATTTCTTGATGAAATTGATGCTTTGAGTGATGAAACATTGATCTCAGTGCTAAGACAACTGCGATCGGGCTATCCCAATCGCCCACAGGGGTTTCCCCATTCTTTAGGACTAATTGGAATGCGCGATGTGCGGGATTATAAAGTTGCATCTGGCGGCAGTCAACGACTCAATACATCGAGTCCATTTAATATCAAAGTTCGTTCCATTACTTTAGGCAATTTTAGTTTCCAAGATGTGCAGAATCTTTATCAACAGCACACCGCAGCAACAGGACAAATTTTCACTCCCGAAGCCGTTGAACGCGCTTTTTATCTGACTGATGGTCAGCCTTGGTTAGTTAATGCTTTAGCAAAAGAAGTTGTCGAATATATCACCAAAGATGTGACGATTCCAATTACAGTAGAATTAATCAATCAAGCTAAGGAAATCCTAATTAAGCGACAAGATACGCATTTAGATAGCCTTGCCGAAAGATTGAGAGAAGATAGAGTCCAAGGGATTATTGAACCAATTTTAGCAGGGCAAGATCTACCGAATGTTCCGAACGACGATATTCGATATTTGTTAGATTTGGGACTATGCAAAATGGATAATAATAGAGGTCTAGAAATCGCTAATCCCATTTATCAAGAAGTTTTACCTAGGGTTTTAAGCTACACCACAAATGCTTCAATTGGGCGAATTGAACCGCGATGGTTAAGCGACAAGGGTGAACTAATGCCAATGGAACTGTTGGCTGCGTTTATAGAATTCTGGCAACAACATGGCGAACCATTATTTAAAAGTACTCCCTATCCCGAAATTGCACCACACTTAGTATTAATGGCTTTTCTGCATCGCGTGGTCAATGGCGGCGGCACATTGGAGAGAGAATATGCGATCGGTTCAGGACGGATGGATATTTGTTTGCGCTATGGGGATTTGACGTTAGGTATGGAATTAAAAGTATGGAGAGACGGTAGACCAGATCCGTTAGCAGAAGGATTAAAACAATTGGATAAGTATCTATCGGGTTTGAATTTAGATACAGGTTGGTTAGTGATCTTCGATCGCCGTGAGGGTTTAGTGTCACTAAGCGATCGCACCACTACTGAAAACGCGACTAGTCCCGCAGGGCGGAGTATTATCGTCATTCGCGGGTGATTTTTTTCAAAAAAGTAGGGATAAGAAGTCGTAAGAGGTAAATATAAGTAGCTAGGCTTAAAATCTGTGGCACAGGCTGCGCTACAGGTTTCGGTTCTGGTTTTATATTTAATTGAGCCTTGCTACTTAAGTTATCTCGCTGAATTAGGAATCTCAGCCACGTTATTCACTGAGAGTGTCAAAATTGATATTATGTCGCGCTGAAATTATGGAACTTGAATCTCTCCGATCGCACCAATGGTTTAAGCTGATTTGTGGTGCTAGTTATCAACATTTACCCGCTATTCGCCATTTGGCGCTGATATATACTCTAGCAGGTGCAGATTGCATCGATATAGCTCCTGATCCTGCCACGATCGCCGCCGCACATCAGGGAATTGCCGCTGCTTGGCAATTGTCACCACAGGCGATCGCCCCTTTGGTCATGGTCAGCTTTAATGACGGCGAAGACCCACATTTTCGGAAAGCAGTTTTTGATCCTGAGCTTTGTCCGAGCAATTGTAGCCGACCTTGCCAAAAAGTATGCCCCACTGCCGCAATTCAGTTTAGTAATGATCACAATGGGGTCATATCAGATCTTTGTTATGGTTGTGGTCGTTGTTTGCCACTATGTCCTGTGCAGATTATTCATACTCGCGAACAGGTTTATGTCCCTGAAGATATTTTTGAGCAGGTACTTAATCAGCAAGTTGATGCGATCGAAATTCATACCCAACCCAACCGCACTAAAGAATTTGCAACTTTTTGGCAACGTTTAAGTCCGATTATTCCCAAACTTAAATTGATGGCTGTCAGTTTTCCTGATTGCGAAGACTTGGATGAATATCTCAAGTCTTTGTTAGTCGGCATGAATCCCCAACCGCGATCGCTAATCTGGCAAACCGATGGCAGACCGATGAGTGGAGATATTGGCGATGGGGCAACTCGTGCAGCTTTGCAACTAGGTCAAAAGGTTCTCGATTTTCAATTGCCGATGGGTTTTGTGCAGTTGGCGGGTGGGACGAATGCCAGTACTGTCCCTAAATTGCGTCAAGCAGCTATCCCTGTTGCTGGTGTAGCTTATGGTAGTTATGCTCGTAAGATCATTATGGACTTTCTTGAAGGTTTAGAAGAAGAAATTCCCGATCGCCTTGAAGACCGTCCTGACTTGTTGTGGCAAGCTGTCGCGATCGCTAGACAACTAGTTTCACAAATTAAAACGCCATTTCCCTAAATCTCTCTTCCAGAGGGAGAAAGATTTTTAAATCTCAAATTAACTATAGCAATCCGAAATGAGTTGAAACAGGCTTCGACTTCGCTCAGCCAGCGTGGACTGATGGCTGAGCGGAGTTGAAACAGGCTTCGACTTCGCTCAGCCAGAGTGGACTGATGGCTGAGCGGAGTCGAAGCCACAAATAATTTAGGATTGCTATAACAGTCATCTCGAACGAAGCCACTATTTTCGAGTATAATCACTGATATCGACAAGGCTAAAAGTGGTCAATGAACCTTGATGATCGTCCGTCAGTTTAGGGCTGGGAGTCGTTACAATCCCATACATAGAACTCTACAAGCATATTAAGAGGAATTTATGAGCGCAAAACTTACTTCAAAATTGCACGCTTCAAAATTGGCAATCATCTCATCCGCAAGTATGGCGATTAGTCTAGCCATGACTTCGCTAATCGGAAGTCCCAGTTGGGCTTTTTCGCGTTACAGCACAAATACTCAAAATCAACCTCCAAGAAATCAAATAGCTCAAATATTTCGTTCGACTTTTAATCTTCCTGTGGGTCAAGCGATCGTCACTAAAGTCAATCGCCAAGATACTCTTTACATTAATAAAGGTGAAACCGTAAAGGCAAGTTTATTAGTCTCTCAAGACATTGCGGCTAATAATGGCACGATCTTGATCCCATCGGGAGCGGTGATTGAAGGGCAATTTGTACCCGTGGATGGTGGATCAAAATTTGTTGCTGAAACATTTACCAGTCGCGGCGCAACTATTAAACTTCAAGCTGAATCGGCGCTGATTAATGACGTTAAAGATCCTCGTGAAACCAATGCGGGGGCAATCTTGACTGATGCAGGTATTGGTGGCGCGGGTGGTGCCGTTCTTGGCGGCATATTGCGTGGCAATGTGCAGATTATCGATGTTCTTGGTGGGGCGGCGGCGGCTGTAATAGTCGGTAATGTCACTGCGCCACAGGTGACTGTGATTGAGCCAAGTACGGCAATTAATATACTGACCAAACAAATTATCAGCTTTGCCGTTAGGGATGATTATTAATAAGTAGGGGGGCTTTGCCTCCCTACCTATTCTGGTTTTATTTGTAACCTGCGGCTTGTAGCGAAAAAAGATGGGCATAACGTCCATCTTCTGCCAATAACTGCTCGTGACTACCTTGCTCAATAATTTTGCCATCCGCCATCACAATGATTTTGTCGGCCATGCGGACAGTCGAAAATCGATGAGAAATTAACACCACCATCTGATCTTTAGTGAGAGCGCGAAAATGATTAAAAATATTCATTTCTGCCTCGGCATCCATCGCCGCCGTTGGTTCATCTAATATCAGAATATCCGCTTGCGATCGCATGAAAGCGCGTGAAAGGGCAATCTTTTGCCATTGTCCACCTGATAACTCTTGACCACCTTTGAACCATTTGCCGAGTTGCGTCCCAAATTTTTGAGGCATATTATCAATGAAAGGTTTTGCAGTCCCTTTTTCGGAGGCAACTTCCCATTCTTGATGGTCATTCAAATGTGTGACATCACCGACACCGACATTCTCTCCCACGGTAAATTGATATTGAACGAAGTTCTGGAAAATCACGCCAATTCTCTTTCTTAATATATCAATATCCCAATCGTTTAGGTCTACGCCATCTAACAAAATTCGACCACTGCTTGGCGTATATAAACGTGTTAGAAGTTTAATTAAAGTAGTTTTGCCAGAGCCATTTTCACCCACGATCGCCAGCTTTTCGCCATGTTGGAGATGGAGTGAGATGTCTTTTAATACTGGTTCTTGACTATCAGGATAGCAAAAATAAACATGCTCAAATCTAATGCCTTCGGATACGATTCCTTGGGTGATTTTACCGTCAGATTTAGGGATTGGTTGTTCTAGAAATTCATAAAGATTGGCAAGATAAAGATTGTCTTCATACATGCCGCCGACAGAAGTTAGGACTGAAGCAAAGGTGGATTGACCTTGACGGAATACGACTAAATACATAGTCATTTCGCCTAAGCTGATTTTACCTGCGATCGCTTCCATTACTATCCATGCATAGACTGCATAAAATGCGCCTGTGCTGAGCAATCCCAATAAATAGCCCCAAAATCCCTTCTTGATTGTGAGATTACGATCTTCGTCATATAGCCGATTAAAAATATCGCGATAACGTTGCAATAACACGCCGCCTAATTGATAAAGCTGCACTTCCTTAGCATAATCTTCTCGCGCTAATAAAGTCTCTAAATAATGTTGTTGACGAGTTTCGGGCGATCGCCATCGAAATAAACGGAAAGCATGTTCGGAAAATCTGGTTTCGGCAATAAAAGATGGAATCGCGGCTAATACTAAAACAACTACAGCCCAAATCGAAAAATGTAATAATAATCCGCTAAAAGTCAATAAAGTTAGTGCTGATTGAGCTAAACCAAAGATGCGACTAATTAGTGAGAGTGGACGACTAGAAGCTTGCGATCGCGCCTGAGACATCTTGTCATAAAATTCTGAATCTTCAAAATGTTCTAGATTCAGCGTGAGCGCTTTCTCTAAAATCATGACATTCACTCTCTGCCCTAATAGAACTCGCAGCAGAGATTGACAGACACTTAATCCTTTTTGGGAGGCTGCTAAAATCACAATCAAAATTGCCTCAAGTCCCACATAACTTAGGGCAAGATGGCGATCTTGCAGTCCATTTTGCGAAGCCAACACGACACTATCAACAATTAATTTGCCAACATAGGCGATCGCCGCAGGTAGCAATCCACTAATCAGCGTAAATATAGCGATCGCGAGGGTTAATGATTTGCTGGTAGTCCATACCAACGACAGGGCTTTAATTCCATAGCGAAACACTGATAAAGACTTTCGCAAAGCTTTTTTAAGTGATTTCCATTTGTGCAAAATAAATTTTAATTTACTTTGCAATTCGCTTTTGTTCTTTTTTGTCATTTAAATATTTTACCGCGATCGTTTAAATGCCTTAAAATCTGCATTTTATCGTAGGGGCAATTCATGAATTGCCCCTACGATGAGTAACATCAATTGGTAATGTAAACCAAAAACGTGAGCCAATATTTGGCTCACTTATTACTCCGATCGCCCCACCATGAGCTTGCACAATTTGACGACAAATATATAGTCCTAAGCCGAGGCTTAGCGATCGCCGATTAAACTGATTTTGAGTGTGACCTTGAGCATAAAGCTCGAATAGATGCTCGCATTGGTCGAGGGTCATGCCAACCCCATTATCGACAACTTCGCAAAGTATCATGTGCTCAGAATTTAGCTGAGCAGAAATTATTAATTTGAGATTGGGAGGATTGTGCTTAATCGCATTAGCAATTAGGTTTTGAAAAACTCTACAAATATGCGTAGCATCAGCCAAAACCAAAGGTAAATTGGGCGCAATTTGCAAATCAATTTCAGTTTCTTCTTTGTCTAATAATGGCTGTAAATCGGCGATCGCCACCTCTAACATTTTAGCAATCGCCATCGGTTGCGGATGGATGATCAGTCCATGCACATCATTTACATGGGACTCTAATAACGAATTAATTAGCGCTAATTGGCGATCGCCACTCTGTCGCATTCGCTCAAGAGTATTGCGTGGCAACAGGATTGGAGCTTCTAAATTAGTCTCTGTTTGCGATAAATGCTCTAATACCATTAGCAATCCTGTCACAGGGTTTCGCAAATCGTGGGAGATGGCATGAACAAAAACTGTCAGGGCTTCTTCTGCACGTTGGCGATCGCTAATTTGAGTTTGAAGATCAAGATTTTGGGACTCAATAATTTGACGTTGCTTAGCGATCGTTAAATGGGTGCGAATCCTCAGCAAGACCTCTTCATGTTCAAAAGGCTTGGTCACATAGTCCACCGCTCCCAATGATAAGCCGCGCACTTTATCCACAATCTCCGAGAGGGCGCTCATAAAAATAATCGGAATTTTGGCAGTTTCCACATTTGTCTTGAGACGTTCACAAGTCTCAAAGCCATCGATCCCCGCCATCATCACGTCTAACAAAATCAGATCGGGTTTAACATATTGAGTCTGTTCGATCGCACTTTCGCCATCGGTAGCAACTAATACGCGCAATCCTACATGTCGCAACAAGTTCACCAATACACTCAAATTGATGGGATTGTCATCGACAACTAATACGCAGCCTTCGAGAACTTGACATAAATTGGAGGTTTTAGGAGAAATCATTTTCAATCAAGATTTACCATGTAACAGGTTTAAAGTCGTCATCATTGGCGATCGCTGACCAATTTCCTAAGTTTAGCGGAGAGATAGCTCTTACTCATCGACTCTACTGTAGCTTAATCAGGGCTTGAGTCTTGGCAAGGCGAACTAAATGCTCGATAAATTCATAATTTTGCCATAGTTGGCGATCGCTTTCTCTGATGAACGCTACAGATTGAGACGTTTACCGATTTAGGAATATGCGCCCCTCAATAAACCAACAACATCAAACAGCGATCGGCTCTAATCTCTGACTATTCATAATGTGACCATACAGAACCTACATTCAGCAGGTCAAAAGCAAGATAAAATATCTAAACAAAGCATTAAAGAAGCAGGCAAACGTTATTAGAAAATCAGATAGCTGTACAAGATCTGGATCATCTAGGCATAATAGCGGGAATAGTAGATGATATCGGGATCGTGGAAGTCATAGATCGAGAGCTAGGAAAACATCCACAGGAAAAGGTGAGTGCGGGACAAGTGGTAAAAGCGATGTATGGGATTCTTGACATCACCGCTATTGGGTGGCGATCGCTGTTTGGTTTTGAGATTTAGGCGATCGCAAAACATGCATAGTCTGTAACAAACTTTGTAACTCATCAGCCGCAATCAGGGCGACATTCTCACCACTTTGACTTTCAACGTAAATAATCTCACGATCATTAACAACGCGATCAAGTAATACATTCAAATTGGGCGTTGTCTGTGCATAGCTGATTTCAATAATCATGATGACTTCCTGAAATCTTATTAAGATCATAAGCGATCGCAGATGAAATAATGGGTTTGCTTAGTGTTGTGGCAATCATCGTAATTTCTTATGGATTTCATTTTCTTACTTTTGTCAGCAATTGAAGATCTCAAGTTTTCTACTATTTCCCTAATTTACATCAAACAATTTTCTAGCTCAGGATATTTAGGAAATAAGTTGTCAACGCTGGCAAGCTTTGCGCCATATTCTAGGCGATGATTAGGCGATCGAAGGGATCTTTGTCAATGGGTGATAGGTTTACGGCTCTGACAGTAATTGCGCGAGTTAGTGGCAATAACTCGATTCCTGCGGGAGCTAACGAATCAGTAAGCCAATCTTGAACGGGAATATATATTGCTAATCTGCCTTTGTTATGGGCTAGAGCGATTTCGTAGCAAGATATTGCGGAGACAGCGACTATATCGGCTCGCCGAATTTGTTCTAGCCATTGCGCGGGGAAGCGATCAAAAGTTCCATTGATAAACCAGAACCAAATATGGGTGTCAAGAATTACCATTTCAGACATTCCCAGTCCTCTTCGTCTACGATTGGGCTAACAATATCGCCTAATGTTTCGCCTTTACCAATCAGATGCATGGGTGTTGTGCGTTTAGGCTTTTTGTTCAGAATCTCTTGATCGAGTACAAGGTTTTTTTGAGGTGGAATAGATATAGATTTCAGATATAAGCTAACGATCGCCTGTAGTACTTGACGATGTTCTGGGGTTGCATTTTGATATGCGTCAGCGATGGGGGCTTCGACTTCTAGGGTAATTTGTTTGATCATGGTTTTGTTAGGATTTGAAAGTGTTTTCAAATTCTTGTTTCTTGCTAGAGATTAGAGAGCGTAGGCGATCGCCTTCTGACCGTAGTTTCATCTCCTCAAGTTCTAACCGATTAGCTTAAGGGTCTAGCGACAAAATAAAGTACCATAATCGAGTATAGATTATATAGACGAATATAAAATGTTAAGCGAAGAAGTAAAGGCGACAATTAAAGACGCAGCTAAAAAACTGACAGGATATCGAAAAAGAGACTTCATGGC
>JANODY010000119.1:0-58759 GCA_031412945.1 Cyanobacteria bacterium SOY_65_metabat_81
CGTTTTCTCATATATTCCTGCTGATATTTGTAAAATAATTTTTCCCATTCTTCTGTGTCAAAGCTTATTGCTTTTAATTGCTCTGCCCTGTTCATCAATTATCCTCGCTTTTGTGTGTAATTCTACACTGGGAAGGGAGTAAGGTTGTCTAAAAATTGAATTAATCGTAAGATTTATTTAAGCTTTGCGTATGGTTGCAAAAACCTATCAAAGTAAAAACTTAGTCAATAACACAAAATAAATGATCAGCACAAAACTGAACAATTTACGAAAAATGGGGGGGGGGTAACTGTTGCCCTCACCGCTAGTCTGGCTACTCTGTCAGTGGCTTCTCCTGCTTTTGCCTTTCAAGGACTTTCTCTTTCTGGTGTAGGACCCAGCACCGGTTCTGGTGATTTCTCAATTGGTTATCGATTCCAAGTCGGGGCTAGTGACATTAGTGTTAATAGTTTGGGCTTTCTTGATGTTGAACAGGATGGACTACAAACTGCCCACAACGTTGGGCTTTATAATGATGCGGGGGCGCAACTATCCCAAGTCTCAGTAGACTCAGGTACATCGGCTCCGCTCATTGGCTTTTTTCGCTTTGCGACAATCACTCCTATTACCCTAACTGCTGGGCAAATCTACCGTGTAGCAGGCTCATTTCAATTTGGGACTGATGCATTTGCAAGTAACTTGGTGATAACTAATGATCCTGCTATAACCGTTCTTAATCAATTAGCGTTAGAGCCGGGCCCCACATTAGCATTCCCAACTAATCTATCTGCTACTACAGTTGGCGGTGCTGATATTCAGTTTACTTCCGCCGCTACAGCGGTTCCCTTTGAGTTTGAGCCAACTGCTGGCTTAGCGATTTTGGGCGGTGGTTGGCTATTGCGTAAGCACTTGAAAAAGAAAGCTACCAAGGTTTAAATCCATAAGTGAGAATCGCGGATTAGACGGATTAAAGGATTTCGCAGATTAAAAAATCCGTGTCATCCTTTAATTTGTTTAATCCGTGTTCCAGTTTTGATTTTGTTTTTATAACTGATGTTACGTGGAAGTTTGCAAGACCCTCACCCCTAGCCCCTCTCCCAAAAGCTGCCGTGTACACACAAGTCTAGCTGTCTTCGTTGCAATGGATCTAAGCCCCCTAAATCCCCCAATTCTGGGGGACTTTGAAAGAATTTTATTTTCTTGTTCCCCCAGAATTGGGGGCTAGGGGGCGATTAATTTTTGACTTGACTGGGTTTTATGACTTGTGTGTACACGGTAGCTCCCAAAAGGGGAGAGGGGAACAAGAAACTGGTCTTACTCCCCCTCGCCCTTAATGGGAGAGGGGGGTGAGGGTTCCACATAACATCAGTTACAAATCATGACAGCAAACATTTTGTCAATTATGCCTAAATACTCAATTATTCTTAAATACTTAGCCGTGTTATAAATAATCATAAAATTATTTATAAAGGAGAAATTTTTTCTGTGTTTAATCACAAAAATTTTTGGAAAGAGTTCAAACAACTAACGATCGCTTTTTGCGTGATGTTGACCCTCGTAAGTGCGCTGTTTGCACCTGTGCTAACTCAGCCCGCTCTAGCCATCACCTCTCCCGCCGCCGTTCGAGATGCCTCAGCCGCAAAATTGCAAATTCTTCGCGATCGCTTTGATCGCCTCGAAAAATACGTTTATACCCAAAACTGGAATGATGTTGGCACATATATTCATGGTCCATTTGGTGAAATTCGCCGTGAGCTAAGGGCGATCGCGGGGAATTTGGGTAAAACTCAAAAAGAAACCGCTAATGATCTTGCCAATAACTTATTTCAAAACTTTGTAAAACTTGATATTGCCGCCAAAGATAAAGAGGCGATCGCGGCGGAGACTGCTTTTAAAAATGCTCTCCAAGATTTTGAAGCGATCGTTAAACTAGCTAGCTAGTTAACAAAAAAGAGGACGCTTTGCGTCCTCTTTTTTATGACAATTTGAGCGCAAAGCGCTGTAAAAGTTTTATGCAAAGACCAATCTATCTCGATTGTCAAGCTACAACACCTGTTGACGAACGGGTGCTAGATGTCATGCTGCCATACTTTAGAGAGTCGTTTGGTAATGCCGCTAGTGTTGGACACTTCTATGGATGGGAAGCAGCATCGGCGGTCAAATTAGCTCGTGAGGCGATCGCCAATTCTATCCATGCGATCCCCGAAGAAATTGTCTTTACCAGTGGCGCGACCGAGGCGAATAATCTGGCGCTGAAAGGCGTTGCCGAGGCTTATCATCAACAGGGGCGGCATATCATCACCGTTCAAACTGAACATAGCGCCATTCTTGATCCCTGTGCATATTTGCAATCCCTTGGTTTTGAAATTACTTATTTACCTGTCAAGTCCGATGGCTTAATCGATTTACAAGAACTGGAGCAGTCCATCCGCCCTGACACGATTTTAGTTTCAGTCATGGCGGCAAATAATGAGATTGGCGTGCTGCAACCGATCGCCGAAATTGGTCAGATCTGTCGCGATCGCGCTCCGCAGCAGCAAGTTCTATTTCATACCGATGCCGCCCAAGCGATCGGCAAAATCCCCATTGATGTAAATACGATGCATATCGATTTGATGTCGCTGACGGCGCATAAGATCTATGGCGCAAAGGGAATTGGCGCTTTATACGTCCGCCGTCGCCATCCTAAAGTTAAGCTTGCGCCGCAGCTACATGGCGGCGGACATGAGCGAGGAATGCGCTCAGGCACTCTCTACACTCCCCAAATTGTCGGTTTTGCTAAGGCGATAGACATCGCGATCGCCTCTCAAGTGGAAGAGCAGCAACAAGTTTTAACTCTTCGTGAACACCTATGGAAAAAATTAAGTGAACTTGATGGAATTATCCTAAATGGACACCCGACTCAACGACTTGCAGGAAATCTCAATGTTAGTTTTAAGGATATTAATGGTCAGGCGATTAATGGACAGAAATTAATGCTCGCCTTGCAACCGATTGTTGCCGTTTCTTCAGGTTCTGCTTGCTCCTCCGCCAAGCCTGAGCCATCTCATGTTCTCACCGCCTTAGGACATTCTCCAGAATTAGCCTATGCTTCCATTCGTTTCGGGATCGGCAGGTTTAATGATTTAGCAGAAATCGAAAAAGTGGCTAATCATGTTATTGACTCAGTGCGATCGTTATAGCAAAACCCAAAAATCTAAGACTTACACGTCAAGCCCAAAGCGCGGTATATTGGCTAAACTGACACTCTAGCGATACAAAACTTAAAAACCTTGATTGCAACTCCCATTAAATCAACCGTACCAACAAGACGACCTGTATTTCCTTTCACCGCCGTGATCGGACAAGCAGAGATGAAGCTCGCTCTGTTGCTTAACGTCATCGATCCCAAAATCGGCGGAGTGATGGTAATGGGCGATCGCGGTACGGGCAAATCCACCACCGTTCGCGCCCTTGCCGACTTGCTTCCTGAAATTGAAGTTGTCACCGACGATCCATTTAGCAGCCATCCCACCGATGGCGATCTGCAAAGCGAAGAAGTGCGCCGCCGCGTTGCCAATGGGGAAATATTACCGATTAGCACTAAGCAAGTAATCATGGTGGACTTGCCTCTCGGTGCAACTGAAGACCGCGTATGCGGAACTATTGATATTGAAAAAGCATTGTCAGAAGGGGTCAAAGCCTTTGAATTAGGGCTATTAGCTAAGGCAAATCGCGGCATTCTTTACATTGATGAAGTAAATCTGCTCGATGATCACCTTGTCGATGTTTTGTTAGATTCCGCCGCCTCTGGATGGAATACGGTAGAACGCGAAGGTATCTCGATCCGTCACCCTGCTAGATTTGTGCTAGTTGGCTCAGGCAACCCTGAAGAAGGTGAACTGCGTCCTCAACTGCTCGATCGCTTTGGGATGTATGCCGAAATCAGAACTGTGCGCGAACCAGAATTGCGAGTGCAGGTTGTTGAAGAACGTACCAATTTTGACAGTAATCCCCACGGATTTTTGTTAGATTATGCCGATCGCCAAGATGAACTCCAAGCCAAAATCGTCAATGCTCAGAATCTTCTCAGCGAAGTCGATATCCCTGCGGATTTGCGTCTAAATATCTCTAGAGTTTGCTCTGAGCTTAATGTCGATGGTCTTCGCGGTGATATTGTCAGCAATCGGGCTTCTAGAGCGATCGCCGCTTTTGAAGGACGCAAGGAAGTCGAGGTAGACGATATCAAGCGCGTGATTGGGCTATGTTTGCGTCACCGTCTGCGTAAAGATCCGCTCGAATCAATTGATACTGGTTATAAAGTTGTGAAAACTTTTAATCAAATTTTTGGCATTGAAGAAGAATAGACGGCTTTTATAAGTAAGTGGGCTTAATTAAAACCCTAAAACCTGTGGCGCACGCGCAGCGTGCGCCACAGGTTTCGGCTCTGGTTTTATATCTAATTGCGTCTAGCTTCTTATAAAAGCTATTAAAATTTTTCACGCAAGGCTATTAAGCCCTAAAGAATAATCATGAAAAAGTCTTTTGTTTATCGCACTTTGCAGATTACCTCTGCGGTCACAGTCTATTCTGTGGCTTCTGTATGGGCTTCGACAGCACATATGGATGCTATTTCAGGATTTTTTACGAGTATAAACTCGATATTGGTGATTTTAGCGATCGCTGTGGCTTTGCCTTATTTTTGTTTCAAAGCATTAGCTAAGCTTTATACGCCGCCAGCATCCCGAAATCTTGATGATTTATCAGAATCAGATGATTTAGTCCTGAGTCAAGATGAAATCAAGGCGATCGCGATCGCCAAAAAGCTACAGACTATGCAATATCGTGGAACCCGTTATCAAGCCGAGACTTTAGCAAATAAAGCTGTTGCTAACGAAAAAGATGTCAAGAAATCTCAGCCTGTGACTAAATATCGAGGTGTTAGTATCGATGACAATCTAGCTAATTCTGTTCAACAGGTTACAGACTCTTCTGCGACTGAGAAAACTCCTCAAAAATCAGCTAAACCCAAAGAACGAATGAAATATCGCGGCTCCTATATAGATTAATTTTGAGGTTAATTTTCATAAATTGCGTAGGGGCAAAGCATTCCCGCAATAATTTGTAAATTTTTAGATAGTCTTCCTTCGGGAATGCTCTGCCCAAAATCTCCCAACGCAGGGACAAACTATCGGCAAAAGTAGACAGGGCAGAGCATTTGCGGATTAGAATTTCTGTGATGAGTTTTCAAATTGTGGCGCAAATGCTCTGCCCCTACCATAAAATCGATTGCAAATTAGAATTTCAAATTAGAATTGTCAAAGATTAATCCTTTTAAAATATAAATTAGAATATAAAAAATTTCATGATTTTACCCCAATCCTTATCCCTAGAATCACAAACAGTAGCTAATGAATTAACGAGTATTTCTCAAAAATTTGTAGCCCTGCGATCGCAACTTAGCAAATATAAATTAGATGCTTATTTTGTACCTTCAGCCGATGAACATCTTAATGAATATTTGCCCGAAGCCAAACAACGCCGTCAATGGATTAGTGAATTTACTGGCTCGGCGGGTGATTTTTTAATTAGTGACGATCGCGCATGGGTGTTTGTCGATTCGCGCTATTACGAACAAGCAGACATGCAAGTGGATACCAATCTCCAACAAGTTTGTAAAGTGGGATTAGAAAATCATCAGACTGTCGAAGAAGTTCTTGAAGAGCTTGGTCAAAAAGTGAGTCAAAAACTTGATCAAAAAACTTTCCGCATTGGTATCGATCCCTTTACGATTACCCTCGCTCAATACCAGCACTTTGCACAAAGATTGAGCCTGAGTGGAGTCGAGATCGTGCCAATCATTGAAAATTTAGTAGATGCCGTGCGATCGCAAAGTCCTTGGATAGAAACCGAACCGATGCTTCCCTTTGGAGATCAACCTGTAATTGCGCTGCCTGATGCGATTACGGGTGAGAGTTTAGCCAAAAAATTAAAGCGAATTCGATTGGCTATGATCACGAAGAAAGCCGCGATTCTGCCCGTGACTAAGCTTGATCAGATTGCATGGCTTTACAATTTGCGCGGTCGTGATGTGGATTGCAATCCTGTATTTATTAGCTATGCGATCGTCACCCTAGATAATGCTTATCTATTTACTAATACGGCGCGAATTGATGCATCTGTCCGTCAAGCTCTAGCCGAACAAGTGCAAATTCTGGAATACGATCGCTATATTCCGACCTTGCGATCGCTAGTTGGCGATCGCAAACGGGTGCTAGTGGCGAGTTCGCAAACAACCCTCGGCACATATCTGCAACTCAAGGAAGTCAAGGCGCAAATGATTGGTGCTGAGCAATCTATTCAGCATCCTGTCGAAACATTTAAGGCGCTCAAAAATCCTGTTGAAATCGCCCAAATGCAACAAGCCAATCTCAAAGCTAGTCTTGCTAAAACGCTCACTCTTAAATGGATAGAAGAGCAAATTATCGCAGGTAATACGATCAGTGAAAAGGATGTCGCTCAAAAAATTGAGGGCTTATACAAACAACAAGAAGGCTTTGTGGACTTGAGCTTTCCGACCATCGCAGGTGCAGGTGCGAATGGCTCGATCGTGCATTACAGCAATCCTAACCCTGATTGCAAACTGCTAAATGGCGATCTACTGCTCTTAGATTCTGGTTCCCAATTTTACGGTGGTACTACCGATGACACCCGCTCCATTAGCATTGGTGAACCTACTGTCGAACAACGCGATCGTTATACCGAAGTTCTCAAATCACACATTAATTGCGCCATGCAAAAGTTTCCCAAAGGAACCACAGGCAGCCAAATCGATGGCATCGCTCGTTCTTCACTTTGGCAAAGTGGATTAGACTATGGACATGGCACTGGGCATGGTGTGGGTGCATTTTTGAATGTTCACGAGGGACCAAATGGCATCAGCAAACGCGTCAATCAATCTCTCGATCTTGGCACAATCAACAGCATTGAGCCGGGGTACTATCAACCAAAATGGGGTGGTATTCGTTTAGAAAATCTTTATTTTGTTAAAGAAGTACCGAAACCAATTCCAAAAGCAGATCCAGAACCAGTTCCAGAAGCAAGCACAAATTCTACACCTTGGTATGAATTTGAATCTTTGACTTATATTCCCTTTGACAAAAAGTTGATCGATCGCCATAAACTCAATCCATCCCAAATTGCATGGCTCGAAAATTATTACGCGATCGCGATCGCCAAGTTAGCCCCGATGCTCACAGTCGCTGAAACAGCTTGGTTAAAGCAAGCTTGTACTTTTTGATTTTGAAACCTAAAGCCGTCCGCTATAGCGCTTTGCGCTCTACTTAAAACCAAATAATTTTTTAAAAGCCTTGCTTCGCAAGGCTTTTAAAAAATTATTTGTATAAGACTCATTTAAAAAACGCTATACGCGGACGGCTTTAGAGTTATGGGTAAATAATTGGGAAATCTTGGATGTACTTACCATCGCATTCATACTTAGCGCGAAACTCTTGCAAAACCATGCGATCGCCCTCTAACTTATATCTTGCCGATGACCCACAGTCACCGACACCACGAAACTTAGTGAAATTAGTCATGACTTGCGATCGCACATTAAATCTAGGCGCACCCGCGATCGCCCTGTCAGAGATTCGGGTTGGTTTTGCGCCATCTTTCCCTTCTCTGAAACCATCAAATTCGAGAGTTACCACACGCGGCTTCGGAGATTCATCAATCCATAACACATATTCAAATGCACCTTGATAGGCGGCTAGAAAACACTGGATTTGCACCAAATATTTTTTGTCAGTGATCTGAAAAGCTCTAGAGCCCATTCCTCTTTGACCATCTTCAGCCCGAAAATTATCCTGACAAATTCCTAAACTCTCACGATTTTGAAGTACATATTGCAATGGCTCAGCAGAATTTGTGGTGGTTGGCTTGGAGTTATTGGTTCGCGCTAGATATCGTAATAACTGCTCCTTACTCAAATTCCCATTTGGGAAAGTTACTCGCAAAACAGGCTCAGGGTTTTGAGTAGTCGGTGATTCGAGCGTATATACATAGCCTTCCTTTTTGAACTCGATCGCCCCAATCTTTTGAGGATTATAATTTATGGCTTCCATTTCCAATCCACCGCTACCGTCTTTATTGCGACTGATATAGTTACGCGGGCGATCGGGTTCTTGTTCATCAGCGCAAATATAAACCTTATAATTGGAAGTCTCACCATAGGCATAAATAACTTTCGATTTGCCACAGATCCGACCATCTTCCAGTTCTCTAATGTCACCGATAGAGATAGGTTTTGGAGATTCAGAATTTGTTTTTGGAATTTCTTGAGTCGCACTTACAGAGGGAGTCGTAGGTTTTGAGGCTGTAGGTGAAGTCATCACATTATTAGGTGATGGTGATGAGTTTTGATTCCCACAGCCCAAAAACGTCAGGCTTACCAGCACCGATATTAATCCAAATCGCATTTGATTCATAACTTTTATAGCCTTTTGTAGCTTTTTATAGTCTTGCTAAAATGATCTGATTTTATTTATAACGCCTTACGCTTTGGCTAAATAAGTAAAAAGACAAATCTTTTCTTTAATCTTTTGACGATTTATTCGCCACAATTAGTTCCTATTCCTGACTTTTTATAGCGCTTTACGCTAACATGAAGTTTAAAAGTGCCGCGAAGCGGCACTTTTAAACTCTTTTCTGGGTTGCTGTAATTCCTAGCTTTGATATCGAGGATCGCAATAATCGCGCAACCATTTGTTCGTGGCATCAGCGATCGCCGCATCGCTGACATCCACAGGCGGCGCTTGCCCGATCCGCATAAATGCCATATCTAACCGCCACCCTTTAGAAGTTGGCACTACAAATAGCCAGTAAGCTCTTTGCGAAGTCTCGACTTTACCCGTTTGGCGCTCCAACACCGATAAAAATATTTGCTGGGACAGGCGATCGCGCCTTTGGTCAGGAGCAAGAGGCAAAGGCTCAAGCTCTGGCTGACTAATCATCATAATCTCACGTTTAATTCGCGATCGGCTATAGGTGCGATTAAGATAATCTGGTAAGCCCTTAGCTAACGCTTTGCTCAAACTAGGAAAATCCGCAGGGCAAACACGTTTATTAATATAGGTTTCAGAGTTTGCGGCATCGGGAATGTTAGATAATACGGCGCTTAGGGCGATCGTTATTACATATTTTTTTAATCTCGTCTGAAGAAGCATCCACATTTTTATCATATTTATTCTAGAGATTTTATGACAGAAAGAAAATATTGAAATGACTGTAAATGTGCAGGCTTAGAATTAACTCGTTTAATTAATTCATCCAGATAAAATTTTTCGCCTACTTCTTTAGATTTTCCTTTGGCATAAGAAAGTTCTCTAGATTTAAATACAGATCTCAAATATTCTTCGTGAAATTGAGCATGTGTAGATTTACTATCATTGTATATGCCCATTAATTCTGGATCTTGATTTCTAACATCATAATAATTTCTATATGTTAGAAATGGTTCGCTATATTTAATTGGAATATTTGCAAGTTGAGTCAGAATGAAATTTCGATTTCCCAATAACCAAGTTTCTATACATCGATTCTGAATTATTAAAACTAGCTCTATGCCGCTTAAATTAATGTTTTTATGTGATTGTACTGATGTAAGTATATCTGTTCTTAGTTCATTTGGTGTTAGTTCTTCGGCATCTAAGCAAACTAGCAAGTAATTGTAACTATATTTCCCTTCAAATTCAAGTGAATTTATATCTTTTATCGCATTTGGTAAATGTTCATCAATAATTTCAGGTTGTCCAGCAGCATTAAATATAAAGTAGTTATTGTCAGTAATTTGATCATATTCATTAACTCTTTTAAAACATGGCAAAAGATGACTTAGCCATTTTGGATAGATATTAAATTCAGATTTTCCTTCTACAAGAAAATACAGATTCATGAAACTTTTTCCTCGTTGTTATATGTTTCTAATTTGTTAATTAGTTGTAAGTAAGCTTGATGTTTAGACTTTCCGAGATTCAATTCTTTAGCACTTCTTACAGTCACAATTCCGCCTTTTCGACTAACGATTTTCCAATGGTTCATTGGAATATTATTAATAATATATGGATGGTGACTAGTCAGAATAAACTGCAAATCTCGCTCTCCAGAAGCTAAATCTTGTAAATCTTCAGTTACAGCATCAATGCAGTTAATACCTAAACTATTTTCAAATTCATCGATAATAATCAAACTACCTTTTGGTGACAAGTAAAGTTCGGCAATATTTATCAGAGTTCTATACATCCCAGATGACATCTCTCCTTGGCTAATCCAAGGCTCAACATCTTTTTCTTTAATGTATATAAATGGAAATTCACTGATTGAGCTGGGAAAGTTTTCAGGAAATTTGCCGCTAAACGGCTCGATTTTTATATCAGTAACCGTAGGAAATACTTGCATAAACTTATCTCTGATATCCTTGAATATCTCTGGCACATTCTTATAGATTAAAGCTAGTTTAATTTGTTCTCTAAGCCTACTTTTAATGATGTTTTCTTTTGTAGAATATTTATTCAGAAGCAGAGAAAATGGTACAGGATAGATCTGATTCTTTGATGCAATATTTTCAACGCTGAAATTTATTTGCTGAAAACTATCCCACGCGGCTCTGACTATCTCTTCAGACTTAAAAATTTCAATTACACTTGTAAATGCAGATAACTTAGGAAGAGTATTCCCTTGAAATTTAATTGTATTTCTCTCTCTTTCCACCACAAGTATCCCATCTAAAAACAAGCTTTCAGTTAAAATCTCAGCCTTGTCCGTGTCGTCATTAACCCCAGATTCATAAACAAAAATTGGTGCTAATTCGTCTTTTCTTTCAAATTCTCCCTTCCAGAAATATTGTTTATTTTCCTCTGCTAAGAACGTAATTTCCCATTCGATTCCACTTAAAACTGCTTCTCCATTTGCTATCTTTTGAAGATTTAGGATAGCTTCTAAAATCTTGGTTTTTCCTGCACCAGAGATACCAACAAGCAAGTTTAAATTAGAAAATTCAACTGACTCTAGTCGCCATTCTTTGTCATGGTCGTAATACTCTAGTTTTTTGATTTTCATTTTGACTAATCCCTAATTCATATTTGATCATAATATATCGCTTTTTTGCTTCTGACATTAAGCATCTTTATCTATCAAGCTTTTTCCCGCGAATAGAATAGTCTAAAAGCTCCATTGGATGCATGAGTAAAACATTCTTGTTTTGCAACTTTAAATGCTTGCGAATTTGAGTAATACATCCCACATTTGCCGAGGCGATAACCTTTGCGCCAGTATCGGTGAGATTTGTTACCTTCATTTCTCCCAATTCATGACCGACCTCTGGTTGCAAAATATTATAAATCCCTGCACTGCCGCAACAGAGCGCCGCATCAATAGATTCTCTTAGCTGGACATTGGGAATTTGACGCAAGAGACGACGGGGTTCAAGACTGATTTTTTGTCCATGCAGCATATGGCAAGCGTCTTGATAGGCGATCGCCAAAGGTGCGTCTTGCAAAGGTGAAAGCTGCGCTGTCAAGCCCACGTTATCCAAAAATTCCTGCACATCTTTGACGGTGTTAGAAAATGCTTGGGCTTTCTCGGCATAGTTAGGATCGTCTTTGAGAATATGTCCATATTCCTTCAGCGTATGTCCACAACCTGAAGCATTAATTAGCACCACATCCAGATTAAGATCAGCAAAGACATTAATGGTCTGTCTAGCTAACTCTAAGGTTTGGGCTTCCTGTCCTTGATGATGAGATAGAGCGCCACAACAGCCTTGCAATTTGGGAATGACAACTTCGCAGCCATTGGCGGTCAATACGCGCACTGTCGCATTATTCACCTCTGGCAAAAATACGCGCTGCACACAGCCCAACAGCATTCCCACTCGATAGCGCTTGGTTCCTTGGGCGGGGATTACTTCAGGTAAATTATCCTTAAAAGCTGCTGGAGTTAGCTCTGGTAATACTGATTCCATAGCGGCTAGTTGCTCAGGCAGAAACTTCTCTAGCCAACCTGTCGATCGCAATAGTTTTTGGATGCCTAATTTCTGATAAGCCAATAGCGGCGCAAGTAAGACTCTGAGCCGATTGGGATAGGGAAATGTCGAGAAAATAAATTGACGTAATAGTTTCTCAGGTAGCGATCGCGGATGATTGCGTTCAACTTGGGCGCGAGTTGCCTCGATCAACTGGTCGTACTGCACACCAGAGGGGCAAGTGGTTACACAGGCTAAGCAACCTAAACAGGTGTCAAAATGCTGGGCGATCGCGGGAGACAAAGGAATTTCGCCCTCATTAATGCCATCCATTAAGTAAATTCGCCCCCTTGGTGAGTCGGTTTCTTTGCCGATGACTCGATAGCTGGGACAAGTGGATAAACAAAAACCACAATGGACGCAAGCATCTATCAGTTGAGGATTTGGCGGATTTTTAATATCAAAACTAGGAATTATTTCATAATTATTGTGGTTTTTATTTTGATTATTCATAGATGTGTTGTCAAAATTAGACTTGTCAGAAACCTGCATATTTTAAAAGTTGTTACGGCTACTAAGATTCTATAGCCAGACTAGATTATTAGCTTTGTCCCCAAAATAAAAAAACAAAGCCCCATGTGATACGAGCGGAATGGGAGGATATAAAGATTTCTGTCTTTGACCTCGAGAACTAGGGGCATATTCAATACGCAATAAAAAAGGGACACTAAGCGTCCCTTTTTTATTGCGTAATTATGGCGCGATTATTGCATGAAAAACTATTATTCTTCAACGACCTTATCTTTGAACTGCTTACCTGCGGAAAAAGCAGGTACGCGGGTGGCGGCGATGAGCATTTTTTCACCCGTGCGAGGGTTGCGCCCTTCGCGTTCTTGACGATCGCGTGGCTCGAATGAACCAAAGCCCACTAAAGTAACGCGATCGCCATCGGCGACTGCATCAACGATCGATTCGAGAGTCGCTGTAACGATCACTTCAATATTTTTTTTAGAGACGGATACCTTTTCGGCGATCGCATCTACTAATTCACCTTTATTCATGGCTATAGCTCCTATTTAGATTGATTAGATTGAGATGAAGAGGTAATATTTTTATTAATTTGGAGTGGCACTTTGCGCCGCTCTAATCGATAAGACGGAATTAATACTACAGCACCTATGGCAGTCGTCAAGCGCTTTTGACTAAAGTTTCCCAAAAGTTTTTATATTTGCTCCCAAATTAATAGAGTGATGGCGAAGAAATTTGGCTATTGATTTAGCATAATTTAGCGAACTGCCTGACGCATATAATCACCCCAAACTTGGGCAGCAACTGCACTTGAGCCATTGGTTACACCCTGATCATTACCCAGCCAAACGGCGGCTACTAAATTTCGGCGCAAGACTGCACCGATAAACCACAGATCCCGCCCTTCATCTGTCGTTCCCGTTTTGCCTATTACAGTTCCTTGCGCGATCGCCGCCGATCGCCCTGTCCCATACTGCACAACACCGCGCATCATCTCCACCATCACACTTGCCACACCCGCATCGATCGCCTGACGGGGCTTCAAATAAGTACTAGCATCAAAAATGACCCGACAGGTTTTGCGATCTTTTGGGTTTTGGCAGTCCGCACTATCGAGAATACGTTTGATGGCGTGGGGTTTGATATATTTGCCATCGTTGACCACCGTGGCATAGGCTCCCGCCATTTCTAAGATTTTTACCTCATTTCCACCCAAGACCATATTGGTTGATGGATCAAGTTTTGAGGTGATTCCGAGTTTTTTTGCCATTTTGACCACATTATCCAAGCCCGTCGCCTCCCCAACTCGCACCGCCACCACGTTTTCCGATAGGGCAAAGCCCCGATACATGTCGATCGCTCCACTGCCGCCATTGTGACAACCCGTTACGCCCGACAGAGCATTACATGAATAAGTAGTGTTGGGAGAGATTCCGCGATCGACGGCGGCGACGTAGGTAAATAATTTAAAGGTTGACCCCGGTTGACGCAAAGCTTGAGCAGCGCGATTAAATTGGCTAACCTTATAATCTACTCCGCCTGTCATGGCGAGTAAGGAGCCGTCATTCGCATTTAAGGTGACGATCGCCCCTTGACTAAAGCCATAGGTTCCACCATCGCGATCGACCGCATTCCGCAGCGCCTCATCGGAAGCCTTTTGCATAGCAACATCGAGATAGGTTTCGACAATCAAATTTCCTTCCCGTGCAAAATTATCACCGAGCAGATCTTGGAGTTCATCAAACACATAGCTGTAGTAATAGGGCGCAACTGAGCCTTGGAGCTTAGTTTTTGCGGATTCATTGAGGATCAGGACTGTCCGTCTAGCGCGATCGGCCTCTTTGTCCGTAATCATGCCTAATTCGGCCATCCGATTGAGAATGCGATCGCGATATTCGATCGCTAGCTCCTTATTTTTAAATGGGTTGATGGTTTCGGGAGAAGGCAATAAGGCGACTAGAGTGGCGGCTTCCGAGAGATTTAATTCGGAAGCTTCCTTTCCAAAATAAAGTTTGGCAGCATCTTTAAAACCATAAACTCCATTACCCGTATAAGCGCGATTGAGATACAACCGTAAGATCTCTTCTTTGTTGTAAGTGAAATTAAGCTTGATCGCCGCCGCCGCCTCGCGCCATTTACGCCCTGCGGAGTCATCTGTACCCACATAGGTCTTGCCCAAAAGATTTCGTGATAACTGCTGCGTGATCGTACTCGCCCCTTCTAAGCGTTCACCACGACTACGCACATTGGTCACGATCGCCCGCACTACACCCACAGGATCAACGCCAATATTCCAATAAAAAGAAGTATCTTCGGAGGCAATTACGGCTTTAGGAATAAATTGCCCAAACTCAGCGAGACTAGCATATTCCGTATGGTTAGCAATGTCAGTAGGATCAAGACGCTTCATGCCATCGCCTGCTACAACTTCAACGGGGCCCTGTTGAGTCACAGGCAGAGGCTTAAGATCAGGAACACGCCCCAGTTCATAACCGATCGCCAACACAATTAACCCTGCGATCGTCCCCACCCCAATTCCTGCATACTGCACGGTGCGAATGTACCAAGGCGGCGGATCGAGATAACGAATATTAGCGGCTTCCGCAAGTTCAGGCGGTCCCAGCGTAATTTTCATGTTGTGGCGCAATGGCACAGATTTAAGTCGTTGCTTATTGCGATAAATGCCATTGGTCGAGTCTTGATCTTGCAAAATAAATTGAGATTTTTCTTGCGTGCGATCGCGAACTAATTGAGCATGAACTTGGCTGACCAGAGGCGTTTGCACCACAATATCGCATTTGCCCGTATTCCGCCCGATCACATAGCGATCGCCCACTAACTCAAATATTTCAGGCTTATCTTTTTGCGATCGGCGCACTTCCAGTTTTGGCACACGTTCTTTGGGATTGATTTTTAATACCCCATTAACCACCTTGGTAAGTTGATGAATTTGGGTCATCAACTTAGATTTAGGCGGCTTGGGCGGCGGTGGCGAAGAAGGTGGTTGTGACGATTTCATAGGACGATTTCACAATGGTTAGCTAAATGGTTAGCTAAGACGTATATTTTGCAATCACAGTTTCCGAGCAAGCTCTCAAACCCATTGATAGGATCGTGAGGCGGCGCTTTGCGCTGCCTCACGATCTTTTGGTTTTGATGATTAACGTTTTTCAGGATGGCAAGCTATGAGATTATCGCGATCGCAAGTATCATTAATCGCTGCAATAAATTCATACAAACGCCCTAAATCATGTTGGTTAAAATACATAACTAAGCGCGGCAAATCAATAATGTGCGGTTCATTCGCCTCTGCTGGCAAAACATGACTACGTTCAATCTTACCCTTAATCAAAATATCGCCAAAATTACTATTTAGCCAATCAAGATGGCGATCGGTAATTTCGCAATGCAACCGAATTACGAATAAATCATCAACCCATCGACAAGAATGGTAAACACTATAAAACGAAGTAATAAACTGACAAGCCTCATCGACATCATCAGTAATTTTATATAAGTTGCGATCTGCCTCAGTGATCAAGCCCCGTTTCAACAAATGATCTCGCACAAACACATCCCATTCTTTCCAATAATCACCGCCTTTTTGATCCATTAACACAATTGGGCGCGGCGTGGTTCGCCCTGTCTGACAAAGGGTCAAACATTCAAAAAACTCATCCTGTGTCCCAAAACCACCTGGGAAAAGGGCGATCGCATCACTTTCTTTCAAGAAATATAACTTGCGAGTAAAGAAATAACGAAACTTAACCATCCGTGAAGTCTCATCTAAAAATCCATTACTCGATTGCTCAAAAGGCAAAACAATATTTAAACCAAAAGAATTTTGACTCGCGCCCTCATTACCCGCCGCCATGATGCCGCCCCCAGCACCCGTGATTACCATAAATTTTTGCTTGGCGATTTTTTCAGCAAAATCGTAGGCTTGCTGGTACTCAGGTGCATTCTGAGCCGTCCGCGCTGAACCAAAAATACTAACTTTGCGATTAAACCGATGCGGATAAAACATGGCGATCGCCTGACGCATATCTTGCAAAGAACCCGCCAAAATTTTCCAGTCTAGCCGCTCAGCATCGCCCTGACTAATTTGGGCGATCGCCTGTAAAGCACTGCAAATGAGATCCCCATTGGGCGTTGATTCGAGATTGTCCACCAGCTTATGCAAATCGGTAGCAAGAGCTTCAATGTCTGAATGTGAAGGAAATGTAGCCATGAAGACTATTTTAATAGAGATGGCACTTTTTTTTTAATCTTACTGGGTTGAACGCTGAGAAGACCGCACTCAGACTGGTAGGATAGTAAGTAACAAAAGTTAATAAATAATTAATACTTAGCTATGGCAAACATTAAATTTGTAAATGAAGGCAAAGAGGCGATCGCCATGGATGGCGCAAACATTCGCACCAAAGCGCTCGAAAATAACATTGACGTTTATAAATTTATGGCGAAGCTGACTAACTGTAATGGTTATGGACAATGCGCCACCTGTGTCGTAGAAATCGTTGAAGGGCTGGAAAATCTCTCTCCTAAAACAGAATTTGAAGAACGTAAACTCAAAAACAAACCTAATAATTATCGTCTTGCTTGTCAAACGATGGTAAATCAAGGCAATGTCAGCGTAAAGACTAAACCTTAAATTTAGCTAGGCTTTACCTAAAGTTAAGACTTAGCTTTAACAAGGGGCTTAAGCCCCCTGCCTATTTCCCCGAGATGTGCGGTAAAACGTACCCCTTTTTGTATATCCAAACCACGATTAAGTGCTAGGTTAAATTAAAATAATTGTCTATGAATCCTTTAGGCGACAGAGAAACCCCCTATGGCGCGTGATTATTACGAAATCCTTGGCGTTGAACGAAATACTGACAAAGAGGAGATCAAACGAGCATATCGACGTTTAGCTCGAAAATATCACCCCGATGTCAACAAAGAAACGGGGGCTGATGAACGATTTAAAGAAATTAACCGTGCTTACGAAGTCCTATCAGAGCCAGAAACCCGCGCTCGCTACGATCGCTTTGGTGAAGCTGGCGTATCAAGCGGCGGCGGTGGCGCACCAGACATGGGCGATATGGGCGGATTTGCGGATATCTTTGAAAGCTTCTTTAGTGGCTTTTCTAACACGGGACAGCAGCAACAAGCCCGTCGGCGCAGTGGACCCACGCGTGGCGAAGATCTCCGATTCGATCTGAAACTCGAATTCCGCGAAGCGATTTTTGGTGGCGAAAAGCAGATCAAGATCTCTCATCTAGAAACTTGCGGCACTTGTAGCGGCAGTGGCGCGAAACCGGGCACTCGCCCCCGCACCTGTGGCACTTGTAGTGGTACTGGTCAGGTTCGCCGCGCTACCCGTACACCTTTCGGCAGTTTTACGCAAGTCTCCACTTGTCCAACTTGTAACGGCACGGGGCAGACCATTGAAGATAAATGTGAAAGCTGTAACGGATTGGGACTAAATCAAGTCACCAAAAAGCTCAAAATCACCATTCCCGCAGGTGTCGATAGTGGCACACGTCTGCGCGTATCTAACGAAGGTGACGCGGGAATGCGCGGTGGTCCATCGGGCGATCTTTATGTCTATTTGTTTGTCCAGACTGACAATGAATTTGAGCGCGAAGGCATCAATATCTTGTCTGAACTCAAGATTAGCTATCTGCAAGCAATCTTAGGCGACAAGATTGCGATCAACACTGTTGATGGCAAAAAACCGCTCACAATTCCGTCAGGAACTCAATCTGACACTGTTTTGACTCTGGAAGGATTAGGTGTACCGAAGCTAGGTAATCCTGTGGCTCGCGGCGATCATTTAATCAGAATCAAAATTGATATTCCCACCAAGCTGGGTAGCGAAGAACGCGAAGTTCTAGAAAAGCTCAAAGAAAAGCTGATGGGCAGTTCTTCTAAAGGTGGAATTGGCGATATCTTGGGCGGCATATTTGGCAATCAAAAGTAAAACTAAGCAATTAAAAAAACCTTGCCTTGCGAGGTTTTTTTAGATTTATTTAGATAAGGTTTAAATTGAGGGCGATCGCCTTAAAAACACCGCAGGTGTGTCCCAACTTCAGATAAAATAACAGCTAAAACAACAACTGAAAGTAACTAAAAGTGTTATGGCGACTGTTTCTGAGAATACCAAAACTACACAAAGCGGCTTAGAAATCGCCTCACAAAACGGCAACACTGAGATAGCGCCCAATCTAAATGGCAGCGAAAATCTTGGCATGATCGTCAGACGCAAAACTCGCCCCGTCCAAGTCGGCAATATCACCATCGGCGGCAGCGCACCCGTAGTTGTCCAGTCCATGATCAATGAAGACACCCTCGACATTGCTGGCTCCGTTGCAGGAATTCGCCGCTTGCATGAAATTGGCTGCGAAATCATGCGCGTAACCGTCCCTAGCATGGCTCACGCGGCTGCCCTCTCAGAAATCCGTCAAAAGCTCAAACGCACATACATGGATGTGCCGCTAGTTGCCGATGTCCATCACAACGGCATGAAAATTGCCCTTGAAGTTGCTAAACATATTCAGAAAGTGCGGATTAACCCCGGACTATATGTATTCGAGAAACCCAAAGCCAATCGGACTGAATACACCCAATCAGAATTTGACGAAATCTCCGAAAAAGTCTACGACACCCTCAAGCCGCTAGTCTTGTCGCTAAAAGAACAAGACAAAGCCATGCGAATTGGCGTAAATCATGGCTCCCTCGCCGAACGGATGCTATTTACTTACGGCGATACCCCTCAAGGCATGGTCGAATCGGCGATCGAGTTCATTCGCATTTGCGAATCCCTCGATTTTAAAAATATTGTTATCTCTATGAAAGCCTCGCGTGTCCCCGTGATGATCGCCGCCTATCAACTGATGGCAAAGCGCATGGACGCACTTGGGATGGATTATCCTTTGCACCTAGGCGTAACCGAAGCGGGTGACGGTGAATACGGACGCATCAAATCCACCGCAGGCATCGCCACCTTACTAGCCCAAGGACTCGGCGACACCATTCGCGTCTCCCTTACCGAAGCTCCTGAAAATGAGATCCCTGTGTGCTATAGCATCTTGCAATCTCTCGGACTTCGTAAAACTATGGTGGAATATGTCGCCTGCCCCTCCTGCGGACGCACTTTATTTAACCTTGAAGACGTACTGCACAAAGTTCGTGAAGCCACGAAGCATTTAGTCGGTTTGGATATTGCGGTTATGGGTTGCATTGTCAACGGACCAGGGGAAATGGCGGATGCCGACTATGGCTATGTCGGCAAAATCCCTGGGACGATCTCGCTCTATCGCGGCAAGGAAGAGATCAAGCGCGTTCCTGAAGAAGAAGGCGTTGAGCAGCTAATCGCGCTAATCAAGTCAGACGATCGCTGGGTCGATCCTTAACTTACAGCAAGGTGTAAAGCGCTGATACAATGGGACTGATCGGAGTCGAAAAGAGTAGCCGTGGTGGGCGAATTTTCCGTTGTGTAAGGGCTAGACACCACCTCTTAGTTTTACACTAATATAGTAATCCTCAATCATTTATGAGAAAAATAGGGCTTCGACTTCGCTCAGCCAGCGTATATCGTTGGCTGAGCGAAGTCGAAGCCTCTCACAACTCATTTCGGATTGCTATAAGAGCGTTGATTAGCAATACTTTTAATCGCAAATCTGTAATGGATTTGATGAAAAATTACGGTAAGATTTTTTTAGAAATAATTTTAGAAATAAATTTAAGGAGCAAAATATGAGTACTAGCCACGAAGCGAAGACAGATATCTCGAAAACAGAAAATACAGACAAGACTCGCCCGACTAAGACTAAGGCTGAAACTGAGACAAATACCAAAACAGGTGCAGTTGATATTGCGGCTTTGGCAGTAAAAGAGGAATCGAAAGCTGTCGCGGATTCGGTTGAGCAGAAGGGTTTATTGGCTGTGACCGAAACCATTAAGCATTATGGCGATCGCCCCATTATCGATGGCGGATTTCGGGCGGTGGAATATTTCAACAGTTCGGGTGAGCGCCCGATCGAGGCTAGCAAGTTGGCGATCGCCAGCACTTACACCACCATGGGTGGCGAGCGTCCGATCGTCAGCAGTGGGTTACATGTGACTGGCACATTTCGCTCTTCGGGAGAGCGCCCCATCGTTGAAGATGGTTTTATAATTGTTGAAAAATTTTATATGTCAGGTGAGCGCCCCGTGGGTACTTCTGGCTTGGTGATCGATGACACTTATGCCCAAATGGGTCAGACCAGACCTGTGGCTTCTAATGCAATCGACAATGTAGGACTAATGGGTTATATCGACTAACTTTTTACAGCGCTTTGCGCTTTCTTAAAACCCCAGAAATTTTTTAAAAGGCTAGCGAAGCTAGCTTTTTAAAAAATTTCAGATAATACACATAACCAAAATAAATTGTATAGCTGTCGCCATTTTTATAATTGTGCGATTTTTGAGATGTGATGGATATAAAGCTGACTGCGTTAAAAGATAAGTTGTTTTCAGGTAAAGAGGCAAATCAATTACCTGCGATCGCCGAAATAATCATTTTTGGGGAAGATGGCTTAGATATTTTGGATGAATTTATCCAATCTCGAAAAGTTGCCAATACTGAAGCGACCTTGATTGATGGCAAAATCCACCAAACATTATTGCAAAGTGATTTGTCTAAGGCGATCGCCCTAGCTCAAACTCATTATCCTGATGGTGTAGTGAAATTGCGATCGGACAAAGGCATTGACTATCAACAAATTCAAATTTTATTGGCAAAACAAGATTTTGAAGAAGCTGATCGCCTGACCAGTAAAAAAATCTGTGAAGCGGCGAGTGCGGCGGCTTTGGCACGCGGCTGGCTATATTTTACTGAAGCCAAAGCGATTCCGATTAGTGACTTGCAGACGATTAATCAACTTTGGCTAGTTTATTCTGAGGGCAAGTTTGGGTTTTCGGTGCAGCGCAAAATCTGGCTAAGTCTTGGCAAAGGTTGGGAAAAATTTTGGCTAAAGATTGGCTGGAAAAAAGATGGTTCGTTTACGCGCTATCCCAACGAGTTTATTTGGAGTCTCGATGCACCGAGGGGACATTTGCCACTTTCTAACCAATTGCGCGGAAATAAAACTATGCAGGCAATTTTTTCACATCCTGCTTGGTAACTGATGTTAAGTAATTTCCTTTCAAACCCGCCACAAATTAAAATATAAAACCCATTGCGGGGCTACGCCCTGCGACCCTTCTTGTGGCAGGTTTGATCGAGTACTGCTGTAAGTAAAAATTTGCAAGATTCTCACCCAAAATCTACGATGTACACACAAGTTATCGGGGCGGGTGTAACCAAACAAATTATCTTAGTTGGGGGTCAAGCGCTATCAGTCGTTTCAGTTCGGTAAACCACACTATAGACATTGCAACCCTTTCGGTTAGATTAGCACTCAGTCACCTAGAGTGCTAAACAACTCTAGACAAAGCTAAAAACTGCTAGTCAACTGAGTGAATACCAATGGCAACAACGACATTAAACGTAACTACCGTAAAGCCTTTAGCCGATCGCGTATTTATTAAAGTAAGCGCTAAAGAAGAAAGAACCGCAGGCGGAATTTTCTTGCCTGAAACCGCAAAGGAAAAGCCCCAAGTTGGCGAAATCGCCGCCGTAGGGCCTGGCAAACTCGATGATAAAGGCGAGCGTCAAGCCCTCGAAGTCAAGGTTGGAGACAAAGTTCTTTACTCCAAATATGCTGGCACTGACATCAAACTTGGCACAGATGAATATGTGCTGCTAGCCGAAAAAGATATTTTAGCGATCGTTGCTTAATCTACTTTTAGAGCGCAAAGCGCTCTGAAAGATTCTAAAAATCATTTCCCAATCATCAACTTAACTAACCCAAAAAAAATATGGCTAAGAGAATAATTTATAACGAAGATGCACGTCGCGCCCTAGAGCGTGGTATGGACATTTTGGCTGAAGCCGTTGCCGTAACCCTTGGACCGAAGGGCCGTAACGTAGTTCTAGAAAAGAAATTTGGTTCTCCTCAAATCGTCAATGACGGCGTAACCATCGCTAAAGAAATTGAACTAGAAGATAATGTAGAAAATACGGGCGTAGCTTTGATTCGTCAAGCTGCTTCTAAAACTAACGATGCTGCTGGTGATGGAACTACAACTGCTACTGTTCTCGCTCATGCGATCGTTAAAGAAGGTTTGCGTAACGTAGCGGCTGGCGCTAACTCGATCGCCCTCAAGCGCGGTATCGACAAAGCAACCGCTTTCTTGGTTGGGAAGATTGCCGAACATGCTAAGCCTATTGAAGATTCTAAGGCGATCGCTCAAGTTGGCACCATCTCTGCTGGTAACGATGAAGAAGTCGGCGCAATGATCGCTCAAGCGATGGACAAAGTTGGTAAAGAAGGTGTGATTTCCCTTGAAGAAGGTAAATCGATGTTTACCGAATTGGAAATCACTGAGGGAATGCGTTTTGATAAGGGCTATATTTCTCCTTACTTCGTCACCGACGCTGAGCGTATGGAAGCTTCTTTTGAAGAACCAGTTCTCTTGATCACCGACAAGAAGATTGCTCTAGTTCAAGAACTCGTTCCTGTTCTCGAACAAGTTGCGCGTTCTGGTCGTCCTTTGATCATCATCGCTGAAGATATCGAAAAAGAAGCACTTGCTACACTCGTTGTCAACCGTCTTCGTGGCGTTCTTAATGTTGCTGCCATCAAGTCCCCCGGTTTTGGCGATCGTCGCAAAGCCATGCTCGAAGATTTGGCAACCCTCACAGGCGCTCAAGTCATCACTGAAGATGCTGGACTTCGCCTTGATGCAGTTAAGCTCGATCAACTCGGCAAAGCCCGTCGCGTCATCATCACCAAAGACAGCACCACCATTGTTGCTGATGGTAATGAAGAAGCAGTTAAGACTCGCGTTGAGCAAATCCGTCGTCAAATCGAAGAAACCGAATCTTCCTATGACAAAGAGAAGCTTCAAGAGCGTCTTGCTAAGCTCTCTGGCGGCGTAGCTGTGATCAAGGTTGGCGCGGCAACCGAAACCGAAATGAAGGATCGTAAACTTCGCCTCGAAGATGCCATCAACGCAACTAAGGCGGCTGTTGAAGAAGGCATCGTTCCTGGTGGTGGTACAACCTACGTTCACCTAGCTCCTGAGCTATTCACATGGGCAACTGCGAACCTCACTGGTGAAGAACTCACTGGCGCAATCATTGTTTCTAAAGCATTATCTGCTCCTGTTAAACGCATCGCTCAAAATGCTGGCTTTAACGGCGCTGTAATCGCTGAGAATGTCCGTGAGAAAGAATTCAACATCGGCTTCAATGCAATGACTGGTGAATTTGAAGATATGTTCGTCGCTGGTATCGTCGATCCTGCTAAGGTGACTCGTTCTGCTTTGCAAAATGCAGCTTCGATCGCTGGCATGATCCTCACCACCGAATGTATTGTCGTTGACAAGCCTGAAGATAAGGGCGCTGGCGGCGGCGGCGCAATGGGCGCTGGCGGCGACTTCGACTATTAATTCTATCTAATCAAGAAAAGAGGAGCGCTGTGCGCTCCTCTTTTTTTGGTTTAATTCAAATACTCCCTTCCCAGTGAAAAATTAGACGTTGCGGCGCTTCGCGCCGCAACGCTAATCCTTGGGTTTTAATGTCTATTTTTAGACTGGGAAGGGAGTATGGCATTAAGCCAAGACAAACTGACTAGTATTAGAAGTACTCAAACTACTTGCTTGAATACCAGTCAAAACCGCCAAGATATTGCCACTAAAACCAATCTGAGTATCGGCTCCAGATTGAGTTAGAGTCAGATTAGCTGTGGTGATTCCCAGCCCAGCTGCACCACTGACACCAATTACATCAGTACCAATTTGGAAGTCAACAATGGTATTAAACGCAGTTGGTAATGAACTGTTAGCAATCCAGAACTGATCGCTACCAGCACCACCCACAAGTGTGTTGCCACCGCAACATCCAACATAGAAGATGTCATTACCATCACCGCCCAAGGCGCGATCATTTAGACCAAGGAAGAAGGTGTCGTTACCACCACCACCCGACATACGGTTGCCGCCTTTACTATCAGCAGCATCAAAGGTGTCATCATCAGCACCACCAAAGAGGCGATCGTTTTTGTTTGCATAAATAACATCTTTACCACTTCCAGCATCAATGCGATTGCCACCAGCAGTAACTGAAGTTGCTAATGGAACTAGATCCACAGTGTCAACCCCAGCGCCAGTGAATATAATGTTTTTCGTTCCATTAAAATTAGCAAGCCCATCCAACGTATCGTTGCCAGATGTACCAACCGCAGTCAAAGTGCTAGGACCAACAAAGACATTGTTGTCAACAAAATAATCTCCTACCGCTAGTCCGAGATTGACACCCCGCTCTGTAGCAAAACGGAAGTGTGCGCCAGCATAAATGCGGCTAAGGCGAGTCTCTTCGAGGACTTGATCGAAGCTAGTATATGTCCGACTAACTTCTTCTAGGGGTGTACCATTGACAGTCCCGCCAGCAGGATCTAGAGCGATCGCAAGGCGTGCGCTATTAGGGTTAACATCAGCACTAACGGTGAAAGTTTGATTGTCACCGTAAAAATCTCGCAAAATTGTCGCACCTAGAGCTGCGGATACTGATGTTCCTGACGGATGGCAAGGATGCTGTGGCGTGTTTTCACGGGTGGTGTAGCTATTGTCATCTAGACTAGCCGTTGCCGCAAGCTGATCGGCATTACGAATGCTAGAAACTGGTCTCCAGAAATAATCAACATCCCACTTTTCTTGCCAAAGATTTTGAAAGCCATCAGCAAAGGCTTGATTCAAAGTTGCAAAGACTAGAGCAGTATCGGCAAGAGATGTATTGTTATTAATCGCCAACTGTTGAGCAACTTTCTGATAGGCGTAGTTCGGTCCATAACTACCTTCAGCATTTGCCCAGACGTGAGCGATGACCGTGCGTTCAGCACTGGTCGTCCCAATTCCGTCTACACCATTAGATGCTCCTGCGATGATCTTAGGTACATCAGCGCCAACTACTCCAGCATATCCAGATTCGCTAGTATTCGTATCATTGGCAACAACTCCCAAAGTTGTTAGACCAGCAATAACTGTGGTCACTCCATTGACGGTTACAGTACGGTTATTGACCTTAACTTCTGTACCCGCAGCGAGTGGAATGTCTAGTAAATTCCCTTCTGTTACTTCTTCAGCAACGTTGGCAACATAATTTACAGTATCGAGCGCAGGAGGAGGATTGATGCGATCGCTAAAGAAGTTGGTGGTAGGCACGACCCAAGTCTTGTTCGTACTTGCGACTTCAGCCGAAGCCAAACCTGCGTAACTGGCAGCCCCTAGAGTGTCTTCAGCCCTACGCCATACCCCAGGAGAGCTAGCACCAACACCAGTAACCAGATTAGTTCCATTACCAGAAACCGCACTAATCTGAGGACCTGTACCGATTAGGCTAGTTCCATCAGAAAGCTTGCTGACAGTGCCATCTTTGCCAGCCAGATTTTCCGCAGATTCGATCCCATCCTTATATAGCGCATTAAAATCAGCAGGTCTAACTTGTGAGCCATCAGGATTACGCAAAAATCCATCAGTTGCGCGGATTGCCAAGATTTGATCGGCTACGGCATTACCATAGGCTACGGCGGCATCAATACTCCCTTGCGAGACTCCTGCTTGAGCTTGGGCTGAAGTTACAGCCGCATTAAAAACATTGGTGTAATAGGTAGTGAGGTTCTGATCCGCTTGGGTGTTTAACGGCTTGAAAACGGGGTTGACCGAGCCACCATTAGTCGAAAAAGTAAAGGGATCGCTAAAAATATTAGTCAAAATACGACTAGCAGCAGCAGCAGCCGCCACATCAGCCGAGGCTCCTGTGGCGGGAGCAGCAACATTAATACCTTGAGTTTGCAAATAGGTTTGACGACCACCGATGTTCAAAATCCCTTGGACTGAGTCATTAATGGCAGTCTGTACCATAGAGAAGACGCGAACAGAAGCCGCAGGTGCAAAACCAGCCAGTTTCAAAGCATCAAAGGTAACGTCATTCCAGTCAACTACGGTATTGCCTTTAGAGCGAATATCAAAATCTTCAGGATGAGTTGACAATCTTGTCAGGAGTGCGGCTGGGGTTAAGGTCGTACTCGAAACTGTGATCAGTTTTGTCGTCCCAGTCCCATCAAAGTCGGGAATGCGAATGTCAACACCTGTACCCGCCGCATTCACTGCCATGGGCGCAGCGTAGTTTGTCCCTGCCAATCCACCTACAGCCGTTGCTGCATTTAAACGAGCCGCAAGAGGGCTAACAAGATCGAGATAAGTTAGCGTCTCAGAAGTATTAGCACCTTCAAGATTAATGACAATTTTGTCACCGATCGCAAAGTTTGAAATGGTAGCTCCAGCTTGATCAACTGTAAAATTAGCCATGATTTATTTTTTATTATTGATGATGATTTAGTTTTGTTAACTCAAATTTGTATTTGCAAATATAAAGCGCAAATATAAGGCGCAAATATAAGGCGCAAATACAAGGCGCAAGTGATGTATACAGTTTTGTATGCTCTTCTAAATTCATGCTAGCAACTATCTTATAAAAAATAAAACCTTTTCTCTGTATAGTTTTGAGTCAAGTTAAATTATTTATAATCGTACCTTTTTATACGGGATGCAAGAACTCAGAAGATCTATTTTGTATCGTTTTGTATACTTTACTGTAAACATTTAGTCTCGAACCTTGTAATACAATATATACGTTTAATATGCATTTATACTATACTTAATAAAGATTAATCTTAATGTTTTAGGTGCTTAATCAAATGGCAATACGCGATTGGTTAATCAATGAAAATGGAAGAGAAGAACCGTGCGATCCTGTTGGATCTAGCGATCTGGCTTCTTTTTACCGTATATATCACTTTTTACATGATTTAGAAGATGTTCTTAAATTAGAAAAAGACGATCGGCATAGACTTTCTGCAATTCGCCCAATGGTGCGCCGTCTTTTAATGAGTTCTTATTGGATTCAACAAGCGATCGCGCCTATCGATCCCAAAACAGGTTGGTCTTTGCGTAACCTATACGAAGAGCCATTCTTCCCTTGGACTATCCAAACGGCACTTTGGGGAACTGGTCAAGAATCACCCATTCATAATCACGGCACATGGGGTGTCGTTGCGATTATTAGTGGGATAGAACACAATAGTTTATGGAAACGGATCAATCCAAGTAATCCAGAAGATTTAAGGGTAGAAAAAATTGGTGAATGCGTCTTATACCCTGGCGATGTAATTAGTTTTTTGCCTGAGACAATTCACTCAGTTAAAGCCATCGGGGATGATCCTGTAGCGTCTTTTAAAATCTATGGCGAGATGCAAAGTAAGGTAATCTACTTTGATAAATTTGATAAAAACAACTTATCATCCAACGATTCAGTCTTCCATTCTAACTCCTCAATCGTTTAATCCTATGCTAAACAATTTGTCCGAAAAGAAGATGCATATCGTTAAGTGGACACTGGCGATCGGATGGTCGTTAATGATCATTTCACTGTTTTATGATCCCATTACCCCAATCTTGACTGAACCCACCAACTTAAGCAGTCCATTTCGTATAAATCTGAACGATGCTTGCATTAAGGTTCAAAATGTTTGCTTACCCGACGAAGTCTATAGCATGACGGCTAGAATCTTTTGGGCGATGATCGTGCCTGCGGGGTTAGTAATTATTTTTGTGTTTGGACATGAGGTATGGCGACGTATTTGTCCACTTTCATTCTTTTCCCAGATTCCTAGGGCGTTAGGTATTCAGCGCCCTCAAAAGGTGGCTGAAGATTCTTGGCTCGGACGTAATCATTTATACCTACAGATTGCATTTTTTTTCGCAGGATTAAATATTCGGATTCTCTTTGTTAATTCCGATCGCATGGCACTCGCCGTGTTTTTGATCTTCACAATTCTATCCGCAATTACCGTTGGCTATCTATTTGCGGGTAAAAGCTGGTGTCAATATTTTTGTCCAATGGCTCCAGTGCAAATGGTTTATACAGGGCCAAGAGGATTGTTGGATAGTCAAGCGCATGTAGGTGAAAAGCTAGACATTACCCAATCAATGTGTCGAGAAGTAGACAAAATCACGGGCAAAGAGAAGAGTGCATGTGTGGCTTGTCAAAATCCTTGCATTGATGTTGATTCAGAGAAAGCTTATTGGGAAAAAATTGAGAGTCCAGATCGTAAATTGCTTTATTTTGGTTATGTCGGTTTAGTAATTGGTTTTTATGCTTATTACTTTTTGTATTCTGGCAATTGGGAATATTACTATTCGGGAGCTTGGACTCACGAAGAAGGTCAGTTGTCCAACATCCTAAGTTCTGGCTTATATCTCGGAGGACAGACAATTGGCATTCCTAAGTTATTGGCAACTCCACTAGTTTTGGCGGCTTTTTTTGGTGGAGCCTATGCGATCGGGCGTATCGGTGAAAATATATATCGTAAATATTTAAAAAAGACTGGTAACAATCTGCCAAATGACCTAATTCTGCATCGAATCTTTACAGTTTGTACAGTGGTTGCTTGGAATATTTTTTGGGTATTTGGCAGTCGTCCAAATCTCGCTATTTTGCCAGAATGGATAGAGCGTATTTTTACGGCAATTATTATCACAGTCAGTGCCTTTTGGTTTACACAGACTTTTTGGCGTACTTCTGAGCAATATAGCCGAGAAGGATTTGCCATCACATTTCGTCGCCAATTGTCTAAACTAGGCATCGATATGGCTAAGATTTTGAAGCGCAATGTCGAAGACTTAAAACCAGATGAGGTATATGTTTTAGCTAAAGTTTTGCCAGAAATTACCCGTGATCAAAAAGATCGTGTTTACCGTGGTGTGTTGCTTGAGGCTCTAGAAGATGGGATGATTTCAACTGCTGAAGATAAGCTTTTAAGTGAACTTCGGGTGGAGTTAGGCATTGATATCGATCAACATTACACGATACTAGCTAGCTTGGGGATTGAAGATCCTTCTATATTTGATCCAGACGGAATAAATACTCGTGAGAACAAACTGCGTTTAGATTCCTATCAAAAGAATTTAGAATTCTTGATTTTTGACTTAGTTGAAGCTGGAGTTCCAGTTAATAAGGCTTTAAGTCAGAAAGCGGAGAGAGTTATTTCTCTCAAGAAAGAATATGCAATCACGGAAGAAGAGGATGATCTAATTATATCGAAAGTCTTAGGAGAAGAAGGTAATCTAGTTAAAAACTCTAGATTATTGTTGTCAAAATTAGAAGCCTTAAATTTAGATATTCAAGGGATTAACAACTTATCTTTTGACCCAAGTAACTCCGTCTGTCGCTTATTGAAACAGATTTGGATCGATCGCCAGAAATCTATAGCTAAGAATTTACTAGGTATTTTAGAGGTCTTAGGAAGTAGTCCAGAGGCTTTACAAATTTCTGGATCGCTTAATAAACTTGCTTATTTATTAGTCAATGAATTGTTGGATAAGCGGAACGATCAGGATGCTTGGTTACAGAGACTAGACGATCGCTTGATTAAGATTTTGACAATAGAGTCTTCCAAGACGGTGTTGATACAGAATAAATCACAAATCTCCAGATTTGTTTACGAACCTTTTATTAGTTTGCTCCAACGTTTTATCCACGAGGACGTTGAGCCTTTAGTTAAAGCGTTGAGTTTACAAGAAATTCGATTGCTTGATGTTAATCTAGCAAAGCAAATAGCAAAAGAGCTAAAAAAAGATGGTATAGATGCTGAGTCGATCTTGTCGGAAACCGTAGAATCGATGCTCAAAGAGTCTAATCATCTCGAAACTCTGATGAGTTTGATTGTTGAGATTGCAATGGAGGAAAATAGAGAACGTCGAGTTGTAAGGCGACACTCTGTTTTCCAGCGATCGCCCTTGCACATTGGTAATGACTATTCCAATGACATTATTATTCCCAGTCAGTCAGTGATGTCTCACCATGCGATCATTCACTTTAATGAAAGTGAAGCGAGCATTCAAAGTGTAGATAATCAAGCTCAAATTTATATTGGCGATCGCGATATTAGTAATAGCCGATATATACTTAAAAAGGGCGATCGGATTCGCTTTAGTCTTGATCAAGATGCTTCTATATGTTTCAACTGGGAAATGTTGCCAGAGCAGAATTTATCAAAGACAGATAATTTATCAACCTTAGACAAGATGCTCTATTTGTTTGAGAGTAACTTTTTCAGTCAAATTGAGATTAACTCTTTGATTGAGCTTGCTCGTTATTCTCAAATGGAAACCTATCAGCAAGGAGACATGATTTGTGATATTGGTGATCCTAGTGACAGGTTGTTTATCATCCTCGATGGATGGGTAAATGCTATTGTCAGGGGAGAAGATGGTGCAGAACAAATTGTTAATCGATGTTTTAAAGGTGAGACAATTGGTGAACTTGGAGTTTTGACGCACTCAACTCGTAGTGCCAGACTAGTAGTCGCAAGTACCGAAGCACATATCCTCTCACTCAGCGATCGCGATATTGACTTTCTTCTAGCCCGCAACCCAATTTTGAGTTATAGTTTATTAACTATTGTTAGCAATAGATTGAGAAAAGAAATTCATAGAAATTAAATTGGTCAACATTACCCGAAGAAGTAATGAAGTATCACGCTTACTCCATTCCCAGTATAAAATTAGCGTTGCGGCGCTTCGCGCTGCTAATTCTTGGTTTTGTATGTCTATTTTTATAGCGGGAAGGGAGTAGCATGGTATTTCATTACGAAAAAAGGGTCTTAAAAAATAAAAAATTGGCAATGCAGGACTTCTATCTTTATTCATTTTAATTATCTCGGATATTCATGTTAATGTCCTAACAACTATGCTGAACGAATCAATTAAACCTAATCAAAACCTCGAAACTTTAAATCCTAAAATTGTTGAAAATGGAAATTGGTGGAAAAAGGGAGAGATGGAAGTTACCTGCATCAAAATATTTAATGAGACAGACGATGCAAAAACTTTTTCTTTTAAAGCAGACAATATTCTATTTGATTACAAAGCAGGTCAGTTTGTTACTTTGATCCTCGATATTGATGGTGAAGAGGTACTGAGATCATATTCGATTTCTTCGACTCCATCACGTCCTCATTTGTTGGAAATCACTGTGAAGCGAGTACCTGGCGGAAAGGTTTCCAATTGGTTACATGATCATTTAAAAGTTGGAAGTCAAATCTCAATTGATGGACCAACAGGTAAATTTACTTGCGTTGATGTTGATCAACCCAAGGTATTAATGATCTCGGCAGGCAGTGGTATTACTCCGATGATGTCGATGTCTCGATGGTTTTTTGACACAGCTTCAACTAGAGATATTGTCTTTTTTCACAGTGCGCGCACGCCCAAAGACATCATATTTCGCCATGAATTAGAGTTAATGTCATCAAATAATCTTTATTTTCAGTTATTTGTCTCGACTACGCGTCCAGAGGCAGGACATCCTTGGCTAGGTTTACAAGGTCGTTTAAATCCTGCGATCTTAAGTGCGATCGCCCCTGACTTTTTAGAGAGGATGATTTATGTATGTGGTCCCCATGAGTTTATGAGCGCAACCAAGCATATGATGACCGAACTGAAATTTCCGATGCAAAACTACTATGAAGAAAGTTTTGGTAGTCCAAACTCAGTTCTTGAAGAAGCAGTTAAGCCGCCAAATAAACCTTCATTCAGAGATAGATTTCGAGAAATATCGCATACTGGAGAGAAACAAGGTTTGACGGGTGTTAGTCAAGATCCACCCAAGATTGCATCACCCCATCCAAAACCCAAATCATCCACATCTAAGCAGTCAGTAGTGTTGTTTAAAAAAACTGGTAAGCAAGTAAGTTGCGAAGATGAAGAAAGTATTTTGGAAATGGCTTTGCGCGAAGGAATAAAAATCCGTTATAGCTGTCGGGCTGGGAACTGTGGAGCTTGTAAAAAAATAAAGCTTTCTGGAAATGTTCGATTTACAAGTAATCCTGAAGCACTAGATGAAAGTGAAATCAATGAAGGATATATTTTGACTTGCATCTCAGTTCCACTCGGCAGAGTAGAATTAGAAGGCTAAAAACTCCTTGTAAATTGCGCGGGATTCTCAACGTTGCTGCCATCAACTCTAATTCTCCGTTGCAAAACTTTTTAAGTAGCTCAGAGAACGATTTAACTGATTCTCCAACTAACAAACAAGTTTGTACGGCTGCCTCAGATGGCAATGCGGAAAGATGCCTATTATAGCCAAGTTCGTTAACAAGATCAAACCCTGTAACCAACGGATTTATCTCAGTTTTGCAATAAGTAAATATACTTGCTTATACTTACCGCGATCGCCTAACCACTCGCAATTCTAAACGCGAAAGATTCTAGGTAGTGATCCGAAAGTAGTGGAAATGGTCAAATGGTCGCCATACGAGCATTGTAATCATGTATGAAGTAGCAGATATCACCAATATGATTTCCTAAATTTTTTAGAGAAAGAAAGACTCTTACGCACCAATCTAGAAATGCGTTGACGGAAGGTATTATTTAATCTTTCAATATGATTAGTTTGCCCTGTTTCTTTACCAAGAGCTTTATGTCGTTTGCTAGGAATAACATGACAATAAGCCTGCCAAAAGTCGGTGTAAGCGACAGCGCATTGACGATAAATAGAAGGTAAACTTGCCCAAAGTTTACGAGCAGAGAGACGGGTTCTATCACCGATATAACAACCAATAATTTCTCTGGTAACACGATCAATAGCAAGCCAAATATAGAAGTTATTTTGTTTTGAAAAAACAAATGACAGTTCGGCAAGCTCACTGACCACCACATCGCATCACATTCAATGATCAATTTACCTTTCGGTTTGTCTGAAACGTTTATCTGTCGGGGGATGAGACTGAATTTAGTGTTACGCCTGTAACTCTAGCAATACCACACAGAGAAATCAGTATCAACGGTACATTGTTCAGAATTTCGTTCTTGATTTTGCTGACACTGACTCATCAGAAAAAAGATAGTAGCAAGAATAGTTTTCATAGAAAATAGGATTCTATAGCTTATTTTTAGAAAATATTTAATGTTAGTGAATATTCTACACAACCTATACCAATTGAGCAATTAGCTTCACCACTACTTGCAGATCACTACCCTGATTTTACAAATAGACTTCGCTTCTGTCAGCTCTAACGATTTGTTATGCATCGATCGCTTATCAACTTCTTGACTTTGCGATCGAAGTCGGTGATATTTGCTTGCTCAATCTTGGCTAGAAACCAGTCACTTCAACGGACTTCGCGATTGAGCATAACGGCTCGCGCTTCACCGGACAGCAATAGTGATTGCATCTTAACTGATAGCGCAAAACCGCGTTCCGCGTGCAAGCGCTTGTTAGACCTTGGCTACCATTATCAATAGTGATTTTTGCTACACCTTATTATGCTTTGCGAAAAACGCCCAAATAAGATCGGTTGCATCAATAGCATTCGACTTTCTCCCAACAATTTTATCTGGAAGAGTATTTCTACCCCCTGGCCAATTATGCCCCATACCCTCGACGGTATAGAATAATGCTTCTGACCCCGCTTGGCAAGGACTGAGAGCTTTCCCTTCAACACCCTGCCGATCATAGATTACTTTTGGGGTAGGTGGGCAGTTTAGCAATTTTCCCCAAGTTTTCCAAGAATTCTCTGCTGAGGGTCTGACAAGCTGTTTCCCGAATCTTGTTACTGTTCCACCGTTGATTGGATTAAGAGGATCGTCTGTTCCCCAAGTCAAAATTAGGGAGACGGGTTGTTTGAGCGATGCAGCATTGACTAGGAGAGAATTTGAAACGGGCGCAATGGCAGCTACACGATTGGACAATTCAACTCCAACTCGAAACGTCATTCCCGCTCCATTGGAGAAGCCTGTCACATAAATACGTTTTCGATCGACCATTCCTGTCTGCAAAAATTTGTCAATCACTGCATTGACAAAATCAACATCATCAACATTACGTCGGCTATCCAAATCAGATACGCCTAAACCTCCGCTGTTCCAGCCCCTTGGATTTGTCAGTAAGTTTGGACGCTTCGACGGATCTTTCAATGTCCCATCTAGTCCGATTGCAATGAAACCCTCCTGCTCTGATTTTTCAATCCATTTCCCCTGTTCTAAAGCATTTTCGGCGTTACCACCCGCTCCGTGAAGCATCATCACCGCCGCAACTTTCATCCCATGCGCGTACTTTCGGGGAATGTGAATAAGGTATGTACGTTTCAGTCCCCCAACCTGGATCGAATACTGGGAGGTTCCCCGTTCAAATGATTGTTTGGTTGACATTTTGGCACTCACTCCATACAACAGTAGGAAGCCAACCAAAAAAATAGCGATCGCTTTGAGTGGTAGTTTCATCTGAAAACTCGTTTCTGCTCTGGGTACCAATTTTGCTATCCTAACCCTGACGATCGCATTCCACCAACAATCTCCTAACCATGTCGCGACTATAAATCGACGGATAATACGGATAATTCAGAGGGGTAACGGTCTAGTTGAGCGGCAGTTTTTGTTTTTTTGTTTTGCAACTAATCTCTAACTTCTGTCCGCTCCAACGACCTGTTATGCATCGATCGCCTTTCAATTTCTTGTCTACGCGATCGCCGATAACCTTTCGGAACTAAACATCGAAGTCGGTGATATTCGCTTACTTAACCTTTGCTAGAAGCCAGTCACTGCAACGGACTTCGCGATTGAGCATAACTAGTAATTCTATTGCAGTTGCGGTATAGATCCAATTATCTTCATAAAATTACCGCACAACCATATTTTTTGTCAATAGCTTTTCACCCATAAAATTCTAATTTTGTTCAGAGTAATTTTGTGTCAGTAAACACATTGCTTGCATGACTGACGTTACAAATTTTCATAAGCAACCCGATCGCCTTTTCCTGTGCGCCAAGTGATACGAATCAAGCAGATGAACGCAATTGCTTATAATTAAGCTAGATATTAACTTAGGAGTAATCGTCATGAATCCATTTGGTGGCATCGTCCAAAAAGCATTTTATTTAGGATTAGGATTAGCGACTGTCGCAGGTGAAAAAGCTGGCGAAACCATTGGCGAACTTCGCACACAGGCGAGTAAGTTAGCTGACGATCTAGTTGAACGCGGCGAAATGACCAGTGAAGAAGCCCGAAAATTTGTCGATGATCTAGTGCGTAATGCTCAAAAGCCCATCGGTGAGAGCTATGAAGAGCCAACTAGTAAAGATGCTCCTCGCTCGATCGCGATCGATGATGAAGATGATAATTCTAGTCAACCCGTAGACGCTCTTAAGAGTAAAGTTCAAGCATTACAAGACGAACTCAATCGCCTAAAAAAATAATTAAGGAATGGGATATGTCTTGCAGGGGCGCTTTGCGCCCCTGCACAACAATTTTTAAGTCTGTCTTTTAGCCATAATCACTGCTTCACTCAAGGCTACCCACTGAGCCACATCTAGATCTTCAGCGCGGACTTGTCCATTAATTCCCATTGATTCTAAAATGAGAACTAAGCGATCGCGATCGATTTCAGAAATAAGATTATTCCGTAGCATTTTACGTTTAGTCGCAAAACCGAGCGTAAGTAAGCGATCTAAGAACTTGGGATCACTGGCGATCGTCACAGGTGGACGGGGCATGATCCGCACAACTGCCGAATTAACTTTGGGTACTGGATAGAAAGCGGTCGCGGGGACATCGCAAATAAACTGACAATCAGCAAGGTATTGGATCTTTACGCTGAGCGCATTGTAAGCCTTATGACCAGCTTTTGCCGCAAGGCGATCGCCAATTTCTTTTTGAACTAATAAAACAATCTGCTCAAATTGTTGAATCGGCTCAGAGAGAGTTCCCAATAGTCTTTTGAGAATCTCACCTGTGATGTTGTAAGGGATATTGGCAATCACCTTGTTGGTGCGCTCAGGAAGAGGAATATCGAGAATACTGCCTTCGATCAATTGGAAATTCTTTTGAGTCATGGTTTTACGCAGCTTTTCACAGAGATCGCGATCGATTTCTACGGCGGTGAGCGACTCGACAAAGGGTAAAAGTAAACGGGTGAGATTGCCTGTCCCTGGTCCTATTTCTAAAATGCGATCGCTAGGCTGCAATCTCCCCGCCCGCAAAATTTTGTTCAAAACCTCATCACTCCGCAGCCAATGTTGCCCAAATTGTTTGCGCGGACGGATTTTAGTAGAGGTATTGACTGATTGGTCGAGATTTTGCATGGGCGATCGCTTGCTAAACTTATACATTTATTATCGCTATTTAGACATAATAAGTACGATCGCCAAAATTTTTATCGTAATCTTTACCGTAATTATCGCTAAGCTATTAGCGCCCAACGTGCCAAGTCAATCTTCCTTGTTTACTATTCGTCACGCCAACTCTCATGATGTCAGCCATCTTTCCGATGTCTTGACCGAGAGCTTTTATCGTAGTTCCGATCGCCAAGTTAATTTTTTGCAGCGCTGCTTTACTGACTGGATATTTCCACTTTTGCGCTACGGCATCATGCTTGATCTCAGTAGCCGCTTTAGTGAAAAAGTGCCTTTCTATGCCTGTCTGGTCGCCACTCATCCTAGCAACAAATTTCAGGCGATCGCCTCTCTAGAAATTTGTATGCGCTATGTCCCCATCAACTCGCGTGGTGAATTTTGGCTATGGAATAATGCTGACACCCAGCATTATCCTTATATTTTTAACCTTGCCGTACATCCACAATGGCGAAGACTTGGCGTGGCAAAACAGCTTTTGTTAGCCGCCGAAAAAACAGCTAATCAATGGGGTTTTTCGCGCTTATATATGCATGTTCTTGAAGATAATCAGCCTGCTCGCAATCTTTATGACCGACTTGGTTATCGATTTCATAGCCAAGACGGACAGTTCAATAACTGGCTATTGGGTCGTCCTCACAGGTTTTTACTGCACAAAAAATTAGGTCAAAATAAGTAGCTGACTGTTTTTTGGTTAGCTGTGCTAGCATCTGTATAAGTTCGCTGGATAGTAATGGCAAAAGTCCTTGTACTAAATGCATCCTATGAGCCGCTGAACATCACTAACTGGCAGCGAGCTATTGTCTTGCTTATAAAAGGTAAAGCTGAGCAAGTCGAACATAATGGCAAGATTATTTATCCGGGGATGCCATTGCCCACAGTAATTCGGATGTTGCAATATATCAGCATTCCTTACAAAGAAATTCCGCTTACGCGCCGAAATATCCTGCACCGTGATGCTCATACTTGCCAATATTGTGGACATACAGGTGATGACCTAACCCTTGATCATGTCATGCCGCGATCGCGTGGTGGTATTGACAGTTGGGACAATATTATTACAGCCTGTGTGCGTTGTAATGTCAAAAAAGGCAATCGCACCCCCAAAGAAGCCTCAATGCCAATGCGAAAGCCAGCGCGTCGTCCGCATAGCGGCTTACATTTTGAGGTGACAAAATATTTGCGATCGGGCAATCATAATGAATGGGAAAAATATATTATCAAATAAAAATGTCAGCTAAAAAAGAGAGGCACTAAGCGCATCTCTTTTAGCTGATATATTTAGCTGATTAGGGGTCTAAACCCATGTTTGATCGAGACTTCACCAATTTTGTCCATATTCTCAATGCTGATTTGATTGCGCCCCCAAGAAAAATTGGTATGCCAACCTTCAAACTCTAAGAGCATCGCTTCGGCGAAACAGGCGAATAACTGACGAGCGGGAGCAGTCATATTGACGATCTTCATGATTTTCCAGTCAATATCGAGACTATGCTCCACGATGCCGCCATCAATGACATGAACGCCCTCTTCTTGAACGAGGGTAGACATATTTTTAGGATAGCCGCCATCGATGAGAATACAAGGACGCTTGAGCGTGGTAACGTCGATCGCCATGCCTTTTGCCATACTTGCCACCCAAACGATAATGTCAGACTGGGGTAGAGCCTCTTCGATCGCCATGACTTTACCGCGACCGAGTTGGGACTGTAGCTCCTGCAAGCGTTCTTGATTACGCGCAACCAGCAATAATTCTTTGATATTTGTCCGCACATCCAGCCAACGACAAACGGCGCTGCCGATGTCGCCTGTTGCGCCGCAAACTGTCACTGTCGCTTGGGCTAAGTCAATGCCAAATTTACGGCTAGCTTCTTCGATCTGACGACAGATGATGTAGGCGGTGTGGGTGTTGCCTGTGGTAAAGCGATTAAATTCTAGTTGAATGTTACGGACGCTCGACATTTGGCTAAGATTAAAATTCTCGAAAATGATCGAAGAAAATCCACCCAAAGCAGTGATGTCAACATTATTTTTTTGAGCGAGCGCCATAGCATTGAGGATCTTGCGGATGGCGGTTTTGATTTTGCTTCCTGCCAACATTTCAGGCAAAAAACATGATTCGATATACAAGCCTTCGATCTGCTGCCCTGTGGCACTCGTAACTTTGATGCGATCGACGATTTGGGGCGGGGCGCTACACCAAAATTCCAAACCTTGATCGGCGTATTCGGGATAGCCTAATTCCCTCGCTACAGACTGAGCGTGTTCAAGACTTGTCAAATGCCCTATGAGACCAAACATCGATTGCGGTTACCAGTTACAGTTATCAACGAAAAAAAGGTTTCCCCCAGCCCCTTCTCCCTTATTGGGAGAAGGGGAGAAAGACTCTAATTCCCCTTTCCCTCATTGGGAGAGGGGCTAGGGGTGAGGGATTAAGCAGCGACTAAACCCATTGCGGACATTTTCATGATGTCGCGGGTGGTGAAGCCGATTTTGTCGAGGCTTTCACCATATTGGATCATGAAGTCTTCAATCAAGGCTTCTTTTTCCATGCCAAGAACTTTGGCATCGGTTTCGACTTGATTGAGCATTTTCCAGACAATTGGCAAATTTTGACGATTGGCTTGCTCTAGTGTCACTTTGGAGTCTTCAAAATGATTTTGCAACCAGTTTTCGCCAAAGTTGAGATGTAAATACTCATCTTTGACTACGCCCTCGGTGATTTTACGCGCAAACGCATCGGCGACAGGAATGTAAATGTTATAGGCTGCGATCGCGAAGCATTCGATAATTAATGATTGGATCAAGAGACAAGTAACAATGTCCCCCAGCGCAAATGCTTTTTGAAAATTGCTATGTAATTCACCAAAGAATTTTTCGGCAAAGTCCATGTCAGGTGTGACGTTCAGATTTTTGCCACAGGCGATAAAACCTTTTTTGTGGCGATCCTCCATCTTTGCCAATCTGGTAAAATCTTCGGTATATTCGGGCAGTAGCTCCGCCAATTGGAGATAGTTGCTGTAAGCCTCAGCCTCGCCTTCAATGACGATCGCATTGATTCGACTGTAGGCATCGCGATAGGTTTCTGTGTGATAGTTAATCGCTACAGCTTCGAGTGTTTGCCCCATGTTTTGCCTCTTTAAATATCCCTGCTCAATAAAAGTTAATCTATAGCTATTTTATGCTAAGTAGCACAGGGAATAAAATTTAATACCCCAAAGCCATTAGTTTTGGCGATCGCCAAATAGCTTAGTCCTCTCAAGAGACGCAATCAGTCGAAATCTAGAGCGATCGCTAGCTGACTTAAGCTGGTTTGGATAACTACGCTTTTATTGTTGTTTCCTAGCAAAATTCTGATAAAATAATTACTATATTCTTTGTAGTGAGATTATTGCGAGTCGAGTCGCTTTGGTTGTCAGGATCAATACTTATAGTTTTGACGGCTTGCCTAATGATTAATCTCTCGCCTCGAAAGTATAAAACCGAAATCTAGCGCTTTAGTGATTGAGAGTAGTAAATTATGTCAAATGATAGCGATCGCACTCAGAATATCCCTGTCAAACTTAAAAATGGCAGGATCATTCGGGTTGAGGTAACGCAGACTGGGCGTGAAGATGTGAACTTATGACCCAGCCGCTAGATTTTTCTAATCAGGATTTACGCGATCGCTTGCTTATTTGCCGAAGGCGATCGGGTCAGTCAACGCAACCTCATCCAAGAATATAGGCCCGTTGGAAATGTGCGTTGTTAATTGTTGATTTGGGCAATTATTTAGATTTATGTAGATAGAATAGATGTACTCACAATTCAAGAGCAAGGATGGAAAGCTATGACCGTCGCCACTGCAAAAAAAATAACATTTGAGGAATATTTAACCTATGAAGATGACAGCGATCGCCGTTATGAATTTGATGATGGAGAATTGGTTGAATTGAGTCCTGCAACTGCCTTTCATAATGTTTTAATGATGTTTTTTTCGTTTTATCTGCAATTAGAAATTAACCAATCTAAGCATCCCTACTGTGTGCGTGTGAATAGCACCGAGATATTCACGGGGAAAAGAACTCGCCGTCCTGATGTCTTGGTAATGACCGTTGCTCAATCAAAAAACTTAGGAAATCAGCCAGATATTTTGCATGAGCCATGTTTGCTGGTAATTGAGATTGTCAGCCCAACTTGTCGCTCGGTGGATACTGTCGAGAAGCGGAAGGAATATGCACAGTTTGGGATTCCTGAATATTGGATTGTTGATTTTTTGGTGGGAACGTTTTCGGTTTTAAGTTTGGTAAATGGAAGTTATATCGAGAGGGTGTATAGAGAAGAAGATTGCATTGCTTCTGATATTTTCCCCAGCATTTCGCTATCGATGAATCAGGTAATGGCAAGCATTTAACTTTGCTAATTTTGGGATTTGGGCTTAATATTTTAGATGTTTGTCGCTGTTTTGATTTTGGGCAAATGTTTTAAATGTATGACGCAGCCGCTAGATTTTTCTAATCAAATATTAGTTGGGCGCTCTTTTAATGGGCAAAATCTGGCTGGTGCAGATTTTCGGAGAGCAGATATACGTTTATGTGACTTTAGCAACGCTAACTTAGAAGGAGCAGACTTTTCTAGTGTAAGAGCAGAAGAATTCTATTGGTTAGTATTTATTAAGAGTGTCATATTTGGGGTTATTGGTTTCGCTTTTTTGATATTAATAGGGACTTATAGTTTCTCTTTGTTAAGCGTGTTTATAGTTTTGTTTACATCCATAATCATGGTTGTAATGGGTGTAGGCAAAGATAGGTCTAATGGATTAAAGGCATTTGGGAATCTATTTGCAGGTTCCTTTATAGGACTTATGGCGATTTCTCTTGTCTTTTCTGACAATGGAGCTATAAATGCTTTTAATAAAGGGCTTACTTGGAGCGGACTAGGATTTTGTTTAGCAGCAGTTATTTTATCGTGGTTTGCATACATCTTTTTTCGGAAAGTATTTAACCAAATGATTAACGCAACTGGAACTGATTTCACAGGAGCAAATCTTAATGGCGCTAAATTCACGAGAGCTATATTAAAAAATTGTGATTTCACAAATAGTAACTTGTTTCAAACTGACTGGACTCATGCATCTTTTAAGCGCTGTAAATTCTCAGATAACCTAAATAATCAAAAGGTACGAGAATTATGTATTTCTCGAATTGGGATAAATCAAAATTTAAGTTACATCGATCTTTCAAGACTGAACTTAATAGGAGTAAGTCTTCGCGGTGCAAATTTAACAGGTGCCAAATTCCATAGAGCAAATCTTAGTCAAGCAGATCTAGAAGATTCTCAACTCTGTAACGTTCAAGCAATTGGAACAGATTTTACAGGTGCAGATTTGACGGGTGCTAGTATCGAAAATTGGGCAATTAACTCTGAAACAGTTTTTAAGGATGTTGTCTGTAGCCATATATTCATTGATAGTGCAAAAACAGAACGTAATCCAGCAAGTGGACTTTTTGAGCAAGGTGATTTTGAAAAGCTTATAAATCAGTCTAAAAATACCTTAGACTTCCTATTCCGTAATGGCATTGATCCTCAAGCCTTCGATTTTGCCATGCAGCAATTAAAGGATAGATATCCTGAAGCAGAAATTTCCATCAGATCATTAGAAAATCTTGGAGATAAAGTTACAGAAATTTCTTTGGATATACCTCCAACTATTCCAAAGAGTTCAACACACGCACAATTTAAACAAAACTATGAATTAATGTACAAGTACTTGGAGGATGCAAGAGAACAAATAATAGAACTTGAGCAAAAGCATGTAGATAGTAAATTAGAAAGAAAAGAACTGGAAAATCAAATAGCCGTATTAAAAGCACAACTAGAAGAACGCCCTGCATCTAAAGATCTAATAAATTTGGTTTATGATTTACTTAGCTATCGCGGATCGAAAACATCGATCAATTTTTATAACTCGCAAATCAATGAAATTATGACAAGCAAATCCATTCAATCAGGCGGCGGCGATGTTTTCTTTACTGGCAGAGATAACTTAGGCGTTGTCGGCAAAGAACAACAAGGCGTAGCAGGACGCAACATTAGCGGCACTGTCACCAACACCATCCAACAACTCCGCGAAACCAACCAACCCGAAGCCCCACAACTATCCGAACTCCTCGAACAACTCCAAAAAGCCGTTGAAAGTTCCTCAGAACTAGGCGAACCCGAAAAGCAAAAAGCCCTCGAATATCTCAACCAAATTGGTGAAATGTCAGCCAAAGACCCATCACAAAAAAAGGGAATGCTCCCAATTTTGCTAGATGCCTTCACAGGCGTAATTAGCAAGGCAACCAGCCTCATCGATCCCGTCAAGAAAATAGCAGCAGCCATTCTCAGTATTTGGCAAGCTTGATAGCAGCCAATTTAAATGTTTGCTTGCTAATGGCAAAATGTGAAAGTAGCGATCGCTCAATTTTGGAGGTTAACCCATGCTCAAAACTGTACAAGGAATTTATAAAAATGGGCAAATTCGTCTTACCGAAGTACCACAAGGCATTCTCGAAAGCACGGTATTTGTTACCTTTCTAGAAAACAAGATCACTACTTGGTCAGATCTCATTTTGCAACACCAAGGTTTTGCCGAAAGTATTAACTTTGAGTCCTATCGAGAGGAGCTACTACCACCCCAAGAAATAACACTTTAAATTTGTTTGAATTTGTAAATTTTATTTATGCGATATTTACTAGATACTTGTGTAGTCAGTGACTTTGTAAAAGGTGATGCAAATACATCACAAAAATTAAAGTCAGTTTCTCCTGAAGATATAGCTGTTTCAGCCATAACATCTATGGAACTGAAATATGGATTAGCCAATAATCCACAGCGTGCAGTCAAAATTCAGCCACTGATAGACTCATTTCTTAGTTCAGTTACCATTTTGACTTTTGGTGAAGAAGAAGCCAAACAAACTGCTCAAATTAGGAATTTCCTAAAGCAGGCAGGAACTCCAATCGGAGCTTATGATGTACTCATTGCAGCAACAGCAATAACGCATAGATTGATTATCGTAACTGCTAACATTCGCGAATTTGAAAGAATCCCAAATCTGCAAATTCAGAACTGGCGAAATGACAAATGATAATGCAATATCCTCAATTATCTTCTCCTGACAGCGATCGCTAGATGGCAAAATATGAAGGTAGCGATCAACTTTATCCAAAATAAAGCAACAAAAAATCGAAAATATGAGGATTTCTAACTTGTGAAGGTGCGTGATGTATTAAAAACATTAGAAGCAGATGGTTGGGTTATTGTCAGAACAAAAGGAAGCCATCGACAACTGAAACATCCAACAAAATCAGGTACAGTAACAGTTGCGGGTAACCCCAGCGTTGATGTACCAATCGGGACTTTAAAAAGTATTTGGAAACAAGCACAAATTGAGGAATAGGTTATGAAATATGCAGTAGTAATTGAAACTGGTGAAACTAGCTATGGAGCTTATGTTCCCGATTTGCCTGGATGTATAGCTGTCGCTGAAACCATCGATGAAGTCAGAACTCTTATCCAAGAAGCGATCGCTTTTCATTTAGAGTCTCTCGCTGAAGATGGAATACTAATTCCACAGCCCAGAACACTATGCGAATATCTTGAGCCATTGAGCGCTTAAAAGTTCTCTAGTCAAGCGATCGCTAGATGGCAAAATATGAAAGTAGCGATATCGCGGTTTTCAAGATAATGAGGACAGAATTAAATGAGAAAACCATCCAAAAAGATCCTTCTTGGTGACGATTTTACCTACTTCAAAGCGCTTCGCTAGTTATCTGACCGATTGGTAGCCTTGTTCACTAGCCTTGATAATGCATCTTCTCAAATCTTCTGAATATGCTGCTCCCATTTTTTCACCTTTAACTCTTTTTCCATTTTACTCCCTGTCCTTACTTTCTTGCAAACCGCGATAAGCTTGAATTTGATTAGTCATTATGTTAGTTGTAGAACCACTCATATCAAAACCCTGCTTATCCTTAACTCATATTCTAAAGTTTACAAAAACTATCTACCTCGTCTTCGCCGCCAGTCGATGTTGAATCTCTAGATAAACCAGCAAAGCATTCACATCCGCAGGATTAACACCACCGATACGGGTAGCCTGTCCAATCGTCATCGGACGAATCTTACTAAGCTTTTCCCTTGATTCCTTAGAAAGAGTCTCGATCGCATTGTAATCAATATCGATCGGTAACTTGCGATCGCTATGTCTTGCTACTTCCTCAATTTGATGTTCCTGGCGTTGGATGTAACCCACATACTTAACTTCGATTTCGGCGGCGAGGCGCTCAAAACGGTTTAAGTGAGGATCGGCTAAACCATAATGAATTAGTTCTGCATAGTTAAATTTAGGACGGCGCAACAGATCTGAAAGAGTGATTGCTCCGCGAATCGCCTCCCCTGTCTCGGCAGTAATCCTTTGACCAAGTTCATCTTTCTCTTTAACACGAGTTAAATTTAAACGTTCCACTTCTGCATGAACCCGCTCTTGCTTATCACAAAACATTTGCCAACGGCGATCATCCACCAGCCCAATCTCGCGCCCAATGGGAGTAAGTCGGCGATCGGCATTATCCGATCGCAAAATCAACCGATATTCAGAACGGCTAGTCAACATCCGATAGGGTTCGCGCAATTCCTTAGTACAGAGATCGTCGATGAGCGTACCGATATAGCTACTAGCGCGGGGCAGCACCACCATGTTTTTACCCTTCGCAAATAGCGCCGCATTCATTCCTGCAATCAGTCCTTGCGCCGCCGCTTCTTCATAGCCCGTAGTTCCATTAATCTGACCCGCACAAAATAGCCCTTCGATTAATTTGGTCATCAAGGTAGGGTAGCACTGAGTCGCAGGGATATAGTCGTATTCCACCGCATAGGCAGCGCGGAGCATATTACAATTTTCGAGGCCGGGGAGAGTCCTGAGCATTTGCAGTTGAATATTCTCAGGCATTCCCGTCGAAAATCCTTGAATATAAAGCTCAGGAATATTTCGTCCTTCAGGTTCAATAAAAATTTGATGGCTCTCTTTGTCAGCAAAACGGACAATCTTATCTTCGATGCTAGGACAATAGCGCGGTCCTTTGGCATCAATAAAGCCGCCATAAACGGGCGTGAGGTGTAGATTTTCACGGATGATGCGATGGGTTTCGGCAGTGGTGCGGGTTAAATAACAATTCATTTGCTCGCGTTCTACCCATGCCGCAGGATCGAAGCTAAACCAATTCTGCTCAGTATCAGAAGGTTGGACTTCCATTTTGCGATAGTCCACACTGCGGCGATCGACTCGAGCGGGTGTGCCAGTCTTGAGGCGATCGGTCACAAAGCCCAGTGCATTGAGAGTTTCGGTTAATCCTTCGACCGCAAATTCTCCCGATCGCCCTGCGGACATGGAGCGATTACCCACCCAAATTTTGCCATTGAGAAATGTTCCAGTAGTCAGGATGACAGCTTTACAAGCATAGCCAACCCCAAATTGAGTTTCGACCCCAATAATTCCTTGGTTAGCATCGAGCAGCGTATTAGTGACTGTGCCTTCGCGCACGGAGAGATTTGGCTCATTTTCAACTACGGTCTTCATTTCGGCAGCATATTCGCGCTTATCGGTTTGCGCTCGTAACGCCCAAACGGCAGGACCGCGTGAACTGTTAAGGATTCTTTTTTGGAGATAAGTGCGATCGGTGATTTTGGCAATTTCACCGCCAAGGGCATCGACTTCATGGACGAGTTGGGATTTGGCGGGACCACCAACGGCGGGGTTACATGGTTGCCATGCGATGCGATCGAGGTTGAGGGTGAGCAGTAAGGTTTTGCAGCCCATTCTTGCCGAGGCGAGGGCGGCTTCACAGCCTGCATGACCCGCGCCGACAACAACAACTTCAAATTCGTCAAGAAATTGGACTTGATTGCTTGAATTTATGGCACTTTTTACGTTGTCGCTCATTACTCGATCGCCCTGACAAATAGAACATCATCTTAGCTCAAAAGCAAATGTGATGGATAACTTCGGGATCTAGGATTTAATTAGCTTTGAAGAGGTTGTTTGACTTCCGAATTAAAGAAACTACTTCTAGAAGCAAATTGCTACTTTGAGGGTCACGGAAAGGGAGAGCATGAGATATCGAACACTTTCTTACACTTTCTTCTTACACCTTATCGATTTAAGCGCATAGCGCCGTAGTTCACCCGATCGCGTGAAGGTAAAAGAGCGCCGAGTCCATTAATATATATGTTAATGAAGCCTTAAACTGACTGCACCCAGCGCCCAAAACGCTGGGTTTTTATTTGTTAGTCTTTACGAGTCTAAGTTTTCTAGCCTAAGACGGCTACGCCAAAAAATAGCAGATCTACAAAAATTGTCCCTAATACAGCGCCGCCAAAAGCCCAATAACCTAAATTTGGCGATCGCATTGCTTTATTTGCTGTGATTAATAACAACGCGGCTAAAATGCAAGCCCAAGTCATGCCCCACGGGGTTTCGACAAGGTTGAGCGCATTTCTTAAGATTGGTTTAGCGAGACTGACATCGGCTTCTACTTGCATCAAAGCTTGCCAATGGGGAAAAAGCTGGGCGGTGTAGAAGTAAAAATCAGTGATAGCTGTACCAAATAATGAGCCAACATAAAACCAGCCGCCGACTCGGTGTGAATCATGACGCATCGCCCACATCGCCCAAGGTAAGGCTAAAGACTCTACGGGTACATGGAAAGCTGGCTCCCATCGCAACCACCCCCAATAGAGTGAACCGCATAACCAAGTCAAGCTAAATCCCCAAATTAGGCTGCCCCATAGTTGGTGCTTGGGATTTTGTTGCATTTGGTTGGCGATCGCTAACCAACCAACAGTAAAGATCAGGCTCAACCAAGGTGCATGACGCACAAGTGGAGCTTCAATAAATACTGGGACAGATACTAAAAAAAGCGAAGCTAGCCAGATCTGCCAATACTGAGATCCGATCGCAAATGACTTTTTTAATAAATTATTTAATGAATTATTTAATAGGTATTGCGGGAGCGCTGACGTAACTTTTGCAGTCAAGGACATATCCTGAACTGTGATGGCACGTTCTGAGGAGCGTTCCTCTAGTTCAACCGTGTCAGGAGATAAAAACAAGGTATGTTAAAAAGTTATGTTAATTATTATTAACAAATATGATAACAGGCTTTTTAAAGCATTTCAGAGCGATCGCCACAAGTTATAGCCATGCTTTATAAAAAATTAAGCTTCCTACACTTGACAAAAAAAGGATGCGATGCATCCTTTCTTTGTGAATTTTTTTAAATCAGAGTGTAAGTTTTGCGTCGCATCGCGCCACAACTCGCATTATGGTTTTATGTTTTATAGAGTCAAAGACTGAGGATTGGTTTCAATCAATTTGGCTAAATCTTGCAAGAACTGCGCGGCATGAGCGCCATAGATGACCCGATGATCGGCGGTCAGATTTACTTGCATTTGGCTACTAACTTTGATTGCGCCATCTTTGGTTGCCACAACTTGAGGACGTGATCCGCCCACAGCCAAAATTGCTCCCGTGTTTGGTGGCAAAATTGCATCAAAGCGATCGACTCCAAACATGCCCAAATTAGAAATTGTAAATGTGCCAGAGTTGTATTCGTCAGGTTGCAATTGCTTAGCACGAGCGCGATCGACTAGCCCTTTCCAATTGCGAGATAGGGTATACAGGTCAGTCTGATCAGCGTTCTGCAATACAGGCGTAATCAAACCGCCGTCATCCATCGCCACCGCCACCGCCACATTAATACTGCTCTTATATTCGATACCGCGATCGCTATAGCTAGCATTGATCAAAGGATGCTTTTGTAAAGTCATCGCCACGGCTTTGGCTAATAACGCCGTCATGGTTACGCCCTTAGTCTTGACTTGCTTGTAAAGCACATCTAGAGCATCAGTGGTAATCGTATAGCCAACACGGAATACAGGAACTGAGAGACTCATGTTCATGTTGTTGATTACTGCCTTTTGCATGGTGCTGAGGGCTTGGGCAGTGCCTAGGGCGCTAGGGGCGATCGCTTTAGCCGCAGATGTCGTCGCTTTAGCCGCAGATGTAATAGCCGCAGGCTCAGCAATAGGCACGGTTACAGCAGTGGCAACTGGAACTGGCGCAGGTTGCAAGAAACCCTCGACATCAGCAGCCGTGACGCGTCCATTTGGTCCCGTACCTATAATCTCGGCTAAGTCAAGCCCATTATCTTTGGCGATACGTTTGGCTCTGGGCGATACGATCTGGCGACCTGATGGAGCAGGTTCAGATCGGCGAGAAATAACTACATCAGGAATTGCGGCGATCGCCGCCGCCGTTGGCGCAGAGACTAACTTGGAAGGTGGTTCTTCAGGTTGAGCAATAGATGCAGGGCTAGTTAGTCCCGCCGCTTTTTGTTGGGCTTCAGCGATTTCTTCTTTAGTCTCAGCCACATAGGCGATCGCTGAACCGACAGGAGCAGACTCACCTGCGGGGGTGATGATCACGCCGAGATAGCCTTCATAAAAGGTTTCGACATCCATGTCCGCTTTGTCAGACTCTACCACCACTACGGTTTCGCCTTTTTCTACCTTATCCCCAGGTGCTTTCACCCAAGCAGTGATTTTGCCTTCGGTCATAGTGGAACTAAGCGCGGGCATGAAAATTTCGTAAATCATAGAAAATTTATATAATATCTAAATATCAAAACTATTGCAGAACTAACAAAGTCAACGTCTGGAGTCAAAACGCTATTTCAATAATCATCATAAATCTTAACGTATTTTGGTTGTCTATGGCGATCGCTATTTGTATCATCAAAAACCAAACAACACTATTTGGTTGTTATGCCTTAACAAAAAAAACGCAAAGCGCTTTTTTGTTCTATTCGTTCATTTCTCGATAAATTGTCGCTGTAGCGGGTGATGCTTGGGTGAGATATTGGAAAATCCAGAATTTGAATAAACCATCGAGAAACACTGGCACTGTTGAAATAAAAGATTGAGCCAAAATTTTGTTCTCGGGCAATCCAAAGTGATCGAATACAACTGTTAGCAAAGCGTCCCACCCTTCGCTAGAGTGAAAGCCCACAAAAGTATCGGTGGAAATAATAATCAAAAAAGCCTTGGCATTGTCATTGAGACTATAAAGAATTTCATCCAAAAACTCTTTGATCGTGCTGATTTCTTTGCGCCCTGAGAGCAGAAATAGATAAAAAACAAAAGCAGAAGTAATATCGGCTAGTAAGTTTTTTACCCCATCTAAACTAGCTGCATTGTATCTCTTTAAAATTTTGACCGATTCTTGCTGGATCAAAGCTTCAATCTCTGCTGAGGATCGCTTTTTAGAAGATTCACCCACACTCTCTTCCGATTTAACTGACTCACCTTTAACCTCTTCCTTGACTCGTGACTGTTCAAGCACAATTGATTTAATCATGTAGTCAAATTCAATCTTTTCTTTAGCCGATTGCAGAGCTTTAAAAGCTTTTTCTTCGATCGCAGGGCTGAACTTGATAGCCAAAGTATTGGTGTCGATAAAGCTGTTAATTAAGGGGCTAAAAATCAGTATTTTTGATAAAAATTGCACCAAAATCACCGAGATGAATAGGATGACAATATAACGTAAAGCTTGATTAATGCGTTTGCGTGATTGTCTTAGTTCTTCGACAATATCTTTTTCGTAGTCGGAATATGAACCACTGAGATTGCGTTTGACTCGATCAAAAGCCCTAAAAAATGACCCCGGTAAAATGCTCTTTTCAATTGGTCTAACTGGTTGGGGTTGCGCTCTATAGTCTTTAGGCTTAGTGTTTTGAAAAAGTTGAAACTTCTCATCAGGTTCTCTTTCTACTTTCAAGACCTGCTTCTCCGTTGAGGCGCTAGTCTTATTTGTAGATTTGGCGATCGGGTCAATAGGACGATCGCTTGATTCGTTATATCTTTCGAGTGTGTAGTCAATAAAGGCAAGTTTTTGATATAGGGAAAATTTACGACTATTGCCACCAAGTTGATTGGCTGATAGCTGCCCATTGCTGACAGGATCTAGATCTTGACTATTGGGCGCATATTTAGCGATCGCCGTGTTTGCTTGATTGCTAGAACTCTGAGGCTGCAAATAGGGCAAAGATGCACTGATCTTGTAAAAATTTAAACGCGCATTAACGATTCTGAGATATTTCTGAAGCTTAATCTCAAACACGCTAAATACACTACTGCCAAAACTGCCATCATTGGCTACTTTGTTGCCATTAAAACTCTCTTCTTCAAGACGTTTGATATTAACAGCCGATTCAAAAGCCTCGTCGATCGATCGCTCAGGGGTATTTTTGACCCAAGAAAATATATTTTGCAGAGGTGAGACATTATCATCGGGAGGATTTGATTTCATAGTGGGGCGATCGCTTTGATGGCGCAAAATGAGGCGATTGACACTCTCAGTAAGTAACACTCCTCAGCCTGAAGGAGTGAGCAGTCTTGGACTCACTATTGCCTGTAGGACTTGTCCTAGCATGGTCAGTGATACTTAGTCTTGCAACTAGCTTATCAAGCGTAAATTTCCGTATGCCCTGCGGTATCTTAGATACATTGTAATATAAAGCCGTGTAATATAAAGCCGTACTAGAAGCACGGGGTTTTAAACCCAATTTTCTGATAAACATCTCATAATTCTTTAATTCTAATTGATTAAAATTATGATAACCTGACGAAATAATTGTGTGAGGATGTCAAAATGAATCGTTTCACTGGTCAATTACAAAAAACAAGTGTTTATTCTAATTTACGGATCAGCTTTGCGGTCATTATCCCTGCCGTAGCGATCGCCACTTGTTGTTTTGAGAGTCTTTCTGCAACTCCAGTCAGTCAAAACGAGATAACCAAACAGCAAAATTTCGGATCAAAGATTGGATTAGAGTTTACATCAAGCTTTAATGAAAAAGCTGATGTGCAACTTAATTTAAAAAACAAGCAAGAGCAGTCCCCAGCGTCAGAAGTATTAATACCTGTAAAGCAGATTCGCGTTGTGGGTAGTTCGATTTTGACAGCAGCAGAAATTGAAGCGATTACCAATCCTTATCTCAAGAAATCGTTGAGTTTTAATCAATTGCGAGAAGTCGCGGATAAGGTCACTCAGATTTATCAAGAACGTAATTACATTACTTCACGAGCCATTATTGAAGCTCAAGATATTAAAGATGGTGTCGTCACGATCAAGGTATTAGAGGGATCACTGGAACGAGTTGATGTCAAAAGAGCAGGGAATGTTAGCGGTCGCCTCAATGATGACTATGTAAAAAGTCGGGCGGAGATCGCGGCGACTACCCCCCTTAATTTCACTCGTATCGAAGAAGAATTACAACTTTTGCGCTCAGATCCTTTACTCACTGACATCAGAGCTAATCTCACCGCAGGCACTAAACCCGATCAAAGTACATTACAGATCACCTTTACTGAAGCAAAAACCTTTAGCACTCGCCTATTTACGGACAATTATGGCAATGTTTCATCGGGAATCTATCGGGCTGGCGTGACTTTGCAAGAGGCAAATCTAACTGGTATCGGTGACTCGGCTTCAGTTAGCTATTTGCGATCGGGTACTTCTAATACCTACGGTTTGGGCTATCAATATCCATTAAATCCGACAGGCGGCACATTAAACTTCAATGCATCGATTGGCGATAGTCGAGTCAGTCAACCTGAATTTGCGAGCTTGAACATTGCCACCGATTCACAGATCTATGAGCTTGGCTACCGTCAACCGATCATCCGATCGCCACGGGAAGAGCTAGCCCTTGGGATTGGTTTAGCCTTTGAAAATAGCGCTTCTACTTTAGGTGGTCAAGCTTTTAATTTTCAAAGCTTAGCTTCTGACGATGGGCGATCGCAAGCTAGAGTATTGCGATTGACTCAGGAATATGTCAACCGTGATACTGCTGGGGCATGGGCTTTTCGTTCAGCTTTTAGTGCAGGCCTAAATCTGCTTGGCGCAACTATCCGCAATGATGGTTCGCCTGATGGCAGATTTTTGTATTGGACTGGGCAAGCACTGCGAGTGCAACGTTTGGGCGAAGATCGCGATACCCTCGCCTTTTTTCGAGTCAACATGCAGCTAACGGGCGATCGCTTGTTGTCGCTCAACCGCTTTAGTGTAGGGGGTCCCCAGTCTGTTCGGGGCTATCGTCAAAATCAAAATTCTGGTGATGCTGGTATTCAAGGTTCGGTTGAGTTACAGCTTCCTGTATTGCGTGATGATGATGGTTTGGCGATCGTCAAGCTGCTGCCATTTGTCGAGGCGGGAACGGTTTGGAACAATCGCACCACTAATCCTAGCCCTCAAACTTTATTTAGCGTCGGTCTAGGCGCTCAATATCAGCCTTTCCGCAATCTAACGCTTCGACTAGATTTTGGCATTCCGCTCGTTAATGCTAATAACGCTGGGACAAACCTCCAAGATTCTGGCTTGTATTTTTCAATTAGTGGCAATTTTTAAAATCAAAGCCCAAAAAGCAAAAGGCGGCGCTTTTCGCCGCCAATATCCTAACAAGAATGGTGACAACTACAGGCTACTTATTCCTGCTAATATCACTAAAATTAAGAAATATTGCAAGATGTAAACGAATCAATTTGAAAATTTTCAAAATTTTGTATTTATTGCCAAAAATCAACCACTGCAATGATTGTTTAGTATTAAATAGTCAGTAGGTATAAATCTTTAGTTGCTAAATGTTACTCTCTGTAACACTTTTAGCAACAAATGAAAAATAAAATATCCAACCCCCCCCAAAATCAGGACTGTAATTTAAGGAGACTGCATGTTCACTTCTGCGCCACCGATCGCATCATTATCTAGTAGACGTATCATTCCCGAAAATCTACAGGGTCGGGTCTTAATGAAGTTGGTCTATGTAGTGCTTGAACCTCAATATCAGAGCGCTATGTCGGCGGCTGTAAAGTCAATTAATAAAAACAACCCTAACCTTGCGATCGAGGTTAATGGCTACCTAATCGAGGACATTCGGAGTCCTGAAAATTACGAAGCATTTAAAGAAGATATTGCAAATGCTGATATTTTCATCGCTTCACTAATCTTTATTGACGATCTTGCGACTAAAATCGCTCTCGCTGTTGCGCCCCATCGCGATCGCCTATCCGCCTGTGTGGTATTCCCATCGATGCCAGAGGTGATGCGCCTCAATAAAATGGGTAGCTTCAGTATGGAAAATCTGGGGCAGTCCAAGAGTGCGATCGCCCAGTTTATGCGTAAGCGTAAAGAGAAATCGGGGAGCTCTTTTCAGGACAGTATGCTCAAGGTTGTGCAGACCTTGCCGAAGATTCTCAAATATATGCCAATGGACAAGGCGCAGGACGCTCGCAACTTTATGTTGAGCTTCCAATATTGGCTCGGTGGCTCGACTGAGAATCTCGAAAATTTCTTGTTGATGCTTGCCCAGAATTATTTGCCAAGCGTCAAGGCAAGAGCGAAAGAAACGGGTGCGGCAAATCTAATTATTAAAGAGCCTGTTACCTATTTAGAAAAGGGGCTTTGGCATCCACTCGCGCCAAAGATGTTCGAGACTACGACCGATTATTTGAACTGGTTTAACGCTCGCGAAGATATTTCTGATGACATGAAAGATCCCCTTGCGCCATGCGTGGGCTTGCTGATGGCGAGAACTCACCTTGTCACAGGCGATGACGCGCATTATGTGGCGATGGTGCAAGAATTGGAGTCTCTTGGGGCGCGAGTAATTTCTGTATTTAACGGGGGCTTAGACTTCTCCAATGCTGTGGAAGAGTATTTTTACGATCCTAAACAAAAGGATCGGGCGATCGTTGATAGTGTGGTTTCTCTTACAGGTTTCGCGTTAGTCGGTGGACCCGCCAAGCAAGATCATCCCAAGGCAATCAAAGCTCTCGAAAAGCTGAACCGTCCCTACATGGTGGCTTTGCCGCTCGTATTCCAAACCACGGAAGAATGGCAAGATAGCGATCTTGGTTTGCATCCTGTGCAAGTGGCTTTGCAAGTGGCTCTACCAGAACTTGACGGCGGACTCGATCCAATTGTGCTTTCGGGTCGCGATAGCATGACTGGTAGATCTCACGCGATCGGCGATCGCCTTGAAACCATCGCTAATCGTGCAATCAAATGGGCAAACCTTCGCCGTAAGCCTCGTCACGAGAAGAAACTCGCGATCACGATCTTCAGTTTCCCTCCTGATAAGGGCAATATTGGAACGGCTGCTTATTTGGATGTATTCTCTTCCATTCACAAAGTTGCAGAAGCCCTCGGCAACAATGGCTATGATGTTCAAGGATTGCCCAAGACATCTCACGACATGATGCAAGATATCTTACATGATGCTGAAGCGATGGTTGGCAGCCCCGAATTGAACGTTGCTTACAAGATGTCTGTGCCTGAATATGAAGCAAATACTCCCTACGTCGATCGCATTATCGAACAATGGGGAGCCGCCCCTGGACATCTGAATTCCGATGGACAGAACTTGCTGATTTACGGTAAGCAATATGGCAATCTATTTGTTGGTGTGCAGCCAACCTTTGGTTATGAAGGCGATCCGATGCGTCTGCTGTTTAGTAAATCTGCATCACCCCATCACGGATTTGTGGCTTACTACACCTATCTCAACCATATTTGGGGAGCCGATGCTGTCCTCCACTTCGGCACTCACGGCTCAATGGAATTCATGCCTGGCAAGCAAGTCGGAATGTCGGGTGAATGTTTCCCTGATAGCCTGATTGGTGCGCTACCAAACATCTATTACTACGCCGTCAACAATCCATCCGAAGCCACGATCGCTAAACGGCGCGGTTATGCCACGATCATCAGCTACATCACTCCTGCACCTGAAAATGCAGGCTTGAGCCGTAATTTGCAAGAACTCAGCGAACTGATTGCTTCTTACAAAGATTTGCGGACAGGTAGTCGCGGCATCCAAATCACGAATACGATTATGGATAAAGTGCGCTTGGTGAATCTGGATAAGGATGTGCAGCTTCCTGACCAAGATGCTAAGGAGATGGATTTAGAAGGACGCGATAACGTCATCGGTCAGGTTTATAACAAACTGATGGAAATCGAATCGCGAGTTCTGCCTTGCGGTCTGCACATTGTCGGCGAACCTCCTAAAGCTGAAGATGTCACCGATGTTTTGACTAGTATCGCCAGCTTCGATCGCCCCGAAGACAAGATGAAATCTTTGCTGCGGATCATGGGTGAATGTATTGATCGCGATATCGAACTGCTATACAAGTCCAGCGACAAAGGCATTTACGCTGATGTGGAACTGTTGGCAAATATTCGGGCGATCGCTAACAAAGCTGTCGGTGCATTAGTCAAAGCTAAAGCCGACGATGATGGCAAAGTTTCCAAACTCTCCGTTCTCAACTTCTTTAGAATGGGTAAAACCGAACCTTGGATCGAAGTTTTCCAAGAGAATGGTTATGCCAACATCAATAAAGACGAAATCAAGCCTCTCTTTGAATTCTTAGAGTTCTGTCTCAAACAAATCGTAGCCGACAATGAGCTTGGCGGCTTAATTCGCGCCCTCGAAGGTGATTACATTTTGCCTAGTCCAGGCGGTGATCCGATTCGCAATCCGATGGTATTACCAACGGGCAAGAATATGCACGCTCTCGATCCCAACTCAATCCCGACTAGCGCCGCAGTCCAAGCCGCCGAAGTCGTAGTCGATCGCCTATTAGAGCGTCAGCGTCAAGACAACAATGGAGTCTATCCCGAAACGATCGCCGTCGTTCTCTGGGGAACCGACAACATCAAGACCTACGGCGAATCCCTCGCTCAAGTCCTCTGCATGATCGGCGTAAAGCCCATGCCTGATGCCCTCGGTCGCATCAATCGTTTAGAGCTAACTCCACTTGAAGAACTTGGCAGACCTCGCGTGGATGTGGTCGTCAACTGCTCAGGCGTATTCCGCGACTTGTTTGTTAATCAAATGGACTTAATCGATCGCGCCGTGAGAATGGCAGCCGAAGCCGATGAGCCTTTGGAAATGAACTTTGTAAGGAAACATGCGATCGCCCAAGCAGAAGAATTTGGCTTAACCATCAACCAAGCTGCCACTCGCGTATTCAGTAACTCATCGGGTTCCTATTCCTCTAATGTTAACCTCGCTGTGGAAAATAGCACATGGGAAAACGAAGAAGAATTGCAACAGATGTATCTATCGCGCAAGTCCTTCGCCTTTGGTGGTAATGTCAGCAACACCCAACAGCGTCAGCTTTACGAAGCCTCCCTGAAGACCGTTGACATGACCTTCCAAAACCTTGATTCCTCAGAAATCAGTCTCACTGATGTCTCCCACTACTTCGACTCTGACCCCACCAAGCTTGTTGGCAGTCTCCGTAAAGATGGCAAAAAGCCCGCATCTTTTGTCGCTGACACCACCACCGCCAACGCTCAAGTCCGCACCCTGACTGAGACAGTCCGCCTCGATACCCGCACGAAGATTCTCAATCCCAAGTGGTATGAGGGAATGCTCAAGAGTGGTTATGAAGGCGTGCGCGAAATCTCGAAGCGCCTTGTGAACACAATGGGCTGGTCGGCAACGGCTGGAGCAGTGGATAACTGGGTTTACGAAGATGTCAATGATGTGTATGTGAACGATAAAGAGATGTGCGATCGGCTCAAAAATCTCAATCCCAACTCGTTCCGTAAGATTGTCGGTACTTTGCTAGAAGTCAATGGTCGCGGCTATTGGGAAACCAGTGAAGAGAATCTGGATAGACTTCGTGAGCTATATCAAGAACTCGAAGACCGCATCGAAGGTGTTGAATAGTTTTTGATTTAGTAAAATTCAATAACAGGTGGGGTAATTTATTTACTTCACCTGTTAGTTTTTAAGATTTAGTTACTCACCTTACGCAGAGCGAAGATCTGCCCTCATCTCCCAGCCCCTTCTCCCGCTCTGGGAGAAGGGAAGCAAGAGGCGGTTTTGAATTTTTCTTGTTCGCCTCTCCCTCCTTGGGAGAGGGGCTAGGGGTGAGGGTCTTAAAACCTTCTGCGTAACATGAGTTAGTTAGTGCAAGATTATGTTACAAGCTGTCAGAATTGAAGGTCTGCGTTCTCTTACTGATACAGATTTTATTGATATTAAACCTTTAACTATTCTTGTTGGAGAAAACAGTTCAGGCAAGAGTACTTTTTTAAGGTTTTTCCCGCTTCTTAAGCAAAGCTTTGCAGCAAATACGTCGGGACCTATTCTCTGGGGAGATCCTAGTTTTGTTGATTTCGGAACTTATCAAGAAGCAATTCAAAATAATTTTATTACAGGCATTCAGTTCCATTTTAAATTCAGTTTAAAAGAATTAGCTTCTTCGGTTGAAAATATTCAGAAATCTTTTTTTGATAGAACTATACTTAATGAGAACATTGAAGTTTATCTTATGATAGAACTTTCAGAAAATATCAAAAAAGAAGCTACTAGAGTCAGTAAAATTGAGTGTAAAATTGCGGATTCAATTATACAAATAGAGATTACTGAAGATGGAAAAATATCTAAATTTAATGTAAATTCATCCAATATTTTACAAATTAGGGCAAAATTTGATGCTACTTATCTTAGTAGCCGTTCAATTTTTCCAATAATTAATGAAATCAAGAAAAAACCAAATGAGCATCTAATTCGTTATAGATCTAATTTGTCTCCTCAAAGTGTTCTTTACAATAAACTCTAAGCTAATCGGCATTTAAGTTGCAATATTATAATTATTACCTTTATTTTTTATTTTGCGATTCCACTTAATTATTAGCTAACCTTCATTTAATAACTTATTTAGAAGCTCCTTAAGCTCATCAGTAGATTTAAACAGGCGATGAGCAATATATTCCTTACAAGAATGCCATACTAATTCAATAATATTTAGATCGGGACTATAAGGTGGTAAAAACTCTAA
>JANODY010000120.1:0-2959 GCA_031412945.1 Cyanobacteria bacterium SOY_65_metabat_81
TCTCTGACCGATTGGTAGCCTTGTTCACTAGCCTTGATAATGCATCTTCTCAAATCTTCTGAATATGCTGCTCCCATTTTTCACCTTTAACTCTTTTTCCATTTTACTCCCTGTCCGTACTTTCTTGCAAACCGCGATATAAGGTGCCAGTGACTTCATAACTGACACGCAAACTCTATCCTTCGCTACAGGTGAAACCTCGAAGACTTTCACAGTTCAAACCCTCAAGATGCCTTGTTTGAAGGCGACGAAACTTTCACGGCTACTTTAAGCGCTCCCACCAATGCTGCTACCCTTGATGCAACTAAGACTACAGCAACAGGAACGATCGTCGATTTCTACAATCGCCCTACTAGCAACCAAAATGAAACAATTATCGCTTCATCTGGAACATCCGTAATCAATGTGACAACTGGATCTGGCAGTGACACGATTAACCTGACTAATAGAACAGGAAATGTAGTTGCCTCAGAAGGTTTGGGCGCTGATTCGATTTTTGGTGGATCGCGTAATGACGTTCTTGATGGCGGCGATGACACCATCCTTGGCAATGCAGGTGCTGACCGCCTCTTCGGTGGTACTGGTGCTGATACTCTCACAGGAGGACTAGGCAACGATATCTTCGCACTAGAAACCGCCTCAGGTACTGACCTCATTTTAGATTTCCAATCAGGCGATCTCTTTGGGCTGACTGGCGGACTCGCTTTCAATGACCTCTCCTTTGTTGAGAGTGGAGTCAATACCAATATTACCAATTTGGGTAATGTTCTAGCGATCGTAACTGGTGTATCTCCATCAGCGATCGGTGTATTTGTATCAGCTAATACTGGTGGGCTTGACACTGCGTCTGGCGGAACTTTGGAATCTACGACTGTTCCCTTTGAGTTTGAAGGTTCGGCTGGTATCTTGACCCTTAGCGCGATTTTGGGCATTAATCAATGGCGCAAAAATCGGATTAAAAAATAAGCTTTTTTAGAAAAAAGTAGAGGCAATTCATGAATTACCTCTACTTTTTTTTGTTTAGGAAATTCATCCGCGAATCACAATAATACTGCGACCTGCGGGACTAGTGGCGCTTTCAGTGGTAGTGCGATCGCTTAGTGATAATAAATCAGAGCGGCGATCGAATATCACTAACCAACCCGTATCCAAATTTAAACCCGATAGATATTTATCCAATTGCTTTAATCCTTCGACTAACGGATCTGGTCTACCGTCTCTCCATACTTTTAATTCCATCCCTAATGTCAAATCCCCATAGCGCAAACAAATATCCATCCGCCCTGAACCGATCGCATACTCTCTTTCTAATGTGCCGCCGCCATTAACCACGCGATGCAGAAAAGCCATTAATACTAAGTGTGGTGCAATTTCGGGATAGGGCGTACTTTTAAATAATGGTTCCCCATGTTGTCGCCAAAATTCGAGAAATGTATCAAGCAAAACTTGAGTGTTTAGGCTTCCATCAGCATTCAACCAACTCGGCTGAATCATCGGCAAACTATCCTGTGTTCCTTGAGATAAAACTCGCGGAATTACTTCTTGATAAATAGGATTGGCAATCTTTAAGCCACCTTCTAGACTCCGCACCACTAAACCCAAATCCAACAAATAGCGGCGATCGTCTTCTGGCGTGTCTCCTAACTCTAGTCCAGACAAGATTGGTTGAATAATCGCCCTAACCCGATCTTCTCTTAATCTCTCGGCAAGACTATCTAAATGTGTATCTTGTCGCTTAATTAGGATTTCTTTCGCTTGATTGATTAATTCTACTGTTATGGGAATCGTCACATCTTTGGTGATATATTCGACAACCTCTTTTGCTAAAGCATTAACTAACCAAGGCTGACCATCAGTTAGATAGAAAGCGCGTTTAACTGCTTCGGGGGTAAAAATTTGCCCTGTTGCTTCGGTATGCTGTTGATAAAGATTCTGCACATCGTGGAAACTAAAATTGCCTAAAGTAATAGAACGAACTTTAATATTAAATGGACTCGATGTATTAAGTCGTTGACTGCCACCAGATGCAACTTTATAATCCCGCACATCGCGCATTCCAATCAGCCCTAAAGAATGGGGAAACCCCTGTGGGCGATTGGGATAGCCCGATCGCAGTTGTCTCAATACCGATATTAAAGTCTCATCGCTCAAGGCATCAATTTCATCAAGAAATACAACCAGAGGTCTCGATGATTGCTTTGCCCAAGTACTCAAGGCTGAGCCAATTTGACGACCTGATTCTCCTTTTTCCCATACAGGCGGTTGTAGTTCAGGAGGCAATCGAAATTCGATAGAATCTTCCCATTCATTCAAAATTGCGCGTTCGGCAAGATTAGGGTCGTGGGAAAAGACTGCTCCGACTTCGAGGGAGAGCATCACGGCGGTATAAGCTCCACTGGCGGTTAGTTCCTGTGCAAGGGTTAACATCGCTGTGGTTTTGCCGACTTGTCGGGGGGCATGGATGACAAAATAATTTTGCTGGGCAATTAGTTGCGTTAGTTCGGGTATCCGCTCGGTAGACGACAACATATAGTGGATGTCGGCTTTGCAGGGACCCGCTGTGTTAAACCATTTGGACATATTTTGGAGCATATTAACTTTGATTAGAAAATATCTGTGTATTTATTAGTTTAAGCGATCGCCTTACCAAGTTCGCGGCTGGAAGTCATCACTGTTGGCGATCGCCACTGAATCTCCTATGGGTTGAAAATGAAGCGCTCTATTTGATTGTTTAGATAGAAACCATTTTTGTGCTATACAAGAAACATCAGACAAAGTTTTCTAAATACATGATTATTTAACGTTCATTTTAATAAAGTAATCTTTTAGGAGTGATAATGGTTGCGAAATACTTTAATCCTTATACTGATTTCGGCTTTAAGAAACTGTTCGGTGAAGAAGGCAGTAAAGATTTACTCATCGATTTTCTCAACCAACTTCTCCCAACACATCATCAAAT
>JANODY010000121.1:0-59420 GCA_031412945.1 Cyanobacteria bacterium SOY_65_metabat_81
AACGCCTTTTTCTGTCCTTTGACAAGTTGCGCTTTACCTTTTCTGCTATCTCTTGGCAATTTCCTATCTTGACTGCTAAGAAGTCTGCTTTTTCTCCTTACCTCCTCATTGCCACCTAATTGCTTTTTCAGTAAGCCCTACCTACATAATTTTAGGTTTTGCATGTATAGCGCCCCAGCACTAGAGTTACTCCCTTCCCGCTATAAAACTAGACATTAAAAACCAAGAATTAGCGTTGCGGCGCGAAGCGCCGCAACGTCTAATTTTTCACTGGGAAGGGAGTAGGCGATCGCAAGATTTCCTTCTCGCCGTAGCCATATGGTGTAGATTGCATGACTACGCGCCCAATTTGTTTAACATACTAACTATCTAGATATCTTGACGAAGCTTTGCTATTAATCGAATCTCTCTTTTTACAATGTTTGGCGATCGCGATCGGAGCTTGTATTGGCAGCTTCTTGAACGTGGTAATTTATCGCGTCCCTGCGGGTTTATCAATTCTCTATCCGCCATCGCGTTGTCCCCATTGTCTGCGCCAACTTGCGCCCCGCGACAATATCCCTGTGATTGGCTGGTTCTTGATCAAAGGCAAATGTCGTTATTGCCATACGCCCGTATCATGGCGCTATCCTGCGATCGAGGCTCTCACAGCCTTTCTATTTTGGTGCATCGCCGCCTATTTCGGAACTTCGCAACCAATTCTAGTTTTATGCTTTTATGCCGCATTCATAAGTTGGTTATTGGCTCTAGCCTTAATCGATATTGACACGATGACCTTGCCAAATTCTCTAACTCAATCAGGATTGGTGTTAGGTTTTATTTATCAAGGTAGTTTGGCTTTTATAAATAGTAGCGATCGTACTAATTTTGCAGGACATCTCATTAATGCAGTTCTTGGCGCAGTCATAGGGCTTTGTTCCCTTGATATTGTGCTTTGGTTGTCGATGATACTGATATGCATTTTCCTTGTTCCAATCATAGTTTTAGAGATTATCTGTCAGAGACAAATACGTATAAAAGATATTCTAGTCACTCTTTTGGGGAAAATTTGGCATAACGATGCAATGGGTAGTGCAGATTTTAGGCTGATGTCCATGATAGGAGTTTGGTTAGGTTGGCAACATATTCTTATTGTTAATCTGCTTGCTCCGTTATTCGGTATTTTTCCATGGTTGATAAATAAATTGATACGTAAACTTGGATTGATGGGTAGACAACCTAGATTGATGGGTAAACTTGGATTGACGGGTGAACTTGGAGGTTTTACAGAAATTCCTTACGGTGTATTTTTGGCAATGGCTGCGACAGTATCACTTTTCTTTGGAAATACAATTATTGACAACTACTTATCAATACTTCGTATATATTTTGGTTTCTAAGATTTACTTTTTCTTGATAAAGCACTAATTTTTTATTTAAAATTGATTATAGCGAGAGAGATTAGTTAAAAAGTTTGCTTAGTAAACCTTTTAACCAATCCTTCTCTTTTCTTTGGATATGTAATTATCTCAGACTATCTAGGATGACACGGTTTAATCTAAATATGGAACAGTACGAACAATATAAAAAGAGTTTAGTCCAGTATCTAGAAGTAAGAAATGTATTTGATACAGCCTTTGAAGAGGGTGAAAAAGTTGGAATTGAGAAAGGTATTGAAAAAGGTATTGAAAAAGTTGCCAAAGCTTTGAAAGAACAAAATGTAGCTATAGAAATCATTGCTGAATCGACTGGTTTATCCTATGAAACTATTAAGCAAATTTAAATAAATTGGAGTAATTAAAGATCGAAGATCGCCCTATTCCCCCAAAATCAAATCCAAAAATCAACATTTAGCATCGTCTCAATATCGTCTCCAAACTGCCATGTATCAGGAAATTCATACCCTTTTTTTGAATACTCATCTTTGACCGTACCTAGAGCCAAAAACCAAGCATCATTTAAAGAATCATCCCAACAAGCTTTTAAGCTTGGCGTATTTTTGAGTCTTAGGCTGATGCGTCGGCGCTGCTCTCTAATTGTATTTTCCCAACCGTTAAAGCAGTCGGGCATATCGACATAGAGCCGTTTGAGTAAATGAGCTAACAAAGTCTCTAACCTGTTCTCTAACTCTTGTTTTTCAGAACGTCCCAACGACTCTATCTCCTCTATTAAGTTATCAAAATCTACATGGTCAAAGTCTTTAGCCCTTATTTTGGCTACAGTTTCCTGAGTCCAGAGCAAAAAATCTGACTCATATAAAGATTTTTGCGTGATTGTTTGAGTCATTTATGCTGCTCTCTATTGCTTGGCTGGGAAGGGAGTATCATCAATTTTTTATTATTTCTAGCATAAAGGTTGGGGCTGTGGCGATCGCTTAATAATTTTTTTTCTTGGCGATCGCCTATTTTACTCCACACCCTCATATCGCCAAGCCACAGGATCGATCGCCTGACCATTCACATACAAACCCCAATGCAAATGCGGTCCCGTGACTGCGCCTGTCGCCCCGATCGCTCCTACTAATTGCCCCGCACGCACAAAATCACCTTCCTTTACATAGATTTTACTAAGATGTAAAAAGATGCTCACCACGCCCTGACCGTGATCTAGCCCGACCGTATTGCCATGTAACTGAAAGCCTTGATTCACCGTGCCAACTAGGCGAATATATCCCGACGCAGGGGCAATCACAGGCGAACCGTAGCCGCCTGCATAGTCCACACCCCGATGGTAATAGTCATTGGCAAATTCGCCATTATAATAACGCTGTACCCCATAGACTGTGCTGATTTCGCCATCATTTGGCTGTAAGAAAGCTCCATTCCAAAACTTTTGAGGTGTAACTAATTTTTTAAAAGCCGAAACCTTGTCCCATTCATAATCAGTCGGCTCAGATCCGCCGCCCGTATCATCGATCCAAATTCTCTGCGTGGGAAATTGGCGATCGCCTAATTGCATAATCAAAGTTTGCTGAAACCCATCACCTGTCACCATGACCTGTCGAGTTCCTGCCTTATCAAGGGGAGTTGTGGGAATAAAGGCTCGCCAACGATTGGGGGACATGGCAAATACAGGAAATTGCTGGCGATCGCTAGTCACGGTGGGCGCGATCGCTTGATTTGTGGCAATCCACACCGATACCGTATCGCCGAGCCTTGGGGTATTTGGTCTGAGCATCGCTTGCAATGCATCCGCCTTAGATACCGTAAACATAACTGAGGCGATCGCCGTTAGCAAGCTTAAACAAATTAGGAGAGGCAATTTAACGGGCAATTTGAGCGATATTTGGGAAGGACGCGCAACCATAAAAGTATCTATTCTAATAAGGCGTACTCAACAAGCCTCATTGTATAGCTATAGCCATCTATTAAAACCAAAAGAACCGAAGCACCACTCGTTCTTTTGGTTTTAAATCAGCGCGTTGCGCTGTAAGTGTTTTACGCTTAAATGGCTGACTCCGCGTAGGCTTGGAGCATCAACTGCTTAAGATCGGCAATCAATGGATAGCGAGGATTCGCACCAGTGCATTGATCATCAAACGCCTGATCTGCCATTCCTTCCACATGAGTCATAAAGAATTCTTCGCTGACACCTTGTGCTGATAGAACATCTTTGATCGTGGCAGGAATATCAACTTGACGCTTGAGATCTTCCACAGCTTCGATTAGTTTCTCCACTTTTTCCGCGTCAGTCTCACCACCTAGGTTTAGATAGTTGGCAATCTGAGCATAGCGCCACTTGCTATTGGGATATTTGTTTTGAGAAAAAATCGCTTGCTTAAAGGGAACATCCGTAGCATTGTAACGAATCACATGGGAAATCATCAGCGCGTTGGCTAAACCATGAGCAATGTGGCAAGTTCCGCCTAACTGGTGGGCGATCGAATGACAAACACCCAAGAAAGCATTAGCAAACGCCATACCCGCGATCGTGGCAGCATAGTGAACTTTTTCCCTTGCTTTAGGATCATTTGCGCCATTTTTGTAAGCACTGGGCAGATATTTGAACAATAGACGAATCGCTTCGAGAGCTAATCCATTGGTATATTCGGAAGCCAGTACCGAAACGTAAGACTCGATCGCATGGGTGAGCGCATCAATCCCGCCGTAAGCAGTTAGGCGTTTGGGCATGTTGAGCGTCAGTTCAGGATCGACGATCGCCATGTTTGGAGTCAACGCATAATCAGCAAGGGGATACTTGATCCCCGATCGCTCATCGGTGACTACCGCAAAAGGAGTAACTTCAGAACCAGTTCCTGACGTGGTGGGAATCGCTACCATCATTGCCTTTGCGCCCAAAGGTGGCAGATCATAAACCCGTTTACGAATATCCATAAATCGCATCGCCAAGCCTTCAAACTCGATATCAGGATGTTCGTACAACAACCACATAATTTTGGCGGCATCCATCGGTGATCCGCCCCCAAAGGCAATGATGACATCAGGATTGAAGCTGTTGCAGATTTCTAAACCCTTCCGAACAGTAGCGAGAGAAGGATCGGGTTCGACATCATAAAAGGTATAGTGTTCCAGCCCAATTTCTTCTAAACTATCGGTGACTTCTTTGGTCAAACCCATTTCAAACAACGGGCGATCGGTGATAATCAGAGCGCGTTTTTTGCCCTCCAGATCCCGCAAAGCCACAGGTAAACAGCCAGATTTGAAATAAATCTTTGGTGGAATCCGAAACCAGAGCATATTTTCACGGCGCTCAGCCACGGTTTTGATATTTAGTAAATGATGCGGGGTCACATTTGCCGAAATGGAATTATCGCCCCAGCTACCACAACCAAGAGTCAGCGAAGGATCGAGACGGAAATTATATAGATCCCCGATCGCCCCTTGAGAAGACGGAGTATTAATTAATATCCGTGAAGTTTCGACCTTGTTTTCAAAATAACGAATATGATCCTGATTTCGGGGAGAGGTGTATAGCACCGAAGTATGTCCATGCCCCCCAAACAAAATCAGCGCTTCCGCTTTGTCAACCGCATCATGAAAATCATTAGCGCGGTACATCGCCAGAATCGGCGAAAGTTTTTCATAAGCAAAGGGTTCATCTCTGGCGATCGCTTCGACTTCACCAATCAATACTCTGGTGTTCTCTGGCAAAGCAAAACCAGCAACTTCCGCAATTTTAATCACCGTTTGTCCAACGATTTCCGCGTTCAATCTACCATCGATTAAAATCACTCGCCGAATTTTGTCCCGTTCTTCCGCATTCAGAAAATAAGCACCACGCTTCACAAATTCTTCTCTAACCGTTTCATAAACAGCATCGACGACAATTACCGACTGTTCAGAAGCGCAAATCGTGCCGTTATCAAAGGTTTTACTCAAAATGATGGAACTCACCGCCATCTGAATATGCGCGGTTTCATCAATGATTGCAGGTGTGTTGCCCGCGCCGACACCGAGGGAAGGATGTCCTGAAGAATAGGCGGCTTTGACCATCCCCGGTCCACCTGTTGCCAAAATCAACTTAATACTGTGGTGTTGCATCAAAGCTTGAGAAAGTGGCACAGTTGGCTCATCAATCCAGCCAATGATATTTGGGGGCGCACCTGCGGCTACGGCTGCCTCAAGCACAATTTTGGCCGCCGCGATCGTGCAGTTTTTGGCGCGTGGGTGCGGCGAGAAAATGATGCCATTTCTAGTTTTCAATGAAATCAACGACTTAAAAATAGTGGTCGAAGTTGGGTTGGTGACAGGTACGATCCCCGCTAACAGCCCGACAGGTTCGGCAATGCGCTGATAGCCGAAATGCTTGTCTGATTCAATGATGCCGCAGGTTTTATCATGTTTATATTTGTTGTAAATCATTTCTGAAGCAAAGTGATTCTTAATCGCTTTGTCTTCGATCACGCCCATGCCTGATTCTGTCACAGCCGCCTTTGCGAGAGGAATTCGCGCAGCATTCGCGGCCAGAGCCGCCTGTTTAAAAATGCGATCGACTTGCTCTTGTGTAAAGTTGGCAAACTCAGCTTGGGCCGCTTTTACCCGTTGAATCAACAGTTCCAATTCATCAACATTTGTAACTTTCATTTGCAACGCTCTTGATTTTTTTGAATGCAAAGTTCATCAATTATCAAATTCCGATCGCCCCAATCACGTTGATCCCGCGATCGCGAAATATATTCGCCGTTTGCTCTACAAGTTCTGGGGATGCAGGTGGCGTGTCTTTAAGGGAATAAGGCAAGCCTAGCTGTTCCCATTTATATTCTCCCATTTTGTGGAATGGTAAAACTTCCAATCTTTCGATATTTTTTAAAGTAGCGATAAAATCAGCAAGTTGATTAACATTAGCGATATTATCGGTGAGATGTGGAACTAACACAAACCTAATCCATGCGGGTTTATTGATGTCGCTGAGATATCTTGCCATGGCTAAGGTCGGCTCAATCGACACGTTAGTGACTTTGTAATAGAGTTCAGGAATATATGATTTAATGTCTAGCAACACCAAATCAGTTTCTTCAAGCACTGGCTTGGCAAGTTCTAAAGCGCAATATCCTGACGTGTCGAGGGCGGTATGCAAGCCTAGTTGATGACAGCGCCAGAATATCTCGCGTGTAAATTCTGGTTGCATCAATGGCTCTCCACCACTCACGGTTACGCCACCTTTACGAATAAAAGATTTACACTTTTTGATTTCATTAATCAGATAATCAACGCTAACTTCTTTGCCATCATGGGCTTTGCGACAATCAGGATTGTGACAATAGAGACATCGGAGAGGGCAGCCCTGCGTAAAAACGATAAACCGAATCCCTGGCCCATCAACTGTACCAAAAGTTTCGATCGAATGAATGCGTCCAGTTCCAGACATTGGGATTAGCTTTGAGTTTTTTATGCTTAGGGCGAAGCCTAAACACCAACTGTTGCTTTAGAATATTCAAAGAGTATGGGCGCTGACGGGCTCGAACCGCCGACATTCTCGGTGTAAACGAGACGCTCTACCAACTGAGCTAAGCGCCCTTTTTTGGTCTATTTTTCTGACCTCATTCAATATAGCAGATAGTGTTGAATTTTGACCAGCAATTTCTGAAATAATTTTTTAATTGTTACTGAAAGCTTTATAAGTAGCTAGGCTTTATATTTAATTAAGCCCACTTACTAAGAAAAACTCACTCCAAAACCGCGAAAATTTTTTCCTAACTTTTAAAACTTTTAAAGCAAATGCAACCGCAGATACAGCCGCAGATAATTGTAATTAAAATTGGCACATCTAGCCTTAGTCATCCCGAATCGGGCGATCTTCAGCTTGCCACGATCGCCAAATTAGTGGAAGCGATCGTGCATCTGCGGCGGGAAGGGCATAGTGTGGTGTTAGTCTCTTCGGGGGCGGTGGGAATTGGCTGTGGTCGGCTAGGACTGAAGCAACGTCCTACTAAAATTTCCATGAAACAAGCGATCGCCGCCGTGGGACAAGGGCGGTTGATGCGGATTTATGATGACTTTTTTGGATCGCTGCAACAACCCGTCGCTCAAGTCCTATTGACCCGCGATAACCTGATTCAGCGACAGCATTATATGAATGTTCATGCGACCTTCCAAGAGTTGTTAGCGATGGGAGTTGTGCCAATCGTCAATGAAAATGATACGGTTGCCGTCGATGAGTTGAAATTTGGCGATAATGATACGCTTTCGGCTCTGGTGGCGAGTTTGGTTGAGGCTGATTGGTTATTTTTATTAACCGATGTCGATCGCTTATATTCTGATGACCCGCGTCAAAATCCTGATGCTCAGCCGATTGAGTTTGTGGACTATCCCCAATTGCAACAACTCCGACAGGCGATCGGTGAGAAGCAAGCATTAAATGCAGATACCAAAAATGCAGAGGCAAAAAGTGGTGGCACTCAATGGGGAACTGGCGGCATGACCACGAAACTGGACGCGGCAAGGATTGCTTCGGCGGCGGGTGTTCGCACGGTGATCACACGCGGAGCATTTCCCGATCGCCTATTGGCGATTCTCAATGGCGAAAATTTTGGCACTCAATTTGCAGCCCAACCCAAGACGGTCAATGCGCGTAAACGCTGGATCGCTTATGGGATGGTGACTATGGGTAAGCTGTTTTTAGACGATGGTGCGGTGAAGGCGGTTATTTTTAATGAGCGATCGCTGTTGCCTGCAGGTATTACGCAAGTAGAAGGTAAGTTTGAGGTGAATGAGTCTGTTAGTTTGTGCGATCGCGATGGCAAAGAATTGGCGCGAGGAATCACTAATTACAATAGCAGTGACATCGTTCGCATTCTTGGTGTGCAATCTGAAGAGATTCCGCGTTTACTAGGATTTGACGGCGAAGAAACCGTAATTCATCGCGATAATTTAGTGATTCTATGAAAAGAGTTCGGTTCAATCATATTTGCGTGGGGTATAAACTCTTACGCGATCGCCAATTGTGAGTAATTTGGTTTTGCTAGAGCCGATGATAATCACCGTTTGCATATCGGCAAGCTCAGGCGCTAACTCAGCGAGCGTAATCACCCGCACCGATTCGCCCTTGCGCCCCATTTTGTGACCTAAAATCACGGGCGTATTAGGCGATCGCCATTGCAATAAAAGATCTTTGGCGGCGGTGAGTTGCCATCGACGTTGGCTAGAAATTGGGTTGTAAATGGCGATCGCAAAATCAGCTTGAGCGGCGGCGGCTAACCTCTGCTCGATAATTTCCCAAGGTTTGAGAATGTCTGAGAGCGAAATTGTGCAGAAATCATGTCCAATCGGAGCGCCGATCGCTGCGGCTGCCGCTTGGACGGCGGATATGCCTGAGGCAACATGAATATCGATCTGGTTCCATTTGGGATCGGCTTCATGATCGAGAACTTCAAATACTGCCGAAGCCATGCCATAGATACCGGGATCGCCCGATGAAACAATGACCACAGACTTCCCTTCGGTGGCGAGATTGAGAGCAAGACGGGCGCGGTCTAGCTCCACTCGATTGTCGGAAGCGTGGACTGTTTTGCCCCTAGTAAATTCTTTGACTAAGTTGATATAGGTTTTGTAACCGACAAAATCCGTCGCATCTTCCAAAATTGCTTTGACTTCAGGCGACATCCATTTGGCGGCTCCAGGGCCTGTACCGACGATCGCCAGTTTGCCATTGCTAGTCTGGGTTGGGAGCAAATCTGTTTGATAAATTAAATAAGTTGAACTTAGTTTTGAGGCGATCGCTTCAAATTCAATTTTGCTAGAAATTACTTCCAGAGTATGCGTCGCATCATCAGCAAAGGGAAGATTGCTTTCACTTAACCAAGTTGCTTCACCAATCAGTTTGACTGATTTACCCGCCAGTAAATCCGCTAAAAATATTTTCGCCTGTTCGTCATTATTTAGCAGTCGATAGCCTTCAGGAGGAGCTAGCAGCGAAGTCTGAAAACGCAAATCGCCCGTGGTGGTGATCGCCGCTTGGACTTGGAGCGCCTTGGCGATCGCCCTCGCCATATCATTGGCTCCATTGAGTCCACCCAAAAGTGGCACGACCGCACTGCCATCTTCGGCGATCGCCATTACGGGCGGTTCGGCGCGTTTATCTGAGAGTAAAGGTGCTAGCGATCGGATCAAGATACCTGCCGCGCAAATGCCGATAATCGGATGTCCTTGGCTAAATAATTCGCTGACGGTTTCGCTAAATTTTAGATATTGGCGATCGCATGTTTGGGTGCGCGAGGCTAGTCCATAAATTGTGGCGTTGGCAATGACAGTTTGAATTTGTCGGGCGATCGCAATACTTTTTTCTCCTAAGACGACGATTACAGGCGTTTTCATCGGTGGTTTCACGGGCAGCTTTAGGTTCTAAGATTAAGGCTCTATATTACAGCGCGTTGCGCTCACTTAAAAACCCAAAAAAATTTTGAAAGCGCGGCTACGCCGCGCTTTCAAAATTTTTTTGGGAATACTTAAAGCCTCAATAGGCTGTATGTCAAACCAAACTACTTGCGCGATCGCTTCCATAGACGATAGCCAATAAAAGCGGCGATCGCCATTAAAACTCCAAAAACGACAACTTTAGTAATTACATCGATATAATCTTCGACTAACTTGTAATTTTTGCCCAAAAAATAACCCGCATAGGTTAGCAAAGTCACCCAGACAATCGTGCCAATTGTCGAATAAATAAAGAAAGGAATTAGCGGCATTTTGCTAATGCCTGCGGGAATAGAAATCAAGGTGCGAATCCCAGGGACTAGGCGACCAAATAGCACCGCCTTAGCTCCATGTTTTTGAAACCATTGTGTGGATTTTTGAATATCTTCGCTAGAGATGCCAATCCATTTGCCATAGCGATCGGCTAACAATTGCAAACGCTGCTGCCCCAGCAATAAACCTGCGTAGTACCAAGGGATCGCCCCCAAAATCGTGCCAATCACTCCCGCCGCGATCGCAGGAATCACCTGAATTTTGGTATCCGCAAAAGTTGCGGTATATCCTGCTAAAGGCATAATCAATTCCGAAGGAATCGGCGGGAACAGATTTTCCAAAAACATCAGTAATCCAATGCCTAGATAGCCTAGGGAATTCATTGTGCTGGTAATCCATTCCTGCATTGTGTTTCTCAAAAACTAATATCTTGGCGAAAATCATTATGATGTTTTGTTTTGCTGAGAGTCAAATATTTCTTTTGATTGGTATCACGAACAAAGGGCAAGCGAGACTCTAAATGCATTTGACAATAGCGATCTCATAATTTAAGGCGATCGCCAGTATCACGAACAAAGGGCAAGCGAGACGCTTGCGCTACTCTAAATGCATTTGACAATAGCGATCTAATAATTTAAGGCGATCGCCAGCTTGTTGATGTCGCTTTTGCCAAGTGTCGGGGCGGCGTGAGGTTTGTAACATGGTTAAGTCTACGCCGAGCATTTTTAGTTGTTTGTCGATTTCCACTTGCAGAGATAGATAGGGCGGCGTTATGTCTAAATCTGTATGCACCATTTTGGTTTGAAAAAAAGTTTGGATCTCATGATGCGATCGCTGCCAATCTTTGGCGACTTCGGGGGCTAGTTCTGATTGCGCCGCGATCGCTGCTTGCAACATGGCTAATTTTTCTTGCAAATTATTAACTAAATCTAAATAATCTTGTAGCAACTTACTCCCTTCCCACTAAAAGAACAGGTATTACAGCGCCTTGCGCTGACTTTCAAACTTTGTTCTGCAATACTTGAAGCCTCAATAGGCTGTAAATCCCATTCCCTTGGCGCAAAAATTTTGAGTAATCAATCTCGATGTGATTAATTTTTAGCCAAATTGCAATCAAGTTAATCACTAAACAGGTACTCCCCAAAAACATCAAAATAAAAGTTGGAGCCATCACCACGCCGATGATGTACCAGCTAATTACATGCAAAATCATCAATAAGGCATAGACGATCGCCCCAGCGCTAATCGTGAAAATCTGGATCGGCGATCGCTTCAAAAAAGTAAATAAGAGCGTCTGTGAAGTGGCGATCAAATTGGCAGGGACAAGCAGCGCACAAATCCCAATACAGTGCGATCGCGAGAAGTTATTTAGCGAGTCACTCAAACAATGTAAATTGAACGGCAAATCGAACATTTAGTTAATTCTCGCTATTGATTACTTTTTAGTGATTTTTGGGTCTGACGATGCCAAATACTGAGGTATAACCATGTAAAAATGTCGTGCCACCAACGGGACCAATTTCACCTGAGCAGAAAAATCCACCAAATGGAATCAACCCAACGTGCTTTTGTAATAACTCAGAGTCAAAATTTGGCTTGTTGTATAACCGCTCTCCGCGCCCCATACAAGAAAACATTAACGCGGCGGTCGCGGATACATTAGGCGCTTCTAAATTTAGTTGGTTGGTGTAATTGATCAAGGCTTCTTCCAGATCTTCAGCCGAGGCTTTGCCATCGCGTAAATGCAGTTGAATCCTCTGACCAGGACGCATCCGATCGCCAACCGCGATCGCCCCAGAGCGGGGATCGACACCAATAATATTGCGAATCAAAAAATCTCCCCGCGATGGATTAGCCTTAAACTCGTTCATCACCACACCGATAAACAGTGAATGTTGAGCAAGTTCGCGATCGCTTTGACTAAGATCGCCCACCGTATCTTGCAATAGTCCTAAAGGTGGCTTGCCCTCTAAACCTAGAATTAAATTACGCTCACATTCGGAAACCTGCATAATCTTGCCAATAGGACGGCAGCCTTGAGCAACCACAGGATCAATGATCACGTCACCCCACAGGGCTACACCTAACAAACCAGTTCGATAAAGCTTATATTTATTCGCCTCATGGAAGCAAAACAGCGCATTAGCGCCCATACCGCCACTACTCGCTAAGCCGCCGACTTTGACCGCATGAGGATAGGCAAAATCTAGCCCTTGAATTAAATCATTAATCGGAAATGAAAAAGGATCACCAACTAAGACAAAACTAGGCGAAACGTTAGGAGCAACGTCTGTCAGTTGCTCCCAGCGATCGGGGGAGCTATCAAGATCAGGCAGATCATCATCATCTAGATGAAATACTTTGGAATACACATTGGGTAAATGACCTACCAATAAGGCGATCGCAGGTTTATCTTCAAACTCACGACCGTTACCAACAATGCCGCCGCCCGAACAACCAATCAACTTTTGGATTGGCAATTTTTCGGCAAGCAATGGCAATAAGCGGGGGTAGTCACTAGCAAAAGCAGTTGAGACAAACAAAAATCCCAAATCAAGCGATCGATCTCCTAATACCGCCAAAACCTGTTGCGACAGATCTTGCACCGCCGCTTCCAAAGATATTTTTGTTGAAAGACTAGTAACCCACTTCATAGACCTAGCCCCAAATCAAATTCACTTGCAGTCATTTCTTTTATAAAATCGTTTACAGCAATTTGCTCTCAAACCCGCCACAACTAAAAATATAAAACCCGTTACAGGGCTTCGCCCTGCGAGCCTTTTGGGACAAGTTTGGTCGATAGTTACTGTAAGAGGATATTCGGTCAATCTCTTAAATATTCAGCATAAATATCGAGCGTGGTATTTAAGCTTACCTTGCATAGAGAGCATTCCTAACAGTATTGCAAATAAACAATTGTTCAGATACATGTCAAATACAGTCTATTGAGTCTTCAAGTAGCCCAGAGAAAAGTTTAAAGCTGACAATCGCGATCTAACCATCAGTCCAAAACATCGAATCAAGCAAGCGATCGCCGCCCACCTTGCGCCCCAACTGTGAATGAATCCAACCCAAAATTAGTGTGATTGGCACAGCCATAAAATGGGTGATTCGCAACGCATCCCAGCCGCCAAAACTATCAACAATCCAATAAAACTGAGCGGGTTTATACATGCCTACCCCCGTAAAAATCGATAACAATAAAATCGGAATCAACAACGTGTAAACCAATCGATGCCAAGCATAATTTTTACGTTTAACATTCTGACTAACAATCAACACCTTGACATCCTTATCACTGGCATAACGGTGTCGCCAACGGCGTGTCATCAAAACATAACACCCATACCACAACAAGTTCAGCCCAAATACCCACATCGATGCAAAATGCCAATGTCGCCCCCCTGCCAACCAGCCACCCAACCCCAAAATCGCAGGAATATGCAGTCCTTCACGTCCACCAAACACGGGATTGGCGTTATAAATCTGTAAGCCACTGGTAATCATCAGAAACAAACTGACAAGACTTACCCAATGAAAAATTTTTGCTGGCAAATCCTGAATTGGCGATCGCATTGAGCTATTCCTACAAACTTTTACACGAATTTTATAGCAACACACATAAAAATCAAAAAAACAGTAATAAAGTTTAGCTTTACTACTGTTTTTTTTGATTTTTTACAAATACTACTGAGGCTTTTTGGTTGCAGCAGCGTCAGGCTTAGCCATTGCGTCAGGCTTAGCAGTCTCTGACTTAGTAGCATCAGGCTTAGCCATTGCATCAGGTTTAGCCATTGCGTCAGGCTTAGTAGCATCTGACTTAGTAGCATCAGGCTTGGTCATTGCGTCAGGCTTAGCCGTGGTAGCAGGCTTTGCAGCAGGAGTAGTTGCAGCAGGAGGTGTTGGAGTTTCGGTAGCGCAAGACGCTAGACCAGCAGATAAGCCAAGGCTTGCAACGAGCAGAAGAGCTTTGAAGTTCATAGTTGTAATTTTTTCTGTTTAGGAATAGAACTGACTAATGTGAATGCAAGCAATTGTACACAGTTTGTGTGGAGGAGCCTGCGTATAATTACCCACTAGATTATTCTATGTTAAATAATTGTTAATTAACAGCTTAATTTTTGTAAATTTGAAATCTGTATAGCTGACTTAGGCGACAAATCAGGTAAAAGCTTGATTGGATAAGGAAATGAGCCAAAATGTATTGATAAGTATTCTTAAACTATTAGAGCGTGGCGATCGCCTGAATAACTCAGCGCGTGAATTTTTGATTAAGGATTTGCGGGAAAGTAGCGATCGCCTACAGATACTTAATATCCGCAATTCAGATTTAAAGGAGATCAACACAATCATTGATCAGCGATCGCAACTATTGCGTTTAACTTATTCAAAAATTTCACAAGAACTCACTAATCACAACATTCAACTTGATCCACCATCCCTAATATTTCCTCTGCTGTGGCATTACTGGATACCCCTCGCGCAACGTCTCGCCTCTCAGCAGCAACAATTAGGGCGACCATTAATCCAAGGATTGCTGGGCGGACAAGGTACTGGCAAAACCACATTAGGGTTTATTTTAAATATTTTGTTAAGACATCTTGACAAAACCTTTTTAAGTATTTCCCTTGATGATTTATATAAAACCTATGCCGATCGCCAAAAATTGCGCGATCGCCGTCCTGATCTAATTTGGCGGGGACCACCTAGCACCCATGATATTGATCTGGGTATTCAAGTTTTACAACAATTGCGCGATCGCCATTCAGAGCAACCTGAAGCGATTGCTATTCCTCGTTTTGATAAATCTCTACATAACGGCGCGGGCGATCGTATTCAGCCCGAAATTTCTGACAGCGCCGACATCATTTTGTTTGAAGGTTGGTTTGTGGGAATGCGTCCCCTCCCAATTTCGGCTTTTCAGGACTTTTTGCCACCAATCTTGTCAGAAAGCGATCGTCAATTTGCACTTGCCTGTAATGCCAGCCTCTATGACTATCTACCACTCTGGGACTGTCTCGATCGCCTGATGGTACTTATACCTGAAGACTACAAACACAGTCTGCAATGGCGGCTCGAAGCCGAACATAAATTAGTAGCCATTGGCAAACCAGGGCTAAGCGATCGGGAAATAACCCAGTTTGTCGAATACTTTTGGAAAGCATTGCATCCTGAATTATTTATGCCGCCGACGGTCGCCGATCCGACTCACGTTGATTTGGTGATTAAAATATCGCGATCGCATTTACCAACCCATATTTATCGCCCATTCGCAGCAGTCTCGCCCCTCTCAAAAATCTAACAATCAATCGGAAGGAATAGTTTATTATGGTGATACAGATAAAATAACTAAAATGATTTGGCATTCTTGAAATAAAGTATTTGCTCATAAAACTATTAAGTATTTGAGTAATTATCTAATTCACGATCTATTATCATAAATTAAAATTAAGAAACGTTAAGTTCTTATCCACTCCATAAAACTCCATAAATTTAAGGAATATCTGCAATGGGATTACCCTGGTATCGAGTGCATACAGTTCTCCTGAACGATCCAGGAAGACTAATTGCCACGCACCTGATGCACACTGCTCTTGTAGCAGGGTGGGCAGGATCAATGGCGCTTTATGAATTAGCAATTTTTGACCCTAGTGACCCCGTCCTCAACCCCATGTGGCGACAAGGCATGTTTGTCATGCCTTTCATGACCCGTCTTGGCATCACCAATTCTTGGAGCGGCTGGACAATCACTGGCGAACAAGTTGCCGATCCTGGCTTCTGGTCTTTTGAAGGTGTGGCACTCGCTCACATCGTGCTTTCTGGCTTACTTTTTTTAGCCGCCATCTGGCATTGGGTCAACTGGGATCTAGAACTATTCCGCGATCCTCGTACAGGCGAGCCAGCTTTGGACTTGCCAAAAATGTTCGGTATTCACTTGTTCTTGTCTGGTTTACTTTGTTTTGGCTTCGGCGCATTCCACCAAACAGGGCTATTTGGTCCTGGCATGTGGGTATCTGATGCCTATGGCTTAACTGGTCACGTCGCACCAGTTGCTCCTGAATGGGGACCCAACGGATTCAACCCCTTTAATGAAGGTGGAATCGTAGCTCACCACATCGCTGCTGGTATCGTCGGCATCGTGGCTGGTTTGTTTCACCTGACCGTGCGTCCACCAGAGCGTCTTTACAAAGCACTGCGTATGGGTAACATCGAAACCGTACTATCTAGCAGTATCGCCGCAGTATTTTTTGCGGCTTTTGTGGTCGCTGGAACTATGTGGTACGGCTCAGCCGCTACTCCCATCGAATTGTTTGGACCAACTCGCTATCAGTGGGACAGCAGTTCTTTCCAACAAGAAATTTCGCGCCGTGTTCAAACTGGGCTTAATGCTGGCTTGAGTTCTGAAGAAGCTTGGTCAAAGATTCCTGACAAACTCGCTTTCTATGACTATGTTGGTAACAGCCCTGCTAAAGGTGGTTTGTTCCGCGTTGGTCCGATGAATAATGGCGATGGTATTGCTCAAGGTTGGCAAGGGCATCCAATTTTCAAAGATGGCGAAGGTCGTGAACTTAGCGTTCGTCGTCTGCCTAATTTCTTTGAAACTTTCCCTGTAGTTCTCCAAGACCAAGATGGGATCGTGCGTGCTGACATTCCTTTCCGTCGTGCTGAATCAAAATATAGCGTCGAACAAACTGGCGTAAATGTAGCTTTTGTTGGTGGCGCTTTAAACGGCAAAACCTTCGCTGATGCTCCAAATGTTAAAAAGTATGCTCGTCAAGCTCAGCTAGGCGAAATCTTTGAATTCGATCAAGAAACAAATAACTCTGACGGTGTATTCCGCACTAGCCCTCGTGGTTGGTTCACCTTTGGACATGCCGTATTTGCCTTGTTCTTCTTCTTTGGTCATATTTGGCATGGCGCTCGTACCTTGTTCCGCGATGTGTTTGCTGGTGTTGATCCAGAACTCAGCGAAGAGCAAGTTGAATGGGGCGCATTCCAAAAACTTGGCGACAAAACCACTCGTATTATTGAGGCATAAAATCTCATGGAAGCTCTCACTTACACTCTGATTTTCGCTTGTTTGATTGGTTTATTTTTCTTCGCAATCTTTTTCCGTGAAGCTCCTAAGGTCATCACCAAAGACAAGAAGTAATTTCTAAAGCAAATTTTTAAAGCAAAAAAAGCCCGACTAGTCGGGCTTTTTTTTTGAGTTTGTTAAGCATTAGTCACAAGTCTGGCGATCGCATATCTAGCCGCCGCCAAAACCTGTGGATGGGAATCTTTGGCTAGGTAGTTTAAAGCTGAAAGACTTTTATCACAATTAAGATGCCCTAAGGACTCAGCCAAACGCTGTCTGGTCAGCCAGTCATCAGACTGAGCAAATCGTAAAATTTGATCCACACAACGTAGATCGCCCACTTCACCTAAAGCCGCGATCGCCGCTTGATGCAACATCGTTTCGTCACTATCTAAAGCTTGAATTAGGGCATCATAGGCTCTCACATCACCCAAATTGCCTAGCGAAACCGCCGCGCTAAAACGCACTAGCCACTGAGTATCTTCATAAAAAGCGCGTAACAAAGGCTCGACCGCCCGATTATCTTGCAAATAACCCATAGCGCCTGCGGCATCAGCCCGAATCCCATAATCCTGCTCAGTTTCTAAAATTCTGGCTAATACAGGAAAGCAATCTTCTGTATGCTTTAAACCTAAGGCAAATACCGCCATAGATCGAATCTGCAAATTTTCATCATCAATGACTTTCAAAATCAAAGGCACAGCTTCTTCAGGCGACAACTCGCGCAATGAGACTAGAGCGCGGAGGCGATCGCGTGAATTTTCACTTTCTAATTGCTGAGCAATATTAGTTAAATCTGGGTTTTGATTAGTAGAAGACATGTAAAACTCACATTAAAAATTCATAAATTATCAAGTACCCCGATTGGGCGACTATATGCCAAAAGTATGTGTGCTACGATACATGTGGATATAGATCTAACAATCTTTTAATCTGTTTGTGTAGCTAAGTTAGCAGTATCCACGGTGATGAAGCCTTAATTTAGTTAAATCTACTCCCATAGATTGACTTGATATCTAAATGGATAAGAGAGATGGCGCTACATAAACTTAAGAAATTACTCTCGTGAGGAGTTGAACATGAAAAATTTATCTTTGAATTTGGTTGGTAGTCTTGGATTGTTGGGTGTTATTGGCGCGATCGCCGCTAGCCCCGCAATTGCCGAAACCACAACATTTGTCACTGAAATTAGCCAAGCGATCAAAAATGATCCAGTCTCTCAAAACGTGACATCTGTATCGCAACTAAGTGATGTCAGACCGACTGACTGGGCTTTTACGGCCTTGCAATCTTTGGTAGAGCGTTACGGCTGTATCGCTGGCTATCCCGATCGCACTTTCCGTGGCAAACAAGCAACTACCCGTTACGAATTTGCGGCTGGCTTGAATGCTTGCTTGGACAAGATCAATGAAATTATCTCCGCAGGACTCGCTGACAAGGTTAGCAAAGAAGACCTTGCCACCTTGCAAAAACTGCAAGAAGAGTTTGCGGCTGAACTCGCCACCCTGCGCGGTCGTGTTGATGCTCTTGACGCTAAGACCGCTAAGCTCGAAGCGCAACAGTTTTCTACCACCACCAAGCTAAGCGGCGAAGTGATCATGGCGGTCACAGGTGGCAGTGGTAATACGGCTGGACCTCTTAACACACCGCCTTCTTCTACTAACCTTTTTGTAACTAGCCGAGTTCGTCTTGACCTGAACACTAGTTTCACGGGTAGTGACCTGTTGAAAACCAGACTAGAAGTTGGTAATGGCGCAGGTGGAAATATTCCTGGAGTTTTCGGAGCGGGCGCAACCACTCCCACGGCAGGAGGAAGCAGCAATGTTGGCTTCCAAACCTATGGGCAAGATTATGCCAATGTCGGCAATGTATTTACGCTTGCCAAATTGCGTTATGACTTTAACCTTGGCGATGCGCGTGTGTCTGTTGGTCCTGTGTTGCACGCCTACGATCACATTGACATCAATAGTTTTGCTAACAACGAAGCTGTAGATTTCTCTTCGACATTCTTTATCAATAACCCTCTGCATATTTTGATTAATGGTCAAACTGGCGGAGCTGGTGGAGCATTTGATTGGAATATTGGTAAGAGTGCATTTAGTTTGCGCGGTCTTTACCTTGCGGGTAATGGCAATCAAGCCACTACCAATGGCACAACTAATGGCGGTTTATTTGGTGATGCATACCAAGCCACTGGCGAGTTGGAGTACGCGCCAAAAAATTCTAATGGTGACAAGCCTTTTGCCCTCAAGCTCCTTTACACTAACGGCTCGGTAAACAACACTACTGTTAATAGCGGTGGCGTGAATGTTGAGTGGGCTTTCTCCAAGAAAATGGCAGTATTCGGTCGCTACGGCTTCGGTACACTTGATAATCGTGGCATTGTTGCCAGCACTGCTGGTTTTACCTCGACACTATTCACAGGTGGAGCTACCACTACCGCTACTAATTTGAGTCCTCAAACTTGGATGGCTGGTTTTGCTTTTCCTGACTTGTTTAAAGAAGGCGCGATCGCTGGAATTGCGATCGGTCAACCTTTCATCGAAAGCAAGATTGGTAATGCAACTCAAACCAACTTAGAGTTGTTCTACAACTTCCCCGTATCGAGCAACATCAGAATTACGCCTGATGTCCAGTTCATCTTCAATCCTAACAACCTCAGCGGCAACGGCACTGTTTTTGTTGGGACTTTGAGAACTGTGTTCTCGTTCTAATTTTATAAAAGATCAAAAAAAAGATAGTGCTTGGCGCTATCTTTTTTTTGACCTTTTTTGATTTTTTAATTTTTAATGCCAATTAATGTTTTTGACATCGGGAAATAAGTTGCCCATATCTTAGGATCGGGACGACTTGACCAATCACGGCGAGAAACGATGAGTTGTAAGATAATGGCGGCTTTATCTTGACTTTGGGCGGTGATCTTGACTGATACATCAGAAACTAAGACCTCACGATCAAAGGCGCGTTGAGCCGCCGATCGCGCTAAGATTTCAGCTTTACGGGTCATCACCGTAAAACCCTCATCCTGATTTACCTGTAACCGAATATCGACCTCACGGCGCTCAGCGATCGCATTGTTAGCGATCGCCAGATTGAATGTCAAGGCGGATGTCAAAGCCGATGTGAAAGTTAATAGGGGCGCGATCGCTGAAACAAGAAAGTAGCTCGTTAGTCTACGAAATTGCTGGGAGACAAGAAGAATTTGTGAAATACGCCAGTCATTTTTTATAGTCATCTTGATCAGAAACCCACAAAGAAATTTACACAAAAATCATTAAGATATTAGCAAAAAAATGGGAAAGATATGTGCTATTGTCTGCTAACAAATTTGGCTTTAAAGCTTAGCCTATTACATTAGCAGATTAATTTTATTTGTCATCATGGAGTTCTTCTAGGGGGTTTTATGTCAAAAGTTATGATAAACAGTCTGATCGATGAAATAAACTCCTTACTTAGCCGCCCAGTCGGATCAGTGACGAAGAGAGCGCCTGTGGATATAGTTCACCCTAGGGATCAGCTAAAGCAATTGCGATCGCACCTTGAGATCTTCGCTGATGATATCTACTTAAATGATTTAGATCAGCAATATCAACCTTTAGTAACGCATTTACAAGAAAAAATTTACACAAATCGCCAGCCAACCTATGACATTAGTGCAGAATCAAAAAAAATGGAGATAGTCAGCAAGACGGATAAATCTAAAACGGATAAACTAGATACTATGCCCCCCACAGCAATTAAACCAGCAGTTAGCAACATATTTGGCGCTGAATCTGACTTGATCATGGAGACTAGCACAATGACGAATGCCCCAATTGACCCAAGCTCCACATTTGTCAACGATCGCCTGATTGCTTCGCTCCAGCAGGCAATCCAACAGACATTACAGCAGGTTGTCAAAGAGTCTGTTCAACAATCGGTGCAGCAGGTTGTCAGCCAAACCCTCGCAGTCGAGCGGGCGCTAATGGTCGGCGAAATTTCGGCAAGCTTAAATCAAAACCTAAATAAAATTGTCGAGTCTCAACAGCGATCGCAGATTAGTCAAGAGCTAATCACTTTAACTCAACAAAAACAAAAGTTAAATGCCGAGATTTCGCAATTAGAGTCTGATCGGGCGACTTGGATGCGACAGTTCCAAGAATTTCAAAGCGCTCAACAAGAATCAATAGATCGGTCATTACAATCGTCATTACAATCAGTTAATCAGACCTTGACGCAGACTCTGCAACAAAATCTAGTCAATCTCTCAACAGTCAAAACTAACTCTGTAGTATCGCCACCAAAAGAAGAAGAGTTTGTCGGTAAGGTGCAGGAGCAGACCGATCGCTTTTTGTCGCACTTAGATGAAATGTTTAGTTCCACATTTCGATCGCTAGAGCAGGATGTCCAAGCATATCAGACTTCTCTCGAAGCCAAACTAGGCTACATGGAAAGTCTTGAACAAAAGGGCGAGGCTTTAATCAATAATTTAGTTGATCGAATTAGTCAGCAAAATGAACAGCAATCTAATAATTTGGCGGCTCAAGCCGTAGAAATAGATACATTTCCTGAATTGCCAGACGATATTCCATCGCGATATCTAGAAATTATCTCTGAACCTGTTGACGAGAATTTGATTAATGCCTTATTGGCGGGTAATGAGTTTGGAGAGTCAATTGTTGAAGTTACGACTATTGATGTGCCGACAAATTTGTCAGAGACAGAAGATAATAATGAAGAATTCTTAAATGCCACGTTAGATCAAAATCTAGATCTTGAAGACTATACTGAGAATAGTGACATATTCCATTCTCAACCCCAAAATGATGATCTAGAGCATAGTTCCGCGTCATCACTTGTTGAGATAGACCAAGAAGCGGAAAAATCAAGCTCGCTGAATATTAGTGAGCTTGAGCCTACTGAGCTTGAAAGCATACTGGGAGCTTCATCTGACACCCTATTTGAGGATTCGACTGACAGCCCTAATAAACAATTCGGCTCTCATGTGGATTTGTATGATTTAGCCCTGTCAGATCTGAATATTATTGAAGATCCTCAAAGTGCGATCGCCGCTCGCGAACTCAATCCTGATTTTGATATAGAAGCAGCAACCCAAATAGTTGAAAAATTTAACTTTGAGCGATCTGACATCTCAGGAGGCAGGGATATTCTAGAAAGTAATATTCTAGAAATAGATCTTCCAGAAATAGATCTTCCAGAAATAGTTGAAATTGATTTACAGTCACTTGATTTCCCTTTAGAACCCTTTAACGAGTCTGGAGACGAAGCTTATAAGCCAGAACTGTTGCAATGGTTAGAGGAAAGCAGCAACCGCCCTAACCCAACCAACATCGCTGAAGTGTCCGCCGATGAAGAGCTACTGTCATGGCTAGGTAATGAAGCGATCGATATGGCAAAATTATCGACTTCACAAAACGAACCATCGGCCCAAATTAGCAACCGTTTGATATCTAATCCAGCAGTTTTTGATACTCCCGAAAATGATCATATTAGTCTTTTAGAGCCAGATTTGGATTCAGCAGACCACTCAGTAGATAAGAGGCAAGAGAATCAAGTTGAGAATGGAAATAAAAATAAAGTTGAACATTTCTTTAATTACTCCACTAGCGATCAAGCCGATGATTCAGATGAATCACTGATTTTACTTAGCAATATGAGTATAAATGATGCTGAATTTCCAGAATGGGAAGACTCATTACTTAATGAATTAAACTCTGATTTGGAACGCCTTGATGCTGGAGTTGGCACAGATCGATTAATTGCGGATAATCTCGATCAGTTTATTCGGAATACTCCCTACGCTTTAACTAATTGGGAAAATGAAGCACCACCAACTTATCCGACCATCATCGAGGTGACACCCAATTTAGAAGTTCCATCAATCATTGAAGATCCCAACTCGTTATTTATTGATCCATCGGCAGATACTTTTTCTCTATCTTTAAATAATTCTTTACAAAACATCCAATCTCAACGCTCTAGTGAACAATCTGAAATTGTAATCGATATTGCTAATTTGCAACGATCGCCTTTTGCCACCACGCCAAATGAAATTCCAGAAATTTTCGACAATCCTGAATCTCTATTTGATGCAGAAGATGGCGATCGAATTGAAGATCATAGAGAGCAGCAAGATCTGATCACCACATCCAACCGATCATCTAACGATGATGATATGGATGATATTTTTGCCGTGGTAATCGCGGAAAATGCCGCCAAATATTCTCAATCAACTCCCTTTGAAACCAGTGATGAGCTTGATCAATTATTTGTGCGATCGCCTGAACAAACCATTTCCGAAATTTCGAGAGTTCCCGAAATAAATTCTGGAGTAAATTCTGAGACAGGTCTAGATCATGAGAGTGAAATTGATACGCTGTTCTTTGGATTTGATCCAGACACTGAAATTGAGCAGGTTTTTAACGAGAATAGACACGAGAATAGATCTGAAGAATCAAAAACAAGGGCTAGCTTCGCAAATTCTACTATTGATTCAGACGTTAGAAGTCTCAGCGAATTTGACCTGTTGCAGCAAAACTTGATGCAAGAAGATGATCAAGGCTTTGATGCTGGGGCAGAAACAGTTAAGGAAGCTATAATTTTTTCTGAACCAATTGAATTTATAGAAGAAGAGCTAGATACAATTTTGCAAGGTTTTGCCCAGTCAAAGTTTGCAGATTTTTTTGAATCTTCAGAAGCAACTGGTTTTGCTGTCCTCGAAGAAATTCCGACAATTTTAGAAGAACCACATCAAGAAAAGCATCAAGATCGAAGAAACAACGTTATCCCAGAAGATGACTGGACTATGGCTTTGGAGCAGCTTGAGGCAAAACTAACTCAACCATTTACCCAATCATTTATTAGGGACGATCGCCAGTCTGAACCTTCTGAAGGGATAGACTTATCCGCAGATGAGTTTTTTGCCTCTTTAGAATATGAAAAACTGAACTCCTTCGCAGACAAATCTGCACAGGCTACAGCACCAAGCCCCTTAGCGAATGCGATCGCTAATTTAACTGACTCACATGATAGTTTTGTCGAAGAAGAAGATCTGCTCCTGAATGAGTTCGCTGATGCTCAAGACGATAAGCCTGATAATGATTGGGACAATCTATTAAATGACCTCAATTCATTTAATTTTAATGAACCATTACTTGACGATCGCCGCGCACAGCTTGGTTTGTCATCTGTAGACTCAATTAGTGACACCAGTGAGAACGTCCTAGATATTGACTCATTGGTAATAGAATCAAGTCGGATGGCGCTGATTCCACCGCCTCCCGCGAAGGAAGTTTATAGTCTTGATGATACTTGGATTTTAGGTGTTGATTTTGGTAGCAGTGCCATTAGAGCAAGTCTGCTCAATAGCGACACGGGGCGCGTGTATGCTCTGTCCATTGATGACGCTGATGAGATGCCCTGCAAGCTAGTCTGGACATCAGAGCATAGTCTTGATGATCCGATCGCCAAAGATATCCGTGTCTTGACCAAAAAAGCTCAAAGCTCTGGACTGGAACATGGCGAAGTGGCGCTGGGACATTTCAAGCAACTTCTCAAACTTGGCTTACCCTATCGCGGGGTCAGTGCGTGGCAACCAATTATGCAATGGTCAGACCATCATCAGGCGAGTCTCCGTTGGCTAATTGCTGCTCTCAAAAATCTACTTGAACAAATTCAAACTCGTGCTAATCATCCCCAACTTCCTGATGTTGGTTTGATTTTATTAAAGCTGAGTGGAGTTGTGTTTGGCTATCCTTCTAACTGGTCTGACACATACATCCTCAACGTGCGCGAGGCGATTCTTAAATCAGGGTTAGTTAGTCAATCTGAGCGAGTGATGGCAGTCGAACAGGCGATCGCGCCCGTCTTATCATTACTCCATGATCAAAAAATCTCTAAAGATATCACGCTCGTAATCGATGCAGGAGCAGTTACGACCAGTCTTTGTCTGGTTAAAAGCCTCGATCTCACGGCGATCGACCGTTCTAAGCTGCATATCCGCAGTCTTGATTATGCAGGAATCAGCCTCAGTCAAGATATTATCGTGCAGTTGTTCTATCCACATTGGCAGTTAATCACTAATCCCAATCGTCATCTTTGTAAATTCGATCATCTGACACTGCCAGAGATTGCCGCATCTGCGCCAGAGCAACGCATCCTACTTCAGCAATATCTATTGAGTTCAGATATTGGACAACAAATGATCGAGCTTGCCGATCGCGTCAAAGTTAATTTTAGCGAAGATATTGGCAGAGATATTGGCATAGATTCATGGAATGAAGAACTAATGGGGCAACCAATTGTGGTCTTCCGTCGCGAATTAGAGAACTTGATTTTGCAACCATTTATTCAACGCCTCAGCCGTGAGCTTAATGCGATCATCAGTAACGCTGGGCTGCTCGGTGAGGATGTGCATCAGGTCTTGTTGCTTGGTAACACTATGCGGATTCCATTACTATCGCGTTGGCTAGCCCAAAAGTTACCCAATGCGAGTATTGATTCCCTAGCGACTTCGATTGTGGCAAATGGTTTAGCCCTCTCGCCGCTCTATCCTAACTTCCATGATGTGGCGCGTCAGCAATATTCTGACTACTTCTTACTGCAAGAGATTTGTCGCCTTAACCTGACTCAAGCGATCAATCCGACTCAACTTCTTCAGCAATTGCAGATGCGCGGTATCAATATCAAAGTGTGTCGCGATCGCATTTTGACGATGTTGCAAGGTGACTTACCCGAAGGCTTATTCCCTTGGTTAGAACCTGAACATGCGGCAATTTTGGAAGATCCCACCCTCAGTAGTGACCTATTTACGGGGCGATTATTCGAGTTAGAAACCGATGGCACATATCAGCCAAATGTGACTAAGTTCCAGCAATTGCGCGTTTATTTACAAGCAATCATTGGCAACATGAGTCAGACCCTAAATGAACCTTTAGTTTTTCCTGAAATTAGAGTCCACCAAGGCGTTTCATAAAAAAGTGAGTAGGGGCAATTCATGAATTGCCCCTACTCACACAAATCACGAAAATGTCTTGATAAATATCATTGTGGACTGCTATAGCTACACTTCAGCGCAAAGCGCTGTAAAATATTGTCTCTTGCGGTGATCTTTATTTGGGTAGTTGAAGAGCTTATGCTTGCAAAACGCATTTTGCCTTGTCTAGATGTTAAAGCGGGTCGAGTCGTCAAAGGAATCAACTTTGTCGATCTTAAGGATGCTGGCGATCCAGTCGAACTTGCACAGGCTTATAACCTCGCAGGCGCGGATGAATTGGTATTTCTAGATATCACTGCTACCCATGAAGATCGCAGCACTATTCTAGATGTGGTCTATCGCACTGCCGAACAGGTATTTATTCCGCTCACAGTCGGCGGTGGGGTGCGTAATCTGGACAATATTCGCGAACTTTTGCGGGCGGGTGCAGACAAGGTAAGTATGAACTCAGCCGCCGTTAAAGATCCAGACTTAATCAATCGTAGTAGCGATCGCTTTGGTAATCAGTGCATTGTCGTGGCGATCGATGCCCGACGACGGCAAGATCCTCAAAATATGGGTTGGGATGTGTATGTGCGTGGTGGCAGAGAAAATACGGGGCTAGATGCGCTCTGGTGGGCGCAAGAAGTGGTTAGACGGGGTGCGGGTGAAATTTTGCTGACCAGCATGGATGCCGATGGCACAAAGGCAGGATATGATCTTGCGCTGACTCGTCAAGTTGCCGATCTCGTGGAAGTTCCTGTAATTGCATCGGGCGGCGCTGGCAATTGTGAACATATCCTTGAAGCTGTCACTGAAGGTCGAGCTGAGGCGGCCCTGTTAGCCTCGTTATTGCATTATGGAGAATTAACGATCGCCGAAATTAAAGATTATCTCAGCACTAATCAAATTCCTGTGCGATCGCTACTTCCTTAAAGTCGGCGTGGTCCAATCTAGAGAAGATCTAATCTAGAGAATATGTAATTGAATTTGTTCGCCAATTTTGTCCTGCCCCGATGTCTTGGATATAAACGATGTTGCGCCGACAAATTTGGCTCTCAGGCGATCGACTAGCGTGTCGTTACTCGTCAAAATCAGAATAGGTGTATCTTTAAAATCTGGAATGCGGCGAATCTGAGTGCAAAGCTCATAACCCCCAACAATTGGCATCACCAAGTCTAGAATAATCATCTCTGGTTTATGTTCAACGAGTAAGGACAAGACCTTAATAGAATCCCGAATTCCTAAGAACCCAAATCCTAAATCTGTAACAATCTGATCAAGTGTTGCACATACTTGATTGCTATCATCGACACAAGCAACTAGAGGTCGAGTCATGATTGTGGAATATTTTTTCGAGTTGCTTTTTAAAAGGCTGTCTGAAGTTTTTTCAATCAACTGAGCAGGTTCACTCTCTGCCTCATTTGAAGGAATAAATGGAACTGGTGACTGGATATCCGTGACTTCTGCGAATCCGATCAAACCTCGATAATAATATGGCATCAAAGCCTGAACCAGTGTCAACAAATCCTTTTTCATCCATACTGATAGCTCTCTTAGCGATCGCCTGTTATCAAGAACGGTGATCAGAGTTTTGTAAGTAAGCGCTGAAGCTTCTTCTTTGAGTTGGGCAGGACGTTTGATCCAAGGAGCTAGATTTGGTGAAAAATCAGCTATTCCTTCTTTGCGCCATGTTAACCATTCTTGATAAGCGCGATCGATCGCCTGCTCAGCATGAATCAGCGAAATTACGGGTGTAATTTCGTCTTCAAAGTCGCAGTAGTAGGTAATCTGTTCATCAGCCGCGCATTGGATGATGTCAAACAAGACTTCTTGCACAAAGCTTTCGATAATCGGAGAGATTTGGTCACGCGTTAAGATCATCCGTTTCATTAAGATGACCAGCACATGATAGTCCCAAATTTTGATTTCTTCACGGGTGCGGAGAGAAATTTTGTTGAGGTCTATCTGAACCTTATACTGATGCATTAGCCTGCGCCAACGTCGATGATTGTGTAGACCGCCAGAAGCCCACACGAGTCTACCGTGACAATAATAAATATTCCATTTACAATCTTTGATGCCATGAAGTTCCAGCTTGCCCGTAAATTGCTTGCGACCGTAGCCACGCAACTGTTCCATCAGACTATAAACGGCTAGATTGTCTATATCCATATGTTACCCATGCGTTATAGAAATGGATGTTGAGTTTGTTAGTTTACAAGAAGCGAAAGATAATCTTTTTTTAGCAGCTTAAGTTTGTTTTAGAAGTTTTTTGAAAAATACTTGAAAAACATTTGAAAAATAAAAAAACATCAACAATAAAGACTATATAGCAATCCTAAATCATTTGTGAACACAATGTTTGCGCTATAAAATACTCTGTACCCGATTTTGTAGTATCTTGATTGAGGCTTGACCTTCTTCAAATTTTGACTCTTCAAATTTTTGACATTTTGTAACTTTTAGGTTTATTCCATCCCCATGTCGAAGTCATCTAGAACAAACAAATCTTTAGAAAACAAACAATCAGCCCAGTCATCAATGTTGATGTACATCGGCATTGGGGCGGCTGTCATCGCCACAGGAGTGGGAGGGGCTTATTTCTATTTCGCTCAGCGATCGCAAGCAACTAAAGGGATTTTGGGCGCGGCGGCGGCGATCCCTCCAGAAGCACAGGTGGTGATGGCGTTCAATACCAAATCTGAGCCTTGGAATAAACTTGCCCAGTTTGGCACGCCTGCTTCCCAAAAGCTGATTGGCGATAGCATCACCAAATCACCGCTAAATTCATTATTAGTCCAGAGCAAGACTGAATATAGTCGTGACGTGCAGCCTTGGCTAGAGGGCTATATTATTACGGCTCTTGTGCCAAATGCCTTTAAACCTGAAGCACCCGCAGCAACTTTAGTGATTGCGCCAACTCGCGATCGCGCCAAATCTGATGCTTTTTTACTGAAATATCGTGACGCGCTGACTCAACAAGGGGCAAAATTTACAACTAAGCAATACAAAGATGTGACTTACTATGAGTCGCCCTCGCGTGATCCCAAGAACAGTGTCGTCACCGCCGATATTGGTGGGCAGTATGTGGCGATCGCCACCAGTGCAACCCTAATCGAACAAGCGATCGATGCTTACAAGGGCAGCAGTTCATCCCTTGCCAAAAAGCCGATTTTTGCGAAGATTTACGGCTCAACTAATCAAACCAAAATTGCCGAGCCATTGTTGCAGGTTTATCTGGATGGCGAAGTCGCTTTAGAGTTTATTGGCTCTCAGGCAAAACTTAACCTCAACGAAGCGGCGCTCGCCCAGTCTCGGCGTGAACTCGATGCGATGACCTTAACTAGTGGAACTCAAAAAGAAGGCTTACGCTTTGAGATTAATACTTATCTTAAAAATGAAAATTCTAATCCATTGGCTAATAACGAAGCTAAGGTGCTGAGCTTATTGCCACAAGAAACTTTTTTATTAGTTTCGGGGGTAAATCTTGATCAGTCTTGGCAGTCTCTAGTAGCTCAGGCTAAGGGTAATGCGAGTTCGGCTCAACTGATTGAGCAGATTCGGAAAAGTGTTAAAGACAGTACGAAGCTCGATCTAGATCAAGATATTCTCAAATGGATGAATGGCGAATTTGCGATCGCGGCTATTCCTAATAATCAAGGCATTTTGGCTAACCCCGGATTTGGATTTGTGGCGATCGCCCAAGCCAGCGATCAGAACGCGGCTAAAACCGCCCTCGCAAAAATCGACAAGGCGGCTCAATCGACATCAGGCGGACTCTTGCCCAAAGGAGTCGAGCTAAAGCCCAAACAAATCGGTGATAAATCAGTAATTGCTTGGGCGATCGGCAACACCAATGTGGCAACCCGTGGCGCGTTAGATAACAACTTTGTGTTCTGGTCAATGGGCGATCTCGCTGATGCTTTTGTGCCTAAACCTGCGCGAAACTTACCTGACAGCAGCCCATTTCAAATCTTAACCACAGGTATTCCCAAATCAAATAGCGGTTATTTCTATCTAAACATGACCACAGCGCTCACCCTTGCCGATCGCCTATTACCGCCCGAAGTCAAATCTAATCCTAATTTCACCGAGATTCGCTCGGTTCTTGATGCCATCAATGGGATTGCGGTGACATCAACCAATGTTGACAGCAAGACGACTCGCCTAGATTTCTTGTTTACGCTCAAGCCCACACCTGGTAATTAACGTGGCTCTATAGGTGTTTGAGAGAAGTCAAACATGATAAAAACTGATGTAAAAAACGGCTCTAAATAAATATAACTTTCATATAACTTTTTTATAACTCTTGTGATGACCTTTTGATAACTTCTAGTGGTTGCTATACCTCGAAATTTAACCGATAAGTATATATGACCAGATCGATACCTGATTCCTACTGGATATAGGAATTCTAAATTTATATAGCAAGATATTTTTAGGCTTGGGTACTAAGAACAAAGCCAAGAAATACTTAAGTTCAACTGAGAGGGAAGGTTATGACAGGAATTATCATCAGCAAGGCACGACCAAATCAACTCAAGGAAGATTCTGAAAAGATTACCTTAGCTTCTACATTGAGACTCAAGTTAGCTCAGGGCAAGTTGCTTGCTGACTCATTTGTTGAATCCTTTTTTAGCAATAACCTAAGCGTTCTCAATCTTCTCACAGCCACTGACAATTGGGTTAGTCAGCATATTGCTAGACGGAGGGTCAACTTAATTCGAGTCGAGCCTGAAATCGGTGAAGCAAGACTTAAAAATCTAGCTGATGTATGCCAACGCTCTGCAAAGTCTTTATGTCTTAACTTACCCTGCGCGGCTAGTGAGTTACCTCAACAAAATAAGGCGATCGCTTGGACAGCGAAGCGAGTTTTTGATTGGCTAGCAGCTTTAGTCATCTTGATAGTACTCAGCCCTGTGTTAGTTGCATTGGCGATCGTAGTTGCCAAAACTTCAAGCGGCTCAATATTTTTTCATCAATGGCGGGTTGGTGAGAGCGGTAGACTTTTTCGCATCGTCAAATTTCGCACCATGATCGCCGATGCCGACAAGCTGCATCATTTAGTGATGAGCGGTCAAACTGGTTTACACAAGTGTGAAGATGATCCCCGCATTACCCCTGTTGGTCGTTGGATGCGTAAGTATAGCCTTGATGAGCTACCTCAACTCTTAAATGTATTGCGTGGTGAAATGAGCCTTGTGGGACCTCGACCTTGGGCTTTGTATGATGCATTAAGGATTAATGGCGATGGTAAGAGGCGACTGAATTCTTTGCCAGGTGTGACGGGAGCTTGGCAAGTTAGCGCTCGCTCAACCATGCTCGATTTAGATGCAGTCACTGAGTGCGATCTGGCTTACCTGCGTGAATGGACTATATGGTCGGACTTAAAAATCTTGTTAATGACTGTGCCTAAAGTATTGTCTGGGTTTGGGGCTTGTTAATTTTCTCTAAGCGAACTCTCTCTCTCTAAAACCCAAAAACGTTGCGGCAGACTAAGCCCGCCGCCTCATTTTTTGGGTTCTATGAGATTTGTTGTTGCTAAATTGGATGTAATCTTGGATGCATCATTGACGGGATTGGGATATTGCCGAGCAGATGTGTTTCGATGATTGTTTGGGCTTTGTTTGGAGTGATATGCCAGTAATAAATTTCGTCTGGCAACACCATCACCATCGGTCCAGAGCCGCATAGTCCCATACATCCAGAGGTTTGGATGGTGACATTTTCAATTTCATGTTTTTGAAATGCTGCCAAGACAGCACCTGCCCCATCTTTAGTGCAGGTACGATGTTGGCATATAAGTACTTGCCGACTTAAAGCGCTATTCACCATCCTCAACTCCGACCAGAAGCCATATTTTCAAATTTAGTTAATCGCGGTTCAAATAATAATTTGATCGTGCCAACGGGTCCATTACGATGTTTGGCAATGATGATTTCGGCAACACCTCGATCGGGTGTTTCTGGGTTGTAATATTCATCACGATAGAGATTAATGACTAAATCCGCATCCTGCTCAATGCTGTTATGGACATAAAAGTTATTTGCCGCAAAATTTTCTAAAGTTGGCACAGTCAAGTCATAAACCATTTCTTCTTGAAAAGAATCAATGCTTACCACCTTATCCCAATAGATATCACTTGTAGCGAGATTCAGAATATCGGTGGATTCTAAAATTTCAGCTAACTTGTGAGCGCGATCGCGACTAATTGCAGTTTTGTGAAGACTCGTACCACTTGTCTGTAATTCTGGACTTGGAATCTGGCGAGGCATGGCAAGGCGATCGCCTATTTGTAATTGATCAAGTCTTTTCCATCCGTGAATTGTTAAGAATTTATGGTTGGCTGTGGCTTTGATAGAACGCCCTAATTGGGTTTCTAATTTATAAACAGATTTAAGTCCAGTGCAGAAAGCATTGCTAACGATCGCCCTTTCTATTCTCAAAGTTTGTGGATTAATAGCCCATATTGCAAAACCCGATCTGCCGACAAGATCGCGGATCGGCATTTCTGCTCCCGTATCTGCCATAGTAATCAATGAATCGCCACTGAGACATCCAGATTCTCTTAAGTCAGATAACATCGGGCGCTTATTGGTTCGCGCTTCGACACCACGACTTAATTGAGATAGAGCAATTACAGGTACATTCAATTCACGCGCTAAGGCTTTGAGCGATCGCGTGATTCTGGATATTTCTTGAACGCGATTATCCGAGCCTGAGCCTTCCATTAGTTGCAAATAATCAATTAAAATCAGTCCCAATGAGCCGCCTTTTTCTGATTGCAATCGGCGTGATTTGGAGCGTAACTCCGTGATCGGTGGATTGGGCGTATCATCAATGAACAGGGGCAGATCTGACAGTCCACTGATTGCCATCGCCACTGTTCCCCATTCATTTTCGCTAATTTGTCCAGAACGTAAGCGATTGCTATCAATGCCCATGTCACTAGAGCGCACTTTTGACTGACTGGCTAAGAGACGATAAACCAGTTGTTCCTTGGACATTTCTAAACTAAAAATTGCTACGGGCAATCGATGAATCTCTGCCATTTTGCGAGCTAGCTCTAAGCCGAACGCGGTTTTTCCCATTGACGGCCGACCCGCGATGATAATCAAATCCGATCGCTGCAAGCCATTGGTCATCGCATCAAAGTCATAAAATCCTGTGATTAGCCCCGTTGCCGTGTTATTGCCCGTACCCAGAGAATTAAACCGATTTTCCAGTTCGCTAAAAGTTCGGGTAAGAATATCACTGGCGGGGACTAGCCCCTGTTGCGATCGCGATTGGGTAACTGCAAAAATCTTTTGTTCAGATTGATCGAGCAACTGAGTTAGCTCAAGCTCGTTATCGTAACTAATCTCAACTACGGTTCTAGCGGCTTCGGCAAGCTTGCGCCGCGCATATTTATCCGAAACTAATTGAGCATAAAAATCAATATTTACAGCGCTGACAGTGCGATCGCAAAGTTGGGCGATTTTAGTTTGACCGCCAATTTTTTCGAGCATATCGCGATCGCTTAACCATGTCGTCAAGCTCATCATGTCTGTCGGGTTTGACTGGTTATGCAACATCAAGCAAGCCCGAAAAATTTCCTGATGGGCGCTCACATAAAACATTTCGGGGCGCAAAGTGTCAAGCACCCGCGAAACCGCTTCTGGATCGATCAAGATCCCCCCTAAGACCGCCTCTTCCGCCTCAATATTTTGTGGTGGTAAGCGATCGGCGATAGATTCAAATTCTTTGCTCATTTTAAAAACCATAAGGCAGAAGCGTTGCTTTGCGCCGCCTCTACTCTATAACTGTAATGGTGACGATTAGTGCCTGACATGAAATTTTATGGGATTTAAAGAAATATTTGTTTTTGGGATAGTTGGTTGCGTGGCAATCTATCATCGCCGATCGCGACAACTAACAACCGCCTCAACTAGCGATCGTCAGCAAATTATCTGCCTATGGATTTTGGCAGTTGCCTTACCCAGTTTAGCGATCGCATGGATAATCTTAAATCAAACATCGATACCATTAATTTTGGTGGCGATCGCATTTTTATTGAGTGTCTGGATCTATGGTGACTGGTCGCCAAATTCTAGCTTGAACGCGATCGGCAACCCGAATTTGCCAGATTTGAGCTTAACAAACTTGAACTTAACTGCGATCGAAGAAAAACAACTCAAAAACTGTTTCCCACCCGTCATTTATCAGTTAAAAAATTTAGAATATCGCCCTCAAGAAATCTACTGTCGCGGCAACCTGCGATCGTCAAATCTGAAAACTGCTTACGATCGCATTAACCAAAATATCCAAAAAATATTTGGCGATCGCTTTGTCTGCTATCTAAAAGAAAATCCCCTAGAAAACTTAGGTTCGGGCTTTGGGATCAAGCAAAATGATCTCCAAAACGAACTGCAAAACCCAACTAATTACAGCTTTTATTTGCTCCCCTCTGGCGATCGTCCAAAGGCTCAATCCAAAACTCAATTAACAGCTCAATCACGCCAACGCTGGCTAATTAGCATCAGCAGCATCATATTTAGTGCATTCACGGTGCTAGCCACAGGGGCAAATATACAGCGTCTCGAAGACTTGACCTTGCCCAATTTACAACAAGGACTTCCTTATTTATTCAGCCTAACTAGCATATTTGTAGCGCGGGCGATCGCCAAATATTACCTTGGCAAATATTACCTTGACAAAAACCATCAAATAAAAGTTGATCCCCCACTTTTCTTACCCTGCATCGGCGGATTTGGCATATTCGGCACCGTGACCATAGAGACAAATCTCGCCCAAAATCAGCCTATCTCGCGCCGCGCTTTATTCGACTTAGCCGCAATTCCTGCCATAGCTGGTTTGGTCATGTCCATAGTTTTATTGATTTTAGGAAATTGGATATTCGCTTTATCACCGCTCGCCTTAGCCGGTTGGACAGGTTTAGCGCTCAGCGCCTTACAATTAATGCCCTTTGACTTACTCGATGGCGGCAATTTGGCGATCGCCATGTTTGGGCATCGTCAAGCCGCCCAAATTGCTCGCATCGCTAGACTAGTCATCTTGGCGATCGCCTTACTGGCTCAACCTTGGCTCAGAATCTACAGCCTATTATTATTTTTGTTACCCAATCCGCGACCACTTATTTTGAACGAAGGTATCGAAATTGGCAAAACCCGCGACTTTATTGGCTTGGCTTTAATGGCGATCGCCCTACTAATCATTCTGCCGATGCCAAAATCTTTTTAAAGTTTCTTGAGTTTTATATAAGCCCAAAGCTGTTTAAATGTGACTTTGGGCTTATCATTAACCTTGGCATTAGGTAGCCACGACTTCTTGCTACTGGTAACATCAGTTAAGTCAACCGTAGAGACATGTTCATCCTGAAGCGTCAAGACGTTGAAATAGTCAACGTCCAAAACCCACAAAACAAAGATCAACAAATACCGATTTTGCATTATCAGGGGCAAACATTTCGGTTACTTAACATGTTTGGCGATAATCGCGATGAAGCTTTAGCGCTTTGGCGTGACTTAACTGACAACAAAGGCAAAGCTTGCGTACTGTTAGAAGAACCTCAACGTTTTAGCGTATGGGGTCGCGTCAAACTAGACCAACTCCAGACAGCATCTACCGAAAGTTCTTCCTCGGGTACACATCTCGTCCAAGGTTGTTTACTAATCTTGCAAGCTGTGTACCTTGAAGTTGAAGATCTGCTTGGTACACGCCAAGCGGGGTCTTTTAAGCAAGATTTACTCAAGTTTATGCAAGAAGGTAAGTTTGCCCAAAGTGATACACTCAAAACTTTGGAAGCAGTTTTGTCGATTAATCCACTCAACACGGTGCAAATTCCCAACTGGGATGAAAGCAAATTGCAACTTCTTCTAGGTGAATTACATAGACTAGCCTCTTCCTATTTTGGAAATAACAGTTTTGTTGATAGTGCCATTGATGCTTTAAACGAACTACCCGAAGCAGTTTCTGTCAACGATTGGTTGAAAAAAGCTCCTAAAGGTAAACTCTGGCAGTAGCCCGATCCAAGAGATTTTTTAAAAGACTGGATTCGCTAATTGACTGACAAATCTGCCCAAAAAGCGGGCAGGATGCCCGCGCTACAAGGATTTTATATTCGTAGGTCAGGCATCTTGCCTGACAAGGATTGCAAACACTTTTGTCAGGTAATCAGATGGCTTTGTCAGTCTTTTAAAAAGTCTCTTGGGCTTTAAACACTGCTGCTGTTGCGTTAAGTCGCCAAGCGCAATTAAATATAAAATCCCAAAACCTGTGGCGCACGCGCCATAGGTTTTGATTCTAGTTTTTAATTTTGTAACGCACTATCTGTTATTTTTTCTTTAACACTACATTTTTTATGGTTGTAGCCAAGGTTCAAGATCCATGAGTAGAGCCAAATCTTCTCCCCCGTCAGGGATTCCCACGCAAAATATTATTTGGGCCGCGATCGGATGGGCCGCCTTAGCCCTAATGTTTTATCTGTTTCTTAGCGCCCCAACTGATGGGCCACATATTATTAAGCCTGAGGAATGCAAAAAAATAGTAGAAAACTTAGTTGTTAGACCAAATTGGTATCGGTATGGCACTTATATTTTTCAAACAGTGGCGATCGCCTGTTCGGGCATATTATGCTTGCGTAACTGGCGCAGTCCCAAAATTATTAGTGGCCGCAATGTTTGGCTAGGATTAGGGCTAGGCATTCTCTCATGGGGCATCGGGAATTTGATTTTTGGTTATCTAGATTTCCAATATCAAAGCGGACTGATTGCAGGCGGAGCTAAAGGTGCGAAGGGACTAATTGAAACTTTTCCATCGATCGCGGATATTTTCTTTACCGCTACCTATGTATTTTTATCATGGGGCATGGCGATGTCTGTATTTGGGCGCAGACTAAACCTTTACCCGCAACAGTGGTCTATCGTTGGCGCAGTTGGATTGGCTGGGTTGGGACTTAGTGCTTTTGTAACCTTTGGCGTAGGCGGCGGGTTTACGCTTAATCTAAGTAAAATCTTAAATATTATTTATGCACTGGGTGACATTTGGTTGCTAATTGTCGCCACAATCCTGTTACTAGCTTTTTGGGGCGGCAAGGCGGCTCAATCTTGGCGATTGCTGGGTAGTGCTGGTATCTCGATGTTTTTGAGTGATTTGTGGTTTAACTACAGCATTAACACTAGTGATATTTGCAAAGCGAAGCCTTATCAAAGTGGCGAACCAGCCGAATTTTTTTGGATTCTCGCCTTTATTCTATGGGGTATGGCGGCGGCTTTAGAATATGATTTGTCGTCTCGATCAACTACTCGCGGTCGCAAAAATTAGTTCCAAAAAATAGGCGGCGCAATGCGCCGCCTATTTTTTGAATTTATTTTTAATATGCCCCATTGCCCTTCGGAAAAATAACCACCAAAATAGTTTTGAAGATTAACTTGATATCCAACCCCAAACTCATCAGGCGCACATAACTAGAGTCAATTTGGACACGCTTGGAGTAGGGAATGTCATTGCGTCCAGAGACTTGCCACAGTCCTGCAATGCCCGGGCGCACACTTAAGACTTTATCGATCGCGCTGCCATATTTAAACAACTCACCTGATACCAATGGTCGCGGTCCAACTACACTCATATCCCCGACTAGCACGTTCCAAAATTGTGGTAGCTCATCTAAACTACTTGTCCTCAAGAATTTACCAACGCGGGTAATTCGAGGATCATGCTTCAGCTTATAAGATGATTCATATTCAGCTCGACTGATCGGACAGGAGTTTAAATATTCTTCAAGAATTTGGTCAGCCCCATTAATCATGGTTCTAAATTTGATGCAATTAAATTGCCGTCCATTTAGCCCAACCCTAGAATGAATATATAAAACTGAGCCACGAGAACTGAGGCAAACTAATATCGCGATCGCCATATAAAGTGGCGAACATAGAGTTAGCACAATAGAGGCAAAAGCAATATCAAAAGTCCTTTTTCCCCAACTTGCATAGTGATCTGTGCGATTTGTAATTGCTGTTTTCTTGGCACGGAGGCTCGTTTGATTATTTTCTTTGCTTCTAGTAATCATCAAATCTTTACACCACACCACATAGTTGAACTAATCATACAATGCATGTCTACTTTTATTGGGGCGATGACGACTACCAAATTTCACAAGCAGTTAAAAAGCTAATTGACACCCATGTTGATCCCCTATGGCGCGATTTTAATTATACAAAAATCAATGCTAGTGGCGATCTAGAAGTCATGGATGGACTCAATCAAGCGGTGACTTCACCTTTTGGGATGGGTAGTCGCTTAACTTGGTTGGCAGATACGGCGATCGCGCAGAGGTGTTCGGAGTTATTGCTAGCTGAGCTAGATCGGACTTTTACTCATTTGCCTGCCGACTCTTACATCTTGTTTACATCCACCAATAAACCTGACGGTCGAGCTAAGTCTACCAAGTTAATCCAAAAATATGCCAAGGTTTTAGAGTTTGGGTTAATCCCACCTTGGAAACCTGAAGCGATCGGCCAGTTAGTCAAACAAGCCGCCGCCGAAATTGATTTAAAGATATCATCGGACGGGGTTGATTTGTTGGTTGAAGCGATTGGCAATGATACGCGCCGTCTGACGATGGAATTGCAAAAGTTGCAATTATCTCATCACGGCAAAACTAAGCCGCTTACGGCTAAAGATATTGCCCCATTGGTAGAAGTTTCGGCGCATAACAGTTTGCAATTGGCCACTGCCATTAGGTCGGCAAATGTCAGTCAAGCGCTTTCATTAATAGGCGAGTTATTACGAAATAATGAGGTAGGGCTGCGGATTTGTGCGACTTTAGTGGGGCAGTTTCGGACATGGCTATGGATCAAACTAATGCAAGAGTCAGGCGAGCGTGATGACAAGGCGATCGCCGATGCGGCTGAGATTGGCAATCCTAAGCGCATATATTTTCTTAAGCAAGAAGTGCAGGGTCTGAATAGCTCAAAATTAATGCGATCGCTAAGTATTTTGTTGCGTCTTGAAGCTGATCTCAAGCATGGCAAAGATGAGACGGCGAGCTTGCAAACGGCGATCGTCGAGTTATGTCAAGCCATGGCTAAATAACTGAGCAGTTCTAAAACCTAGAGAAAAGAACCGTAGGGGCAATTCATGAATTGCCCCTACTTTCACGATCGCTTGTTGAGAATATCTTTTGCCATTTTTAAAAAATAATCTGGATTAGCACCCACCTGATCATTTTGGTTTACGAGTAAACCAGAAGCATTTAAATCACTAGTCTTTTGCGAAATATCGAGATCAGAAAGAACAACTGGCGTGATGTCTAGAGTATTGGATGGAAGGATCTCAGACTGAGCGGGAGCTAAAGTCTTGGGACTGTATAGCAAATAGACAATGCGATCGCCTGCTTGCCATGTCATATCTGCCGAAACGATTTGCAATTGTCCTTTGCGCTCAAAAAGTAATGGCAGTAATATACCTGCATTAAACATGGTATTAAAACGATTTAATTGATCTTGAAATTCTGCCTCTGTGAGTAGAAATTCTCCCACCCGCACTTCCCGTTGCAAAATATATTGATTCCAAGTCTTAATCGGCACACGGGCGCTAAAAGCTTGTTGAACAAAAGTTTGAGCATTTTGACCATTTTTTTCAAGGTGATCGCTGTCCACTTCTTTGACATAAACTGCAAATACTTTGGGCGGATTGAACTCTTTGAGCGCAAGTTGGGCAACCACAATATTGATGTCAGTATTAATCGTCAGCGCCAGAAAAGTTCCCACTGAGTCAAGCCCCGCTTCGGCTAAGGAGTTTGCCTCCAGCCCATTACTCACAAATGCGGGAATATCATAGACGGCGGCTTGTTTGCATAGATCATTACTGGTGTCGATCAGCGCCACTCGTTGACCATTGGCTTGAAATAGTCGCGCCACTAAAATCCCAATGGAATTGCTGCCGACAATCACTAAGCCAGAGATATCAGGTTGATTTAGCCCTAGCAGTTTCGCCACAAATTTGGCGGACAGCCCTTGCAAAAATACAGTCATGGCGATCGTCAAAAAAACCAGCGCCTTAATCGATTCGCCGCCATTGACCCCGCGTTCGGTTAATAAAATCGAAAAGAGCGAAGCCACCGAAGCCGCCACAATGCCTCTAGGCGCACACCATGATAAAAAAGCTTTTTGTCGCCATGTGAAGCTGCTATTCCATGTGCTGACGATCACGTTGATCGGGCGGACAATGAACATCATGAATAGTACTGTTTGTACGCCACCCCACCCAAGGGCGAAAATGCTAGGGATGGAAAGATTTGCTGAAAGTAAAATGAATAGAACGGAGACTATTAGGGCGACTAACTGACTTTTAAATTTGAGCAAAGCCCGACTATTAGGAATATCGGAAGCGCGTAACACGATCCCCATCAGCACTACTGCCGTTAAGCCCGATTCGCTTTGAATTTCTTGAGCAATCCCAAATAGTCCTAATACCGCCGCCACGACCACCGCGCTTTTGGTATCTTCGGCTAAAAATGTGGCTTTTTGTAGAAATTTGCCCAATAGCCAACCCGCGATCGCCCCAATTGTGCCACCAATGCCTAGTCGCAACCCTAGATCGCTGACGACTTCAAAAGCTCCCGCCGCAGGGTTTAGGGCTACATCCAGCACAACTACCGCCAGCACTGAGCCGATCGCATCGATTAGCACGCCTTCACCTTCTAAAATTGTGGCAAGACGGCGATCGAGTCCCACTTCTTCGATGATGGGATTAATGACCGTGGGTCCAGTCACGACTACCAAAGCGGCATATAAAAAGGCGATCGTCCAAGGGAACTCACTCAACCAATAAGCCGCAAGACCACCACCAATCAGGGTGATTAAAGCTCCAATCGTAATTAGATTGCGTAAACTTGCCGAAACTTTGCCTAGTTCTTGCAATTTGAGATTTAGTCCACCATCAAACAAAATCAGCGCCACGGAAATGGAAACGATCGCTTCTAGTCCATCACCTAATAAGCGCGGTTGCACCAAATTTAGCCCATTTCCGCCTAGAGCCACGCCAAAAAGTAATAAGAAGACAATGCTAGGTACACGAAAAAAGTTGGCAATGACACGAGCCGCTATTCCTGCCGCGATCGCGATAATTATGATTAAAGAAAGAGAACCTTGCATAATGATCCGAGCGATAAATGTCGGCGCGTTACGCCGTCACTCGCGTCTTGGGTTTTAAATTGTACTAATGCAGTGACTACACCAGTGATGTTAGGTGAAACCCTCATCGCCCAGACCCCTCTCCCATTAAGGGTGGGGTCTTGAATACTTCCACTTGAAACCATCTATTTTTTATATCAAAAGAGAAAGGCGCAGAGCGCTCTTGACTTCTTATTAATATTTGAAGCCATTTTTACGCGTATGAATGGCGGGTTCGCCCTCGCGCAAGCGATCGCCTGCGGAGACATTCACCAAAACGACAACATGATCGCCAGCATCAAGACAGCTAGTGACAGTTGCATCAAGATAAGCGATCGCATCGGTTAGATATGGTTGACCACTAGGAGCGATCGCCGTCTCAATCCCGTCAAAAGGATCGATATCTGGGGCAAAACCCTTGGCAAAATGTCCAATAATTTTTCCCTGCCCTTTTTCGGCAATATTAATCACCACGGGGCTACCAACTGTGAGGAAAGACTCAATTGGTCTACCTTTAGCAACGGCGATCGTCACCGATGGCGGATTAAAACCTGCTTGCTGCACCCACGAGGCTAGCATTGCGGCAGTCTTGCCATTTTGTTGAGAAGTAACAATAAATAATCCACCCGCGATCGCCCCGATCGCCGAGCCTAGTTGTTCATTTTGAGAGATAGTGTCATTCATTAATTTAGCAACTTGATAAAAACTTGATAAGAAACTTATTTCAGCTTACAACGTATGTCCCATCCGCTTAGGAATCGCCTCATTAAAGTTTTTGGTGATTTGAGCTACAGATACCGCGATCGCCTTGTCCGCAGCAACGGAGATCTCCAAATCGCTAACCGCATCGCTGACCGTACCGATGTACTGCCAATTATCGAGCAACTGACTAGTCAGATAGGTTTCCCATGTTTGGCGATCGCCAGCTTTCACAGATACTACAATCCGACTCGCTCCTTCACCAAATAGAAGTTGAGTCAGATGTAGATCTTGAGAATTAGCTAATTGAATTTTAGCGCTGAGTTTGCCAGAAATACATGACTCGGCGATCGCCACAGCTAGCCCGCCTTCAGAACAATCATGGGCAGACTGCACGAAACCTTGAGCAATCCCTTCACGACAGGCAAATTGCACTTTACGCTCCATCTCAAAATCTACGGGTTGGGGACGACCTGTGACTTCACCAATGATTGCGGCGAGATATTCCGAACCTGCTAAACTAGCGCGATCGCAGCCTAATAAATAAATTCCATCACCAACAGATTGCCAACCCTGACCGACCACCTTAGTTACATCTTCAACTAAGCCCACCATCCCGATGACAGGCGTGGGATAGATCGGTTGAGAGTTCCCTTCAGAGTCGATAGTTTCGTTGTAAAGAGAGACATTCCCTCCCGTAACGGGAGTTGATAACTCACGACAAGCATCAGCAATACCGCGACAAGCTTCGTGAAGTTGCCAATAACCGATCGCATGTTCAGGACTACCAAAGTTCAAATTATCGGTGACAGATAGAGGTTCTGAACCAACACAGGACAAGTTACGCGCCGCTTCTGCAACCGCTAGTTTTGCGCCTTCGTAAGGATCAAGATAGACATAACGGGCATTGCAATCAACGGTAGCGGCGACCCCAACGAGAGAATCAATTTGAGATGCAGCAGTTTCCAATTCACCAACACCAAAGCCTTGACTGCGTAACCGAATTACCGCCGCATCCGCTCCTCCCGGGAAGATGACTGTATTATTTTGAACTTGATGATCGTATTGGCGATAAACCCATGCTTTCGAGGCGATCGCGGGTGTGTCAAGTAATTTTAATAGCGCATCATTGGGCGAAATAGCAGGAAAAGCGGCGATCGCGGCTTGTTCATCCCAAGCCCAAGCTTTTTTGGCGTATTCAGGCGTATCGGCAAGTTGACGATGATAGATCGGCGTATTATCTGCCAGAGCCGTTGCAGGAATCTCCGCCGCGATTTCGCCATGCCAGAGAATCCGCACAATTGGTTCTTCGAGAACTTCACCCGCAACTACCGCATGAAGTCCCCAACGTTCAAAAATATCGATGAGTTCCTGTTCTCTTCCCTTATGAGCCACAAACAACATCCGTTCCTGTGATTCAGAGAGCAGATATTCATAGGGAGTCATTCCCGTTTCCCGCGCAGGAATTTTATCCAAATCGAGAACTACACCCACGCCACCTTTCGCCGCCATCTCCGAAGTAGAACAGGTCAAACCCGCCGCGCCCATATCTTGCGCCGCCACGACTGCCCCAGTTTTAAAAGCTTCTAAACAAGCTTCCACTAAAGCTTTCTCTAAAAATGGATCGCCAACTTGCACTGCCGAGCGGCTTTGTTCAGACTTGTCAGAAATCTCGGCGCTGGCAAAACTTGCGCCCTTCATGCCATCTCGCCCTGTGGTAGAACCAACATAGATCACAGGATTTCCCACTCCTGAAGCACCCGATTTGACGATTTCCTTGGTTTCCATAATCCCGATCGCCATCGCGTTTACAAGCGGATTACGATTATAGGCTTTGTCAAAATAAACCTCACCGCCAACGGTCGGAACGCCAATACAATTGCCATAACCCGCAATGCCATTGACAATGCCATTAACGCGACTACGCACCCAAGGGTCAGAAAGTTCGCCAAACCGCAATGAATTCAAAACTGCAACGGGACGCGCTCCCATCGTAAAAATATCACGCAAAATACCGCCCACACCTGTCGCTGCGCCTTGATATGGCTCCACAGCCGAAGGGCGATTATGGCTCTCAATTTTGAAAGCGATCGCCATATCATCTGTAATCTTGACTACGCCCGCATTTTCGCCAGGACCAACCAAAATGCGATCGCCTGTGGTCGGAAATTGCTTCAGCAAGGGACGCGAATTTTTATAGCAGCAATGCTCTGACCACATCACGCCAAACATCCCCAATTCGGCTTTGTTGGGTTCACGATTCAGGCGATCGCAAATCATTTGATATTCATCAAGGGTCAAGCCTTCAGATTTAATTTCGGCTGGGGAAAATTTAGGTGTAGTGATATTTGCGGTCATGGTTAGGCTGCGACAACTCTTTGGATTGCAATAATCATCTTATCGTAACGCTATATTTTTTGCTGTAGTGCAGTAGTCGGCTTCTTTGCAGATTTTGGTTGATCCGCTAAGATGTAAACACTAACTCGCAATTAAGTAGAAAAATATCATGTCCGATCGCCTGAAATTTTTCCGCAGGCTGATGTCAGCTTTTGAAGGTACTTCTAATCCTCAACGCGCTGTTGAGCGAGGGTTTTATGTCAATCTGCCGAATAATCCTGTAGGAGTTATTACTGGTAAAATTGCACTCCGACCCTCTTCAGTACATTTGTTATTTGGTGGCATTGGATCGGGTAAAACTACACAATTACTATTAACAGAACAAGCTTTAAATGAGTTAGAAGATATTAAAGCTATTTATGTTGATGTTAGTCTTTTTACTGATATTTCTGAACTGCAATCTGGCACTTTAATTGCGATTACAGGACTTGAGTTAATAAAAACATTACAAGGCTACAATACATCTGAGCTAAATGATTCTAAGAGAATATTTGAGAGATTACTACACGGAAACAGTGAGATTGTTACGCACCATCAACCAAGAGTAACTCAAGGTATAGGGGCTACAGTGAGTATGCTTAATGTAGGCAACTCTCAATCATTTACTACTACTGAGAAGCGAGAAAATCGAAGTTCAGTTTTACAGGCTTTTGCTAAAGCAAGTGCGTTCGTTAATGAGAAATTAGCAAAACAGGTTGTATTTATTTTTGATAGTCTAGATAGGCTAAGCGAAGCAAAAACATTTGTTAAACCTATTCTTGATGACGTAATTGAGATTAATAAATATGGGTTTGGATCAATTATTGTAGGCTCTATTGTAACTCTATATACAGAGAGAGCGAGTATTGTAAAAAGCACAGAAAATTTCTATTTCTTACCATATCTAGATGTTTTACAAGATGATGAAGCGCAGAAATTCTTTATAGACATTTTTAAGGTACGAGACTCTGAAAATCTTATTAATGAAAGAGCAAGACAGATGATTATATTTAATTCTGGAGGAGTTTTACGAGATTTGATGTCTCTTACCCAAGCGGCAATTGAGGAAGCTTATATGGACGGCTCGTCTCTAGTTATGGAGCAACACGCCGAGCAAGCAATTATATCTATGCAACGTTCAAAAACAATTGGTTTAACTGATTTAAATATAGATACTCTTATTAAAGTTGCAAATGAGAAATCATTTTCCCCTAGAACTTCTGAAGATTTTGAACTAATGCTCACAGGACATATTTTAGAATACGAGTATCCTCATCAACGTTTTGCTGTTCATCCAACCTTGAGTCTATTTATTACAAATAAAACTAATACAAGAAAATTTACCAGTGGATTTATAAGTGGATAAACTATCTTCTGTAGATGAATTATTACAAAAAATTGAACTGCGACCGCCAGATAGTAATAGTTGGATGGTTCTAGTCGCTATGCCTGATGACATACAATCAACAATTGATGAGTTACAAGACAGTGTTGAGATTTTTGGTGAATGTGAAACAGTAACTATTTCAGGAGAATCTGGAGCAAGAAATCTAGTTAAATCTATTCAAGAAGCACCTCAAGAATACTTCTTAATACATCAACTTGACTGTTGGGATAATAACGAATGGAAAATTTTTGATGCTTTTAGAACCCAATTAGACAAAAATACAAATGGTGGATTAGTTGTACTTTCCGAGCAGTCGAGCCATTTAATGTTTCGTAATGCTCCTCATTTTGTTAGTTTTGTTGGTTCACGATTATATTATTTAGATAAAGATGCAGATGTACTTACTTCTGAAGAATGTGAACAGCGCTTGGTTGCATTACAAGAATGGTCTGGTCAAACCAATGAGGAGGTAATAGCTTTGGCTGAGAATCGTCAACTACCAACTGACCCAGAGTATGGAGAGTGGTTAATCTTACTTGATCGAGGTGACTTGCTTGAAAGGCAAAAATAGTTGGGAAAAGCTCTGTAAAGAAATTCAAGAACGTTCTTTAAACCAGACATTACTGGAAGTAGAAGGTGCAGTGAAATTTAAAAAGAAAATCTTTGATTGTTTGAATGATGCTAGCAATGAAAGAATATTGAGTGCAAGTCAAAATGAGATTCGTGGGTTACTTAAAATCAGCAATAGTAAGCAAGGATATTCCGAAATTTTAGGTGGAAGCAAAAATTTCAAGCGTACTCAAGACATTCCTCATTTTAAACTGCACAATGGCTGCTGGTTTGATTTTGCGATTACTATCGATGAAACTGGCAAAACTGCTCAAATTATAGGATTTGACTTTGAAATAAGGTTTCCTCAAAAAGAAGGAGAGGCTAGAGTTCCTTTTCTAAGAATCGACCTCAATCTGCCAGATCATAACAACGACGAGCGAAATATACGCTTTCATCTCCATCCCAGCAACGACGATATTATGATTCATAGCCCACCCATGTCACCTCTGGAAATACTCCATATGTTTCTGTATGGTATAAACATCCCAGACAAGCCACGCGCTTCTTAAAACATCCCCAATTTGGCTTTGTTAGGTTCACGATTTAGGCGATCGCAAATCATTTGATATTCATCAAGGGTCAAGCCTTCAGATTTGATTTCGGCGGTCGAAAATTTGAATGTTGTGATGTCGGCGATCATGATTAGGGTAAGACAGGATGTTGACTAGCATTGACAATCTTATCGCAATAATAATCTGTAGCTAAAACAATAAAATACGGTGATGACTAAACTAAACTCTGAGCAATATAAACGTCTTAAGCGAGAAGCCAAAACCCCATATCGCGGGTTACGCATATTTATTTACATGGCTTTTGCAGGATCAGGATTTATTGGAGCAGTTATCTTTTTTGCGAGATTGATTGCTAGAAATGGTGAATTAGAAGCCAATTTAGGGAATTTTGCGCTCCAAATTGGCGTGCTAGCCCTGATGATATGCCTGTATCGCATTGATCGTAACAAATAGCTGTCGCGGCCTGTACTCCAGAATATAAGTGGCGATCGCCATAAAAGTGATTGATTTTGTCTATATTTGCTACAATGTATGGATATTTTAGGAGATTCTAAAAAATTTAAAATGAATTTTTGTGTAATATTTTTTATCTCAACAATATTTAAATTTCATATTAGGTTTTGGATGGCTTGATATGCAGAGTTGTAAAAATGCGATCGAAGAACTGGTAATTGCGGAAATTGACTTACAAATTTCTCATTTACCACAATATCATCGCAATCAAATTAATTTAAGCGAGGTCGCCGCCTACGCGCTAAATCGGTTACCCCCAATGTATGCGACATCAAATATCGGATGGCAAAAACAACGCAAAAAAGCCGCAACTGAAATGAGGCAACAAATAGAATCGGCTGTCCGTCGGGCGCTAGTGAGTGTCAAGCCTGATGCCCTGCGCGATTCTAGTCCATTGCCGTCCCAAGAAATGGCTAGTCATGCCCGATCGCTTGCCGCGCTCCAACAGATTTTGGGTGCGGATAATGCATCTTGGAAAGATATCCCCACAGCTTTAGAAAATGCATTGATGACTATTAAGCTCAAAAGTGCGGTCAGCAATACTTACACTCATGTCGGTAAGCGTGATGCGAGCGTAGGTCGAGATGACACGGCTACAAATCGAAAATCGCCTGAAATTTCTTGGAAAGGACGATTAGTCAAAAGCGCTTCCAGCTTGGATAAAGATGAGCAGAAGGCGAAAGATTTCCAGACCTATATGGTAGATGCCAATTATCAATTTAGTAATGTCTTAGAAAAATTGGTATTGTCTCTCGCCTATCATCAAATTCAAAAGTTGCATCCTGCGATCGCCGAAACCGTTGATTTAGGTGAAACAACGGCTTATGTCCTAAATCGTTTACCACCGATGTATGCCACTTCTGAAAAGGGTTTTAAAGCGCTGAGATTAAGAGCGCGTGAGGTTTACGGCAAAGAAGTTGTATTGGCTCTAAAAGAAGCGATCGCCGTTTGTGTAGAATCTCCCAACTTAGAAAAACGCCCAATACCCTTAGCTCGATTTGAAGCTGAGATCGAAGAAGCCCTCGAACAAGTTAGCTGGATTTTGCGCCGTGATGATGTAACTTGGCAAAACGTACCATTTATTGTTGAAGAATGTTTATATCAGGCTATAGATAACCAAATCCAATGGCGCAAGCGTAGCGATTACAACTATCCATTTCAACCGCGATTAGAAGAGTAAGCAAGCATAATTATAAAACCCTATTACCTAAAATCGTCTACGTAGCGGAGGATTTTAGATGATAGGGTTTTTCGATCGCCCCAAGCTAATTAGTGATCTTCGTTCCACCTAACATCATTGTTAATATTGTTAATAGTGTCTGCTCTACAAACATCTCGAGAATTGCACTTATCATTTGTCGCTTAAATCGAGTAAAATAAAAGGAAACAAAATTAAGCATGACAAGTTTACAGAAGACAAACAAACCATTATTTTCGCAACATTATTTGGATTACAGAATTCAAGAATGTGCAGAATGGCAGTTTGATATGTCGGCTAATTTTGATGCTTTGCTAAATCTTTATTTGTCGAAAAAAGATCTGCTTCCCAAACTCAGTGAAGCTCAAACAGAAGAAGTATTTATTAAGCCAGCCTTAGATATTTTGGGCTTTAGTAATATTCCCCAAGTCACGACTCGTGGCAAAGGTCGGGCGGAACGTCCCGATTATGCATTATTTACCAATGAAGGCGATCGCGATAATGCTTATCCATTGCAGGATCAAGAGTCTGCTTTTTATACGCGGGTGAGTGCGATCGCGGAAGCAAAGTATTGGGAACGCGCACTCAGTAAACCTTCGGCAAACGATCAGCGTGATATTTATAAAAATGCTAATCCTTCGTTTCAGATTACAAATTACTTAGTGGGAACTGGGGTTGATTGGGGAATTTTGACGAATGGGCGCGAGTGGCGGCTTTATTATCGATTAGCTTCTTCGACAGCGACAGAGTTCTATCAAGTGGATTTGGTGGAGTTGTTAGAATCGCAAGTAGAGGACAAATTACAACAGTTTAAGTATTTTTGGTTGTTTTTCTGTAGTGATAGTTTTGTTAAAGATCCACAGGGACGGAATTTTTTAGAACGTGTGCGTGATGGCAGTAATACTTATGCGACACAGGTGGGTAAAGATCTAAAAGCTTTGGTTTTTGAGCAAGTGTTTCCAAGTATAGCGGGAGGATTTGCAGCAAATGCTTTCCGAAAGAAATATCAAGTAACACCAGAAGAAATTTATGAATCAACTTTATCATTTCTCTATAAGCTTCTATTTCTACTCTATGCTGAGTCAAGAAATCTCTTACCTGTCAATGGAGATTATTGTGAACTAAGTTTAATAGAAATTTCAAGAGATGTTTCTAAACGAATTTCTCAACAAAGGAAGTTTAGTCAGGTGTCAACATTTTTATATGATCGAATAATCAATACATTTAATGTGATTGATCAGGGTGATGATGGTCTTAAACTACCGCGTTATAATGGCGGATTATTTCACTTTAATTTTAGGGAAATCAATAATCAGATTAAGTATGCGGCTAATTATTTTCTGTCTCGCTTTAAAATCACAGATGAAATATTAGCTCCCGCATTAGATAAACTATTTAGAATTGAAGGACAACCCATTGACTATAGCTTTTTAGGTGTGCGTCAGTTAGGTTCTATCTATGAGGGATTATTAGAGTACCGTGTGGTAATTGACAATGTAGAAAATGGAGGATTGCATTTAGAAAATGATAAAGGGGAACGTAAATCTACAGGTTCTTACTACACTCCTGATTATATTGTCAAATACATTGTCAGTCATACTCTCAAGCCAATTTTAGAGAGGCGATCACAAAGATTTTCTGAGCTAATGACAGAGATCAACAATTTACATCAACAGTTACAAGACAAGCGTTTAGGTGTGCAAAGTCGCAATGGTATTCAAAAGGATTTACAACGCTTAGGAAGTAAAGCTCAAACAACATTGCTAGACATAAAGGTATGTGATCCATCAATGGGAAGTGGTCACTTTTTAGTTGAAGCTGTAGATTATTTGACAGATCAATTAATTCTAATTTTAAATCAATATCCCGAACATAATCCAATTTTAGAAATGCTTAATCAGACTCGACAAAGTATTTTAGAAAATTTGGCAAAGCAAGGAATTAGCATTAGTCCAGATAGATTGGAACCTACACAACTATTACAAAGGGTAATCATGAAGCGCTGTATTTATGGCGTAGATTTAAATCCGATGGCTGTTGAATTAGCAAAAGTAAGCTTGTGGTTACATTCGTTTACAGTTGGCGCTCCATTAAGTTTCTTAGATCATCATTTACGCTGTGGCAATTCACTTATCGGGACAACTGCTAAGGAAGCTGAAACTAGTATGAAGAATGAGAATAAAGATAAATTTGACCGTGTACAACTTCAGCTACTAACAAGCCCATTTGTAGGATTATTAAGGGCGGCTGAGATCATGCGTGGTGTAAGTATCCTGAGTGATGCAACTTTAGCTGAAGTTGAACAAAGCGAAAAGTTATTTCATTCTTTTGATGAAGCTGCTAAACCTTATAAGCGTTTATTAGATATTTATGTTGCACAGTTTTTTGGTTTAAAACAAGCTAAAACTTTTCTGAGAATACATGGAGCAAATGCAATTACGAATAAAACGAATAAAATGAAAGAATTAGATAGGGAGGTGTATGAAGAAGCACAAAAACTTAGCGAAGAAAAACAGTTTTTTCATTGGGATTTAGAATTTCCAGAGGTATTTATAGATCTAGATACTGCTAGTTGGAAAGAGAACTCAGGTTTTGACGCTGTTCTTAGTAATCCCCCATATATTGACATAAAGAATGTAGAAAAAGAAATAGTCAAATATATTTTTGAGTCTTACGAAACAACTCATTTAAGAATAAATATTTTTGCAAGTTTTATGGAGCTTGCATCCAAACTTATAATTACTGATTCTGGATGTTTTGGATTCATAATTCCATCATCTTTTTTAACGCAAGTCTCTTATTCAAAATTGCGTAAAAAGATTCTAGAGAACAATATTATTAAAAGTATTGTTCGTCTACCAAATGAATTATTTGGAGAAAATAAAGGAGATGTTAAAGTTGATACATGCTTAATAACTATTTATCCTAAAGCCAATAAAATAGATTCTTGTAAGACAGATATTTTAGTTTATGATTCTTTTGAAAGAATTGAGATTATAGCACCTCATAATGCTGCAAGATACATCGAAATAGATCAAGTTAATTGGCTCAATTCACCAGAGAACATAATATCAATTACTAATGATAATGACCTAGATATTTTAGGTAAAATACGAAACATATCAAAAAACCTTGAAGATTATTGTGAATTTTGTCTTGGTATTACTCCATATGATAAATACAAAGGTCACACAGATGATGAAATAAAAAACAAGATATTTCATGCTAAATCAAAAATAGATTCAACATACAAGAAACTACTATTAAGTGGTGATGTGAGTCGATATCAAATTGAATGGAATGGACTCGACTGGATTAATTATGGCAAATGGTTGGGTGCACCTAGAGAAGAAAAATTTTTTAAAGAAGAAAGAATTTTAGTTCAACAAATTATTGACTGGGGTTCTTTGAGAATTTTTGCTTCATTAACTAATGAGGAATTATATAATACGCAAAATCAATTTAATTTGCTGCCACGTTCTGAAGTTAATTTAAAGTTTATACTTTCCATTTTTGCATCAAGGTTGATTTTGTTCTATCATAGAAAAGTTTTTCTTGATACTGCACTACAACGTTTTCAAAAGATTTTAATTAAAGATGCAAAAAATTTGCCTATTCGCAAAATCGAATTTACAACTCCAATCGATCGCCGTCAGCAGTTATTACAAAATGCGATCGCCCTCTATAACCAATATCAAAGCGATCGCCAAATTCAACCAATCTTAAATCAAGTCAATCATCACCTAATTCAACAACCCGAAGAAGGCGATGTTATTCATGATTTATTGGCTTATTTAGCAGGGCAAATGATCGAACTGAACAAACAAAAACAAACTGAAATCAAGAGCTTTTTGCAATGGCTAGAGCGCTTTATTTGCTGTTCAGTTGATACGCTGACGAATAAATCTAAAATCCAAAATTATCTAGGTGACTATTATAAAAATATGCCCCATGTTAGTTTTGAGGAACTAATCGAAGTTTTGAAGAAAAACAGTAAAAAAATCAAAATCGATCCTGTAGCCAGAAAAGACCAGCAAACATTAGAGAAAGAATATCAAGATAGCCTAAATGCTCTATTGCCAATCAAACAACAACTTACGCGCTGTGACCAACTAATTGATGCGATCGTTTATCGACTCTATGGCTTGACTGAAGCAGAAATAGCGATCGTTGAAGGCAAAACAAATTAAAGCGATCGATCTGAAAAGCTAAAAATCAAAGTAAATAAATGGTAGTTTCTTGTCAGGGCTGAGAATACTAATTAAAAATAGACTAATTGGTACTAAAAATAATTTGACTTGCCAATGTAGTTGCCACTTGGCGCGATCGCATTGATAAGCAATCAGCGAAAAACTAAATAGAGCGAACATTAACAAGGCGATCTGTCCGATCGTAATACCGAGGGATTCCACATAAATTTTTACGCCAAACTGAGGATCGCTCCCATATCCCCATAGTCTTTGGACAAACATACTGGTATCAGTTAAATTGGGTAATCGAAACGGAATCCAACCCAAAAAGACAATTAATTGCGTGAGTGCGATCGCCAAAATTTGCATGGGTAAAGGCTTCCAGATTTTATGTAACCCTTCAAATACAGAACAAACTTCCATCCACAGGCGATGGCACACTAGGGCTGCCCCATGCCAAAGTCCCCAAATAATAAAGCCCCAATTTGCGCCATGCCAGATCCCCACCACCAGCATGATGATCATCAAGTTGAGACAAGTTCGCCAGAGTCCACCCCTTGAGCCGCCGAGGGGAATATACACATAATTTCGCATCCATGCGCCGAGAGTCATGTGCCAACGTCGCCAAAAGTCGGAAATACTGGCGGAAAAATAGGGGAAATCAAAATTTTGCGGCAGCTTGAAACCTAGTAACAGGGCGCTACCTCTCGCCATGTCGATATAACCGCTAAAGTCACAATAGATCTGGATGCCATAACCAATTAGGGCTAGCCATAGATCGACACTACCCGCACGTTCAGTATTCCGAAAACAGAGATCGACATACCTCGCCATGTTGTCGGCAACGATCGCTTTTTTAGCTGCACCACAGGCAAATAGCCACACTCCTTCGACAATATCTGGCAAGACAGGGCGCGATCGCGTAAAAAGTTGGGGCGCAAACTCTTGATAGCGGGTAATTGGTCCAGATAGGAGCTTGGCAAAAAATAATTTGTAAGCCGCAAAACTCAGAAAATCTCTGGCAGGGCTATCACCGCGATAGGTATCGATCAAGTAAGCAATTAACTCAAATACAAAAAAGCTCAACGTGATCGGCGGCACAATATTTGCCTTCGCCCAGATTGCCAACGAACTGCCTACGGGTAAACCTGTAATATTCCCGATCACCGTCGCCACAAATGGAATATATTTAAACCCAAACAGCAGCAGCACATTAAAAAATATGCCGACAAATAATAGCCATTGCTTTAGAAATTGATCGCCTTTATGAATTTCTCCCCCCAGCCAAAAGTTGATCACTAACATCACGATCAGCAGCCAAACATACTGCACCTGAATAAATGAATAAAACATCAAACTTGCCGTCAAAATAATTAACAAGCGAGCTTGCAGGTTTGGTAAGAGCCAATAAATAATCGTTATGCTGATGAGAAACGAGCCATATTCGAGGGAAAGAAAATCCATTTTTAAGAGACAGTTTCAGGTTCGGGTAGGGAGATTATCTCCAAGGGAGCATCTAGATCAATCATCATCGCATCATCAATTGGTTTGATCGGCAACCAGCTTGGCAAGATGTCGCTAAAGTCTTCTACCTGCAATTGGACACATGGAATTGTATCCGAAAGTATGGAGCTTGCCATCATTCCTGTATGAATTTCTAGGTGCGCGGAGGCGATCGCTTCAAATATGAGGTTCTGCCCTGGGAATACGACGCGCTCAAAATACCACTGTGGGACATCAGTGATCCGCGCAATCTGAATTTTACTAGTAGCATTTACATAAGAACAGATAATTTTCTTATCGTGCAAGTCAACAGGTAATGGGTCAAATATAGACATAATTGTTTCTCATCGGTAACTAAAATCTTGCAAGTTAGGCTGAAAATAAACTTACCACTCAAGCCCGACTAGGGATTGTAAATACTACTACCAACTATCAGTACCGTTAATGCAAATTTGATCCCCGCGATCGCGGGGATCGAGCCGTCATCAAATTATGATCGAATTGTCAAAATTGACGATGGCGATCGCCTGATATTGTCCTGTTTCGGGTGGTTATCCGAAACTCATGGCAGAATGCATATAATTAAGATATGTAAAGAAAAATTTGTTTGGTGAATCTGTAGCTTGCGGGCTTCAAACTGGAATTCGTCATCAAATCTTCAAAATAATAAAAAATGCTTAAGATTTAGAGATAAACACCCATGTCAGTTACTGATTCCATAACGACCCTCATAAAAGCTCCTATAAACAACCCGATCGCGGTGGCTAGTAATGAATCTGGCGAGATATCTGGCGTATCGGTAGGTTGCGATCGCATTCTTTATATTCGCCTGCCCTGCAATCCGATTTTTCCGATTGGTGTAGTTTATTTATCCGATCACATTCATAAGGTCGCGCCCCATGTACAGCAAAATATTTTTGATCTAGGCACAGTGCCACCCCTCGATTTTTATACAGCGATGGATCGGGCGATCGACAAATTTCAGCCTAATTTGCTGGTGTTTTCATGGCGCGACATTCAGATTTATGCACCCGTGGGCGGACGCGGCGGCAACCCTTTACAAAATGCTTTTGAGTTTTACTATGCCAAAAATCCCTTTAAAAAATTGCGCGGGGCAGTGAATGGACTGCGTTTATTTACTACCTATTATTCGGAGCTATGGCGCAACTCGCAATTAGTACGGCGCGGACTAGATCGAGCTAGACGCTATCATCCTGAAGCTAAAGCCGTTATTGGTGGCGGTGCGGTCAGTGTTTTTTATGAACAGCTAGGCAGCATTTTGCCAAAGGGAACCATTATCTCCGTCGGTGAAGGCGAATCGTTATTAGAGCGTTTGGTTCAAGGTCGAGAAATCGCTAGCGATCGCTGTTATGTGGTTGGCGAAACCAAACCTCGCGCCAGATTAATCCATGAGCAGCCTGCGCCGATCGAGAAGAGCGCTTGCGACTACGAATATATCGAATCGATTTGGGAAGATTTTAATTACTATTTTCGCGATCGTGACTTTTATATCGGTGTCCAAACCAAGCGCGGCTGTCCGCACAATTGCTGTTACTGCATCTACACCGTCATTGAAGGTAAGCAAGTTCGGATCAATCCCACCGATGAGGTGATCGAAGAAATGCGCCGACTTTACGATCGCGGCGTTCGCAATTTTTGGTTTACCGATGCTCAATTTATTCCTGCCAAGAAGTTTATTGACGATGCTGTGGAACTTCTCGAAAAAGTAAAATCATCGGGCATGACCGATATCCATTGGGCTGCTTATATTCGGGCGGATAATCTCACTCCCTATCTTTGTCAACTGATGGTCGAGACAGGTATGAGTTATTTTGAGATCGGCATCACCAGTGGCTCTCAAGAATTAATTCGCAAAATGCGAATGGGCTATAATCTCAAATCTGTCTTACAAAATTGTCGCGATCTTAGAGCCGCAGGTTTTAACGAGTTAGTGTCAGTTAATTACTCCTTTAACGTCATCGATGAAACCTTAGAAACTGTGCGCCAAACGATCGCCTATCACCGTGAATTAGAATCTATTTTTGGCGCTGACAAAGTAGAACCTGCCATCTTCTTTATCGGCTTGCAACCCCATACCCATTTGGAAGATTACGCTTTTAAAAACAACATTCTCAAACCCGACTATAACCCCATGAGCATGATGCCTTGGACTGCCAAAAAGCTACTTTGGAATCCTGAACCTCTAGGCTCTTTCTTTGGAGAAGTCTGTCTAGAAGCATGGAAACGTGACGACGACGACTTTGGGCGGACTGTCATGAATATTTTAGAGGAACGTCTAGGACGCGCTCCGTTAGAAGAAGCTCTTTCTGCACCGATATAAGTCATTAAATATAGATATCCGCTCAATAAATGGGATGAACCAACATATCGGCAACGATTTTGCGCCATTTGAAGGCTCTAAATTTGCAAGTTGTCCCGATTTATTGAGCGGATACCTTTATTTTGACAGCGCCGCAGTTGATGAAATTGTCTAGATAGAAAGCCCTAACTTCAAACCTAGCAAAGCATGAGCAACCAAAAGCACCGCGATCGCACTACCTAAATAAGCATGAGCATTGCGAAGAAATTGCTTGTTGCCGCCAAAACCAGTGAGTGAGATCGCCCCATTGATCGCCAGCAAAGTCAAAACGACCGAGCCAGTAATAAAGTGCGGACTTTCAAGTAGGGGCTTGCCTTGCATCACCAGAGACAGCAAACCGCCTGAATATCCTGCGGCTAAAAACACAGTCATTAGAGGTGCAACTTTGCGATGATCGGCTTTATTTTTGGAAATAACTTCGGTATCTGTCGCCGTGCGGCTGCGCCATCCTGAAATAGCCACAAACGATCCCATCATCAAAATAACGATCGCCATAAAAAATGGATGTCCCCATTGCGTAACTGGTGCAGGAACGTTAAGAGATTTGAATTGATCAGCAATTGGCTGAAGTGTCTCAGTGAGTTTGGTAGCGAATTCGGTCATAAATTTGCGAGTTGTTAATTTAAAAAATAATTACCAAAAATTTTTACAATTTTTAATAATCTTAATAATTCTAACGGTTGTTGACGGTATTGTAGGATTGAGGCGATTAATCAAAATAAGTGATTCAGATCAAACAGCCGATCAAAATCGAAGAAAATAAAGATTTTCTTAGTCAAGCCGTCAATGAGCGATCGCTAGATATTTTAGCTAGAGCGATCGATTTATTTCAGGGATCTTTTTCGCTGATTATTGTCAATTGCAACTACCGCCATCTTAGACAAAAATTATTAACTTCACTAGCCTCAAAAATGGGCTTGCCATACACAGAAATATGGTGGCGGGAAGCACCTGAAACTTTATATAAAAAATTGCAAGATGTTTGGGAAGATGTCGGAAAAGCCTCATCAACCGCAGCCACCGACAATATTTCAGCGCTGATGTGCTTAGGGCTAGAGCAAACAAAATCAACTAATTTAGATCACTTAGAAAACTTATTTTCAGACGCTAATCTATTTCGCGATCGCCTCAAGCAGCAGTTAAAATGTCCAGTCGTGATCTGGCTAGGCGATCGTGAACTGCAACAGTTTTATGTGCAAGCTCCTGAGCTAGTAAATCTGGCAGCTCCCCCGATCAAATTTAGACTGTCACCCATGGAGCTAAGCCATACAATCTGTCAGCAAGTAAGTCGATTACTGGCGATCGCCACAGATCCTGAGATACCATTATTTTGGCAAGATACTCAAATCGACTCCGATCGCCAATCATTGTCTTTTGGTGAGCTAGAGTTTGCGCGGCGCGAATTACGCATGGCGCATTATGATCTTCATCAAGATAATTCTCAATTATCCTCGCCAGAATTAGAAGCAAAATTAGACTTTGCATTAGGGCGATTGATGCGGCGATCGGGTGAAGCGATAACGACAGAAATATACGAAGAATCTCAAGGTGAGTTGCATAGCGTCTCCCAAATTTATTATCAATGCAGTCTAGACTATTGGCAAAAGAATAATAAATCGATAGAGAGTGGCGTAGTTTTATTTTATTTAGGAAAATTGTGGTGGGATTATGCCTTAAGCAAAGTGCGGCAATCTCAGTCAGCTTGGATTAAAGCAAAACAGTTTTTTCAAGCGGCGATCGCCGCCTTTCAACAAGCAGATCGAACTGACTTGCTCGCTAAATATGGTGGGGCTTATAGCGATGTCCTAGAGCGACTAAAGCAATGGGAAGAACTAGAAATATGGATTAAGTTGTTATTGCCATTGCATCAACAGCAGACCCTCGAACTCGCCCAAGATTATGGATATCTCGCCAAAATTGCCGCCGACAGAACAGCATGGATGCAAGTCAAAGAACATTCATCTAATGCTTTTTTAGTTCTAAAAACAAAACCAACTTTTGACAAAAATTTTGACGATCAGAAGTTTAAATTTAGCTGGTTACGCTTGCGTGAAATTCAACTGGGAGAATACCAACTATTACTAACTCAGAGTCACTTCTATCTAGGCGAGATGGAATTAGCTGCAAACCTGATTGAACCAACGATCGCCAGATTTAATCGTAAATACGAACCTAAGCTATATATTCAGTTTCTCGATATTTTTCATGACGTGGCTTTCGCTCAAGGTCGCTATCTGCAAGCCTTTCAAACTCGACAACAGCAGCGAACCCTAGAACAACAATATGGACTGAGAGCCTTTACGGGTGCAGGAACTCTGCAACCAAAACAACTTCCCTCAAACTCAAATATTGCAGAACTAGATAGAAGCAAGTTTGATATTAAGTTTGACATTAACATCAGCGAAATTACCACGTCAGGACGACTTCAAGATGTGGAAAGACTAGTTACCCGAATTCTCTCAATTGACCATCAACTAACCATCATTCATGGTGAGTCAGGAGTAGGCAAGAGTTCCCTAGTCAATGCAGGGCTGATTCCAGCCCTATTACAGCGATCGCTAACAGGGCAAGAATTAATCCCGATCAAGATTCGCACCTACACAAACTGGATTAATGCGATTGCTTTTGAGCTTTACCAAAATGAGCTTGATCAAAAACCAAACGCCAATATTACAACCCTATTAAATAAATTTCAAAA